>NZ_JBFRCS010000003.1:0-305171 GCF_052113185.1 Leifsonia sp. YAF41
GCCGAGTGGGCGCACCGGGTCTTCGTCAGCGAGATCGGCGCGCTGCTGCGGGTGCCGCAGCCGAGCGCGTCCCGGCTGATCGACGACAGTCAGACTCTCGTGCGCGAACTGCCCGGCACCCGGGCCGCGTTGGAGGCCGGGACGATCAGTTACCGGCATGCGCAGGTGATCCTCGACCAGGCGCGCACCCTGCCGTCCGAGGTGCGGGCCGCGTTCGAGGAGGCGGTGTTGCCGCACGCACTCCGGCTGCCGGTCGGTCAGCTGCGGCGGAAGGCGATCGCGTTGCGGGAACGCCTGCATCCCGATTCCATCCGCGCCCGGAAACGGGCGGTCGCCGCGGAGCGCCGGCTGGCGTTCGAGGCGGCGCCCGACGGGATGGCCTGGTTGAACCTGTTCGGGCCGGCCGCCGACGTGCTGGCCGCGTTCACCCGCGTCGACGAGATCGCCCGGCGCCGGCAGCACCCGACCGACCCGCGCACCCTCGCCCAGCTGCGCGCCGATGTCGCGGTCGAACTGCTGCACGACGGGGAACTGTTCGAGCCGGGCGAACTCGCCGCCGAATTGCAGGGCCTCCTCGAGGACGCCCGCGCCGACCGCGCCCGTGTCGGGAAAGGGACCGGCACCGGGGCCGGCGGGACCGTCGGCGGTGCGGGCGGCCGGAAGCCCGTCCGGGCCACGCGGCGCCGGAGGCCGGGCCGCGGCATCCGGCCGACCGTGATCGTGACCGTGCCGGTGTTCACCCTGCTCGGTCTCAGTGACGAACCGGCCACCCTCGACGGCTACGGCCCGATCGACGCCGACACCGCCCGGGAACTCTGCGCGAGAGCGCCATCGTTCCTCCGGTTGCTGGTGCACCCCGAGACCGGCGTGCCGCTCTCTCTTGGAACTGAGCACTACCGGGTGCCCGAAGATTTGAAAATCTGGTTGCACACCCGTGACGGCACCTGCCGGGGCGTGAACTGCGGCCAACCCGCCGCGACCAGCGAGATCGACCACACCATCGCCCGCGCTTTCGGCGGACCGACAGACGCCGTCAATCTCGCCCACCTCTGCACATCCTGCCACCGGCTCAAGCACGCCAGCACCTGGCATCCGGTTCAGCAAGGCGACGGCGTCATTGCCTGGACCTCACCCACCGGCCGCGTCTACACCACCCGGCCCGCGCTTGATCTGCCCGGCACCAGCCTGCCTCAAGCCGGGTTGCCCGAAGATCGCCCGTCCAGCGCCAGTGGAAGTGACCAGCCCGCAGAAGTAGATCGTGAGCCGGCGCCGCCGCCTTTTTGAATCCTCGCTCAGTGAATCGTGAGGAATTCAACCATTCACGCGTACCCCACGTCAGCGCACCCCGCGTCAGCGCACCACGAGTCCGCGCCGCAATCACGGTCTGCAGGGTCCGGCGCCGGCCGCGGCCGACAACTCGCCGACATTCTTGCTCCCTTCCGTTCGACCGAGGATGCGTAGAGTGTCAGCATGACTCAGCGACGCGCACTGTTCGGGTGGAAAGTCACCCGTCTCCTGTTTGCCAGCGGTGTGTTCGCGATCATGTTGGGAGCACTGCGGCTCGTGCTTGAGCAATCTCCGGTCTACTTCTGGCTGATCCTGGCCGGGATCGCCTTGATGACACTCGCGACGCGAGGCCAATGGGACAGCCGGTCGAGCGGTCGAAATCGGTCCGTTCTGGGATTCCGTGCACGCCCCGCTGATGACGACCGCCGCAGCGTTCCGCCGAAGAACTGATCCGGTCAATCAGCTCTCAGCGGCAGACGCCCGATTCCCTAAACTGTTCAGGTGGCTGAGACACTGAACACAGACGACATTCACGATGCCGAGTCGACGGGCGCCGAGTTGCACGCAGCCCAGAGCGAAGCGGTGCAGCTGACGACACGAATTCTCGAGCTGCGCGAGGCGTACTACGAGAAGAGTGCCGCCATCGCCTCTGATGAGGAATACGACACTCTCATGCACCGGCTCGAAGAACTCGAGCGACTCTTTCCCGAACTGCAGAGCCAGGACAGCCCGACTCAAACCGTCGGCGGCCGCGCCCAAGCCCTGTTCGACCCGGTCGAGCACGCCGAACGGATGCTGAGCCTGGACAACGTGTTCAGCATCGAAGAATTCGAATCCTGGGCGGCCAAGGTCGAGCGTGACGCCGGTCGTGCGGTGCACTATCTCTGCGAGCTCAAGATCGACGGCCTCGCGATCAACCTGCGCTACGAGAACGGCGTCCTGGTCACCGCAGCGACGCGGGGCGACGGCGTCGTCGGTGAAGACGTCACCGAGAACATCGCACTCGTGCCGGGGATTCCGAAGCGATTGAGCGGCAGCGGGCATCCGCCCCTCGTCGAAGTGCGCGGCGAAGTTTTCTTTCCCGTCGCATCATTTCGCGAGCTCAACGCCGAGCAGGCGGCGGCCGGTGAACGCGTGTTCGCCAATCCGCGCAATGCAGCAAGCGGGTCGCTGCGCCAGAAGGCCGAGAAGAAGAATCCAGATCAGCTGCGCATCATGCACGCTCGCCTCGGTCGACTGCGGATGCTCGTGCACGGCATCGGCGCGTGGGAGCGTCCACCGGTCAGCGCGCAGTCCGAGGTCTACGAATTGCTCGCCACCTGGGGTTTGCCGATCAGCACGCACTACCGTGTGACGGAGGCGGCCACTGAAGCCGCAGAGTTCATCGCCTACTTCGGCGAGCACCGGGGGAGCGTCGAGCATGAGATCGACGGAATCGTCATCAAAATCGACGAACTCGCCCTGCACGCCGAACTCGGAGCGACCAACCGTGCGCCCCGCTGGGCCATCGCCTTCAAGTACCCGCCGGAGCAGGTGAACACGAAGCTTCTCGACATCGTCGTTGGCGTCGGCCGCACCGGCCGGGCCACGCCCTACGCGGTGATGGAGCCGGTGCACGTGGCAGGCAGCGTCGTTCGGCAGGCCACCCTGCACAATCAGGATGTCGTCAAGGCCAAAGGTGTGCTGCTCGGCGACACGGTGGTACTGCGCAAGGCCGGCGACGTCATCCCCGAGATCCTCGGCCCGGTCGTCGAGCTGCGCGACGGCTCCGAGCGCGAGTTCGTGATGCCCGAGTTCTGCCCGGAATGCGGAACGGCGCTGCGTGCGATGAAAGAGGGTGACGTCGATCTGCGCTGCCCAAACGCAAAAAACTGCCCGGCCCAGGTGCGCGGGCGCGTCGAGCATGCCGGATCCCGGGGCGCACTCGATGTCGAGGCATTGGGCGAGGTCGCCGCTGCGGCGTTGACCCAGCCACTTGAGCCGGCCGAGCCTCCACTGCACACCGAGGCCGGTCTGTTCACCTTGCGCGTCGAAGACCTCTTCCCCGTCACGGTGGTTGTGCGGGATGCCGAGACCGGTTTGCCGAAGCTGGGCGAGAACGGTGAGCCGAAGACAGACACCCCGTTCCGCCGCAAACGCAAGAAGACCGGCAAGGATGCCGATCCGGCATTCGATCCGGATGCCGCCGAGTTCGCCGGAGACGAAGATTCCGTTCCGTCGAAGAACGCACTCGAGTTGCTCGCAAACCTCGAACTGGCCAAGACCAAGCCGCTCTGGCGCATCCTCGTCGCCCTGAGCATCCGCCACGTCGGGCCCGTCGCTGCCCGCGCCCTGGCCGGGCACTTCGGTTCGCTCGACGCGATTCGTGCTGCATCCCGGGAGGAACTGGCTGAAGTCGACGGGGTCGGCGGAATCATCGCCGATGCCGTGCTCGCCTGGTTCGACGTCGACTGGCACCAGGACATCGTTGCCGAATGGGCGAACGCCGGCGTTCAGTTCACCACGCCCGATCATCCGGGCCCCGGAGCTGCAGCGGCAGCCGGCGGTGTGCTTGCGGGTCTCACCGTGGTCGCCACCGGGTCGCTCGAGGGCTTCACCCGCGAGGGAGCCCAGGAAGCGATCATTGCGGCGGGCGGCAAGTCGGCATCGAGCGTGTCGAAGAACACTGACTTCGTCGCGGCCGGCCCCGGCGCAGGGTCCAAGTTGACCAAGGCTGAACAGCTCGGTATTCGCGTGCTCGATGCTGACGGCTTCAGGATTTTGCTGGCCAATGGACCGGCCGGATTGCCCTCGACAGACTAGTCCGTCTGTCCCCTTATATGCCCCCAGGAAGGGGGGCGATGGTGCCTGATTAGGGGTATATTCCCTCACTAGGCTGAGACCACTAGGTGTTGTGCCTGGGCTCGAGCCAATGGCGTGCTCGATGTGTACGAGGGGACGTACTCGAGTTTGCTGGTCAACTTGGCAGCTGTAGTTGCAGTCTCGCTGGCCTTCGGTGGAATGGTCGATGCGGACTCGGTCCCTCGCGTGCTCGAAATTAGGTCATCGCCGTCGGTAGCCACCCAAACTCTCGCCCTGCATTCTTCGGCTCGCGGTATGTCAGTCGGAGGTTCGCTGGCACTCCCCATCGTCTCTCCGATGCTTCCATCGCGTACCAATGTCGGCAGTGCCGCACTCGGGTCGACCACCGGCGCACGACTCCTGAATGACTTGACGCAACTCGGCGCCAACGGGATCTCCGCCTTCTTGACTGCCTACCCGTCGAAGGTTGACGCACTTCTCGCCTCCCCGCCGGCCGCGGCCGCCGTCAGCGGGTGGTGGCGAGACCTCGGAACCAGCGACCAGAAGGCGTGGATGTCTGCAGCGCCGCGGGTTGTCGGAAACCTGGAAGGCATCCCGGTTCGTGATCGCAGCGCCGCCAACCTGCGGTATCTCACGGAGACCGACGCCGACATTCGCGAACAACTGACCAGCGACTTGCCGCCAGGCGAGCAGACCGGTTTGACCCGGGAACTGTCAGTACTCGGCCAGGTGAAGCTGGCTGTCGAAGACGGGGCCGGGCACGCGTCCCGCTATCTGATGCAGCTCGATCCGACCGACGGAGGCCGGGCAGCGGTCGTCATCGGCAACCCCGACACAGCGGACTTCGTCACCTACTTGGTGCCGGGGATGAACTATGGCGTGCAGGAGCAGTTGGTTAACTGGTCGGACACGGCCGAAGCGCTCTACGCCGAGCAGAAACGGGTGCTGCACGAACGTGCCGATCCGACGACGCCGGCCCAGAGTGTCGCCACCATCGCCTGGATCGGCTACGAGACTCCTGATCTCTTCACCGTCGGCGGTTTGGACCGCGCTGAGATCGGGGCCGACCAGCTGGAACATGCGATCAACGGTCTGCGCGACGTGCGCGGAGACAACCAGCCGTTCCTCAGCATCATCGGACATTCCTACGGTTCCGTCGTCTCGCTCGTCGCCCTGGCGCGCGGCTCACTCAGCGTCGATACCTTCACGATTGTGGGCTCGCCCGGCAGTGCGTCGCAATCGGCCGCCGACCTGAATGTGGCGGGGGGCGAAGTGTTCGTGGGGGAGGCCGACTGGGATCCGGCGGTCAACAGCGGGTTCTTCGGCAGCGACCCCGGCGCTTCGTCCTACGGCGCCCACCGCCTGGGCGTGACGGGAAACCGAGATGCCGTGACCGGTAAATGGTTGAATGCCTCGTTCGGTCACAACGACTACTTCACGCCCGGAAGCGAGTCTCTGCACAACATGGCGCTCATTGGCACCGGCAATGCGAAACAGGTCACCGGCAGCTCCGAATAGAATTGACGGATTCACTCGACGAACCCGTACGGAGACACATGTCTGAAATCACGGCCGAGCAGGTGGCCCATCTGGCCAACCTCGCCCGGATCGACCTCAGTCCAGAAGAGATCGCGAATCTCACCGCTGACCTTGGCCAGATCGTCGACTCCGTCGCCAAGGTGACCGCCGTCGCCACGCCCGACGTTCCTGCGACCAGCCACCCGATGCCGCTGACCAACGTCTTCCGCGAAGACGTCGTCGTTCCGTCGTTGACCGTCGAGCAGGCGCTCTCCGGTGCTCCGGCGCGCGACGGCGACAAGTTCCGCGTGCCCGCAATCCTGGACGAGGAGTAACCATGACCGACCTGATCACCCTCTCCGCCGCAAACCTCAGCGATCTGCTCGCCGACCGTTCTGTCAGCGCCGTCGAGGTCACTCGCGCGCACCTCGACCAGATCGCCGCAGTCGACACCGATCTTCACGCCTTCCTGCATGTGTCCGCGGATGCCGCCCTCGCCTCGGCAGCGGATGTTGACGCCCGTCGCGCCGCCGGAGTCGCCCTCGGACACCTCGCCGGCGTTCCGATCGCCATCAAAGACGTGCTCGCGACGCGCGACATGCCGACGACCTCCGGATCGAAGATCCTCGAGGGCTGGATTCCGCCCTACGACGCGACTGTGGTCGCGCGTCTGCGGAAGGCCGACCTGATTCCGCTCGGCAAGACGAACATGGACGAGTTCGCGATGGGCTCGTCGACGGAGCACTCGGCATACGGTGTGACCCGCAACCCGTGGGGTCGCGACCGCATTCCCGGTGGTTCCGGCGGTGGCTCGGCCGCCGCAGTTGCCGCCTTCGAGGCGCCGCTCGCCCTCGGAAGCGACACCGGCGGATCGATTCGTCAGCCCGCAGCCGTCACCGGCTCCGTCGGCGTCAAGCCGACCTACGGCGGCGTCTCCCGCTATGGCGCGATCGCCCTGGCCTCCTCGCTCGACCAGGTCGGCCCGGTCTCCCGCACGGTGCTCGACTCTGCACTGCTTCACGATGTGATCGGTGGGCACGACCCTCTCGACTCCACCTCACTCACCGACTCCTGGCCGTCGATGACCGCTGCGGCTCGCGCCGGCCTCGTCGACGGCGCCCTCAAGGGCGTCAAGATCGGCGTGGTGAAAGAGTTGAACGGTGAGGGTTTCCAGGCCGGTGTGAAGCAGCGCTTCACCGAAACCCTGGCGTTGCTCGCCGCCGCCGGCGCCGAGATCATCGAGGTCAGCGCACCGAACTTCGAATACGCCGTCGCAGCGTACTACCTGATCCTCCCGGCCGAGGCTTCGAGCAACCTGGCCCGTTTCGACTCCGTGCGTTTCGGCATCCGTGTCGACCCGGGTGAGGGACCGATGACGAGCGAGCGCGTGATGGCTGCTACCCGTGAGGCCGGCTTCGGCCCCGAGGTCAAGCGCCGCATCATCCTCGGCACCTACGCCCTGTCGGCCGGCTACTACGACGCCTACTACGGCAGTGCGCAGAAGGTGCGCACGCTGATTCAGCGTGACTTCGCTGCCGCGTTCAGCCAGGTGGACGTACTCGTCTCCCCGAGCGCCCCGACCACCGCGTTCAAATTCGGTGAGAAGCGCGAAGACCCGATGGCCATGTACCTCAACGACGTGACCACCATCCCGGCCAACCTCGCCGGCATCCCCGGCATGAGCCTCCCGATCGGGCTCGCGCCCGAAGACGGTCTGCCCGTCGGCCTGCAGATCATGGCTCCGGCCCGCGAAGACGCCCGTCTCTACACGATTGGTGCGGCAATCGAACGGCTGCAGGAGTCGACCTGGGGCCACACCCTGCTCAGCCAGGCACCGGCATTGTCCGGTACCACCCTGACCCACCCGGCATTTGCAACTGAAGGGGGAGCCCTCTGATGCGGAAGGCTGAACTGATGGACTTCGACAAGGCACTCGAGCTGTACGAGCCGGTGCTCGGCTTCGAGGTGCACGTCGAACTCAACACCAAGACCAAGATGTTCTGCGGCTGCGCCAACGAATTCGGTCAGGGTGCCAACACGAACACCTGCCCGACCTGCCTGGGCCTGCCCGGCGGTTTGCCGCAGGTGAACCAGAAGGCGATCGAGTCGAGCATTCGGTTGGGCCTCGCCCTGGGCTGCGAGATCGCGGAGACCTCGCGGTTCGCCCGCAAAAACTACTTCTACCCCGACACGGCGAAGAACTTCCAGACGTCACAGTACGACGAACCGATCGCCTTCGACGGTTCACTCACGATCGAGCTCGAAAGCGGTCGTCAGATCACGGTCGAGATCGAGCGCGCCCACATGGAAGACGACGCCGGAAAACTCACCCACAAGGGCGGCTCAACCGGTCGCATCCAGGGCGCCGACTACTCGCTCGTCGACTACAACCGTGGCGGCGTGCCCCTCGTCGAGATCGTCACCCGCATGATCGAGGGCGGCGAAGCGGACTCGCCCGAGATCGCCAAGACGTACGTCGCAGCCGTGCGCGAGATCGTCAAGGCGCTCGGCGTCTCGAACGCTCGTATGGAAGAGGGCAACGTGCGTTGTGACGCCAACGTTTCCCTGCGTCCGCGCGGCTCTGACAAGCTCGGCACGCGCACCGAGACGAAGAACGTCAACTCGCTGCGTTCGGTCGAGCGCGCGGTGCGCTACGAGATCCAGCGCCAGGCCGCTGTGCTCTTCGCCGGTGGAACCATCACGCAGGAGACGCGCCACTGGCACGAGGACACCGGCATCACGAGCGCGGGTCGTCCCAAGTCTGATGCCGATGACTACCGCTACTTCCCTGAGCCCGACCTGCTCCCGATGGCGCCGTCCCGTGAATGGGTCGAAGAGCTGCGCGCCACCCTGCCCGAGCCGCCGGCTGCTCGCCGCAAGCGTCTGCAGGCGGACTGGGGATTTGCGAACCTGGAGTTCCAGGATGTCGTGAACTCGGAGCTGCTCGACGCCGTCGAGGCCACCGTCGCAGCCGGCGCCGGAGCACAGTCGGCCCGCAAGTGGTGGACGGGTGAAATCGCTCGCCTGGCCAACGCCGCCGGTGTCGCCTCCGACACGCTTGTCGATCCCTCGCAGGTTGCCGCGCTGATCGCACTCGTCGACGCAGGTACGTTGACCGATCGTCTGGCCCGCCAGGTGCTGGAAGGCGTCATCGCCGGTGAGGGAACCCCGGCCGAGGTCGTGGCCTCCCGTGGACTGGCCGTTGTCAGTGATGATGGCCCGCTGATCGCCGCCATCGACGAGGCTCTCGCCTCGCAGCCTGATGTGATGGAGAAGATCCGCGATGGCAAGGTGCAGGCCGCCGGTGCCGTGATCGGCGCCGTGATGAAGGCGATGCGCGGCCAGGCCGACGCCGCCCGCGTGCGCGAGCTCGTTCTTGAGCGGGCCGGGAGCGCCGAGTAGCAATGTGGAGACGAAACGGCTCGACTGATTCGAGCGCGGCAACGCCCGCCGGCACCGGTTTCGGTGTCGGCGTGCAGGTTGTGGTGCACCTCGACCGCACCCGCTTTCCCGACTCGGAGATCAGCGACCCGATTGGCGTGATTGTGGCGCCCGGCGAAATGACCGGAACGGCCTTCTTCGCTGTGGTGAGCACGCGGGAGCCGATCTGGGAGGTTCAGTTCCACGAGCCGTTCTTCGCCCTGGACGGATCCGGGCCGCACGAATCGGTCAAGGTGCCGGAAAGCTTGCTGTCGATCGCGCCCGAGGCGTGACTGACGTGATGGCCGACCGCATTCCGAGTTCTGCTGAGATTCGCCGGTGGCGTCGCTATCTGGCCGATGAGCAGGCCGAGGCGGCGGTCTATCGCGACCTCGCCGGTCGGCGCACCGGCGAGGAGCGCGACATCCTGTTGGCTCTTGCCGAGGCAGAGGGCCGTCACGAGCAACACTGGCGAACCCTGCTCGGCGACAACGTCGGTGCGCCACGCAAGGGTGCCGTGCGCACCCGGTTTCTCGGCTTTCTGGCCCGTCGGTTCGGGTCGGTCTTCGTCTTGGCTCTCGCGCAGCGCGCCGAGTCACGGTCGCCCTATGAAGCGGATGTCGACGCGACGGACGCCATGGCCGCCGATGAACGCATCCACGAAGAGGTCGTCAGAGGCTTGGCCGCCCGTGGGCGCAAACGTCTCTCCGGTACGTTCCGTGCTGCGGTATTCGGCGTCAACGACGGACTGGTCAGCAACCTGGCCCTCGTGCTCGGCATCGGCGCGACCGGGGTTCCCGCCTCGACCGTGCTGTTCACGGGAATCGCCGGCCTGCTGGCCGGCGCACTCTCGATGGGTGCGGGGGAGTACGTCTCCGTGCGGTCTCAGCGCGAGCTGCTCGAGGCATCGTCACCGAACCCGGACACGCAGAGTGCTCTTCCGCATCTCGACTTGGCCGCGAATGAGTTGACCCTGGTCTACCGCGCGCGGGGCATGTCTCCTGAGGAGGCGGCTCAGCATGCGGAGGACGTGTTGCGAAGCGTTGCGATGGCGACCGGTTCAATCGGTGTGACGGCTGGCGGGGCGCCGGCCACGGACGTCGTCGACGAACACGAAGCGATCGGAACCGGGATGAGCGCCGCTCTGTCCAGTTTCTGCTTCTTCGCCTCCGGTGCATTGCTCCCGGTTCTGCCGTACCTGTTCGGAATGCAGGGAATCGCAGCGATCATCGTGGCTGCAACTCTCGTCGGTATCGCCCTGCTCGGTACCGGTGCCGTCGTGGGACTGCTTTCGGGAGCACCGCCGTTCAAGCGTGCGCTGCGCCAGCTGGCCATCGGTTTCGGTGCGGCCGGTGTGACCTACTTTCTCGGTCTGCTGTTCGGCACTGAGCTCGGCTAGTCACCCGGCCTGCTCGGACCACACCCGGTCGTCACGCCCGGTGAGGGCCAGTAGACGGGACTGGAGCGGTGCGTCGTCGGGCAGCGGAACCGGCGGCGCATACAAGCCACTGGCCAGCAGCGTGTCCTTCTGCGGTTCGAACACCGTCCACACCGCGGCGACGAGCTGCTCGTCAAGGGTTTCGTCGGCCGCGGTGGCGCGGGCCAGATCCCAGCTGTGGATGGTGACTTCTGACACCTGCTCACGCAGGTAGTCCTCGGCCGTCACCGTGTCATACGCGAGCTGAACCGAGGCATCCGGCGGCGTCGACTGCCACGCTTGGGTCGCAAGGGCGGAGTGTTTGTGCCATTCGGCGGCAAGATCTGCTCCGAGCGGAGCGAGTTCCCGACGTGCCTCACGCTGGTTCAGCCCGCGCAGCAGAGGAGGAATCCACTGTTGCTCGATGATGACGTGCCGCACCAGGTCGCGAACGCTCCACTCCGTGTCGGGAGTCGGCGCGCTCCAATCGGTGATCGCAGCAACGCGATCGGAGAACTCTCGATGTGCTTGCGTTTGTAGTGTCAACCAGTCACTCGACATGGGTGTTTCCTCCGCGCTCTTCTGCCACTCTCGATTAATGTTGCCTGCTCCAACGGTCATCGCGCGCTGGGCATTCCCCCTTTCGCGACTCTCCAGGAGTTCGGGTTAGGGTCGCAGTATGAGCAAACAAGATGGGCGAGGCAGACAGGTCTCTGCGCACTCCGTCGATGACAGCTCCGCCACGATGTTGCACATCGACCTGGATGCCTTCTTCGCGTCGGTCGAACTGCTCGATCATCCTGAATTGGTCAACAAACCCGTCGTCGTCGGACACCGCTCCGGACGCTCCGTGGTGACCGCCGCCAACTACGTTGCCCGCCGATACGGTGTGAACTCGGCCATGCCGATGTCGGTTGCCCTGCGCCGCTGTCCCGACGCCGTCGTTCTCGAACCGCATTTCGAGCGCTACAAAGCGCTCTCGCAGCAGGTGATGCAGATCTTCGGCGATGTGACCCCGCTCGTGGAAGTCCTCGGCATCGACGAGGCGTTTCTCGACGTCGCCGGCGCCCGCCGGTTGCACGGCAGCCCGGCCGAGATCGGCGCGCTGATTCGACGGCGTGTGCAGGCCGAAACCGGGTTGACCTGTTCGGTGGGAGCGGCATCCACCAAGTTCATTGCCAAACTCGCCTCCGGCCGGGCCAAGCCCGACGGCCTGCTGGTGATCCCCGCCCAAGAGACCCTTGATTTCTTGCATCCGCTGCCGGTGTCAGCGATGTGGGGCGTCGGCGCCAGCACCGAAGAGAGCCTGACCCGGCTCGGGTTGCGCACCATTGGTGACATCGCCAACACCCCGCTGTCGGTCTTGCAATCCTCGCTGGGGGTCGCGTCCGGACAGAAGCTGTTCGAATTGTCCTGGGCGCGCGACCCCCGCCAGATCTCGCTCGAACGCGAAGAGAAGAGCATCGGCCACGAGGTCACGTTCGAACACGACGTGACGGATGTCGACCGGTTGCGTAGCGAGATTCTGCGCCTGTCCGACGAGGTGGCGGCCCGGCTCCGCCGCGCGGGCTTGGTAGGTCGCACGGTCGTGTTGAAGCTTCGGTACACCGACTTCAGCACGGTGTCCCGGTCCCGCACGCTGGCGGAATCAACGAATGTCGGGCGGCGGATCTATGAGGAGGCGGTGGCGAGCTTCGACACCCTTGCGCGTTCCGGCATCCGTGTTCGCCTGATCGGGGTGCGCATCGAACAACTCAGCGACGGAGACGGCACCGGCATGGGCCTGTGGGACCCCGACGAAGACTGGAGAGAGGCGGAGTTGGCCGTCGACTCGTTGACCGCTCGGTTCGGCCGGGGCACTGTGCGACCTGCCTCACAGGTGAAATCTTCACGCCAGCTTGGGCCGAGGGAGTAGCCTGAACCGCATGACTAACCTCGTTGTGAAGCTTGCAGAGAACATCGGCACCATGGGTGTGAAGTCCGCCTACGGCGAGCCGGTCACCATCGACGGTGTCACGATTCTTCCGGTGGCCTTGGTGCAGTTCGGTTTCGGCGGCGGTATCGAGGGTGATGGCGACCCCGATGCTGAGGCCGGTTCGGCCAGTAGCAGCGGCGGAGGCGGCGGAGGCCTGTCGGTGCCCGTCGGCGCCTATGTCACCGAGAACGGTCGCGCGCGTTTCGAACCCAACCTGATCGCCCTGTTGGCCGTCGGCATCCCGTTTCTCTGGGTCGCCGGACACACGGTTTCCCGGGTGATCCGCGCCTTCAAGCGCTAGGAGTTCTTTCCCGGTCGACGCAGGCGAAGCAGCCGACGATTCTGCCACCGTTGACGCACCCAAAGCGGAATGTGCCACGCTCCGTGAACCGGGAGCCCCTGGTGCTGGCGACGCCGGCGACGAATGAACGACCGCATCAGCACCAGCATCAGCACGGCCAAAACCGGTAGTACGAGCAAGCTCATACGGCGCGCTCCATCGGAGCGGTGTCGTTGCGTGCGCCCATTCCGACTGACCTCATCTCAGCAATTCTAGGCGGCGGTATAGTGGGGAGTGAACACGGGAGTCCGGTGAGCCGGGCTGAGAGGAAGCTTCTCAAGCTTCGACCGTCGAACCTGATCTGGATCATGCCAGCGCAGGAAGGCTTCTCTAACCCGTGCCCTGTATTAATCTACGGAAAGGGCACGTACAGTGCACGCATCAACAACTCTTCACACCCCGTCGACGAATCGTAGGCCGCGCTCGTTGCGCTGGCGTGTCGTTGACATCGTCGTCGCCAGCGTCATCGGTGTGGCCAGCGGCCTCATCTTCGTCGTCTGGAATCAGGCATCCAACCCGCTCAGCGCAGTGCTCAGCCCGGCGCTACCCGGCCTGCAAGCCCTCCTCGGAGGCGGCTGGCTCTTCGCCGCAGTGCTCGGTGGACTCATCATCCGCAAGCCCGGCGCCGCGCTCTTCACCGAGCTGCTCGCCGCCGTCGTCTCCACCTTGGTCGGTGGAAACGAATGGGGTGTCCTGACGCTGGTCTCCGGCGTCGTGCAGGGCCTCGGCGCTGAACTCGTCTTCGCGTTGTTCCTCTACGCCAACTACCGCTTGTATGTCGCGATTCTGGCCGGTGCCGGTGCGGGCCTCGCCCTCGCCATCAACGACCTGCTGCTCTGGTACCCCGGGGCGAGCAGCGAGTTCAGTGTCGTCTACGTGATTTCTGCTGTTCTCTCCGGCGCGATCTTTGCCGGGCTGCTCTCCTGGCTGGCCATGCGCGGATTGGCCCGAACCGGGGCGCTCAACCGGTTTGCCGCCGGGCGCCAGATTACGCGCGAGGTTTAGCGCGCAGCTCATGACATCACCATCGTCCCAATCCTCGGTCGCGGGCGCGTCAGTCGACGCCCGCGGCTGGGGTTGGCGTCACGCCGGACGCCGCGCCTTCGCCGTCTCGGGACTCGACCTGCGGATCGAGCCGGGCGAACGCGTCTTGCTGCTCGGCCCATCGGGTGCCGGAAAGTCAACGCTTCTGCACGCCCTCGCCGGTGTGCTCGGCGGCGACGAGGAAGGCGAGCAGACGGGCGAGCTGCGTATCAATGGCAGCCAGCCCGACGCCGCGCGAGGTCAGGTCGGGCTGGTGCTTCAAGATCCTGACTCCCAGGTCATTTTGGCCCGGGTCGGCGACGACGTCGCGTTCGGCTGCGAGAACCTCGGCGTGCCCCGTGACGAGATTTGGCGCCGGGTAGCCGACGCCCTGCAGATGGTCGGCCTCGATCTTCCGCTGAATCACCCCACATCGCGTCTCTCCGGTGGGCAGAAGCAACGCCTGGCCCTGGCCGGTGTGCTGGCCATGCGGCCGAGCCTGGTGCTTCTGGACGAGCCGACGGCGAACCTCGATCCCGACGGTGTGCGCGAGGTGCGCGATTCCGTTGCCCGGGTGCTCGAGTCGACGGCGGCCACATTCGTCGTCATCGAACATCGAGTCGACGTCTGGCGGCATCTGGTCAACCGCGTGGTCGTGCTGGATGCCGGCGGGGGAGTCGCTGCCGACGGCCACCCCGATGAGGTGCTCGCGACACAGGCCGAACGACTGGCTGCGGCCGGCGTGTGGGTTCCCGGTGTGAAGCATGCCCTGCCGGTGCGGCAACGGATGCCGAGCGGTAGCACGATCGCGCCGCTGCTGACGGCTCAGAATCTCGCGGTCTCCCGCGTGAAGGGTGTCGAGGTGGCCGGCGCCATCGACCTCCAGGTGCAGCCAGGTGCGGCGCTGGCATTGACCGGGCCGAACGGTGCCGGCAAATCAACGCTCGCGTTGACCCTGGCCGGGCTGCTGAAGCCGAGCGGCGGTTCCGTCGTGGCGAGTCCGGATCTCGCCCACGGGGCATCAGCATCGCCGATCGAATGGAAGTCACGTCAACTGTTGACCCGGATCGGAACGGTGTTCCAAGACCCGGAACACCAGTTCGTGGCGGGGACTGTGCGCGCCGAACTCTCGGTCGGACCGAAGGCGCTCGGCATTGCCGACGCCGAGATCGCGATACGGGTCGACCGTCTGCTCGGTCGACTGCGACTCGATCATTTGGCCGAAGCGAACCCGTTCACGCTGTCCGGAGGCGAGAAGCGTCGCCTCTCGGTGGCGACGGTTCTCGCCAGCGCGCCCCGCGTTCTCGTCCTCGACGAGCCGACATTCGGGCAGGACTTTCGTACCTGGCAGGAGATCGTCGTTTTACTCACCGAGTTGCTGGATGAGGGCACAGCGCTGATCGCCGTGTCGCACGACCCCGAATTCGTCGCTGCGATTGCCGACGAACAGTTTCGGCTAGGCGCCCCGGTACCGGCGGAGGCCGACCGATGACCGCCATCGCGCCAGCGGTCGAGTCACCGACGCTCCGGGCAATCGACCGAGTGAACCCGGTGGCCAAGCTCGCCGCCGCCTTGGTGCTCGCCGCAGTTCTCGTGCTCACCATCGACTGGGTGTCGGCGGCTGTCGCCCTCGTGTGCGAGCTTGTGCTCTTTCTCTGGGTGGGTCTCTCGGCCCGAACGTTCTTTTCCCGCACCGCGCTCGTCTGGATCGCTGCTCCCGCCACCGGACTCACGACGCTGCTTTACGGCAAGGCCGCGGGAGCCGAGTACTGGTCGTTCGGGTTGATTCACATCACTGACGGCTCCATCGGTCTGGCGATCGCGACGACATTGCGGGTGCTGGCCATCGGTCTTCCCGCCGTGGTCTTGTTCATCACCGTCGACCCGACTGACCTCGCCGACGGCCTCGCGCAGGTCGTCAAACTTCCCGCCCGGTTCGTGCTGGGCGGTTTGGCCGGATTGCGTCTGGTCGGTCTCTTCATCGACGATTGGCGCGCTCTGGAGCTGGCGCGCCGAGCGCGAGGAATAGCCGACGGGCATCTACTGCGCCGTCTCGCCGGTCAGGCGTTTGCCTTGCTGGTGCTGTCAATTCGCCGGGGCAGCAAACTCGCCACCGCCATGGAGGCACGCGGCTTCGGAGCACCGAGCGTGCGCACCTGGGCCCGGCCCTCGCCATTCGGCTGGCGAGAATGGGCTCTGATCGCACTCGGTCTCGGCATCGCGATGCTGGCAGCCGGGGTGTCGATTGCAACGGGAAGTTGGAACTTTGTCCTCGCCTGATTCACTGTTGCAGTCAGGGTCCGATGCGACAGGGTCCGATGCGCGGCTGGCGGAAACCACCTTCGCGGCCGAAGTGCTCGCCTCCGTGGCGACCGCCCCGCCGACGGCGGTGGTGCTCATCGACGGCCCGAGCGGCGCCGGAAAATCCACCCTCGCCGATCAGGTCCTCGCGGGGTGGCCCGGAGAACGCCGACCGACACTCGTGCGTCTCGACGACATCTACCCCGGCTGGGGTGGGCTGGATGCCGGCATTGAACACCTGGAGCGGCATGTGCTCGCGCCGCGGCGCGCGGGGCGCCCCGCCGCATGGCAACGCTTTGACTGGACCGTCGAGGCGCCGTTGGAATGGCACACCGTCGACCCTCACCGGCCGCTCATCGTTGAGGGGTGTGGAGCGTTGGCCAGAGCCCACACCGCGCTGTCCGACATCAGAGTGTGGCTCGACGCCGAAGACCAGAGCCGCAAACGTCGTGCCATCGCGCGCGATGGCGAGCGATTTCTTGCCCATTGGGATGAATGGCAGCAGGAATGGGAAACCTACTACGCACGAGAAGACCCCGCCCGCCAGGCGACGATTCGGTTCTTCGCACCCGGCTGAGCAAAGAGAATTCGGCGTGACAGGCCCGTCTGACCCCGCACAGGACTAAGTTGGTGCCATGACAGCACCAGATTCAGACAGCGTGGTCTACATCGCCGAGTTCCTCGACGGCCCCCTGGAGGGGCAGACCGATTCGCGCGTTCTCGTGCGCGGGGCCGCCGAGCCGCGCATCAGCATGGTGGCAGCGGTTGACGGGATGGAATCGCTCTTCTGGTACGACAAGGGCGACCAGAGGGATGTCCAGGGCCGACTGCACGTGCGCTACAGCTTCGATCCCGGCGACAGCGACCCGGTCGAATCGAATCACGAGCAGGACTAGGGCGTCGGTTCGGTAGCTCGGCGCACTGTGATTGAACTCACTGTGATTGACGTCACCGCGACTGAATGAACGCGGTGATCACCGGAATCGGGTTGAGCAGACGCCAACCGGGTCCGGGATCACGAAGGGTGCCGTCAAGAACCAGCGGCGCAGAGACGTCAGGACTACCGGCGCTCTGCGCCAGTTCGACGGTGCCGACCCGTTGGCCGGCGCGTGCCGTTGTCACGCGGTCGACTGTCGCCACTGCTTCGCCGCTCGCCGACTGCTGCCAGCCGAGTCGCGTCTTCGTTGTTCCGACCACGCCTGAAGCGGTCTCACCCCATGGCGCGTCGAATCGGGCGTAGACGTCGCCGGCACTCACCACCGGCTGCAGGGCGATTCCGGTTCGAGCGCTCGTCATCAGGGCGGTGAGGTCGGCCGTGAGCGTGTCGTAGTCAGGCTCGCCGAGGAACGCTCCCGACAGGGTGAACTCGGTGTCGTCGCTGCCGACCGTTGCCGTGAAAAGCAGACAGACGCCGGCCGCATCCGTGTAGCTACGTGACAGGGTGTGCACGCCGTCGACCAGCACGGTTGCGGTCGTGTTGTCGATGCCACTTCGGTCGGCGAGAGTCGATTCAGGATTCTGGAGAATCTCGGCGATTGTCGGGTCGGCGGCTGCGAGGCCGGCAAGTCGGGCGAGATCGGCGGCCGTGCCGGCGCTGGCTTCGTCGAGTCCGGTGGCGTCGACGACGACGGTGTCATCGAGTCCGTGGGCAGTGAGCCAGTCGGATGCGGCGGCGTGATACTTCTCGAGGGAACCGAAAGCCCAGCGTGCGAGCGTATCGGCGTGATTGTTGCTGGAGGCCAACAGCACAGCCTGCAGAATCTCCCGCTCGGTCCAGACTTCGCCGGGATAGACCGAGACGGTGCGCGCGCCGGCGGCGGCATAGTCAAGATAGCCCTGGAAGTCAGCATCGGTCGCCGCGAACGAGTCGCCGGGTTCTCCCGGTGCGAGCGGATGCGCGTCGAGCGTGACGAGTGCGGTGATCAATTTCGCGGCCGAGGCCATGGGGAGCGACGTCGCGGAGCCTGCGGTTGCAATCGGTCCACCGGACGCCGCCGGCGACACTGCCACGATCGCGCTGGCGCCTGCGGCGGGAAGTGCCGGGGGAGAGACGTCAGCCGGCGCCTGGGGAGGCGTGACGCGTGTGACAGACGCTGCCGGGAGCGGGCCGAGAAGTGTTGCCGGGCCATAGACGCCGGCGCCCAGAATGACCACGGTTCCGCCCAGAACTCCGAGGAAGCGTCCCACGCGAAAAGTGCCCATGACTCACGCTAACCGAGGAGAGGTCAACTCCAGCCGAGGTCGTGCAGCCTGTCGTCGTCGATCCCGTAGAAGTGAGCAATTTCGTGCACGAGAGTGATATGAATCTGGTCCCGCAGCTCGTCCAACGACTCGCAGAAGGCCAGAAGCGACTCGCGATAGAGAATGATTCGATCGGGCATCTCACCGAAGCCGTATTGGCCACGTTCGGTGAGCGCAACGCCGTCGTACAGGCCGAGCACGTCGAGTGTTCCGTCTTCCGGGCGATCCTCGACCACGAAAACCACGTTGTCGAGACCGTCGACCATGTCGTCGGGAAGAAGATCGAGTTCGTCGACGACGAGACGTTCGAATTCGTCAGGCTCAAGCTGCAGCATCCGTTTAGCTTCTCACGAACGGTGCGACGCGCGAACCTGATTGCACCGTGCTTGCGAAAACCAAAAATCGCTCCTGATTCTCATCAGAAGCGATTTCTTTTGGGCAGTTTTGCGACCTGCCCACCTTGGGGTGAGTAACGGGGATTGAACCCGCGACCTGTCTGWAGGGACTGCACCACGATCGGGTGCTACATGGGGTGAGTAACGGGGATTGAACCCGCGACCTGTCTGTAGGGACTGCACCACGATCGGGTGCTACATGGGGTGAGTAACGGGGATTGAACCCGCGACCTCCTGGACCACAACCAGGCGCTCTGCCAACTGAGCTATACCCACCATGTGTTGTTCTCCACCTCTCGGCGAAGGCAACTCAAGAATACTATTACATCTTTGGAGTGAAGTTGTTCACTACCTCCGCTGAAATGGCCTTCGCCTCGTCAGTAGAGGGTCCGGGATCGCCCACGAACAGGGCTTTTCTGTAATATGCCAATTCTCGAATTGATTCAAGAATGTCTGCGAGAGCGCGGTGACCACCGTCTTTTGCGGGAGCCTGGAAGTACACGCGGGGGTACCAGCGACGCGCAAGTTCTTTGATCGACGACACGTCAACGTTGCGATAGTGCAGGTGATTGTCGAGGCGCGGCATGTAACGCGTCAAGAACGAACGGTCGGTGCCGATCGAGTTGCCGGCCAGGGGAGCCTTTTGTTCGGCCGGGATGAACTTGAGGAGGTACTCGAGCACCTGGTACTCGGCCTCTGCGGTGGTGACACCGTTCGGAATCTCTTCGATCAGACCGGAGGTCGTGTGCATGTTGCGCACGAAATCGCCCATCTGCTCCAACGCTGAGGGGTCGGGCTTGATGACGATGTTGATTCCCGGGTCGACCAGATTGAGGTCGTAATCCGTGATCACGACGGCGATCTCGACGAGCTCGTCTGTTTCAAGATTGAGGCCGGTCATTTCGCAATCGATCCATACCAACCGGTCACTGCTATTTGTCATGTCCCCGAGTCTAACGGGGGGTGCAGACAGTGCCGGCGGGCTCGGTGTCACAGTGGGCCGCGCGCTTCGTAGACTTGAGGTAATGCGGGCAGTTGTTGCCCTCGTCATCGGCTAAGGAGCTGCGATGGACCTGATTCTCTTCTCGTCGTCATTCTGTGAGCCGTGCGCACAGACGCGTGCCGTGCTGGCCGAGGTGGAGCGGGTCGTCCCCCAGGCGACGGTCATCGAGTTCGACGTGGCCCGCGACAACGCCGAGGCCGAAGCGCACGGCATCCGTTCGACGCCAACAGTTCTCGTGCGTGACGCATCGGGTGCCGAAGTGTTTCGAGCGGTCGGGGCTCCGACTCTCGATCAGGTGCTTGTCGCGGCCGCAAAAGCGCTCTAGGAGACAGCAGCCAGTCCGCCGTGGATTCGCTGCAGACTGTGCTGGTAGCGCTCCTTGCGAATCTGCGCGTGCATCCACTGTTCGGCGACTCGCACCTCGTTGAGCGCGCGCACTGAGGCCATGAATTCGTTGAACTCGTGCAATGTTCCGAAGGTGATCGTGGCCACGATGTCGAAGCGCCCGACCGTGCGCGCCATGAACTCCAGGCCCGGCTCGCCTTCGACGAGAGCAACCAGTCGGTCATAAGAGCCGACGGTGCTGAAACCGAAGCCGAAGACAAGCTCTCCTTCGAGGCTGATGCGGCGGCGCACCAATCCGATTTGCATGGCGCCGGTCTCGGTCAGACGGTTCAGGCGAGTGCGGCATCCGCTGATCGAGAGGCCCACCTGCTCGCTGAGTTCGGCATAGCCCATACGCCCGTCCTGCTGCAGGAGCTCCATCAGGTGCAGGTCTGCTTCATCGAGCCCGAGGTCGACGGTCTGCGGCTCTTCGCCGAGAAAGAAGCTCTTCAGCATTCGTTCATAGATCATCACGTGCACTTCAATCACGCCGGGTAGCGAGCGGATGCTGTGCACATCGGAGTGCAATTCGGCCATGCTCGCGGTGTGCAGCTCGGCGATCAGTTGATAGTTGCCGGCGATTTCGGAGACGAAGACCGGCGAGTTCAGCTCACAGATGCGCTCGGCAAGCTCACCCATATCGCCCTCGGCACGAAGCGTGAGGTGCGCCAGCACCGTGAGCCCGAGGATGCGGGGGTGGATGGCCGCGACAACGCGCACGTCGCCGGAGCTGAGGAGCGGGTTGAGGCGTTTGGCGATGTTTGTGCGATTGGTGCCCAGCTGTCGAGCGATGTCGCTAAACGACGCCCGACCGTCACGCCTCAAATGAGCCAATGCCTGTTCGGTGAGTTCGTCCACGTGTGAACAGTACCGCACCTCCCACCGCTATACGCCAGGTTTACCTGCGAATTGTGGTTCAACGGTTGAATCAACGTTGCGAAGCGCTTAATGCGTTGCGGTTTTGCACTTGATCGCTGGTTTTCGTGCAATGTTGTTTTGACAAGTCGGTTCGAAAAACACACAATGGTCGTTACCACCTCTCCGCATCAACTTTTCACGGGGTGGATTCCTACGCATTCAATGGAGAAGCAATGAAGAAAACTATGATCGGCCTTGTCGCAGGTGTTTCAGCGGCATTGCTACTGAGCGGTTGCGCCGCAGGTGCGACGAACGACTCGAAGCCCGCGGAGAACTCCGGTGCAGAGTCGGCCGCGCCAACGGGGCTTGTCAACGAGGGATTCTTCACAGCCTGCATTGACCCCGAGTACCCGCCGCTGGAGTACTACGCGGATTCGACCGGTGGTGACATCATCGGCTTCGACGCCGATGGCATCCGTGCCGTTGCCACGCACTGGGGTGTCGAGCCCAAGTTCGAAGTCACCTCGTTTGACGGCCTCATGCCGGGGCTGCAGTCCGGAAAGTGTGACGCAATCTTCGGCGGTCTCTACATGAGCGAAGCGCGCCTGCAGATTGCCGATGCCTCGGCCGTGATGAATGCCGGCCCGGCCGTGCTCGCCGACCCGAAGCTGGCCGCGAAGCTGGAGAAGCCCGAAGACCTGTGCGGGCTCAAGGTCGTCACCCAGTCGGCCTCGAGCAACTCCGCCAGCGTCGCCGCGCTGAGCGAGAAGTGCGTCGCCGACGGCAAAGACGCCATCGCACACACCGACTACCCCAAAACCGCCGAGACCGTTCTTGCCGTGATCAATGGCAAGGCCGACGTTCTGGTCGAGACCAATGTCGCGGCGGCCTACATGGCCACACAGAACAAGGGCAAGCTCCAGGTTGCCAGCAACGTGTTCCCCCCGGACACCACCTTCGGCGTGTTCACGAAGAAGGACAGCGAGCTCACTCCTGCTGTCGCAGAAGCACTCGACGCAGTTCGCGAGAACGGTGAGTTGGCCAAGGCGGCCGGCAGCTACAACCTCGACGTCTCCATTCTGGACGTTCCCTAACCAGTCCCTTGGGCGGGGTTGCCGGGCAGACCGGTGACCCCGCACCACCTAGGAGTCAATACCCATGCTTTTTGATCCTCAGATCTTCTTCGAGCAGCTCTTCAACCCCGCGTATCTCTGGGGCGCCCTCCTCTCGATCAGTGTCGCAGTGTGCTCGCTCGTCATCGCCACCGTGATCGGATTCTTCCTGGCCGTCGGCCGCACGTCGAAGAAGGTCTACGTGAGCGCACCTTCCGCGCTCTACGTCTGGTTTTTCCGGGCCCTTCCGGCGCTGCTCGTGCTGCTCATCATGTGGAACGCGCTTCCCCAACTGATCCCCGCGTTGCGCGCCGACTGGTACACGCCGTTCATCGCGGCATCCATCGGGCTCGGACTGGTCGAAGCCGCGTTCATGGCCGAAATCATCCGTTCGGCGCTCAACAGCGTCGATGACGGCCAGGAGCTGGCCGCCCGCGCACTGGGCATGAAGCCCGCATCGGTGATGTTGAAGGTCGTGCTTCCGCAGGCCATCCGAACTGCGTTGCCTCCGACCGGAAACGAGTTCATCGGACTGATCAAGTACTCGTCACTCGCTTCGGTCATCTCCCTGCGCGAGCTGCTCACCACGGCTCAGATCGGCGTGAACATCACGTTCCGCTATGCCGAGTACTACACCGTCGCGATCATGTACTACCTGGTCATCGTGACAATCATCACCTTGATTCAGAACCGTGTTGAGAAGAAGTTCCTCTGGACCTCACGTGGCGTGAAGAAGACCATCCGACCGGTCACGATGAACACTCGGGCCATCGCCAGCCTGAAGATGACCAGCCTCGAAACGAAGGGTGCCAAGTCATGAGCACCATTGCATTGGACACCGCGGTCCTCCCGACCCTCCAGGTCGCAGACCTCCACAAGGCCTACCACGGCAACGAGGTACTGAAAGGCGTCGAATTCGCCGTCAACAAGGGCCAAGTGAAGGCCGTGCTGGGCCCGTCGGGTTCCGGAAAATCGACGATGCTGCGGCTGATGGCTCTGCTCGAGCCGGCCGATCGGGGCACTATCTCCCTCAACGGCACACGGATCGGAGCCTCGGAGCACAGCGGCAAGATCCTGCACCACGCCGAGGGCAAGCTCGCGGTTCAGCGCCGGGACATCGGGATGGTCTTTCAGAAGTTCAACTTGTTCCCGCACCTCACCGCGGTCGAGAACGTGATGATCGGTCTCACCAATGTGCAGCGGGTGCCGAAGGTCGAGGCCCGCGAACGGGCCTACGCAATGCTGACCAAAGTCGGCCTGGCCGATCGTGACGGCCACTTCCCGTCGGAGCTGTCCGGCGGTCAGCAGCAGCGTGTGGCGATCGCCCGCGCGCTCATCCTGAACCCACAGGTGATGCTCTTCGACGAGCCGACATCCGCTCTTGACCCCGAGCTTGTCGGGGAGGTGCTCGAGGTGATGGAAGATCTTGCAGCAGCAGGCATGACGATGATCGTCGTCACGCACGAGGTGCGCTTTGCCCGCCGTGCCGCCGACGAAGTGACGCTCTTCGACGGTGGAGTCATCGTCGAGCAGGCCGCGCCGGAGGAGTTCTTCGAGAACCCGCAGCACGAACGCACCAAGAAGTTCCTCAGCCATGTCCACTAACCCGGGCATCCGCCCCCGAGCGGTCTACACCGATCTCGACGACACCGACTTTTCAGCTGGTATCGCCCTGCTCGACAGCCACGGTTTCGACGTCACCTACCTCGATTCGCACGATCGGGAGGTGATTGTTGCGGGAGCAGTGGGTGCCGTCGCCCTGTTGGTGGGATACGCCGAGATCACCCGGGACATGATCGAACGGATGCTCAGCATCCGGGTCATCGCACTCATGTCGATGGGCTTCAACAACGTCGACGTCGAGGCCGCTGCGGAACACGGAATCTGGGTCACCAACATTCCCGGTGCAGCGACCGAAGAGGTGGCCACCCACGCGCTGGCGTTGGCTCTTCACGGTGCCCGCGGTCTGTCGTTCTACGGCCAGGCGACGCGGGGCGGCGGCTGGAACCTGCGTGACACGATTGTGCCGCAACGACTCAGCGAGACCACGCTGGGCCTGGTGGGTTTGGGCAAGATCGGTTCCAAGCTGGCCGAACTTGCTCGACCGCTCTTCGGCGAGATCGTCGGCTACGATCCGATGCTGCCCGACACCGCCGAAACTCGTGAGCGTTTGGCCGCGGTCGGTGTGCGCCGGGCGTCGCTCGAGCACGTTCGCGCCGAGGCTCATGTGCTGTCACTCCACCTCCCGTTGCTCGAATCCACCGCGAATATGGTGGATGCCGAGTTCCTTTCCGCCATGCAGCAGGGCTCGTACCTCATCAATGTGAGTCGTGGGGGACTCGTCGACAGTGTGGCGCTGGCCGCCTCACTCGACGCAGAACACCTCTCCGGTGCCGGGCTCGACGTGCTCGACGTGGAACCGCCGCCCGCCAATCACCCGCTGGTCTCGCATCCGCGTGTGCTGCTGACGCCGCACATTGCGTACTGGTCGGGCCGCACGGATGCCGAGTATGTGCGCCAGCAGGCCCAGAACGTGATCTCGTGGGCCGAGACGGGCGCACCCGACAGTCCCGTGGTCATCGTGTCCGAGCCGAAATCCCCGACGCCGCTCGTCAGCACGCTCGCTCGCCAGCGAGCCACCTAGCTACCCAGGCGGGCCGATAAGCGCCCATCGCCCATTTCCTTTCATTTCTTCGACCCGACGTTTGGAGTACTCCCATGCGGAAACTCGCCACATTCGAAACATCTTTCACCGACTACTTTCCGCGGATTGTGACCTCCCGCGCCGTGCACACTCTCGACGCCGAGAACAGTGTCGCCGACGCCTTTTTGATCTTCGCCGGTCAAATCGCACGGGTGGGCACCCTTGATGAATGCCGGACCGCAGCAGCGGCGATATCGCCGACGGAGCCGGTGGTCACCGATTTTGGAGACCAGATCGTGGTCCCGGGATTCATCGACGCCCACGCCCACCCGCTCATGCTCGGTCAGATGATGAGCTGGGTGGATTGCGGCCCGGAGAAGGCATCGAGCATCCCCGAGATCGTGGCGCTGCTCGCCGAGGCGGCCGCCCGCATTCCGAACGGACTTCCGGTGCGCGGCTACGGCTACGAGCAACGCAACCTGGCCGAGAAGCGCCATCCGCTCCGCAGCGAGCTTGATCTCGTGGCGACTGACCGCGAGGTGTACCTGATGAACGCGTCGGGTCACGGCGGTGTTGTGAACACGTTCACGCTTGACGCCAGCGGAATCACCAGGGACACCCCCAACCCGAAGGGTGGCGAGTTCTTCCGCGACGCGGACGGTGAGTTGACCGGTGAGCTCTCGGATGCCGCCTGCAACATTCTGACCGGCGTGCAAGGTGTGAAAATCGGTCACCATGGTCCCAACTTTCATCTCGGTGATGCACCTGAGGAGCACGTGCGTCAGCTCAGCGTCGCTCAAGAGAACTTCTTGCAGGGCGGAGTCACGACGATCGGTGACGCGCAAGTGACCAAGCGCGAGTTCGACATGTACCTGCGATTGGCTGAACAGAATCAGCTCAAAACGCGCATCTCGATGTATCTGCTCTCGCACCTGCTCGATGAGGCCATCGACACCGGACTCCACGGTGCGTTCGGAAACTCGCACCTCAGCTTCGCCGGCATCAAGTTCTACGCGGACGGCACACTCGGCGGCTGGACGGCATACTTTCCCGACGGATACGTGGGTGACCCGTGTCGCACCGGACAGCTCTATCACGAACCCGCCGAATACCAGGCGCTGATCAGCCGGGCTCACGCGGTGGGGCTGCAGACGGCGACCCATGCCCAATCGCCCACCGCGATCGAGATGGTCATCAGCTCGCTGGAGGCGGCCCTCGCCGAGAATCCGTCGGCGGACGCCCGTCACCGTATCGAGCACTGCGGGCTGCCGACGCCCGAGCAGATCGCGCGCATGGCGGCGGCCGGCATCCACCCGGTCAACCAGCCGCAACACCACTTCAACTGGGGCGAGGGCGTCGAACAGGCCATCGGAACGCCCGGCGAGCGCTTCAACCCGCTCGGTGAGTTCGCTGCGGCCGGCGTGCACGTGACGATCAGTTCGGATGCGCCGGTCGCCGATCCGCGTCCGTTGGAGGCGATTCAGGCTGCCGTGAGTCGCGTCACCCGTCGTGGCAACCAATTGGGCGGTGATGACCTGGCCATTACCCGCGAACTCGCGCTTCGCGCCCACACCATCAACGCGGCGCACACCCTCGGCCGGGAGGCGGAAATCGGCAGTATTGAGGTGGGCAAGCGTGCCGACTTCGCTGTGCTGGAACGCGACCCCTTCGAGTGCGCCGTCGACGAAATTTCGACCATCGCGGTAGCGCAAACCTGGGTAGATGGCGTGTGCCACTACGCCGCTAAGTAGAGACAAGGGATCCCGTGAACTACTCGGAAGAATCGGCAGAAACAGCCCTCGGCGCAGGGGTCGAACTCGACAACGCCGGGCTGGCCGTGATGACGGTGCTGCGCAACTACGGCGTCGACACGATCTTCGGCATCCCCGGAACTCACAACCTCGAGTTCTATCGTCCGCTGACCGCATTGGGCATTCATCCGGTCACCTCGCGGCACGAGCAGGGCGCCGGTTATGGCGCTGACGGTTGGGCGCAGCAGACCGGGCTTCCCGGTGTGGTGATCACCACGTCGGGGCCCGGCCTGTTGAATGCGCTGTCGGCGGCCGGCACCGCGTACTGCGAATCGCGACCGCTGATCATCCTCTCGCCCGGTGTGGCGGAGGGCGGCGAGTTCGCCGACAACGGCGCGCTGCACGAAACCAAAGATCCGACCGGGGCTGCCGGTGCGATCGTCGAGTGGAGTCGGCGTGTGTACAGCGCAACAGAGGCGGTGCAGGCGGTGCACGACGCATTTACGATGTTCCGCTACGGGCGTCCGCGCCCCGTGCACATCGAGGTTCCGCTGAACATTTTGGAGGGACAGAGCGACTGCCCGCCGTCGATGCTCGCCGCGCACGAGATTCGTGCCGCAGCCGGCGCAGAATACGCCGATCTGCACAAGGCGATTGCTGCACTCGACAGTGCCGCGCGGCCCGTGATTGTGGCCGGGGGTGGGGCGCTCCGCGCGGCCGCGCAGCTGACCGCACTCGCAGAACTCTTGGATGCGCCCGTCGTCACCACTCTCAACGGCAAAGCCGCCGTTTCGGAGAACCACCCGCTCTCGCTCGCCTCCGAAATTCGACTGCCCGCGGTGCAGAAGGTCATCAATGACTCGGATGCCGTGCTCATCGTTGGTTCGAAGCTCGGCGAGGCGGAGCTCTGGGGCGGCGTGATTCAGCCGGCCGGGGTTGTCATCCGCATCGACATTCTTGCCACACAGGTGCAGAAGAACGTGCGCAGTGACATCGGACTCGTGGGGGACAGCGCTGCTGTTCTCACTCAGCTGCTCGACGGGTTGCGCGCCGGGCGAGTCGACGCCGGTCGGGGTGGCGCTGCGGGAATTGACGACACGGGCAGCCCGGGGACCAACTACTCCTCGGCACGCGCCGATGCTCTGGTTGGCGTGCGTGCCGAAGCCTTCGCCGAGGCGCGCGAGATTTCGCCCGCCCTCTTCGCAGTCGCGTCGGCCATCGCCGACGTGCTGCCGGCCAACGCCATCGTGGGCGGCGACTCGTCGCAGATCACCTATTTCGGCATGTCCAGTGTCGTGCGGCAGGATGCCCCGCACTCGTTTCTTTACACGCCGGCCTACGCGACGCTCGGCTACGGACTGCCGTCGTCGATCGGTGCGAAGGTGGCGAGCCCCGATCGTCCGGTCGTCTGCGTCGTCGGCGATGGCGCGCTGATGTTCGCGGTTCAAGAGTTGGTGACCGCGGTCGAACAGCGGCTCGATCTCACCGTCGTGTGCGTCGACAATGGCGGCTACGCGGAGATCAATCAAAACGAGCGCGACCGGGGCATTGAACCGGTCGGCGTGGTGCTCACCCAACCCGACTGGGCGGCGCTGGCCGACGCCTTCGGCGGCACCGGGCACCGGGTCACCGACGCGAGCGAGCTCGGTAGCACCGTCGCCCGTGCGATCGCCTCGACCGGCCTGAACCTGGTGCACGTGCCGCTTCACCTCTTTTCTGCGACCTCATGATGGAGAGAACATTGCTCAACACCCCCACGCTTGACCACACGCTCGACGACACGCTCGATGTCGTCGCCAAAGAAACCGCCGCACGCTGGGTCGATGAGAATATGCCGCGACTCTCGGAATGGCACACCCACATCTGGGAACTCGCCGAGCCGGCCTGGCGTGAATTCCGCTCGGCCGAATGGTACGTGGAGCGGCTCACCGCCGAGGGTTTCACGGTCGAAGCAGGGTCGGCCGGTATGCCGACGGCGTTCAGCGCCGAATGGACGCACGGCACTGGTGGACCCACGCTGCTGACCTATGCCGAGTACGACGCCGTTCCCGGAAACAACCAGTCGGCATCCGTCACCGAAGACAGCCGCGAAGGCATGAGCCGGTTTGCCCCTGGACACACCGACCCGCACTCGGCGCTCGGGATCTCCACCTTGGCCGGCCTGTTGGCGACCAAGCATGCGATGGAGCAGCACGATATCGCCGGAACCCTCAAGTACACGGGGGAGCCGGCCGAGAAGATGCACGGCTCGAAGGTGGTGCATGGACTGCGCGGTTACTACGACAACGTGGATGCCATCGTCAGCTTCCACCCCTTCTACATGCTGCCGCTCTGCAACACCGCGCGCTGGGACACCCAATGCGGGGCCTACTACAGCAAGGTGTATACCTTTGTCTGCGATGAGCCGGAATCATGGCAGCTGTCGGCCAACCCCAACTCGCCGATTCCCGCCTCGCACTCGGCGGCTCGCGCGCCGGGCGCCAATGTGGCGCTCATGTCGATGTACACGTCGTCGCGCATCATGCAGGATGCCATGCTGCCGAGCTTCGGCGGCTGGAGCCTGAGCGACGCCATCCTGCTCGACGGCCAAGCGACTGCCGACAATCTTCCCGCCCGGGTGGCGCGCATCCAGTACTCCTGGCGCACCCCCAACGTTGAGATGGCTGAGCACGTTCTGGCCGTTCTCGACCGCAACGCTGAGCATGCCGCGCAGATCGCGCACTGCGCGGTCGATGTCACCTGGGTGGCGCGGAGTCGGCCCGGCCGCACGAACCACGTCATGGCCACCGTGCTCTACGACAACCTGGCGGCCGTCGGTGCTCCCAGTTACGGGCCGGAGGCGATCGGCGTCGCGCAGGAGATTCAGCGAAACCTCGGCATTGAGGTGATGGAGAAGCCGTTTCTTGACGAGTGCGAGCAGCTCATCACGCCGCAGGACGCCGAGGAGGCGTTGCGCGAACATCTGGCTCCGTGGCAGCACAACTGGACGAGCGACGACTACGTCGAGATGACGCACTACGCGCCGACCGTGCGTTTCTACGTGTCACGCCCGGCGCTGAAGTCGCCCGCCGGTGCCGGTGCCTACCCCGGCTGGGTGATGAACGCCCTCGGTGGAATCCCCGCCACGATCGACCCAACGATCGACGTGGCCGGCAAGACGATCGCCGGCACCTTCATCGACCTGCTCACGAAGCCTGAGCTCGTTGCGGATGCACGTGCCGAGTTCGACGCGCGCGTCGCGGCCGACCCRATGCCGGCCCTGCTTGCGGCCGATTTCGAGCCGCCGATCGAACTGCCCTGGCCCGACTACCGCACCCGCAACGACGTGCGCAGCTGGGGGTAGCCGGACCGGGGTTGGCAGCTCGGGTCTACTCGCCCGTCGTCAGCGTGTAGTCGCCGTCGGCGCAGCCCGTCACGTTCCAGCCGCCGGGAACCGCGACCGTTTCAACGTTCGTGATTCCCTCGGTGTCGACCACGGGCTGCGCCTCGCCGGGGATCCACACGGTCAGTCCGCAACCCCGTTCCTTCGTCGTTCCGGCGAGAGTCAGGTCGGCCTCGTGTGCGGCGAGCTCGGTGAGAACACCCGGCGCGGTCTGCGGATAGGCGCGGCTCAGAATCTTGAGAAGATCGGTTTTGGGAGGAGCATCGCCACCCGTCGCGCAGTCTTGCATCATCAGAGCATTCCCAACCGGGCCGATGCCGTTCTGCGGGTCACCGCAGGCCTGCTTCCACACCCAGTAGGCGCTGCCCAGCCGGTGCGTATCCTCGGCGACCGCGTAGCGGTTCAGGCGGGCGAGAACATCCGCATCCTCACCCCAATAGCCGTACTCGCCCGACCAGAGCGGGGCGCCGTGCTCCTCGGCGACCCGCTGCGCGAGGGTGAACTGGCGTTCCAGCCCCACGATCGGGGGAATCCCGAGGTCGCGGTCCATGGTGATCGACTCGGCATACATATGCGGCGAGAAGGCGATATTGCGATCGTTGGTGAACCCGGGCGTCGGGCCGGCATCGAATCCGAGTCCTGACCAGAGGATGCTCGGCTCCACGAACACAATCTGCGGCGCGCCCGCTGCACGGATCTCCGCGATCGCCTGGTCGTAGAACCGTCCGAGTTGCACCGATGTCGTGACCGGGGCGGTTTCACCGAAACCGGGCTCATTGAGCAGGTCGAATCCGGCAACCATCTTCTCGTCGCTGAACTGCGCGGCAAGCTTGCCCCAGGTCTCGGCGAGCGCGGTCTGGATGCCGTCGGTGTCGAAGTAGAAATGCTGGAATGCCCGGTTGCCGGCCGGCGAGATGTCGCGCCCGGTGAACTGGCAACGCGGCGCTCCGTCGGTGATCGTCGCCCACTCGGGGGCTCCGTCATATCCCCACATCGGGTCGGTCCCTGGCCGACACGTGGTTCCCTCTTCCCACGGCCCGTTCCACCAGCCGTCCTGGTGCATGTCGAGCACGGTGTAGATGCCGTGTTGCTTCGCCCAGTCGACCGCGTCGGTGATCTTGCCAAGGTATTCCGGGTCGAGAGTGCCCCGTTCCGGCTCGAGTGCCGACCACGACAGGTTGAGTCGCGCGACGGTGAATCCTTGGGCCGCCATGTCAGCGAAATCCTGCTCAGTCAATGGCCGGGTCGCCGGCACATCGAGGCGCGCCTGATAGAAGTCCACGAGCTGGTTCACGTTGACCCCGCGCAGCAGCACCTGGTTGCCGTTGCCGTCGGTGATGATCGATCCTTCGGCGCGCAGAATGCCCGCGGGCGGCGTTGTTTCAGAACCGGCGGCATCCGTCGACGCGGCCGAAGCGATTCCGGTTGACGGAATGCCAATGGCCGCGCCCAGCGCAAGGACGACGGCGGCAGCGGTGGCGAGCTGCCGGGTCCGGATCGAACGTTCGGCGAGAAGTCGGTCTGCGACAACGGCGCCCAGGCCGACGATCCAGCCAGCGCAGGCGCCAAATGCGAGACCGTCGGCGACGGCGACGTAGGTGACCATCAGCGGCCAGATGTCGCCGGTGAAGCCGCCGTCGACGGTGAGCCCGATGATCCCTTGCATCAGGCCCACCACGCCACCGGCCACCACAGCCGCCAGCCACCCGCCGAGCACTCCGCGAACACGCGAGCGCATCCAGCGCAGGCACAACGCTGTGGCCCCGGCGATGAGAATCATGGCGATGAGCATCGACACGATCCCGCGGTCGGGGCGGGCCACGGGGATGCCCGGCGCATAGGCCGCACCCGTCCACCACAGGCCCGCGATGAATGGCGTGACCGCGGCGAGGAGGATGGCGGGTGCCCAGATCGATCCGGGTGTGAGCAACGTGCGTGTCGTCGGTCCGCCGAGCCAGCGGGTGAAGGCGGCGACAATGAGCGCGGCGGGCACGGCCTTCGCGGCCACGAATCCGGCTGCCCACCCCGCGGAGGCGAGGTCCCAGGTCATGACGAAGCAGGCGGCGCCCTGCGCGAGCAAGACGGCGAGCACGAGGCCGGCCGTCAGTGTCCAAAAACGTTCGCCCGCTCGAACGGCGACCCACCAGGTGACGGCGAACAGTACCGGTACGAATACAACGTACGGGGCGAGCGGCCACATGCCCAGGTCGAAGCGCAGCTCTGCTCCCGACCAGCCGACCAGGGCGAGAAGACCCGTGGGATCAGCGATCGCCTGGATCAGAACCAGGATGAACATGCTGGTTAGCGCTACGGCAGGACGTCGAACCGATTTCATGACACTCCATCGTGACAATTGCGGGGGTGAAGCTGCCCGCATAGCTTTGCCTGTCTTCCGCGGCAGGTCAAACCCGAGCATCGTTCGATTTCCGACCGTGTCGCTCAAGTGGGTCAAGTGTCCCACTCGTTGACTGAGAAGCGCAAGACGAAGTCGGCTGCGACTACTTGGCACATGACCATTTCGGTGGTTGAGGAGCAGCCGACGGAGGAGGCCGCGTCTCGAAACCACGCGGGCCGATCTCTGCACCTGGGTTGCGTCTGGGGATTGGCCGGCGGAGGTCTCGAGACGCGGGCTCGCTGCGCTCGCACGCTCCTCGACCACCGGTGCGACGCACCGAGATGGCTTGTCTTTCTATGTGCCCCCGGCAGGACCTGCGACCAAGAGATGAGAAGCACCGCGAGAGCCTTGCGGCTGTGCAGTGAGAATTTTGTGTGCCCCCGGCAGGATTCGAACCTGCGACCAAGAGATGAGAAGCACAGCGATGAGTTGTTTTTTGTGTGCCCCCGGCAGGATTCGAACCTGCGACCAAGAGATGAGAAGCACCGCGATGAGGTGTTTTTTGTGTGCCCCCGGCAGGATTCGAACCTGCGACCAAGAGATGAGAAGCACCGCGATGAGTTGTTTTTATGTGCCCCCGGCAGGATTCGAACCTGCGACCAAGAGATTAGAAGGCTCCTGCTCTATCCCCTGAGCTACGGGGGCGACCAGTCGAGACTACTACGCCGCCAGGTGAAGGTTCGAATGCTGCGGCATGTCGAACTTGGGGGAGAGTGCCCACTCCGGGCGTCCATACTGATCGTGCGCGTCGCACCTCCGGTAGATTGTGAGCCATGCGAGATCTTCAGGCGCGAATCATCGCGGAACTGCACGTTTCACCCCAGATTGATCCGGCCGCCGAGGTGCGCCGCCGGGTCGATTTTCTGAAAGATTACCTGGTGCACACGGGTGCGTCAGGCTTTGTGCTCGGCATCAGCGGAGGCCAGGATTCGAGCCTCGCCGGACGCTTGTGCCAGCTCGCCGTCGAAGAACTCGAGGCATCCGGTCGGCCGACCACGTTCGTGGCGATGCGACTTCCTTTTGCGGTGCAGCACGACGAAGACGACGCCGTGCTCGCTCTGGATTTCATCCGGCCGAAGTCGACGGTCAGCTTCAACATTCAGCGTGCGGTCGAGGGGTTCGAAGCGGAGTACGCCGACAGCGTCGCAACGCCGATGACTGACTTCACGAAGGGAAACGTGAAGGCGCGGTCGCGGATGATCGCCCAATACGCGGTAGCCGGCCAGAACGGTCTCCTCGTGGTGGGAACCGACCACGCCGCCGAAGCTGTCACTGGTTTCTTCACTAAGTATGGCGACGGCGGAACCGACCTGCTCCCGCTGTCGGGCCTCACGAAGCGTCAAGGACGAGCCTTGCTCGTCGAACTTGGAGCTCCGGAGCGCCTCTATCTCAAGCTGCCGACCGCTGATCTGCTCGATGACAATCCCGGACAGACCGACGAAGCGAACCTCGGGCTTCGCTACGAAGACATCGACGACTACCTCGAGGGCCGACCGATCGACGATGCTGTCGCGGAAGCTCTGGAGGCTCGGTTCCTGGCGACCGAACACAAGCGCCAGGTGCCGGCGTCGCTGTTCGACACCTGGTGGCGCTGAGCCCGAAGGCTCAGCGCGACAACCAAGCCCGAAGGCTAGGCCGGGTTGACCGGCAGCGGTTCGGACGGGGCCGCTCGCACATCGAGCGCCTTCACGTCGTCCAGAAGCTGAAGCGCCTCGGTTGACGTGGTCGCAGGGGATGCGAATGGTCGCGACGTCGACGAAGACTCATCGGCCGAGAACTGGTTGTGGTGCTGCTTCGCAACCCACGCGTCTTGCTCGGCAACCAGCGCACTCTCCGGGGTAACACTTTGGGTGCCCCACCGAGTGAGATCCGCCTGAAACACCTTGCGTGACTTGCCCGGCTTGTTCTGCCACTCGACGAGGCGGTCACGGAACTCGTGAACCGCCGGCTCGAGCTGGTAGCCGAAGGTTGCCGAGGTGCGCTTGAGCTCGGCGAGCTGATGCGCGGCCCAGTCCGCGGCGACCGCCGCGCCCTTGATCGGCAGAAGGCGCACCTGGATGTCTGCCTGGCCGACGGCCCGGTCAGCCAAGACCTGCTCCTGTGGAGTCAGCGAGTTCCACACTGACGCTTCGGTCGCTGCGTCGACGAGAGCGCCGATCGCTGCGACTTTCTGCTCGCGATCGCGCTGGGCGATCAGGCTTTTGAGCGTCGCTCGCGAGATCCAGGCCGAGAGAACCCCAGCAAGAATGATCGCAAGAACGAACAGCACTGTGCTGAAGAAAACGGGCTCAGTGCTGACATCGGTCAACCAGGCATAGAAACTATTCCACCAGTACATGTGCCGCACTTTACCGGTGCTCATACCTATTCGGGGGGAGCCCCTGCGGCGTGCCACATCCGCTGGTGTTTAGAACTGGATCAGCGAAAGCAGTCTGCGGCGTCATCGAGACGCCAGAACGTTCCCACCTCGACAGCGTGACCCGCAGCGGTGAGCCGGCGGGCGGCAAAGCTGTCACCGCGGGGGTCGCTGCGCCGCTCGATGTGGCCGAGAACGGATCCTGATCGATGCGTCACTCGCCAGAGACCCGCGCGAATGGGAACGAGGGTGATGGTGCTCGTGCGCGCCAGGGTGGGCGATGAAACCATGGTTGCTCCGAACGTCAGCGRCCGAGTGTCGTGTGAATGTCACGCTAGGCGTGGCCACTGACATCCGGGTCGGCAGGTTCAGCGCAGCTTCGTCACCGTCACATCGCGGCGGGCCAGATCAAGGTCGATCGTCTTGCCGGCGCGGGCTGTTTGAGCCACCACGATGCCAGCGAGCACCAGCAGAACCCCCAGAAACTGCACGCCGTCGAGAGTTTCACCGAGCCACAGAAACGCGAATCCGAAGGCGAAAATGACTTCGGACGCCGAGACAATACCGGCCGCCGTAGCGGTCAGCCGGGCAAGCGCCAGGTACGACAGAAGATAGGGAAGGAACGAGCCGACGACGCCATTCCAGAGCACGACGGCCCAGAGGGGCACCGTGATGGAGTCGAGGTTTCCGCCCAAAGCGGTCGGTGCGGCCAGCACGCCCGGGTCGATGAGCCACCAGCTGCTGAACAGCAACCAGAACGCGCTGGCGAACAGCATCGACCAGAACGAGACGGCGAGGGGTGATGCGGATGCGACCTGGCGTTCGCCCACCAGAAAATAGACGGCGAGGCAGAGGGCGGCGAGAAGTCCGGCCGCGACGCCGAGCGCAGAAAGCGGGCTCGCCCAGACCTGCGCAACGACGGCCATTCCGACGAGCACCGCAGCGATCGCCACCCAGATACGGGCCTTCACCCGCTCTTTGAAGATGAAACGCGCGGCAAGGGCAACCAGGAGCACACCGGAGTACTCGAGCATCAAGGCGATGCCGACCGGAAGAAGACTGATCGCGACGGCATAGAACCATTGAATGAGCGCGACGCCGGCGATTCCCAGAGTCGCCAGTGCGAGCAGTTGCCGTCGGTTGATCCGGAACGCGCTCCGATTGGTCAGGAGCAGCGCGACTCCCGCGAGGACGGCGATGATCGTCACGCGGGCAAAGGTGAGCTGCGCCGGACTGAGTCCGGCCTCAACGATGACCTTGGTGGTGCTTCCGTTGAGGCCGAACAGCAAAGAGGCTACGAGCGCAAAGACGTAGCCCAACCGCTAATCCAGTGAGGTGCCGTGCACGGCGTGAGGCTCGATGGCGGCAATCTCACCGTCGGTCAACGCCGGGGCGTCGAGTGCTGCGATGTTCTGCTCCAGCTGGCGAACGCTCGAAGCGCCGACGAGCACGCTCGTCACGGCGGGCTGGCGCAAGATCCAGGTGATCGCAAGCTGAGCGAGCGACTGGTTGCGGGATGCCGCGATCGCGTTCAACGCGTTGGCCCGTGCCAGGTAGCTTTCCGACAGGGCCGACTTGTCGAGGAAGTGACTCGTCGCGATGCGTGAACCGGAGGGAACGGCACCGTCGAGGTAGCGGTCGGTGAGCAAACCCTGCGCCAGCGGAGAGAAGACGATGCTTCCCATGCCCAGCTCGTCGATCGTGTTGAACAGACCGTCTTCGCTCTGGCGGTCGAACATCGAGTAGCGCGGCTGGTGGATCAGCAGCGGCACCTTGTGCTCGGCCAGTGCGGCATAGGCCGCGCGGGTCTGGGCCGGGGAATAGTTCGAAATGCCGACGTAGAGGGCCTTACCCTGCTGCACCGCCGTCGCCAACGCCCCCATGGTCTCTTCGATCGGCGTGTTCGGGTCCGGACGGTGCGAGTAGAAGATGTCGACGTAGTCGAGTCCGAGCCGTCCGAGGCTGGCATCGAGCGACGAGAGCAGGGTCTTGCGGGATCCCCATTCGCCATACGGTCCCGGCCACATGTCGTAGCCGGCCTTGCTGGAGATGATCATCTCATCGCGATACGGACGGAAGTCCTCGGCGAAGATCTTGCCAAAGTTCGTCTCGGCGGCGCCGGGAGGGGGTCCGTAGTTGTTGGCGAGGTCGAAGTGGGTCACGCCGAGGTCGAAGGCACGGCGCAGAATCGCCCGTTGGGTGTCGATCGGGCGTTCATGCCCGAAGTTATGCCACAGTCCGAGCGACAGAGCGGGCAGTTTCAGCCCGCTTCGCCCCGTGCGGCGGTAGTTCATTGTGGAATAGCGGTCATCATCGGCGGCAAAGGTCATGGCAACACTTTAGGACAGCGCATCCCCGCCGTGTTGCAGCCGCTCTGCACACTGAGCGCGGCGCCTGGTTGTTCACGGATCGCCGATCATTTCGATCTACCGGATGCGGTGATCGCACACTCGGAGGTGCACGACCCGGGTGTGGCAAAACCTGGCACGAGTGGTCGCCTCGGGTCGTGTGTGCCGGGCCGTCGCCTGTCACCCCACGCCTGTCCGTGCCGGGAGAAGAAATGAGCGACACCATTACATTGACGGGAATCGTAGGAACGACTCCGACTCACATGGTCACAACCAGCGGACTGGCCATCACCTCGTTTCGGCTCGCCTCCGGGCAGCGCCGATTCGATCGCACACAGAACGCATGGGTTGACGCCGACACCAACTGGTACAGCGTCTCCACCTTTCGTCATCTCGCCCACAACGTGAAGGATTCGGTGCATAAGGGTGAGCACGTGATTGTGAGCGGCCGCATCCGAATTCGCCAGTGGGAGACTGACGTGCGCAAGGGCACGACCATTGAGGTGGAGGCTGAGAGTGTTGGCCACGATCTCACCTGGTGCACGACGAGTTTTCTGCGTAGTGCGCCGGGACGCAGCGCGCCGGCGTCTCCGCACGACTCCGACGCGTTGGGCTCCTCCGCGACGTTCCCTCCGGCCGACACGGTCGAATGGCCGAAAGTCTTGGCGGATGACGAGCCAGACAGCGAGCGGGACGATGAACGGAATGATGAGCGGGACGATGACGAGGATGCTGAGCGGGAGGCTGTGGCCGGCGACGGCTTTCTGCCCGACGAACCGTCGAGCCTGATCACCGTGGTCTCGTAGACTCGGGGAGAGTCGACCGCCACGCGGTCAGGGAGGACCTCGGGTGTCAAGAAACACGCTCTCGAAACGGCGACAACTCGGTGCTGCGGGGGCCGGCATGCTCGCCGCATCGCTGCTCCTGATTGTGTCCGGCTGCAGCGCACTCCCGACGGGCTCAGCGCCGACCGCGAGTCATTCGGTGGCAGCGACCCCGACGGCCAAGCCCACCGTGGCTCCCGTTTTTGACCCTGCTGGGGGCGCGAAAGCCAATTCACGCTTCTTCGATCACGTCGCGCTCGGGGTGCTCGCGGCCAACCCCGAGGCCGGGGGAGCCGAATTCATCAACGCCCTGAGCGCCGGTGGTTTCGACAAGGCGCTGATGCAGGTCACTCCCGATCGCACCGCCGTCGATCTTGCGGCCGACTCGATTCAGTTCTCTGTGCGCATCGGTGAAGATTGCCTGATCGGTCAGACTGGGCCGGCCACGCAGGGCTATCACAGCATGGTTGCGCCAATTCTCGCCACCGGGATGTGTCTCGTTGGCACCACCCGCCAAATAGACTGGTAGACACTATGGCCGAATTTATTTACTCGATGGTCCGAGCGCGTAAAGCGGTTGGCGACAAGCTCATTCTCGACGACGTCACGATGTCGTTCTTCCCCGGCGCCAAGATCGGCGTTGTCGGCCCGAACGGTGCCGGAAAATCAACCATTCTCAAGATCATGGCCGGGCTCGACACCCCGAGCAACGGTGAAGCCAAGCTCTCGCCCGGTTACACCGTCGGCATCCTGATGCAGGAGCCGGAGCTCGATGAGACCAAGACAGTTCTCGAAAACGTGCAGGAAGGCGTTGGCGAGATCAAGGCCAAGGTCGACCGGTTCAACGAGATCTCACTCGCGATGGCCGAACCCGACGCCGATTTCGACTCGCTGCTGGCCGAAATGGGTGTGTTGCAGGAAGAGATCGATCACGCTGACGCGTGGGATCTCGACTCCCAGCTCGAGCAGGCAATGGATGCCCTGCGCACTCCGCCGGGCGACTCCCCGGTCGCCAACCTCTCGGGTGGCGAGAAGCGCCGCGTGGCGCTGACCAAGCTGCTGCTGCAGAAGCCCGACCTCCTGCTCCTGGACGAGCCCACTAACCACCTGGACGCCGAAAGTGTGCTCTGGCTGGAGCAGCACCTCGCCAAGTACCCGGGCGCAGTGCTCGCCGTCACCCACGACCGGTACTTCCTCGACCACGTCGCGGAATGGATCGCCGAAGTCGACCGCGGCCACCTCTACCCCTATGAGGGCAACTACTCGACCTACCTCGAGAAGAAGCAGGAACGTCTGCAGGTTCAGGGCAAGAAAGACGCCAAGCTGTCCAAGCGCCTGGCCGAAGAGCTCGCGTGGGTGCGCTCCAACGCCAAGGGCCGTCAAGCCAAGTCGAAGGCTCGTCTCGCTCGTTACGAAGAGATGGTCACCGAGGCCGAGCGCACCAGAAAGCTCGACTTCGAAGAGATCGTGATCCCTGTCGGACCCCGCCTCGGCGCTCAGGTCATCGACGCGAAGAAGCTGCAGAAGGGGTTCGAGGGCCGTGTGCTCATCGACAACCTCAGCTTCACGCTTCCCCGCAACGGAATTGTCGGCGTCATCGGCCCGAACGGTGTGGGTAAGACCACCCTGTTCAAGACCATCGTCGGACTTGAGCCGCTCGATGCCGGTGAGCTCAAGGTCGGCGAAACTGTCGAGATCTCCTACGTCGATCAGAGCCGCGGTGGCATCGATCCGAACAAGACGCTGTGGGAGGTCGTCTCCGACGGCCAGGACTACATCCAGGTCGGCAAGACCGAAATCCCCTCGCGTGCCTACGTGTCGACATTCGGCTTCAAGGGTCCGGACCAGCAGAAGAAGGCAGGTGTGCTCTCCGGTGGTGAGCGCAACCGTTTGAACCTGGCGCTGACGCTCAAGCAGGGCGGAAACCTCCTCCTGCTCGACGAACCGACTAACGACCTCGACGTCGAGACCCTCGGCTCGCTCGAGAACGCTCTTCTTGAGTACCCGGGTTGCGCTGTCGTGATCACTCACGACCGGTGGTTCCTCGACCGCATCGCCACGCACATCCTCTCGTACGAGGGCACCGAAGAAGACCCGGCGAATTGGTACTGGTTCGAGGGCAACTTCGAGTCCTACGAAGAGAACAAGATCGAACGTCTCGGCCCGGATGCAGCGAAGCCTCACCGCTCCGCGTACCGCAAGCTGACGCGCGACTAGTCTGCAACGATGAAATTGCATGTGCCGATTCGGCTGCGTTGGTCTGACCTCGACGCCTATGGTCATGTGAATAATGCTGTGATGCTGCGCCTCCTCGAGGAGGCGCGCATCCAGGCATTTTGGGCAACCGACGAGCCCGACGGAACCGTTTCCGCGGGCGGCGCGAGCACTGCGGTGCTCGACGGCCGCCCCGGGGCGGCCACGCTCACTCTGATCGCCCGCCAGGAGATCGAGTACCTGGCGCCTGTGCCGTACCTGCGTCAGCCGATCGACATCCGACTCTGGGTCGGCACCCTCGGCGGGGCAAGCCTCGAGGTTTGCTACGAGGTCTGGGGCCCAGCGGGCGACCTGCCGGCCGTGCTCTATGCCAAGGCGAGCAGCACGATCGTGCTGGTCGATTCCGAGACGAGCCGTCCGCGCCGAATCACCGAGGTCGAACGGGAAGCCTGGACGCCGTATCTCGACGAGCCGATTGCGTTTACTCGACGTCCATCACGCTGAACTCCCGCTACCGTAGCGGTGTGTTGCTGAACGAGTTCTCCCAGATGGCTCGGCTTCCCGCCTCACCGATCATCACGGTTTGAGAGGTGGCATAACCGCCCATCCCGACCGCGAGCACCGCGATCAGCACAGCGACAACACGCCGGCTCGGCGCGCGGGGCGCACGATCGGTGTCACGTCGAGCGAGTATGAAGTACCAGAGCCAGGATGCGATCGCGAGGATTCCGAGCGCCAACGTCCACGGCCAGAGGCCGCCGGCCAGACTCGCGTGGGCATCGATCAACGGTGTCTCGGGCACCCGGTCCTTCAGCCACTGGCCGGCCTGAGCGGTGACCGGCACCACGGCGATCACCAGTGCGCCGAGAATCGCAATCACGATGCCGAGGCGCCTCCGGGCCGCAGGCCAGACCGCGAAGAGGATCAGACAGAGTGCGGTCACCGGGATCAGAATAACCACGACGTGAACGAGCAGCACGTGGAGCGGAAGACCACTCACCTCATAGATGTCCGTGACGGTCATCCAGCACGAACCGAGTCACCGTCGAGTGTCACAGTGAGCTGAGGCAGCGGCGCAGGTGCCGGCCCCTCCAAGACTTCTCCCGTCGCCGCGTCGTATCGCGAACCGTGGCACGGGCAATCGAACTCGGTCTTGGCCGGGAGCACCACACAACCCTGATGCGTGCAGATCGCGCTGAACGCGACAACGGTGCCGGCGACAGGCTGAGCCAGCAGGATCGGCGCACCGTCGAGCTCAGCAGAAATCGAACCGCCCACCGGGATGGCTGACAGTTTCGCAACCTCGACCGACGCGCCGGTCGAACCCGCGCTGCCGTCCGAGCCAGACGCATCCCCGGAGGGCTGTGGGGTGTTCGCTGTTCCGGTTTCCGGTGTGGTCGTCGTCGGTGCGCAGGCGGCCAGCAGCGCTACAGATCCCACCCCGCCGGCGACGAGTGCGGTTCGGCGGGAGATGCCCGGAAGGTACGTCATGGTGCTCCTCATCAAGCTCTGCGAGTAAATTGGCACTGCTTCTTATGACAACGGGGTGGATCGCTGTTTGGTTCAGTAAGAGTATCTGAACCGATCCCCGCGGCATCCCGTGTTAATTCTCGGAGGTGTGCGATGGTCGACGATCGGATCGAGCTGTTGCGTGCCATCCACGACGAGCACGCGCCGGCGCTCAGACGTTATGTCGTGAGGCTGACCCGGGACGCCGCCTTCGCCGATGACGTCGTGCAGGAAACCCTGCTCCGCGCGTGGCGTCGCCCGCAGGTTCTCGACCAATCTGAGTCATCGGCCCGCGCCTGGCTCTTCACCGTCGCCCGCAATCTGGTGATCGATGAGTGGCGTTCCGCGCGCGCAAATCATGAGATACCGACCGACACTCTTCCCGAACGGGCGAGCGCTGACGAGACCGACGCGGTGCTGGACGCCTGGTTGGTGGCGGATGCCCTGGCCGGGTTGTCCGACGACCATCGGGCGGTCGTCGTGTGCGCGTACTACCAGGGCCGCTCGGTGGCTGAGACGGCCGAAGCACTCGACATCCCTCCCGGAACCGTGAAATCAAGGCTGCACTACGCCTTGCGGGCGATGCGCCTGGCCCTGCAAGAACGCGGGGTGACAGCGCCATGACCCGAGAATTCGACCAGTACACCGAATGGGATGCGGCCTATCTGCTGGGCGCACTCTCGCCGGAGGAGAGATGGGAGTACGAGCGGCATCTCGCCGACTGCCCGACATGCTCGCGGTCGTTGGCCGAACTGGCCGGAGTGCCGGCGCTGTTGTCGCTGGTGCCCGCGGACCAGGTGGTGCCCGCGGAACAGGAGGGCCCTGCGGATCAGGTCGCGCCCGCGGACCAGGTTGTGCCGGATGTCGCATCCGCCGCCGATCCGTCCAGCCCCACGGCTTGGACGCGACTCCGGGACGCGGCGCACGCGGAGCGTCGGCGCACCCGCAGAACCAGGCGGCTGGTCGCCGGCTCGATTCTTGCCGCTGCCGCGGTGCTGGTGAGCATCGTGCTCGTGGTGCCCGGCCTCCGTGCCCCGACAGTTCAGCCAGAGGCCAATGCCTTCCCCGCTGTCACCCTGACCCAGGTGATGCCGAGCGCGCTGTCTGCTGAGGTGCGGTTGCGCTCGGAACCCTGGGGAACCCGCATCGAGGCGACGTGCATCTACGCGGATTCGGGCTCGAATTCCGGCCCAGGTCGGAATTACGGAACGGGCGAGCAGACTTATGCCCTCTACGTGACAGATCGCAATGGTGTGTCGAGTCGGGTTTCGCAGTGGGCGGCGTCGCCCGGGGCGACAGTTGAACCGGTGGGCACGACCAACGTGACACAAGGCGAGATTGCGAGTGTCGACATCCGTTCTGTGGCCACCGGTCAGGTGCTTCTGAGCACGCAGATCGGTCAGTGACGTGCGTCGAATCTCGGGCATGTGTCGATTCTGGCCGGTCTCATTCGTATAGAGAGTGACCGGCCACAACGGCCCGGCGTTTCGACAAGGAGGAACACACCATGCCTCAGTATCTGCTTGCGATGTATCAGCCGGATGGAGTGGTTCCGCCGCCTGAGTTTCTGAACAAGGTCATGACCGAGCTCGACGCTCTCAACCAGGAGATCCGCGACGCGGGCGCTTGGGTTTTCACCGGAGGACTGCACCCCGCCGACACGGCCACCGTGCTTCATATGAAGGATGGCGAGCTCCTCACGACCGACGGCCCCTACCTCGAGGGAAAAGAGCACCTCGGTGGGTTCTGGATCATCGACGTGCCCGACCTCGATGCGGCCCTTGCCTGGGCCGATCGGGCAACCCGCGTGACGACGCTGCCAACGGAGGTTCGGCCGTTCCAAGAGCTCCGAGAGAGGGGATAGGTCATTCCAGCGCCGCCGGAGTCCTCATCTGCGGAGATCGAGCGCGCATTCCGCGCGCAGTACGGGCGGGCGGTGGCCGTGCTCATTCGTGACTTCGGGAGCATCGACATCGCTGAAGACGCGGTGCAGGATGCATTCGTCGCGGCGGTGCAGAAATGGCCGCTGAGCGGAGTGCCGCCGAGCCCGGCCGGCTGGATCATCACCACCGCGCGCAACCGCGCGATTGACCAACTGCGCCGTGAATCATCCCGCACCGCTCGGTCGGTGGAGGCTGCATATCTCGAGGCGCGGGATCCGCTCACCGAGTCGCACACGGTCGAGGATGAGCGATTACGGCTGATTTTCACCTGCTGTCACCCCGCGTTGTCCAAAGGCGCGCAGGTGGCATTGACGCTGCGACTGCTCGGAGGTCTGAGCACCGTCGAAATTGCACACGCGTTTCTCGTCTCGGAACAGACGATGGCGCAGCGACTGGTGAGGGCGAAGGCGAAAATTCGGGATGCCCGGATTCCGTATCGAGTGCCGACGGCGGCTGAGCTGCCGGCGCGCATCGCGTCGGCCCTGCTCGTCGTCTACCTGATCTTCAATGAGGGGTACACGGCGAGCAGCGGCGACAACCTGATCCGTGAGGAACTCTGCACCGAGGGCATCCGTCTCGGTCGGCTCCTCGTCGAACTCCTGCCCGGCGAACCCGAGGTCGACGGACTGCTTGCCCTGATGCTGCTCATCGATGCTCGTCGTGCGGCCCGCACGACGAGCACGGGAGACCTCGTGTTGCTGGCGGATCAGGATCGAAGTCGGTGGAATCGCGTTCTCATCGTCGAAGGGCAGCAGATCGTGAGGCGGTGCCTGCAGCAGGGGCGACCGGGTCCGTACCAAGTTCAAGCGGCGATCAACGCGGTTCACTCCGATGCGGCCACCGCAGACGAAACCGATTGGCGGCAGATCCTGCGGCTCTATGACCAATTGCAGGAGATCGCGCCGAGCCCGATCGTCGCCTTGAACCGGGCGGTCGCCGTCGCCGAGGTCGACGGGCCGGAGGTGGGGCTTGCATTGGTCGAGCAACTCGACCTGAGCGAGTTCTATCTCTTTCATGCGGTGCGCGCCGACCTTCTGCGGCGTGTCGGGCGCACGGACGACGCGGTGCTCTCCTACGACGCGGCAATCGCTCGCGCCGGAAACGCCGGGGAGCGCCAGTTTCTGACGCGTCGCCGAGAGTCGTTGGACAGCCGCGCGAACGAGCAGAACTGAACCCGCGAATCGACCCGCTACTCCTGGATACTCGGAACCCGCATCATTGCTTCTTGCGCAACGCTGGCCAGCAGCACGCCGTCCCTGCTGTAGATCGTGCCGGTCGAGAGGCCGCGACCGCCCTGCGCTGTGGGGGAGTCCTGGGTGAACAGCACCCATTCATCGGCGCGACCGAAACGGTGCCACCACATCGCATGGTCGAGACTTGCGGCCTTGAGGCCACGCGTCGCCCAGGCTACGCCGTGCCGGCGCAGCACCGGCTCCATGATCGAATAGTCGCTGGCGTAGGCCAGCGCGGCGCGGTGAATGTTGGGGTCGTCGGGAAGCGCCTCAAAGGTTTTCATCCACACGGCCTGACGCGAGGTGTGCTCGCCCTCCACCTTGAGGTAGATCGGCGACGGGATGTGACGGATGTCGAACGGGCGTTCGTTGGCCCAGTACCGGGCGATCGAATGGTCGACCAGGTTCAGCGTGGCGGCCGCGGTCGGGAGCGATTCGGGGTCTGGCAGGTCGGAAGGCATCTCGATCTGGTGTTCGAGACCTTCGTCGTCATCCTGGAACGAGGCGATTGCCGAAAGGATCGGCAGCCCGTTCTGATAGGCCTGGGTGCGACGAGTGGAGAACGAGCGGCCATCGTGGATCCGGTCCACCGAGAACGTGATCGGGTGGTTCACGTCACCGGGTCGCAGAAAGTAGCCGTGCATCGAATGCACGTGGCGGTCGTCGGCGACGGTGCGCATCGCGGCGATCAGCGACTGCGCCAGAACCTGTCCGCCGAAAACACGACCGTGGGGCATCCACTGTGACGGGCCGGTGAAGATGTCTTCGTTGGTGCGCGCACCCGTGTCGGTGAGATCCAGGGCGGCCAGGAGACCATCTACCGGCTTGTTCATACTGCCTCCTCAGGCTCGCGGCGGGATTGCGTCGTCAACCGCTCGCCACCTTGGTAGTTTAGGAGGAGATGAGCCAATCATTCTCCCTCACAGACTCCCAGTCCCTCGGCGACCTCCAGGTCTACCTCGCGCGCGCAAGCCGGGTCGAGGACGGCTCCGTGCGCCTGATTTCGGCGGCCGGTGTTCTCGCCGTCTACACCGCGATCCTCTATCCGCGCGGTCTGCTCGATTCGAGCCCGACGGTGCTGGCGCTTCGCACCTTCGCACTGAATGAACCGGTGGAGCTCGATGTCGTTGTTCCGATCCGCTCCCTGCTCGACCGGGTCGCTCGTCTGCACACCGCCGCGACGACGCGCGGTGACGACGCAGACACCCCGGTGAAGATCGCGGTTCCGCTCCAGGTGAGCACGGTGACGTGGGCCGGAATCTCGCCGCCCAAGGGCGGTTGGCAGGCACAGGGACAGACGGATGCAGCGCTGCTGGAATCAGCGGCACGCGTGGGTATCGACGAGGTCGCCTCGGTGATCCCGACCGGAACCGGCGAGCAGATCGTGCAGCGCGTGCGTTCCGAGGTCTGGGGCCGCCCGATCGATGGCCTCGAACACGTTCCGGCCGGAGCAGGCTTCGCCGCGTTCAGCCTGGGTTTCCTGAACGCCGACGAGTCGGTGCAGCTGTTCGAAACCGGCCCGTGGACGCGTCTGACGACGAGCCGTGGGCACATTCTCGTGCGTCGCAAGGCCTGGACGCTCAAGGGCTAACCACTCACGGGCTGGTCAGCCCGGCACCGACGCCGTCGCCAGCAATGCCGCCCAGACATCCGCCCGGGCATGGAACGTGCTGAGGTCACGCCCGAGCAGCGTCTCGGCGAGCTCGACTCGGCTGCGCACGGTGTGACGGTGCACGCCCAGCACCCGGGCTGCCGCATCGAAGGCGCCATTGTGCTCCAGCCAGACGCGCACGGTGTGCAACAGCTCTGAGCCGTTCAGATCGTCGTGACTGATCAGCGGCAGCAACGTCGCTCGTCCCACTTCACGTGCGTCGGTGCGGGCCAGAAAGGCGAGCACGCCCTGACGTGAAATGTCGTCGAACTCGACGACGCCTGCGTCGCCTTCCTGCGACCGTTCGTGGGCCTGTTCCGCCTGCGCCAGTGCGCGGGGGAGATCGCGGTACTCCGACTCATCCGAGAGCCCGGCGTGAAGGTCAAAGGTGCGACAGAGGTCGTCGACCAGGGTGCGACCGCTGCGGCCGAGAATGAGCACCACGCGATCGTTCTGAGCGGCGAAAAACATGCGATCGGGCTGCTCCTCGACGCGCAGCTCGAGAAACTCGATGATCGCGTCGAGTCGCCCCGCCGGAGCGTCGGTGACGACGAGTTGCACTGGCGCGGAGGGGAGTGGCCCCCACATCTCGGTGGAGATGGTCTCGGCGAGTTCCCGGTTTCCGCCGAGAAGCGCGTGAAGGAGGCCGGCCCGCAAATGCCCGCGAGCACCGGCGAGCGCATGGTTCTGTTCGAGGGCGAGGCCGGCGAGCGCGATGACCGAGGTGACGACATCCTGGCTCGCCGCATCGAGCTCGCGCACCCCGCCGAGCGCGAGCACCCCGCGCAGCTGATCGCGCCGCCCCAGCGTCTGCAGGGTGAGGGTCTCACCGCCAACGAGAACGGTGGTGCTGGCACGCTGGCCGCGACGGAGCAGGCGGCCGGCCTCGCGTTGTACGGTGTCGAATGACGTGCCGGCCAGGGTGGAGCCGGCGAAGGCGTCTCGCGGAAAGACCCGGTCCAGACTGCCACTGGCATCGAACAGCGCCACCCAGTGGTCGAGCTGATGCGACAGCTCACTGAGCGTGGCGCTCAAGCCGTCGGGCCGCAGAGCGGCGAGCGAGATTGCCCGCTGTGCACTGAGTGCCCAGGTGTGACGCGCATACCGTTCCTCGGCGACCATGTCGGCCGCCGAGCGCACCACAGCGATGAACGGGGTGCGATACGGCACCTCGACCAGGGGGAGACCGTGCCGGGTGCAGGCGTCGATCAGGCCGTCCGGCGTGCCGTCACGGATGACTTCGGTTCCGAACCCGAGAGCGGCGATGCCCCGGTCGCGCAGGCGCGCCACGTACCCGTCGTACAGCTCGTCGCCGTGCGCTGCGGTAGTGAACTGGGTGCCCGTGGTCAACAGAACCTGGCCGGGTGAGAGAAAAGGCGTGGGGTCGGCGAGGTCAGAACTGTGCACCCACTCGACGGTCTGGTCGAGCGCCGATGCGGGCAGCACCGAGTCGGGAGTCAGCAGCCGCAGCCCCAGATCCGGCTGACTGAAGAGGTGGCGAACGGTGGGTAGCACGGGGATCCCTCCAGTGGATTCCACGCTTGTACAGCGTGGCGAATTGCGACAGCACCACTATACGTTGCGGCAGCACGCCGAGGAGGTGGCGCTCCCTACCATTGCAGGATCGGCATCGTTGCCTTCCGGATGACGGTGCGCATTGCTTTGAGAACTGGAGTAGCCATGACCCTCGTCGATTCCCCCCGCCTCGATACCTCCGTGGAGGTTCCGCTCGGCGGGCCGTCACTGCCACAGGAACGTCGCCTGGTCACCGCCATCCCCGGCCCGAAGTCGATCGAGCGCATGAAGCGCAAGGTCGCAGCCGTGGCCTCCGGTGTGGGAACCACGATCCCCGTCTTCACCGTTGCCGCCGGCGGCGGAGTGCTCGTCGACGTCGACGGCAACTCCCTGATCGACCTCGGCTCCGGCATCGCGGTGACGAGCGTCGGAAACAGCAACGAGCGCGTCGTGGCCGCCGTCACCGCCCAGCTCAACCAGTTCACTCACACCTGCTTCACCATCGCGCCGTACGACTCCTACGTTGACGTGGCCGAGGCGCTCAACCGCCTGACGCCGGGTGACCACGACAAGCGCAGCGCACTGTTCAACTCGGGTGCAGAGGCTGTCGAGAACGCGGTCAAGATCGCGCGCCACTACACCGGCAAGCAGGCCGTCGTCGTCTTCGACCACGCCTACCACGGTCGCACCAACCTCACGATGGCCCTCACGGCCAAGAGCATGCCGTACAAGAGCGGCTTCGGCCCGTTCGCTCCCGAGGTCTACCGCGCACCGATGTCCTACCCGTTCCACGATGGCCTCGACGGCGTCACCGCCGCGAAGAAGGCAATCTCGATGATCGAGAAGCAGATCGGCGCCGCCAACCTCGCTGCCGTGATGATCGAGCCGATTCAGGGCGAGGGTGGATTCATCGTTCCCGCCGAAGGCTTCCTGCCGACCCTGGTCGCCTGGGCCACCGCGAACAACGTCGTCTTCATCGCCGACGAGGTGCAGACCGGCTTCGCCCGCACCGGCGACATGTTCGCCAGCAACCACGAGGGCATCGTTCCTGACGTGATCGTCACGGCCAAGGGCATCGCCGGCGGCCTGCCGCTGTCTGCCGTCACCGGCCGCGCCGAGATCATGGACTCCGCTCATGCCGGCGGCCTCGGCGGCACCTACGGCGGAAACCCGCTGGCCTGTGTCGCAGCTCTCGCCACGATCGAAAGCTACGAGCAGGACAACCTGGTGGAGCGCGCCCGGGAGATCGGCGCCATCCTGACCGGTCGTCTGAACGCCCTGCGCGTCAACGACCCGCGCATCGGTGATGTGCGGGGGCGCGGTGCGCTGATCGCCATCGAACTGATCGACCCGGCAACCGGTGAGCCGGATGCCGCGCTCACCAACCGCATCGCCGCCGAGTCGCACAAGCAGGGCGTCATCGTGCTCACCTGCGGAACCTACGGCAACGTGATCCGCTTCCTTCCGCCGCTGTCGATCACCGACGAGCTCTTGATCGAGGGCCTCGGCGTTGTCGCCGACGCGCTGGCCTCAGCATGAGCCTGATTCTCCCCGGCCTCGAGATCGCGCCGGAAGCCACGCCCCTCGACGACGCCCGGGTTCAGCTCGCTGACGCGGTGTCGGTACTCGGCTACGACGAAGGCATCTACCAGCTGCTCTCCACCCCGCGCCGCGAAATGACCGTTTCGGTTCCGTTGCGCATGGATGACGGTTCCAGCCGCCTGTACATCGGTCACCGCGTGCAGCACAACTTCTCCCGCGGCCCCGCCAAGGGCGGACTGCGTTACAGCCCGGGGGTGAACCTCGACGAGGTGCGCGCCCTGGCCATGTGGATGACCTGGAAGTGCGCCCTGCTCGACGTGCCCTACGGCGGTGCCAAGGGCGGGATCAACATTGACCCGCGCCAGCACTCCAAGGCCGAACTCGAGCGTGTGACGCGTCGCTACACCAGCGAGATCCTTCCGATCATCGGCCCGGAGCGCGACATCCCGGCCCCCGACATCGGAACCGATGAGCAGACCATGGCCTGGATCATGGACACCTACTCGGTGAACAAGGGCTACACGGTTCCCGGTATCGTCACCGGCAAGCCGATCAGCCTCGGCGGTTCGCACGGTCGTGCCAGCGCCACCTCGCGCGGCGTCACGCACATCGCGCTGGCCGCTCTCGCCCACCGCGGCATCCGTGCCGAGGGTGCGTCGGCAGCCGTGCAGGGCTTCGGCAAGGTCGGTCACGACGCGTCGCTGTTCCTGGCTGAGGCCGGTGTGCGCGTCGTCGGCATCAGCGACCAGTACGGCGCCATCTACAACCAGCGCGGCCTCGACGTTCCTGCGCTCAGCGCGTTTGTGCGCGAGACCGGTTCGGTTGTCGGGTTCCCCGGCTCCGAGGTCATCGACGGAACCGCCCTGCTCGAGTTGGACGTGGACCTCCTCGTGCCCGCCGCCGTCGAAGGCGTGCTGCACGAGGGCAACGCCTCCCGGGTGCAGGCCACCGTTATCGTCGAAGGTGCAAACGGCCCGACCTCCCCGGTCGCCGACCGCATCTTCGAAGCGAACGGTATCCTGGTAGTCCCCGATATCCTCGCCAACGCCGGCGGTGTCATTGTGTCCTACTTCGAGTGGGTACAGGCAAACCAGGCTTATTGGTGGAACGCCGAAGAAGTCGAAGACAAGCTTGCCCAGCGGATGCTTGCAGCCTGGCGTCAGGTCGTCGACTACGCGGCCAAGCGTGAGTTGACGCTGCGTGCTGCCGCCACCATCCTCGCCGTCGAACGCGTCGCCGAGGCCCACCTCATTCGCGGACTCTACCCGTGAGCAAAGGAGTAACACCCGTGTCAGAGAAAGAAATCGCCCTTCTCGCCAAGGTGCCGACCGGTCTGTTCATCGGTGGGGAGTGGCGTCAGAGCAGCTCGGGCAAGACGCTGGCGGTGTCCGACCCGGCGACCGGTCTCGAACTGCTGAGCATCGCCGACGCGTCGGTCGAAGACGGCGCCGCGGCGCTGGACGCGGCTGTCGCCGCCCAGGATTCCTGGGCAGCGACCCCTCCTCGCCAGCGCGGTGAGCTGTTGCGCCGCGCGTTCGATCTGCTGCAGGAGCGCAAAGAAGAGTTCGCGCTGCTGATGACGATCGAGATGGGCAAGCCGTACGCGGAAGCCCTCGGCGAGGTCGGCTACGGCGGAGAGTTCCTGCGTTGGTTCAGTGAAGAAGCGGTGCGCATCAGCGGCCGCTACGGATTGAACCCAGAAGGCACCGGCCACATGATCGTGACGCAGCGCCCGGTCGGGCCCTGCTTCCTGATCACGCCGTGGAACTTCCCGCTCGCCATGGCCACGCGCAAGATCGCACCCGCGCTGGCCGCCGGTTGCACCGTCGTCATCAAGCCGGCCGAGCTCACCCCGCTCACCACGCTCTACTTCGTCAAGCTGCTCGAAGAAGTCGGCCTGCCCGCCGGAGTCGTCAACGTCATCACGACGTCGACCTCCTCTGCGGTGTCCGCGCCGATCATCGGAGACCCGCGCCTCCGCAAACTGAGCTTCACCGGTTCCACCCCGGTCGGCCAGCGTCTGCTCACCCAGGCCGCGCTGGGCGTGTTGCGTACGAGCATGGAACTCGGCGGCAACGCCCCGTTCGTCGTGTTCGAAGACGCAAACCTCGACAAGGCAGTGGAAGGCGCCATGCTGGCCAAGTTCCGCAACGTGGGCCAGGCTTGCACCGCGGCCAACCGGTTCATCGTGCACGAGTCGATCGCCGCCGAGTTCGGGCGTCGTCTCACCGAGCGTGTTGCCGCGATGAAGATCGGTCGTGGCACCGAAGACGGCGTCACGATCGGCCCGCTCGTCAACGAGGCCGCGGTCGAATCGACCGACGCCCTGGTTCAGGATGCCCTCGGTAAGGGAGCAACGCTCCTGATCGGCGGCGCCCGACCCGACGGCGCCGGTTCGTTCTACCAGCCGACCGTGCTCACCGACGTGGCCGCAGACAGCCGCCTGCTGAAAGAGGAGATCTTCGGACCCCTCGTCGGCATCACCACGTTCGGCGACGAAGACGAAGCAGTGCGCCTGGCCAACTCCACCGAGTACGGCCTGATCGGCTACGTCTTCACGACCGATCTGGCCCGCGGTCAGCGGATGATCGACAAGCTCGACACCGGAATGATGGGCCTGAACACCGGCCTGGTTTCGAACGCGGCAGCACCGTTCGGCGGTGTCAAGCAGTCGGGCCTCGGCCGTGAAGGCGGTCTCGAGGGAATCCACGAGTACCTCTCGACCAAGTACACGCTGAGCCCGCTTTCCTAGTACCCGCAGTCAGGCTGTCCGGCATTCGGGCAGCCTGGCTGTTTTTTATTCTTTGATTCTTTTCTCATCACCACCATTTCACCGAAGCACCACAGGAGTACACCATGACCACGATTGACCGTGACGTCATCATCATCGGCGCCGGGGCATCCGGCCTCACCGCCGCCACCGAGCTGAAGAAGGCCGGCCTCACTGTTGCCGTGCTGGAGGCTCGTGACCGCGTCGGCGGTCGTCTCTGGACCGACGAAATCGACGGCGCCATGCTGGAGATCGGCGGCCAGTGGGTTTCTCCCGACCAGGACGCGCTCAAGGAGACGCTGGCCGAACTGGGCCTCGAAACCTACGACCGCTACCGCGAGGGCGAGAACATCTACATCAACGGAACCGGTGAACTCAGCCGCTTCGAAGGTGACATCTTCCCGGTCCCGGCGAAGACCGAACACGAGATCGTCTCGCTGATCGAGAAGCTCGACGTGCTCGTGTCCGAGATCGACCCCGACCGTCCCTGGGCCCACCCGCGCGCGAAGGAACTCGACGAGATCTCCTTCAGCCGCTGGCTCGAGACTCAGACCGACGATGCTGAAGCAATCGAGAACATCGGCATGTTCATTGCCGGTGCGATGCTCACCAAGCCGGCTCATGCCTTCTCGGCGCTCCAGGCACTGCTCATGGCCGCCAGCGCCGGCAGCTTCAGCAACTTGGTCGACGCCGACTTCATCCTCGACGCTCGTGTCGTCGGTGGCCTCCAGCAGGTTCCGATCCTGCTCGCCGAGCGCCTCGGCGACGACGTGCACCTCGGCCAGCCGGTGCGCACGGTGCGCTGGAGCGACGCCGGTGTCACCGCTGTGACCGATGGTCTGACGGTGAACGCGCGCCGCGTGATCATCGCTGTTCCGCCCGTGCTGATCAGCCGCATCTCGTTCGAGCCGTCGCTCCCGCGTCGTCAGCAGCAGCTGCACCAGCACCTGTCGATGGGCTTCGTGATCAAGGTTCATGCTGTCTACGAGACGCCGTTCTGGCGTGAAGACGGTCTCTCCGGCACCGCGTTCAGCCCCTACGAGCTCGTGCACGAGGCTTACGACAACACGAACTTCGAAGACCCGCGTGGAACCCTCGTCGGCTTCGTGTCCGATGAGGATGCCGACGGCGTCTTCACCCTGTCGGCCGAGGAGCGGAAGACGCGCATCCTCACCTCGCTCTCGCACTACTACGGCGACAAGGCGCTCAGCCCGGTTGTGTACTACGAAAGCGACTGGGGCAGCGAAGAGTGGACCCGCGGCGCTTACGCCGCGAGCTTCGACATGGGTGGCCTCGCCCGCTACGGCGCTGACCTGCGCACGCCGGTCGGCCCGATCTCCTTCTCCTGCAGCGACATGGCCGGCAAGGGCTACCAGCACGTCGATGGCGCCATTCGCGTCGGCCGTGAGACCGCCGCAGCCATCATCACCGAGCTGCAGGCGTAGACCCGATGCGGATTCTGGTCGGGTACACCGCTAACGATGCCGGGGCCGATGCGCTTGCGCTCGGGGTGCGCCTGGCCAGATCCGGCGGCGCCTCCCTCGACGTCGTCATCGTCTTGCACAGTGAGGAACGGGCAACCCTCGTCCCCACCGATCCGGGCTACGAACTGTATGTGACCGAGACGGCCGAGCAGTGGCTGCGCGATGCTGCGGCATCCGTTCCGGCGGATGTCGCAGCTCACACTCACGTGGTCTACGCCGAGTCGTTCGCGCAAGGACTCCTTGACGCCGCGCGCGACGATCAGGCCGACATGATCGTCGTCGGAGCCGCCCGTAACGGGCTTCTGGGCCGATTCACAGTGGGGAGCGTCGCGAGTGCACTGCTCCACGCCTCCCACGTGCCCGTCGCATTGGCCCCCGAAGGCACGCGCGACCTCGCCGCAGGCCAGGGCGTGAGCCGGGTGACCTGTGCTATCGGCACGAAGATCGGTTCCGAAGTGCTGATGAACACGGCAATCACGGTCGCCCGCACCACGGATGCCCCCCTCCGGCTGGTCTCGCTCGTCGCGGTCGATCTACCCGGCGGTCTCGACGACCCCCTCGTCTCCCGGCACGGCGCACTGCATGCGCAGGAAGTGCTCGACTACGCCAGCGAGCACCTGCCAGGCGGGGTCGAGGTCAGTGCCGGCGTCGCATCCGGTGACAGTATTGAAGAGGCCGTGCGCACCCTGGACTGGGACCCGGCCGAGATCGTGCTGGTCGGATCGAGCCGTCTGGCCAAGCCGAACCATCTTTTCCTCGGTTCCATCGCGGCAAAAATGCTGCGCGAACTGCCGGTACCCATGATCGTGGTGCCACGAGATTCCACCGTCACGGTGGGGAAGTAGACACGAAGTGACAGTACAAGACAACGTCGTCGAAGCCGCTGGACCCGGAGCGGGCAACACCGGTGACTCGGGCGACATGACCGGCACCAAGACTGAGCTCTCCTCCAAGGGACTGAGCGCAGGCTCGGTCGGCCTCATCGGCGCCATCGTCATCGGAGTCTCGTGCATCGCCCCGGCGTACACGCTGACCGGCGCGCTCGGCCCCACGGTTGCCGAGGTGGGAATCCACCTGCCCGCGATCTTCCTGATCGGGTTCATCCCGATGTTGCTTGTCGCCTTCGGCTACCGGGAACTCAACCGGGCGATGCCCGACAGCGGCACCTCGTTCACCTGGGCGAGCCGTGCCTTCGGTCCCTGGATCGGCTGGATGGCCGGCTGGGGACTCATCGCGGCGACAATCGTGGTGCTCTCGAACCTCGCGGGCATCGCGGTCGACTTCTTCTTCCTCATGCTCTCCCAGATGTTCGGCAACAACCCCGAAATCGCCGCGCTGGCCAGCAATCCGTTGATCAACGTCGCCACCTGTCTGGTGTTCATTGGTGCCGCGACGTGGATCTCCTACCGCGATATGCAGACGACGCAGAAGCTGCAGTACTGGCTGGTCGGATTCCAGATTCTCGTGATGATCGGGTTCGGGATCGCGGCCTTCGTGCACGTGGGCAACGGCACCGCCTTCGACGCGACCCCGGTCACCTGGGAATGGTTCAACCCATTCGCCGTCACCTCGTTCTCCGCGGTCGTCGCCGGTCTCTCCCTCTCTCTCTTCATCTTCTGGGGCTGGGACGTCACGCTCACGATGTCGGAGGAGACCAAGGGGTCCAGCTCGACCCCCGGCAAGGCGGCCACCATCACCGTCACGCTCGTCGTCGCGCTCTACCTCTTCGTGGCGATGGGCTTGATCGCCTTCGCCGGAACCGGCAGCACCGGCGTGGGGCTCGGCAACCCAGACATCCAGAGCAACGCCTTCTTCGCCTTGGCCGGTCCGGTGCTCGGCCCGTTGGCCATCCTGGTGTCCATCGCCGTGCTCTGCAGCTCGGCTGCTTCGCTGCAGTCGACTTTCGTGTCGCCCGCTCGCACGCTGCTCGCCATGGGCCACTACGGCGCGTTGGCACCGAAGTTCGCGAAGGTCAGCCCACGCTTCTTCACGCCCGGCTACGCCACCATTGTCTCGGCCATTGTCGCGGCGGTGTTCTACACGGTGATGCGCTTCATCAGCGAAGACGTGCTCTGGGACACGATCACGACACTCGGCATGATGATCTGCTTCTACTACGGGCTCACCGCGTTCGCCTGCGTCTGGTACTTCCGCAAACAGTGGTTCGACTCGGTGCGCAACGTCTTCTTCACCTTCCTGTTCCCGCTGATCGGTGGCGTGATCCTCGGCATCCTGTTCTTCACCACCCTGATCGACAGCATGGATCCCGACTATGGCAGTGGCTCGAACATCTTCGGTGTCGGCCTGGTCTTCGTGCTCGGCATGGTCATCCTGGTTGCCGGCGGAATCATCATGATGGTGCAGGCGAAGCTGCGGCCCGCCTTCTTCCGCGGTGAAACGCTGAGCAAGGATGCCCCGGCGAGCATCGGGCGTCGTCGCCGTTGCTAGCGCTCGGTGATCGAGCCGCGTCGGCGATCATGCCGCTGCGGTGATCGAGCGTATCGAGATCCGGCCGCCGCCACCGTCTTCGTCGGGCGGGGCGGCGGTCGATGCACGGGGATATGCTGGCGCCAGGTCGGCCATGAGTCGCGCCGGCGGAATCGAGTATCCCTATGTTTACCGTTCGAGTTGAGCACGTCGTCGCCAGTTACGACGCGTGGAAGACCATGTTCGACAACGACCCACTTGACCGACGAGAGTCTGGCGCGAAGTCCTACCGGATCATGCGGCCGGTCGATGACAAGGGTGCGGTCATGATCGACCTCGACTTCGACACGCGCGCCCAGGCGGATGCCATGGTGGTGGCGTTGCACCGTCTCTGGGAGGGGCCGGCCGCCGAGATGCTGGTCGATCCGAAGGCGCAGGTCGCTGAAATCGTGGAGGCGTCGGTCGTCTAGAGTGCCGCCGCAACCGCCCGCCCGGCCACACGACCCGAGAACAGGCATCCGCCGAGGAACGTGCCCTCGAGCGAGCGGTAGCCGTGCACGCCTCCGCCGCCGAAGCCGCTCGCCTCGCCGGCCGCATAGAGACCGGGCACCGGTTGGCCGTCGGCGCCGAGCGCCCGCGCCGAGAGATCCGTCTCGATGCCGCCGAGGCTCTTGCGGGTGAGAATGTGCAGCTTCACCGCGATCAGCGGTCCGGCTGCCGGGTCGAGGAGCTTGTGCGGACTGGCCACTCTGATCAACTTGTCGCCGCGATAGTGGCGCGCCTGCCGGATCGCGTTGATCTGGGCATCCTTTGAGAAATCGTTGTCGACCTCCCGGTCGCGCGCGGCGATCTCCCGTTCGATGCGTTCGAAGTCGAGGGCGACCTCGGGGGAGAGCTCCTGCATTCCGGCCAGCAGCTCAGGGAGGGTGTTGGCGACAACGAAGTCGACGCCCTTCTCCTTGAACGCCTCGACCGGACCAGGCGCGCCGGGAGCAACACGCTTGGCGAGGAGTTTCAGGTCTTTGCCGGTCAGATCGGGGTTCTGCTCGCTGCCGGACAGCGCGAACTCCTTCTCGATGATCTTCTGGGTGAGCACAAACCAACTGTGCTCATACCCGGTCTGCAGAATGTGTTCAAGCGTGCCGAGGGTGTCGAATCCCGGAAAAAGCGGGCCGGGAAGTCGCTTGCCCGTCGCGTCGAGCCACAGCGATGACGGGCCGGGAAGAATTCGGATGCCGTGGGCCGCCCAGACCGGATTCCAATTGGTGATTCCCTCGGTGTAGTGCCACATTCGGTCGCCGTTGATCAGGCGGGCCCCGGCCTTTTCGGCGATGCCGAGCATCAAGCCGTCGACGTGCGCAGGGACCCCGGAGAGCAAATGCGCCGGGGGAGTGCCCATCCGTTTCGGCCACTGTTCGCGCACCAAGTCGTGGTTGCCGCCGATGCCGCCGCTCGTGACGATCACTGCCGAGGCGCGCAGTTCGAAGTCACCGACCACCTCGCGGGAGCTCGCTTCACCCCTCGCGGCATTCGACTCGGCCAGTCTGCTGCCACGCACACCGACGACCGCGGCGCCCGGCCCCGTGCCCTCCAGAATGAGTTCCTCGACCCGGTGTCGGTGCAGTGCGGTGACGAATCCGGCCTGCACGCCCTCGCGCACCCGGGTGATGAAAGGTTCAAGCACGCCGGGGCCGGTGCCCCAGGTGATGTGAAAGCGAGGCACAGAGTTGCCGTGTTCGAGGGCGGTGTATCCGCCGCGCTCGGCCCACCCGACGACGGGAAAGAAACGCACACCTTTCTCGTGCAGCCAGGCACGTTTCTCACCGGCGGCGAAGTCAAGGTAGGCCTCGGCCCAGCGCCTCGGCCAGGCGTCTTCTTCGCGGTCGAAGCCGGCACTGCCATACCAGTCCTGGGTGGCGAGCGCGAGGGAATCCTTGACGCCCATGCGGCGTTGCTCGGGGGAGTCGATCAGAAAGAGTCCGCCGAATGACCACCAGGCCTGGCCGCCCAGCGAGGCGGCGGGCTCCTGGTCGACAAGCAGCACGCGTTTGCCGGCATCCACCAGCTCAGCCGTGGCGACGAGCCCGGCGAGGCCGGCCCCCACAACGATGACATCGGCTTCAGTGGGCGGGTACGACATGCGTGTCTCCTTCGTCACAGTGTGTGCCGAGTCTAGAGCGCGGCACACACTGTGAACGGAAGGCGCGGGTCAGCGTGCCGAGTAGGCGCCGTCGACGAGGTGGTAGCTGCCGGTGATGAATGAGGCGTCGTCGGAAAGCAGGAAGACCACGAGGGCGGCGACCTCATCGGCCGTGCCGAGGCGTCCGATCGGGTGCAGAGCGACGAGGCCGTCGAGCAGGGCCTGCGGCGCGGAGGAGAGCAGCGGGGTGTCGATGTAGCCGGGGCCGACCGCGTTCACGCGGATGCCGTGGGGCGAGACTTCGAGAGCGGCCGACTTGGTCAGGCCGACGACGGCGTGCTTGGCCGACACGTATGCGGCCGAGTTCGCCTGACCGTTGGTGCCGAGGATCGAGGAGAGATTGACGACCGAGCCGGTGCCGCGGCTCATCATGTGGGCCAGCTGGTGGTGCAGACCGTAATAGACGCCATTGAGGTTGATGTCGATGACGCGGCGCCAGTTTTCGAGGGTGCCTTCTGCGATCGACTCCTGGCCGCCACCGATTCCGGCGTTGTTCACCGCGTGGTCGAGCTGGCCATAGGTCGCGATGGCGAAATCGACGGCCTTCTTCGAATCCTCTTCACGCGCGGTGTCCTGCTGCAGCGCCTCGGCGGTTCCGCCGGCGGCGCGAATCTCCGCGACGACGCGCTCGGCTCCGGCCAGGTTGATGTCCGTCACGACGACGGATGCGCCGGCTGCGGCCAGGCGCTTGGACACTGCCTCGCCGATGCCAGAGCCTCCGCCGGTGACCAGTGCGACGCGTGAATTGAATGATGACATTGAGTACCTTCCGTTTGGCTACATGTGTAGTTGAAACAAGACTACGCTCGTGTGCCAGAGTCTTCAATGCGATAGTCGCTTCTCAAAGGAGTTCAGGATGGATGTTCGCGCCGAGCGCACCGTCACGGCACTGTACGGGGCGATTCTGTCGTTGGCCGAAACTCACGATGTGGCCGAACTCACCGCGTCGCAGGTCGCCCAGGCCGCCGGCATCAACCGCGTCACCTTTTACAACCACGCATCGTCACCGGCGCAGTTGCTTGTTGATGCGTTGCGGGTTGAGCTCGACGACATCCGGCAGCGCTTTCTGATTTCGTCGGGGGAGTCGCCTTTGCAGAGCACCGCACGTCGGACGACATTGGCTGTCGCAGCCCACATGATCGAGCGGCGCGCGGTGTACCGGCGGTCCCTGCCAGCCGACGCCCATGGGATCCTCGCCGACTTTCTGAGCGAGCATTTCGCCGCCTCTGTGCGGTTGTTGTTGGCCGATCGCCCGAACGTTCACATCGGGTCATCTCGTCGTTCCCCGGTTTCCGCCCCGGTCTTCTCTGAGGCGACTGCGCAGTTCGTCGCGCACGGCTGCATCGGTGCGTTCGCGGTCTGGCTGCACACCGACGACCCGCTGATTCCCGCAGACGTCGTCGATCTCATTGAAGACCTGATGCCGGCCTGGTGGTCGGCGGCCGACGACGCTTCCTCGCGCTGAGTCGAAGACTCTCAATATGGAAATTCCGCCCCCGCATCCCCTCACCAGAGAGAAGGCGACCTAGGATCACCGTATGAGACGACATTCTTTTCTGACCGTCACTCTCGCGGTGATGGGGCTGACGGCAGGCCTCACGGCGTGCACCGCTGGTCCGGTTCCGACGACGAGCGATTCCGCCCCCACGTCGCCCGCCACGTCGACCCCCAGCCCCACGTCCAAGTCGGAGACCGCTGGCGCCTGGCAACAGCAGTTCCTTGACGGAGGAGACAACCTCGTCCGCTGGGGAGATGACGTCAGCCCGCACATCATTCTCTCCACGTACGGCAGCGGGACCTGCCCAACGACGCCGGCAACATTGGAACTGACCAACTCCACGACAATCACCGTGACACTCGCGCCACCGCCCACCGGCCCGTGCACAGCGGATTACCGCCGTACCTCATTCGCAGCTGAGCAACCTCAGAATCTCGACCTGTCCCAGGTGATTACCGTCATTGTCGACGGAAAACCGTATGGAACTCTTCCCGCACTGACCAGCTGAGATGAGTGACCGCAAGCGAAAACTCGCACTCCCGGCCCTCATGATGCTGTGCCTGTCGGCCGCTGCCACCGGATGCGCCGGGATTCCGGGCGGTGCGCCAAGCTCGGTACCCACCTCGACCTCTTCTGTCGGCGCATCGGTTACGCCCAGCGCCGGGCCGACCGGAACGCCGACATCCGCTGTTCCCGTCCCGACGGCGTCGGCGGCCGGCTGCGCACCGAACGGCGCGAGTGTTCCCGTCGGAGCTACGACGGCCACGATCGAGGACGTCGATGGCGACGACAAGCCAGACGTCGAGTTCTACTCGGAGTCGCCGACATTCGAGTACGGCATTCAGACCGCTTCGGGTGCGACGTTCGCACTTGCCGACGACCTGGCCGGTCCGGGTCGGCACAGTGGCTGGTCAGCACCACTGGAGAGCGGCGTCGTCGTGACCGTTCTCGATGACAGTCGGACAGCAACGCTCCACGCCTTCGTCGGCTGCGCATTTGTGACGACGAAGGGTGTCGACGGAAACCCATACCGGTTCACTCTCAACGGATTCGGTGACTATGGCACCGGCGTCCAATGCAGCAACGGCAACGGCGGGCGCCAACTGCTCGGGGTGCTCGCGACGCAGCAATCGGATGGTCTCTACGACATTGCGCGCACGGTCGTGAACGTGTCGCGCGACGGACTCGTGGCAACCAACGGATCGTTGGCGACCGGAGCGTCTGGCCTGGCGGCCAGCGATCCGCAGGTTGTTCTCGCCTTGACATCGAGGTGTGGTGACATTCCGAAGGTGCAGACGAGCGGGAGATAGCGGGTCGTGTTACGCAGCTGCCGCTTGCGAAATCCGCACCATGTTGCCCGACGGGTCACGGAAAGCGCAGTCGCGGGGTCCCCACGGCTGGTCGATGGGCTCCTGAAGCACTTCGGCTCCCGACGCCCGCAGTCTTTCGAATGTCCCGTCGAGGTCATCGGTACGAAAGACGAGCATTGGCAGCACGCCCTTGGTGAGCAATTCCTGCATGGTGTCGCCATCCGCCTTCGAACGTCCGGCGTGTGGGTCGGAGATCACGATCTCGACATCCGGCTGCGCATCACTGCCGAGTGTCACCCAGCGGTGGTTGCCTGACGCGACATCGTTGCGCACCTCGAGGCCAAGCGCATCGCGGTAGAACGGAAGTGACTCGTCCACGTCGTGGACGGTGATGTTGGTGTAGTGAAGTGAGATTGTMATGACACCAACAGTAGGATCGCCGAGGTTAGACCGCTTCTTGAATCCTGCTCGATCTCGTCTTCATCGGAGCCGGACGCGTGCGCACCTGCGCGACGCAGGAGGGCATCGCCTCGACGGCGTCATGTTCACGGGCGCGGTACGCACTCGGCGTCTCTCCAACCAGTTCACTGAAGCGTGAGCTGAACGAGCCGAGGGACGTACACCCGACTGCCATGCACGCGTCGGTGACGCTGACTCCGGCCCGCAGCAGAGCCATGGCGCGTTCGATCCGGCGGGTCATCACGTAGGCGTAGGGCGTCTCGCCGTACGCTGCCCGGAACTGCCGGGAGAAGTGGGCAGGCGACATCATCGCATGCGCCGCGAGCGACGGTACGTCGAGCGGGAGCGCATAGTCCCGATCGATCAGGTCACGTGCTCGGCGCAGGTGCGCGAGAGTCGCGAGCTCATACGGGGTCATACAGCGAGGCTAGCACTGGGAATCCGGTGCTGCGCGGGAACCTACTCGTCGAATGTGTTGACCATGGCGTGCGCGGCGCGGTCCAGGTAGTCCCACAAAACCTCGCGGTGCAGAGGGGAGATCTCCATCGTGTCGAGCGCATCGCTCATGTGCCCCAGCCAGCGATCGCGGGCATCCGGATTCACCTTGAAGGGCTGGTGCCGCATCCGCAGGCGGGGGTGCCCCCGCTGCTCACTGTAGGTGCCGGGGCCGCCCCAGTACTGCTCCAGGAACATCGTGAAGCGTTCGATCGCCCCGGCGAGATCTTCCTCGGGGTACATCGGCTTGAGCACGGGGTCGCCGGCAACGCCGCGGTAAAACTCGGTGACGAGTGTCGAGAAGAATTCGCGCCCGCCGACCTGCTCGTAGAAGGAGGGGCCGATGGCTGCGCCGTTCTCGCCGTCGCGGAGGTGCACTCCTGTGGGGTCAGGCTTCATGAGGGTTCTCCGGTGGGGTGGCCTTCGGCGTGGGGCGCACGCGAGGCATGGATGCGGGATGTGCGGTCGTTGAGGTCGACGTCGCCGTTTTCGAGGTGCTGGCCGCGGGCGCGTCGGCCGCCGGCGTCGAGCGCTTCGACTTGCGCAGCGGCTTGAGCTCGGGAACGACCGGCATCGGCCGGGTGCGCGGCGGGCGGGCACCCGTGATGCTGTCGGCGCCGTCGAAACCGGTCAGCACAACACTGTTGAGTGACGGGAGCTTGACGCCCATCTCGTCGAGTGCCTTCTTGAGGCGCATCCGCAGCTCGCGCGACACGTCGTCTTTGGTGGACGTGCGCGTCTTGACGACGAGACGGATGAGGAGGGCATCCTCGGCGATCGATTCGAGGCCCCAGACCTCCGGCTTTTCGAGAATGCGGGAGCGCCACTTTCCGGCCGAGGCCATCTCCGTTGCCACGCGCAGGACCTCCGCCTGTACGGCGTCGACGTCCGAGTCGTAGGGCACCGCAAGGTCGATGATCGCCCGAGCCCAGCCCTGGGACATGTTTCCGACGCGCAGAATCTCACCATTGCGCACGAACCAGAGGATGCCGTTCACGTCACGTACCTGCGTGATCCGGATGCCGACGGCTTCGACCATTCCGGTCGCCGGGCCGACATCGACGACGTCGCCGACACCGAGCTGGTCTTCCATCACCATGAACAGGCCGTTGAGCGTGTCCTTGACGATGTTCTGGGCTCCAAAACCGAGACCGGCACCGATCGCGGCGGTCAGGAGAGCGAAGGAACCCAGAATCGTCTGGTCGAGCACGTTCACGATGAGCAGCACCGTCACGACGAGGATGATGACGTTGACGACGTTCGTCAGCACGGAGCCGAGAGTGCGGGTGCGCTGCACCAGTCGAACGGCAGCGAGCGGCGAAACGATGAGCGCCTGCGTGTCGATGGCGTTCTGTTTCTTCTTCGCGCCGGTGACAATCTGCTGCACCACGCGATCGATGACGAAGTGCAAAACCCAGCGCAGGAGGAGCGCGACGACCACGATGATTACGATGGCGATGAGTTTGGGGAAGAACTCCTCGCCGAAAAAGGCGCCGAGGTCTGCCCAGAAAGAGTCAAAATTCATATCCGGTCCAGTCTACTGAGAGCCACCTCGGCAAACCCTGAAGCCGGCCCTCCCTCGTCCCGGCATCCGGCGCGTACCGAAAGCAGGAGTGGAGGTGTGTCGGCACCCCGTCCTCTGCGGAGTAGTCCGGCCGTCGCTGCCGCGACACGCCTCCGTTCCTGATTTTGGACCGCATCAGAGCCGTTGGTCGAGTGTGTCGAGACCCCGTTCGCCGATCTCGAGACCTGGTCACCTGATCGCGACAGGCTCGATCGCCGGGTTAACGACCGACAGGCCCGGCCCCCGGAACACCGGGGATCGAGCCTGTCGAGATCGAACGATCGAGCGAGCGAACTGCTTACTCGGCGTCGCGCGCCTGCACGGCGAGTGCGCGCTCCACGCCGGCGACGTTCTCGATTACCAGGCGGCGGAGAGCCGGCGGCTCGGCATTGGCGTTCAGCCAGGCGTGGGTCGCGTCGACGAGTTCCTGGTTGGCCAACGGCGACGGGTACAGGCCGATGATCAGCTTCTCGGCGATCGCGTAGGCCCGCGACTCCCAGACGGTCTGCAGCGCGTCGAAGTACTTCGCCACGAACGGCTCGAGCAGCGCGGTGTCGTTGGCGCGGAGGAATCCGGCCGCCGTCACCCGAACAATGGTGTTCGGCGCCGTGTCGACGTCGATCAGCGACGACCAAGCGGCGAGCTTGCCCTCTGCGGTCGGAATCGAGGCCCGAGCCTGCGCGGCCGACTGCGCACCGTTGGCGGTGTTGTCGGCCGCCAGTGCGGCGTCGATCTCGGCGGTTCCGGCGCGGCCACCGGCCACGAGGGCGGTGAGCAGCTCCCAGGCCAGGTCGGTGTCGATCTCCAGCGAAGCCAGCGGAGCTGAGCCATCGAGGAGCGCCGCGATCGCGTCAAGCTGTGCGTCGGTGCCGGCGATGGCGGCGAAGAACTTGACGAACTGGAATTGTGCGTCGCTGCCGGCCTCGGCGTTCTGCGCGAGAGCCCAGAGCGCGTCGCCGACCTCGGTGACCGTCGCGGCGCGGTGCGCCTCCGCGACGTACTGCGTCGCGGTCAGCACGACCTGGCCGAGCACCGTGCGGAGCGTCGTCGACTCGGTCTCGGTGGCGATGTTGTTCAGCACCAGGCGCACGAAGTCACGCGGCGACGTTTCGGCGTCGCGAGTCGCATCCCAGGCCGAACCCCAGACGAGTGAGCGGGCCAGCGGGCTTTCGATCGCGGCCAGGTTCTCGATGGCGACAGCCAGTGACGCGTCGTCGAGACGGATCTTCGCATAGGCGAGGTCGTCATCGTTCAGCAGCACGAGGTCGGGACGAGCCTGACCGACGAGCTCGGCGACGTCCGTGCGCACACCGTCGACATCCAGTTCGATGCGGTTCGTGCGCACGAGCGCGCCGTCCCGCATCGTGTAGAAACCGATCGCGAGGCGGTGCGGGCGGATCGTCGGGTAGTCGGCGGCGGCGCTCTGCAGCACGGCGAAGCCGGTGATGATGCCGGATGCGTCCACCTCGATCTCGGGACGCAGCGTGTTCACGCCGGCCGTCTCGAGCCACAGCTTCGTCCACTCCGACAGGTCGCGGCCGCTGGCGGCCTCGAGCTCGACCATGAGGTCGCTCAGTTCGGTGTTGCCCCAGGCGTGCTTCTTGAAGTACGCGGCGACGCCGGTGAAGAAGGCGTCGATGCCGACCCAGGCGACGAGCTGCTTGAGCACCGAACCGCCCTTGGCGTAGGTGATGCCGTCGAAGTTGACGAGCACGTCTTCGAGGTCGTTGATCGTGGCGACGACGGGGTGGGTCGACGGCAGCTGGTCCTGCTTGTAGGCCCAGCTCTTCTCCATCGCGGCGAAGGTGGTCCAGGCTTCGGTCCACTCGGTGGCCTCGGCGGTGGCGATCGTCGACGCCCACTCGGCGAACGACTCGTTCAGCCAGAGGTCGTTCCACCACTTCATGGTGACGAGGTCGCCGAACCACATGTGGGCAAGCTCGTGCAGGATGGTGACGACGCGGCGTTCCTTGATCGCGTCGGTGACCTTTGAGCGGAAGACGTAGCTCTCGGTGAACGTGACGGCGCCGGCGTTCTCCATGGCTCCCGCGTTGAACTCGGGCACGAAGAGCTGGTCGTACTTGTCGAACGGGTAGGCGAAGTCGAACTTCTCCTCGAAGTAGCCAAAGCCCTGACGGGTCTTCTCGAAGATGTAGTCGGCGTCGAGAAACTCCGACAGGCTCTTGCGGCTGAACACGCCGAGCGGGATGGTGCGGCCATCCCGCGAGGTCAGTTCGCTGCGCACGACGGCGTACGGGCCGGCGACGAGCGCGGTGATGTAGCTCGACATGATGTGCGTCGGGGCGAACGCCCAGGTCTTGGCGCCGTTGCCGGCATCGACAGGTTCAGGTGTCGTGGAGTTGGAGACGACTTCCCAGGCGGCCGGGGCGGTCACGGTGAAGGCGAAGGAGGCCTTGAGGTCGGGCTGCTCGAACACCGCGAACATGCGGCGGGAGTCGGGCACCTCGAATTGGCTGTAGAGGTAGACCTCGTTGTCGACGGGGTCAACGAAACGGTGCAGGCCCTCACCGGTGTTGGTGTACTCGGCGTCGGCGACGACGGTCAGCTCGTTCTCGTCGTCGAGATCGTCCAGCTGAATGCGGATGCCGTCGCTCACGACGGCCGGGTCAAGCTCCACGCCGTTGAGGGTGACCGAGTGCACGGTGCGCGTGATGGCGTCGATAAAGGTCGAGGCGCCGGGCGTCGACGCGAACGTCACGGTGGTCGTGCTCGCGAAGGTCTCCGGACCGGTGGTCAGGTCAAGCACGACGTCGTAACTGTGAACGGTGACGAGCGCAGCACGCTCCTGGGCTTCGACCCTGGTCAGGTTTTCTCCGGGCAACGATTTCTCCAATTCAGTTCAGGGAATCACCAGCGCTCGTGGCGCCGGTGCACAGAGATCAAGCCTAGCCATGTCTGGAGGCCGACACCCCGTTTTCTGGGGGTGCAGCAGGGCACAACACAGGCGCCGAATTCACGGAACGAACTCAGCGGTTGAACTGAGCGGTTGAACTGGACGAGTGGGGTGACCGACCTCAGTCGACTGACTCCATTTGCGTGGTGATGAAGTTGTGTTCGGCAGTGGTGAGCGTGATCTCGCCTTCCGGCGTGATCTCGAGGTTGCAGAGCAGGGAGATCTCGGTGACTATATGCACCGGCAGCGGCTCCTCGGGGTGCTCCAGCAGCCAACGCTTGGCCGGGATATCAAGCCCGGGCCACCACCGCTCGATTGACGGTAGTTGTGTCATGTTCATGAGGGTCCTCCTCTGGGCGCACTTCGACAGCACTGAGGCCATCGATGTCTACCTCTCACGATACGCGCGTCAGTTGTGCACGGGCAGGGGCGGTCGGAGGCAGTGGCGCTTCGGCCTGCGCTACATCCATTTCTTGAGTTTGAAGGTGATGTACAGCACGGCGGCGAATGCGAGCATTCCACCGACCGCGAGCGGATACCCGAACGCCCAGTGCAGCTCAGGCATGGTGTCGAAGTTCATTCCATAGACGGCAGCGATCAGGGTGGGGGCGAAGAGAATCGCGGCCCAACCGGAGATCTTCTTCATGTCTTCGTTCTGCCGCTGCGAGACGAGCGTCGCGTTAACGCTCAATATCTGCGACAGGGCATCTCGAAGCTCCGAGACGCGGGCGTCGACCACGGTTAGATGATCGGCAACGTCTTGCAGGTAGGTCTGCAACGCGTCGGGGATGCCATATCGATCAAATCCCTTTCTGAGCGACTCGAGCACGTCGATGAGTGACGAGGTTGCGTGCCTGAGATCGATGACTTCTTGACTCAACCGATAAATGCGCTCTGTGACGGCGGAATCCCCGCTGAACACCTGCCGTTCGATCTGTTCCTTGTCGATCGCCAACCCGCGCAGCACGGGCGTGTAGCCATCGACGATGGCGTCGAGCAACCGGTAGACGACCGCTTCCGGGCCGAGGCTGAGAAGGCTTTCGTTGTCAAGAAGGGTTTTCCCTTCGATGTCGACATCACTGTTCGGGAGAGTCGAATCATCGGTACCGTCTATCCACCGGCCGTCCTGGCACAGTACAGCGACGGCGTTGGGCCGCACGAGGATGTGGAACTCAGAGAAGTCGACCTCTTCAACCTCGTCGACGTAGCGCGCCGACCGCACAACGAGAAACAGCACATCGCCATAGCGCTCCAACTTTGGACGCTGGCCGGCCTGTTGTAAATCCTCGACGAGCACAGGATGCAGGTCCCATGCCTCCGCCAATTCGTCGATGTCTGCACCGGTTGGGGTGGGAAAAAGGCACAACGCGATGCGGCCTGGCGCCGCGACGGAGTACGTGAGGGCCTCCGCTATCGAGGTGTTCAGCGGCGCAGTGGCCAGCCGTCCGTCGACGATGTAGCGGGTGCGTCGAGTCGTCGCAGCGTCGCTGGGCGCGTCGCCCGTGGTGCCACGTCGAAACAGGCCGCTCCGCCGCGGTTGTGCGCCGTCCTGCTGTCGCTGAGGCATCTCATTCGCTTTCGTTGGTTCGGGCGAGGTATCCCTGCAAGCGTAATGTTCGACCGCGATCGCCCGTCGCGAGACACAATGACGCTCAGCGTGAAAGTCGGGTGCGTTTTGAGGAAAAAGGCGTACCGTGCGCTGTAGCAAACGCAGAGCCCCGGGCCTCCGGGCCCCCAACGGAGGAGCAGACAATGCCTGACAAGTCGCCGCACCATCACAACGACAAGAAGCATGGGCTGACCATCAAACAGAAACGCGCGGCCAAGAGGGAAAAGGCCCACCCCTCGGAGGAGGATGTCGATACTATCGCGCATATGAGGAAGCGCACCTAAGCGCGTGAGAAAGCCCCGATGTGCGCTGTGCGGCGAAGAGTGCCGCACAGCGCACTGTGCTGACTACTTGGCGCCAGTCAATCGAGCCGCCAGCGGCAAGGGCTACCAGGTGCCGGGCTTGTAGTCCTTCATGAAGACACCGGTCAGATCTTCGCCGGCCTCGCCGCGCACGATCGGGTCGTAAACCCGCGCCGCGCCGTCCACCAGATCGAGCGGAGCGTGGAAGCCCTCTTCGGCCAAGCGCACCTTGGTCGGGTGAGGCCGCTCGTCGGTGATCCAGCCAGTGTCGACGCTCGTCATCAGAATGCCGTCGCTGAGCATCTCCTTGGCGCTGGTTCGTGTGAGCATGTTCATCGCGGCCTTCGCCATGTTCGTGTGCGGGTGGCCTGGACCCTTGTAGCCGCGACCGAAGACACCCTCCATCGCCGAGACGTTGACGACGTAGGTACGTCGAGCCGGTGACGAGGCCATGGATGCGCGCAGCCGGCTGACGAGGATGAACGGCGCCGTCGTGTTGCAGAGCTGCACTTCGAGCATCTCCAGCGGGTCGACGTCTTCGACGTTCGCCGTCCAGCTGTTCTCCTTGTGCAGATCGGGAACGAGGCCGCCGGCGTCGATGGCGGTGCCTGCGGCGAGGCGGGCCAGCGACGAGGAGCCGGGTGCCAGCGCCAGGTTGGTCAGGTCTTCGGCGGTCAACGGTCCGGCGCCGGCGAGCGACGCAGCGGCCAGAATCGGGTGGCTGGCGACCGAAGCGGCCAGGGCAAGCGGATGCGCATCATTCGTGTGCCCGAAGCTCACGATCTCCGGCATCTCGCCCTCGGGCAGCGGCGACGACTCCGCCTCGACCAGCGGGGAGTAGGAGCCGGGGGAGCGGCGCACGGTCTGCGCAGCGTTGTTGATCAGGATGTCGAGCGGACCCTGCTCGGCCACGGAATCGGCCAGGCCGATCACCTGGGCCGGATCGCGCAGGTCGATGCCGACGATGCGCAGGCGGTGCAGCCAATCGGCGGAGTCGGGCATCGCGGCGAAACGGCGCACCGCGTCGCGCGGGAACCGCGTGGTGATCGTGGTGTGCGCGCCGTCGCGCAACAGCCGCAGCGCGATGTACATGCCGATCTTGGCGCGTCCACCGGTGAGCAGGGCACGTTTTCCGGTGAGGTCCGTGCGGGCGTCACGCTTGGCGTGGCTCATCGCCGCGCAGCTCGGGCAGAGCTGGTGGTAGAACGCGTCAACCAGGGTGTAGCGCTGCTTACAGATGTAGCACGGGCGTGCGACGAGCAGCTCGCCGGCGGTGGGGGCATCCGTGCCCCGTGTCAGCTGGGCGCCACGCGTTTCGTCGTCGATGCGCGTCGGAGCCCCTGTTGCGGTGGCGGCGATGACGTCGCGGTCGGCTTCGGCGATGGCTTGGCGCTTTTCGGCGCGGCGCACGACCTTGACCGACTTGAACATCTTGGCGGTCGCCTGGCGCACGGTCGTGAAGTTGGGGTCGTCGGGGTCGACGTCGGCGAGCGACGCCAAAACCCGCAGGGTGACCTCAAGGTCGTGAGGGTCGATGTGCGAGGCGGTCGCGGGGGATTCAGGCTCCGAGGTCATCAGATAATTCTACGATGACCACGCTGGGAGTCGGCGTTGCATGCAGGAGTCCACGTTTAGGGTTATCGCATGACTGATTCCGTTGAGTTCTGGTTTGACCCGTCGTGCCCCTGGGCCTGGATGACTTCCCGCTGGGTGGATGAGGTGGCCGCGCAGCGCGATCTCGACGTCACCTGGAATGTGATGAGCCTGGCCGTGCTCAACGAGAACAACGATGTCAGCGAGGAATACAAGGCGTTCTTCCCGCGTGCACTCAAGTACACCCGCCTGGTCGCGGCGGCGAAGGAAGTGCACGGCCAAGAGATCGTCAAGCCGCTCTACGACGCGCTCGGAACCCGCATTCACCCCGGCGGCAGCATCGACCCCGACGAGGTCATCCCCGCCGCACTGGCCGAGGTCGGCCTTCCCGCCGAGTTCGCCGCGCACGCCGACAGCGACGCGCATGACCCGCAGATGCGCGCCAGCCACTTCGAAGGAATCAATCGGGTCGGCCAGGATGTCGGCACGCCCGTGATTTCGGTCAACGGCGTCGCCTTTTTCGGCCCGGTGGTTTCGCCCGCGCCGAAGGGCGAGCAAGCCCTCGCGCTCTGGGACGGTGTCGTCGCGGCTGCGGCCTACGACGGATTCTTCGAAATCAAGCGCACGCGCACGCGCGAGCCGATCTTCGACTAACGAGCCAACCCGCCGCATCCGCCCCACCCGCTGCATTACTTCCGCCGAGTTTGACAGTTCCGGTCGAGAATCCCTGTTCTACCAGGCGATCTCGACCGCAACGGTCAAACTCGGCGAGGTCAGCCTCGGCGGGGTCAGTCGTGACGAGCTACGGGAGCGTCAGAATCTCGGCACCACGCTCGGTCACCACGAGAGTGTGCTCAAACTGTGCGGTGATGCTCTTGTCTTTGGTCGTGACCGTCCAGTCGTCGGCCCACATGTCCCACTCGTAGGTGCCGAGGGTGAGCATCGGCTCGATCGTGAAGACCATGCCCGGTTCCATCACCGTGTTGTAGGTCGGCGCGGAGTCGTAGTGGGGGATGATCAGGCCCGAGTGGAAGGCCTCGCCGACGCCATGACCGGTGAAGTCACGCACGACCCCGTAGCCGAAGCGCTTGGCGTAGCTCTCGATGGCGCGACCGATCACGTTCACCTCGCGGCCGGGGGCGACAGCCTTGATGCCGCGGGCGAGCGCCTCACGCGTGCGCTCAACGAGATCGGTGACCTCGGTGCTCGCCTCGCCGACGATGAACGTCATGTTGCTGTCGCCGTGCACACCGTTTTTGAAGGCGGTGATGTCGATGTTCACGATGTCGCCGTTCTCCAGCACCGTGTCGTCGGGGATGCCGTGACAGATCACTTCGTTGACCGAGCTGCAGAGCGACTTGGGGTAACCGCGGTAGCCGAGCGTTGAGGGGTACGCGCCGTGAGCAATCACGAACTCGTGCCCGATGGCATCCAGCTCTTCGGTTGTCACGCCGGGACGCACGGCACGGCCGACGGCCTCGATCGCCTGCGCCGCAATCCGACCCGACTCACGGATCAGCTCGATCTTCTCCGGCGAGTACACGTCGGAGCCGGTGAAGGGCGACGGCCCCTTCTTTCCAACATATTCCGGACGCGGAATAGAAGAAGGGACGGAACGGGTCGCTGAGACCGTTCCAGGAACAAGGTGACCGGCAGAATCCTTAGGCATAGGATCAAGCTTATGGCCGAGGACACTGAGAAACTGTTTTGGTACAATATGCGCACCGGTGACGTCGAGCAAGGCTACGTCTCACCGTCAATCGATCGCGTTGGTCCGTTCAACACGCGCGAGGAGGCTGCGCACGCCCTGGAGAAGCTGCGTGAGAACAGCGCCAAGTGGGCTGAGGAAGACCGCGAAGAGGGTCGCTAGCTACTCATAGTTGTGTTCCGGCGCCGGGTAGGCGCCGGTGGCGACGTCGTCTCTGAACTGATGCACGGCATCCTTCAGAACGTTGCGCACATTCGCGTATTGCTTGACGAATCGGGGAACCCGGCCTTCGCTCATGCCCGCAAAATCGGTCCAGACCATCAGCTGGCCGTCGACATCCGGTCCGGCGCCGACACCGATCGTCGGAATTTCCAGCCGCTTGGTCACTTCGGCGGCCACTGAGCCCGGCACCATCTCCAGCACGACCGCGAACGCGCCGGCATCCTGAACGGCCAGGGCATCTTCGATCAACTTCTCGGCGCCTGAACCGCGGCCCTGGATGAGATGCCCGCCCAGCCCGTGCTCGCTCTGCGGTGTGAAACCGATGTGTGCCATCACCGGGATACCGGCCGAGACGATCCGTTTGATCTGCTTGCGGCTGCGCACCCCGCCCTCGAGCTTGACCGCGTGTGAGTGTGACTCCTTCATGAAGCGCACTGCGGTGTGCAATGCCTCTTCCTTGCCGCCTTCATAGGAACCGAACGGCATGTCGGCAATGACCAGCGCGCGCTTCACGGCCAGCGCCACCGCGCGGGTCAACGGAATGAGCTCGTCAACGGTGACCGGCAGGGTGCTCTCGTAACCGAAGACGTTGTTGCCCGCCGAGTCGCCCACGAGCAGAAAGTCGATGCCGGCCTGATCGAAGATCTGCGCTGTCATCATGTCGTAGCTGGTCAAACCCGTGATCGGGATGCCCTGCTGCTTCGCCGTCTGAAAGTGCCGGGTGCGCACCCGTTTGGGTCCGGCCGGAGCCGCCCCATACGGATTCTGTTCTGAGGGCGTGCTTGAGGCGTCTGACGCTGTCATCTCTGGCATGAGTTCAGTGTAGTCACGGCCCGTTTTCGCTCGTAAACCAGGACAGAGCAAGTAGCCTAGACACGACAAGAAAGGGCGTGGATGGATAAGCAACGCGACTTCGTACTTCGAACTATCGAGGAACGGAGCATCAAGTTCATTCGACTCTGGTTCACGGATGTCGTCGGCACCCTCAAATCAGTTGCCATTGCGCCCGCAGAGGTCGAGGGAGCCTTCATCGAAGGCCTCGGGATCGACGGCTCGGCCATTGAGGGACTGACCCGGTCGTTTGAGGCCGACGTGCTCTTGCATCCGGACCCCACCACGTTCCAGATTCTGCCCTGGCGCGGTGAAGTCGACCCGACCGCCCGCATGTTCTGCGACATCACCACGCCCGACGGGCAGCCGGCTGTCGCCGACCCGCGCAACGTCTTGAAGCGCACCCTCGCAAAGGCCGCCGAACGCGGGTTCACGTTCTACACGCATCCTGAGATCGAGTTCTACCTGCTGAAGTCGTCGAAGGTCGGCAAGGACGGACCGGTTCCGGTCGACTCGGCCGGCTACTTCGACAACGTTCCCGGTGGCACCGCTCACGACTTCCGTCGCCGTTCCGTTCGCATGCTCGAAGATCTCGGCATTTCGGTGGAGTTCAGCCACCACGAGGCTGGCCCCGGCCAGAACGAGATCGATCTGCGCTATGCCGACGCGCTCACCACCGCCGACAACATCATGACCTTCCGCACGGTCATCAAAGAGGTGGCCATCGAACAGGGCGTCTACGCCACGTTCATGCCGAAGCCGATGTCTGACCACCCGGGATCCGGCATGCACACCCACGTGTCGCTGTTCGAAGGTGACACCAACGCGTTCTATGAGGCCGGTGCGCAGTACCAGCTGTCGAAGATCGGTCGTCAGTTCATCGCCGGCCTGCTGCGTCACGCGCCGGAGATCACTGCGGTCACCAACCAGTTCGTCAACTCCTACAAGCGTCTCTGGGGTGGCGACGAAGCTCCGAGCTTCGTCTGCTGGGGTCACAACAACCGTTCGGCGCTCGTGCGTGTTCCGCTCTACAAGCCCAACAAGGGCCAGAGTTCACGCATCGAGTACCGGGCGATGGACTCCGCGGCCAACCCCTACCTCGCCTACTCGCTCATGCTGGCCGCCGGCCTCAAGGGCATCGAAGAGGGCTACGAGCTGCCGCCCGAGGCAGAAGACAACGTCTGGAGCCTGACCGACACGGAACGTCGTGCGCTCGGTTTCCACCCGCTGCCGGCCAGTCTCGATCAGGCCATCGAAGCCATGGAGAACTCAGAGCTCGTCGCCGAAACGCTGGGGGAGCAGGTGTTCAACTACGTGCTGCTCAACAAGCGTCAGGAGTGGAGGGACTACCGCGCCCAGGTGACRCCGTTCGAGCTTCGCAAGAACCTCGAGATGCTCTAACCGCCAGGGGTGTAACGCAACACCATGGCACGTGATCAACTGAACCTCACTGCGCTGGCCCGCGTCGGCTTCAGCGAGCTCAGCGCCGTGCGCGCCCGCCTCGCTGAAGCCGAGGAACTCGGTGCGCCCGACGCGGCCGAGTTGTTGCCGATGCTGGCTCGGGCGGCGAGCCCGGATGCCGCGCTCGGCTCGCTGCTCGAGCTGCTCCGTCAGTCGCCGGAGCAGGTGCAGGCGCTCCTGGCCGACCCGGTCGCCGCCCAGCGTCTCCTGGTCGTGCTCGGCGCCTCAGATGGGGTGGCGGAATTCTTCTTGCGGCATCCGTCTGAGTTGTCGGTGCTCGCCGCCACCCGCACCGACGTTCCGGATGCCGCCGAACTTCTGGCCGATCTTCTCGACTCCGTCGGGGCGGTCAACGGCTTTGCGACACTCGTCGCCGAGCCGGCCTGGGTTGCACTGCGCGTCCGCTACCGGCGGCGCCTGGCCGAACTCGCGGCCTTCGACCTCGAGCAGGAGGATCCGGTCGCCGGGGTTCCCCGCATCGCCGAAACGCTCGCGCATCTCGCCGCTGCCGCACTGGAGGCCGCGCTGGCCGTTGCCCGCACCATGTCTGCCGCCGAGGTGCCCGCACCGGGCGTCTACCCGACGGCCGAGGTCGCCGCCACGCGTCTCGCGGTGATTGGAATGGGCAAAGCCGGTGCGTCGGAGCTCAACTACGTCAGCGACGTCGACGTGATCTTCGTGGCCGCCGGCGATGAAGCGGCCGGGCTGTCCAGCGCGCGCGCTGTCGAGGTCGCCACCCGCCTGGCCATTCTGATGATGCGAGGCATCAACGAGGCGGCGCTGGAGCCCGAGTTGTGGGAGGTCGACCCGAACCTCCGCCCCGAGGGCAAAGACGGCGCGCTCGTGCGCTCATTGGAGTCGCACCTCGCCTACTACGACCGATGGGCGAAGAGTTGGGAGTTCCAGGCGTTGCTCAAGGCGCGTCCGCTCGCCGGCGATCTCGAACTCGGACGTACCTACGTCGATGCCCTGGCGCCGAAGGTGTGGTCAAGCGCGAGCCGCGACAACTTCGTCGAGTCGGTACAGCGGATGCGCGAGCGCGTCACGGCCAACATCCCCGACGACGAGGTCGACATCCAGCTGAAACTGGGTCCTGGCGGCCTGCGCGACATCGAATTCACCGTGCAGCTGCTCCAGCTCGTGCACGGGCAGGTCGACCCGGCGGTGCGCCAGCCGGGCACGCTGCCCGCCCTGACCGCGCTAGCCGACGCCGGCTATATCGGACGCGCCGAGGCCACCGACTTCGCCCACGATTACCGGGTGCTGCGATTGATGGAGCACCGGCTTCAGCTCGCCCGTCTCCGACGCACCCATCTGCTGCCGCGCGATGAGGAGCACTTGCGGGTGCTGGCCCGCGCAACCGGCTTGGCCACGAGTGCGGCAGGCCTCCGCACGCTCTGGTCGGAGACAAAACAGCGTGTGCGTGGGCTGCACGAGCGGCTGTTCTACCGCCCGCTGCTCTCCGCGGTCGCTGCACTTCCGGCTGAGGGATTGAACCTCACGAGCGGGCAGGCTGAGGCTCGCCTGGCAGCGATCGGTTTTCGCAACACCGCCGGCGCCCTGGCCCATATCGCCGCGCTCACCGGGGGAGTGTCCCGCCGGGCGACGATTCAACGGCATTTGCTGCCGGTGCTGTTGCAGTGGTTTTCGGAGGGCGCTGACCCGGACTACGGACTTCTCGCGTTCCGCCGGCTGAGCGACGACCTCGGCTCGACGTACTGGTTCTTGCGTATGCTGCGGGACTCCTCGGGGGCCGCGGAGCGACTCACCCGGGTGCTCTCCGGATCACGTTTCATCGGCGAACTCCTCGAAACCATTCCCGAGGCCGTCGCCTGGCTTGAAGATCCCGATGATCTGCGCCCGCGCCCGTTGTCGGTGCTGCAGGAAGAGGCCAGGGCGGTTCTGTCCCGCCATTCCAGCGCGGATGCCGCGGCCGGCGTCCTGCGCACCGCGCGCCGCCGTGAGGTACTGCGTCTCGCTTTCTCCGCTCTTCTCGGCGAGCTCAGCCTCGACGAGCTGGCGCGCGGCCTGTCGGATGTCACGGCGACCCACATCCAGGCGGTCACTGCCGCAATCCGCGGGAGCGGCCTTGCCGCCGACGAGGGCGACGGCGACGGCATCGAGTTCGGCGTGATCGCCATGGGGCGGTTCGGTGGGGCCGAGCTCGGCTTCGGTTCCGACGCCGATGTGATGTATGTCTTTCGTGCCGCGGCTCTCGAGGGCGACGCCGCTCACGACCGCGCCAAGTTCATTGTGCGTGAGCTCAACCGGCTCACCGAGGACAACCGGTTGCCGCTCGATCTCGACATCGGCTTGCGGCCTGAGGGCAAGAACGGCGTTGTCGTGCGGTCGCTGGACTCCTACGCCGCGTACTATCGTCGCTGGTCGCTGACCTGGGAGGCGCAGGCGCTCCTCCGCGCGCGTGGCGTTGCGGGCGACAAAGGCCTTCTGCGCGACTTTGAAGAGATCGCCGACACCGTGCGCTACCCGACGGCGATCGCCGAGCAAGACGTGCGTGAGGTCAAACGCATCAAGGCCCGGGTCGAGAGCGAACGTCTGCCGCAGGGCGCAGACCCGACCCGGCACCTGAAGCTCGGCCGCGGGTCGTTGAGCGACGTCGAATGGTTTGTGCAGCTGTTGCAGTTGCAGCACGCCGCGGATATCCCGGCGCTTCGCTCGACTTCGACGCTGCACACTTTGCACGAAGCGAGTCTGGCCGGGCTGGTCGCTGAGCCGGATGCGGCGACGCTGCGTGCGGCGTGGGTGTTCGCGTCGCGGGCGCGGTCGGCGATCACCCTCTGGACCAACAAAACGTCCGACGTACTCCCCATCGATCGCACCCAGCTCGAGGGGATCGCCCGGGTGATGGAGTATCCGCCCGGGTCGGCGAACCAGCTCGACGAGGACTACCTGGCCGTCACCCGTCGCTCGCGTGCAGTCTTCGAGCGGGAGTTCTACGGGCCGGCCTAGCGAACGTGCACACTCGGCTTGGCGAGGGTGAAGTCGAGAGCCTGACTAGCTCTACTAGCGCTCCGCGATCAACTTCACGTTCGTGACCAGACTGTCCCACATTCCTTTCGAATGCTGGGCAGCTTCAACGCTCGGATTGTTGTCCTGCGACAGTGTGAGCAGCGTTGTGTCGCCCTCATCATCGAGAGTCCAGGTGAGGGTGTGCCGGTTCTCCGGGACATCTTCCTGGCCGCTTAACGGACTGAAATGGGTATTCACGAGTCGCCGACCCGGTTCAACCTCAAGAATCACGCCCGTGTCCGCGTAGGGCTTGCCCTCCCACACTCCGCGCCATGTAATCGGACTGCCGACCGACCAGTCGGTCTCGACATCAGTGCCGAACATGAACTCCTTGATCGACCCCGGGTCGGTGAGCACCGCCCACACGCGCTCCTGCGGCGCGGCGATCGTGATGCTCGATGTCGCTACGTAGTTCTCTGTCATCGAAGTCTCCTCCTACATTGGCATCATTCTGGCGGTTCGAATCAGCGCGCTTGCCGCCACGCTACTCCGCAGTGCCGGCATCCGGAGCACCAATATGCGTTAACGACATTGGGGCCGCCTCCTCGAAAGGATGCGGCCCCAGCGTGTGTGCTGTGTGGCTTAGACGCCGTAGTACAGCTCGTACTCGAACGGGTGCGGACGTGCAGCGAGCGGCTTGATCTCGTGCTCGCGCTTGAACGCAATCCAGGTCTCGATGAGCTCCGGCGTGAAGACGTTGCCGGCGAGCAGGAAGTCGTGGTCGGCTTCCAGCGCGTCGAGCGCGGCATCCAGCGACGCCGGCAGCTGCGGGATGTTCTTGGCTTCTTCGGGCGGCAGCTCGTAGAGGTCCTTGTCGACCGGCTCGTGCGGCTCGATACGGTTCTTGATTCCGTCAAGGCCGGCCATCAGCTGGGCGGCGAAGGCGAGGTACGGGTTGCTCGCGCCGTCGGGCACGCGGAACTCGATGCGCTTGGCCTTCGGGTTGGTTCCCGTGATCGGGATGCGGATGCATGCCGAGCGGTTTCCGGCCGAGTAGACCAGGTTGACCGGAGCTTCGAAGCCTGGAACCAGGCGACGGAACGAGTTCACGCTCGGGTTGGTGAAGGCGAGCACAGCCGGGGCGTGCTTGAGCAGACCACCGATGTACCAGCGGGCCAGGTCGGAGAGTCCGCCATAGCCGGCCTCATCGTAGAACAACGGCTTGCCGTCGGCCCAGAGCGACTGGTGGGTGTGCATGCCAGAGCCGTTGTCGCCGAAGAGGGGCTTCGGCATGAAGGTGGCGGTCTTGCCCCATTCGTGCGCCGTGTTCTTGACGATGTACTTGAACTTGAGGATGTCGTCGGCTGCGGCGACCATGGTGTCGAAGCGGTAGTTGATCTCGCCCTGTCCGCCGGTGCCCACCTCGTGGTGGCTGCGCTCGAGGATGAGTCCGGCGTCGATCAGCTTGAGGCAGATGTCGTCACGCAGGTCGGCGTGCTGGTCGACCGGGCTGACGGGGAAGTAGCCGCCCTTGAAGGGGGTCTTGTTGGCGAGGTTGCCGCCCTCTTCCTTGCGGCCCGAGTTCCAGGCGCCTTCGCTCGAGTCGACCGAGTAGAAGCTCGAGTGCTGGTTCACTTCGTAACGCACGTCATCGAAGATGTAGAACTCGGCCTCGGGAGCGAAGAACGCGGTGTCGGCGATGCCGGTGGAGGCGAGGTATTTCTCGGCCTTCTTGGCAACCTGACGCGGGTCCTTCGAGTAGATCTCACCGTTGCGCGGGTTGTAGATGTCGAAGAGCATGATGAGCGTGCGCTCGGCGCGGAACGCGTCGATGTACGCCGTGGTGACGTCGGGGATCAGCTGCAGATCCGACTCGTGGATCGACGCGAAACCGCGGATCGAGGAGCCGTCGAACAACTGGCCGACGGTGAAGAACTCCTCATCGACTGTTGCTGCCGGGATGTTGAAGTGCTGCTGCACACCCGGCATGTCGGTGAAACGGATGTCGAGGAACTTGACATCGGTCTCTTTGATGAATTTGAGCACTTCTGAGGAATCGCGGAACATGCTGGAACTCCAAACGGCGTGGTTCTGGGACAGTCGCGCACTGCGGCCATGGTCGAGCGTAGTCGAGCGTCGTTTCTCGAGGGTGACGCGAATGTTTCGCGCATGTTACGTGGCGCCTCCGCGAACTGTCTCGTTCTTGCTCGACCAACGTCGCAGGACTAGATTCACGAGCAAGCGAACAGGATGGTGGCATCAGCGACGCACCATCGCGAAACCGAGAATGTCCGACGGAATCCCCGTACCAGCAGCCCGAGCCAGGGAGAAGCACCGCGCTCCCGCTCAACTCACGGCGATCATCGCGTTGGGCGCCCTGTGCGGACTGGCCTGGGCCGCAGGGTTCCGGGCCTACATGGTCGAACTCGCCGGCGCCGCATCTGCCTTCTCCTGGTGGGGCACATTCGGCGCAGTGCTCCTCCCTGGCGCCCTGGTCGGCGGGCTGCTTGGCTGGGCTGAAGCGATGAGACGCGACGGCGGGCGCAGAGGATGGCGCTGGCTCGCACTCGCGCCGCTCGCGTTTGCGATCGCCCCACTCCTCGGTCCCGGCGCGATCGTCGTCCTGTTGACGCAAGGTCTCGGCGGTGGGGCCATCGCGGTAGCCCTGATCGGACTCGGTGGCGGCTACGCCGTGTCCCGCCGGGGCCCGGGTTGGGTGCGTGTTCTCAGCGGAGTTGTGAGCGCCGCCCTGGCTGTAGCTCTCGTACTCGTGACTCCCGCGATCGGCGGTTCCCGCCTCGCCCTCACCGAACCGAGGGGTGCCTGGGTCGGAGCGTTGGCATTGTCCTTCCTCCTCCTGCTGGCGCTTGCCTCGTCCATCCCGCACCGGCGGGTTTGCACGGCCGCGGTCCCAACGTCGGTGCCCGGGGGCACAACGTCCAGGCGCGCTCGTTAGTATTGAGACGTGTCTGACTCCTCATCGAAATCCGTCTCTTTTGGGCAGCTTGCCCCGAGCGAATGGCCGGGGGAGCGCCTCGGTCTTCCCGAACGTGGACCCCGCTCTGTGGCACGGGTCGGGCGCCGTTTCGCGGCACTGGGGATCGACTGGGCCCTGGCCGTCGTCGTGTCGAGTCTGTTCTTCGACTACAACGGTTTCGCCACGACGCTCGTCTTCGTTGGCATGCAGATCATCTTCATCCCCACACTCGGCGGCAGCATCGGCCACCGCCTGCTCGGCCTGCGCGTCGTCGCTCTGGCCGGCGGCTGGGTCGGCCTCTGGCGACCGGTCGTCCGTTCGGTGCTTCTCGGCATCGTCGTGCCGGCACTCGTCTGGGATTCAGACCAGCGCGGCTTTCATGACAAAATCGCCGGCACGGTTCTGATCCGCGCGTAGCGAACCGAGATACCGTGCCGGCGATGAAAGACGCTGGCGGGGTGAGGCCTAGCGGCCGCGCTGCGGACGCGCCTTGAACGGGTCGACGCCCTTCGGAATCGGCAGTGCGGTTCCGAGGGAGCTCAGACGGTTGTTGACCGCGAGTACCTCGGCCTTGGTCAAGGTCGGCTTGATGCGCGTCAGGCGGCGGGCCAGCTTGTGCAGTGGCACGGCATCCGCGTCGGGGCCGACCGAAATCGTCGTGACGGTGACGTTGCCGAGCACCTTGGCGACCTTGCGACGCTCATCGTCGATCATCCGAGCGGTGCGGGAACGCGGGCCTTCACTGATCAAGACGACGCCACCGCGGCCGACGGCCCGGTAGACGGCATCTTGCGTCTTGCCGTTGACGGCAACCGGCATTTCGCTGCCGACCCAGCCGCGCTTCAACGAGCTGCGCAGAACGGCGCCGACGGCGCCCGGCTGGCCTTCGATCTGGGAGTAGGCGGCCTTCTCTGCACGACGGCCGAGAATGATGAGCATGGCCAACACGCCACCGAGCACACCGGCGACGATCCAGAGCACCAGCGACAGAACGTTGCCGGGCGAGAAGATGAAGGCGAGAGCAAGACCGAGCGCAACCGGAACGAGGAACGCCAGAATCAAGAAGAGTGTGATCTTCGAGTCGTAGCGTCTCGTCATCTGGAAGACCTGCCACATTTGCTTCAAGCGGCCTGGTTCTTTGGGTTTGCGGGGAGTCTTATCCTTGCTGCGTGCCATGGTTCTAACACTACCGAGTCCGTCGAATGCCGCGTGACCGATTCCGGCCCCTGACTGACGCTCAATCCCCGTTTCAGTAGATTCCGAGGTTCTCACCAGGCGAGTGACTGGCCGGTTATCCACGAATCGTGACAGGTCGCGGATGTCGGAGTGCCGGTCAACGACGATGGCAGGCGTGAGATCACGCAAACAGAAGTCGCCTCACGCCGGCGAACCCCTCGGCCCGGTTGATCCCGTGACGTGGAACGTCGAGCCGACGGCGGCGGCAGCGGCTGAGCGATTGTCGGAGATTGCCGGCTACCAGCTCGGACGGAAGCTGGGAACCGACGCCGACGCAGATCTTTACCTTGGCCACGGTGGGCACGGAGAACTTGGCGATGTCGCCTCGAACATCGTGACGCTCAAGCTGTTTCGCACTGAGTCAGCGAGCTCCCAGATCGACCACGAGCTCGCGGTGCGGTCCGTGCTCGTCCCCGGCTCGATCGGTGCTCTTCTCGACGTGGCGAACCTGGCCGACGGTCGAGTGGTTCTGGTGCTGGAGCATTTGGCCGGTGGTTCCCTGGTTCGTTATCTGCGCGCGTACACGCCACTGTCCCCGGGCGAGGCCGTGACCATCCTGGCTCCGATCGTGTCTTCGCTCGCGGCGTTGCACGAGGCCGGGTTCGCTCTGCCCGACCTGTCGGTGACAGCGATCACGCTCACGGCCGAAGGGCGGCCGGTTATTGACAAGTTCGGTGCACTCGAGCTTCTCCCACCGCCGGCGACCGCTGCGCGAGTGCGCCGGGACCTGCTGCGCAACGACTACGAGCGGTTGATCAGAGTGATGCGCGAGGTTTTCGCAGCGGTTGACCCCGCCAGCGGCGGAGCACGGCATGCCGAGGGGATTGCGGGTTGGGGCGAAGAAGCGGCCGATCACCTCTCGATTCCTGAGTGTCTCGACGGGCTGGAAGCCGCATTGTTCGCGTGGGCGCCGGGCGAGGCGCTGCGGATGCGCCGACCGGTCGCCGCCCACGATGCACCGCTGACGGACTTCCCCCTGCGGAGGATTGAACAGGTCGCCGTGCCGCCGCCGCGTGAGCGCGCTGTTGCGGAGCGACCGCCGCCAGTCGTGCGAAACCGAATTCAGCATGCGGCCGATCGGATCGCGACTGCCCTCCGCGGACCGTTTGCCGAGCGCGATAGTGCCGAGCATGGTGCAGCCGAGCTGAGCACGTTCTCGGCCAGGCTGCGAAAACGTCTCCACTCCCGGCCGATTCTGGTTGCGGCGGCACTGGCGATCGGGCTCAGCAGTCTCGCTCTCGGCGCACTGTCGACGGGGGCGGTCGACGAAGAGGTTGCGGCCGAGAACTCCGATGCGGTAACCGCCGAGTCCGATCCTTCGCCAATCGTCGCTGGCACGGCTGCCGAGCGTGAGGCGATCGCCGCTGACGACCCGGTGGCTGCTGCAATGGCCCTGCTCGCCGTGCGAGCCGTCTGCCTCGCCGAATCGTCGGTGCTGTGTCTTGACACGGTTGATCAGGCCGGCTCGGCAGCGATGGCAGCTGACCGATACACCGTACGCATCGCACAGCAGAATGCGGGCGATCCGGTGGTGCAGCTGTTCGAAACCGATGCTCGGCTCGTCGAACGGAACGGAGACTCGGCACTGGTTGAAGTCACCATGAAGCCGGCGGCGAAAGATTCAGCTGGCGCAACCGCAACAGCGACTGAGCTAGGAGAAGCGCCGGCAGACGAACGGGGATACAGCAAACCGGCCTCGCTCCTGGTGATCAGGGGCGAGGCCGGTTGGCGTGTACGTGAGATCTTCGACTACTGATTCCGACAGACGCCACAGTGACGTGGGTTGTCAGAACCGATTCGACCTACAGGCCGAGGTTTGCTTCGAAAGCTCCGGCTTCCAGACGCTTCTTCATGGTGACAAGGAAGCCGGCTGCGTCGGCACCGTCGATGATGCGGTGGTCGTACGACAGTGCCAGGTAGACGGTCGAGCGGATGGCGATCGAGTCGAGGCCGTCATTGGTGACAACGACCGGCTTCTTGTACACGATGCCGGTGCCAAGGATGGCGCTCTGCGGCAGGAAGACGACGGGGGTGTCGAAGAGTGCGCCGCGCGAACCGGTGTTGGTCAGCGTGAACGTTCCACCGGACAGCTCGTCGGGCTTCAGCTTGTTCTCGCGAGTGCGCTCAGCCAGATCGGCGATCTGTGCAGCGAAACCTGCGATGTCGAGGCCTGCAGCGTCGCGCACGACGGGCGTGAGCAATCCGCGCTCGGTCTCAACGGCAATGCTGATGTTCTCCTGCGCCGGGTAGACGATGGAGTCGCCCTCGATCGTCGCGTTGATGATCGGGTTGGCCTGCAGCGCTTCGGCAGCAGCCAAAGCGAAGAACGGCAGGAACGAGAGCTTGTTGCCGGTCTTCGCCAGGAACTCGCCCTTGATCTTGTCGCGAAGAATTGCGACGCGGGTGACGTCAACCTCGACGACGGTGGTCAGCTGGGCTGACGTGTTCATCGAGATGACGGCGCGCTCGGCCACAACCTTGCGCAGTCGCGACATCGGGACGGTGGTGCCGCGCAGCGGTGACACTGCAACGACCGGTGCGGTTGCCGGAGCAGTCGAGGCCGAAGCCGAAGCGATGTCCTGCTTGCGGATGCGTCCACCGACACCGGTGCCGGTGATCGTCGACAGGTCGACGCCGGCCTCGTTGGCGAGCTTGCGCACAATCGGGGTGACGTAGCCGGAGGTGCCGGCGTGCGAGCCGCGGGCAGCCGGGGCTGCTGCGGGTGCCGGTGCGGCGACAGGTGCCGGTGCCGGTGCCGGTGCGGCGACAGGTGCGGGAGATGCAACCGGTGCCGGTGCGGCGACAGGTGCGGGAGCTGCAACCGGGGCTGGTGCGGCAACGGGTGCCGGTGCAACGGGTGCTGCTACCGGTGCGGCGACAGGTGCCGGTGCGGCGACAGGTGCCGGTGCGACGGGCGCCTCAGCAACAGGTGCCTCAGCAACAGGTGCCTCAGCAACAGGGGCCGGTGCTGCGGCAGCAGCTGAACCGTCACCGATGGTGACGAGAATCGTTCCGACCTCGACGGTCTCGTCTTCCTGAACCAGGATTGCCTCGATCACGCCGGCGACGGGGGAGGGGATCTCCGTGTCAACCTTGTCGGTCGACACTTCGAGCAGGGGCTCGTCGACCTCCACGCGGTCGCCTACATTCTTGAGCCAGCGGGTAACCGTGCCCTCTGTGACACTCTCTCCGAGTGCCGGGAGGCTGACGGATTCGCTCATGCGCTTGTCTCCTTTGAAACCATTTGTCTGGGGTTAGATTAGTGAAATCAGTGAACCGGAAGCCGGTTACATTGCGTGAAGCGGCTTGCCGGCGAGAGCAAGGAACGCTTCGCCGAGTGCTTCGTTCTGTGTGGGGTGGGCGTGGATCAGCGGGGCGATGTCTTCTGGGTATGCTTCCCAGTTGACCGCCAGCTGGCCTTCACCGATCAGTTCGCCGACGCGGGCGCCGATCATGTGTACGCCGACGACGGGGCCGTCGTTGACACGAACAACCTTGACCGAACCCGTGGTGCCGATGATCGCGCTCTTGCCGTTGCCGCCGAGGTTGTACTCGTAGCTCGTGACCTGGTCAGCGCCGAACTTCTCAGCAGCCTTCGCTTCGGTGTAACCGACAGACGCTACCTCGGGGTCACAGTAGGTGACCTTCGGGATGTTCACGTCTTCAACGATGATCGGGTTCAAGCCGGCGAGCTCTTCGGCGACGAAGATGCCCTGCTGGAAACCGCGGTGTGCAAGCTGCAGGCCGGGAACGATGTCGCCGACGGCGTAGACGCCGGGCACGTTGGTGGCGAGGCGCTCGTTGGTGAGAACGAAACCGCGGTCCATCGCGATGCCGACTTCTTCGAAGCCGAGGCCGGCGGTCGACGGGCCACGGCCCACGGCGACGAGCAGGAGTTCGGCTTCAATCGTCTTGCCGTCTTCGAGCGTGACGACGACGCCGGTCTCGTTCTGCGTGACACTTGCAAAGCGCACGCCAAGCGAGTACTCGATGCCGCGCTTGCGGAACGCGCGCTCCAGCTGCTTGGAGATCGATTCTTCTTCGTTCGGAACGAGGTGGGGCAGAGCCTCAATGATCGTCACGTCGGCGCCGAAGGACTTCCAGACGCTCGCAAACTCGACGCCGATGACGCCGCCGCCGAGCACGGCAACCTTCTTCGGAACGAAGTTCAGCTCGAGAGCCTGCTCGCTGGTGATGACGCGGCCACCGAGTTCGAGACCCGGAAGCGAACGGGAGTAGGAACCCGTGGCGAGGATGACGTTCTTGCCTACGATGGTGTCTTCGCCGACCTGCACGGTCGTCGGGGAGATCAGGCGACCTTCACCCTGGATGACCGTGATGCCGCGAGCCTTGATCAGGCCCTGCAGACCCTTGTACTTGCTCGAGACGATGCCTTCGCGGTACGCGGTGACGCCCTGGATGTCGATGCCACCGAACGTGGTCGACACCCCGTACTTCGACGACTCACGGCTCACATCGGCTACCTCAGCCGAGTGCAGCAGCGCCTTGGTCGGGATGCAACCACGGTGCAGGCAGGTGCCGCCGAGTTTGTCCTTCTCAATCAGACCAACGGAGAAACCGAGCTGGACTGCACGCAGCGCTGCTGCATATCCACCGCTTCCTCCACCGAGAACGACAATGTCAAAATTCTGTTCCGACACCCAGCTACTCCCTCGCGCATTACGAATTCAGCTACGACTCCGCCAACGGATTCATGATCTACATGGCGGGCCTTCTGCGGCAAGATATTCTTGCCTCTACGACTGTACTACGGGCGAGAAAAGTCCTCGGCCAGTCTGATCAGGGCACGCACAGAAACACCGGTCGGTCCCGGCTTCGTGAAGCCCCATGCTCCGCCTTCGTTCTGGGCGCTTCCGGCGATGTCCAGGTGAGCCCACGGAATCGTCGCGTCGGTGAACTCCCGGAGAAACACGGCGGCCAGGAGCATCCCGGCAGCTTTGTTTCCGATTTTCGCGTTGGCGATGTCCGCCACATCGGAGTTGAGCAGTGCCCGCAATTCGTCGGGCAACGGCATCGGCCAGGCGAGCTCGCCCGTTGCCGTGCTGGCCGCGAGCACCTGGTCGACCAAGGTGGTGTCGCCCATTGCCGCGAAGTAGCGCGTGCCGAGTGCGACCGTCGCCGCACCGGTCAGCGTCGCGACGTCGACGATGGCGTCCGGCTTCTCTTCAGCCGCGGCGACCAAGCCGTCGGCCAGAACAAGGCGGCCCTCGGCATCCGTGTTCAGCACCTCGACGGTGCGCCCACCGCGGATACGCAGAACATCTTCCGGACGAGTCGCGGTGCCCGACGGCATGTTCTCGGCGATGCACAACCAGGCGGTGATGCGCACCGGAAGGGCGAGCTTCGCTGCGGCGACTGCCACAGCCAGAACTGTCGCAGCGCCGGTCATGTCGTACTTCATGCCGACCATCGAGGCCGCGGGCTTCAGCGACAGGCCGCCGGTGTCGAACGTGATTCCCTTGCCCACGAGCGCCAAGTGGCGGGAGGCATCGGCGGGGGAGTAGCTGACCTTCACCAAACGTGGGGGCCGCGTCGACCCCTGGCCGACGCCCAGGATGCCGCCGAAACCGTCGGCGGCCAGGGCTGCCTCGTCCCAGATCGTCACGTCGATCGGCAAATCGCGCGCCGCAGCCTCTGAGCGTTCGGCGAGTGACTGCGGGAACAGGTCGGAGGGCGGGGTGTTGACGAGGTCCTTGACCAGTTGCATCGCCTCGGCGATCGCCAGTGCGTGAGCGACGGAGTCCTGATTGCCGAGCGTGGAGTGAACGTCGATGCGTGTAGCGCTGAGCTTGGCGTCGGCCAGGGAAGTGGTGCGGTATTCGGTGAAGGAATAGGCGCCGAGCAGTGCGCCCTCCAACAGGGCGTCGAGCTGCTGTTCATCGGCCAGGGGGAGTGCAAAGGCGAGGTGGTCAGCACCGGTCAGCTGACGCACGGCCGAGCCTGCAGCCAGGCGGAGCGCATCCGGCGTCATCACGGTGCCGATTCCGACAATGGCGATGGCGCCGGCCGCGCCGATTGTCGCGGGAAGCCGGACGACCTCGTCACGGCGACCTGTGACGCCGAGAGCGGTGAAATGCTCGGCCAGCCCGGCGAAGGCGGGGTCGGCGACCAATGTTGGCCCGTCGGGAGTACTGACCGCGGCGAGCACGAGAATTTCGGCGACTGAATCGACAGCGGGCTGGGTGGACAGTGTCAACGACGGGAGAACCATAGGTCAATGCTAATCACCGGGCGTCGGTGCTCCGTTCCCGACCGTCCCGCTCGCTCCGTCAGTTGTTCGCTCTCGGCACTATCGCCAAGACCGCTTTTCAGTTTGCTTCGAGAGGGCGCGGCCTAGAGTTAATGCATGCGTGATCCAGGTGACCTCTACGAACTGACCGATGCCGCCGCCGGCATCCCCGAGGGCCTGCATCTCGTCGCCGGGTTGACGGGTTTCGCGGATGCAGGTGGTGCAGTTTCGCAGTTCACCGAATATTTGCTCGGTGCGCTTCCGAACACCGTGGTCGCCAGATTCGATGCCGATGTGCTTCTCGACTACCGGGCGCGTCGCCCGATCATCTATTTCGATCAGGATCACCTCAGCGATTACCAGCCGCCGACCCTCAGCCTGTATCTGGCGCGAGACGAGGTCGGGCAGCAGTTCCTGCTGCTCGCCGGCTACGAGCCCGATTTTCGGTGGGAACAGTTCACTGCTGCGATTCTTCAACTGGTCGAACGCTTCACCATCTCGTCGACCACGTGGGTGCACGCCATCCCGATGCCGGTGCCGCACACGCGCCCGATCGGTGTCACCGTCAGCGGTAGCCGCTCAGACCTGGTGGAGAGCATGTCGGTCTGGCGCCCCCACACGCAGGTGCCTGCAAACGTGCTGCACCTGGTCGAGTACCGGCTGCTCGAGTCTGACGCGTCGGCCGTCGGTTTCGTGTTGCTGATTCCTCACTATCTGGCCGACACCGAGTTTCCGTTCGCCGCCTTGTCGGCGCTCGAAAGCACGAGTGCGGCGACGGGCCTCATCTTCCCGACCGATCACCTGCGCGAAAAGAACCGGGAGTTCATTGAGCGGATCGACGAGCAGGTGGCGGACAACCCCGAACTCGCGAAGCTGGTCGGCACGCTCGAACAGCGCTACGACTCCTACATGGAGGGCAGCACGCTGCGTTCGCCGCTCACCGACGAAGACGGCGAGCTTCCCACGGCCGACGAAATTGCCGCGGAGCTGGAGAAGTTCCTCGCGATCCGACGCAATAAAGATGACGGCTCGCCGCTCTAGCCGCACAGGCCTCTGACGCTCCCACAGCCGCCTCGCCGTCAGGGGGGTGCTGAACCGGGCGGTAGGTTGGGATGAGTGAACTCTTCTCGATCCTGGCTTATCTTCTCCCTCGGATCGTTCGCGTACCTCTCTGCTGTACTGCAACGCACCTCGATGGGCATTGCCGGCGTCGCCGCCACCGAGCGGTTCGGCGGTTCGGCCGCAGTGCTGTCCAGCCTCGCCGTCGTGCAACTGATCGTTTACGCGGCGATGCAGATTCCCGTCGGCGTTCTGATCGACCGGTATGGGCCGCGCGTGCTGATTATCACGGGCACCGCGCTGATGGTCGTCGGTCAGATGGCCCTGGCCTTTGCGCCGAGCATCACCATCGCGGTGATCGGACGCATCCTGGTCGGCGCCGGCGATGCGATGATCTTCATCTCAGTGATCCGGTTGATCAGTTCGTGGTTCACCGGCCGAATCGTTCCGCAGTTATCGCAGTGGATGGGCCAGATCGGCCAACTCGGTCAGGTGCTCTCGGCAATTCCACTCGCCTGGGTGCTGTCGGAGTGGGGGTGGACACCCGCGTTCCTCTCGGCGGCATCCGTCGCGGTGGTCGCCTTGATCGCCGTCATCCTTGTCATCAAGGACCGGCCCGCCGATTCCGAAGAACACCCTAGGGCCAACAGCTGGCATGTCGCGGTCACCCAACTGCGGCACAGTTTCAAGCGTCCGGGCACCCAACTGGGTTTCTGGTCGCACTACGTCACCCAATCGTCGGGCACCGTGTTCAGCCTGCTCTGGGGTTTTCCGTTCATGGTGTTCGGGCTGGGCTATGAGCCGCACTTCGCAGCGGCGATGCTCACGATTTTGGTGGGGTCAGGTCTCGTCTTCGGCCCGATCCTCGGGCTGCTGTCCGCCCGGTATCCGCTGCGACGCAGCAACATTGTGCTCGGCATTGTGACGGCGATTGGGCTGGCCTGGGCCGTGGTGCTGCTCTGGCCGACCGTGCCGCCGGTCTGGCTGATTGCCCTGCTGCTTGTGGTTCTCGGCATCGGGGGCCCCGGTTCGCTCATCGGTTTCGACTTCGCGCGCACGTTCAACCCGCAACGCAGCCTGGGCGCCGCGAATGGCGTCGTGAATGTGGGCGGCTTCACCGCCAGTTTCGTGTCGATGTTTCTGATCGGTGTGCTGCTCGACCTGCAAGACGGATGGCGCGTCGCCGGCGGTCAAGCCAGCGACCTGTACGCGCTCGACGCATTCCGTGTCGCGTTTGCCGTGCAATACCTGGTGATCGGGATCGGCGTCTTCTTTTTGGTGAGTGCGCGGCGCCGTACCCGCAGGGGACTTTCCCGCGACGAGGGAATAGAAGTGGCACCGATCTGGGTTGCACTCTCACGAAGGTGGCGTCGGCGCAAGGCCTGAGGCGAACAAAGTGGCTTGTTCCCCCGCCAAACCGTGCAATAATTGAGAACAGGACCCGTTCTGGTTCCGGAGTTTTTGACGCCAGCGTCAAAGCATGCGTTGCCTCGTTGCAGCGCCCCGGACTTGACATGGGTCCTTGTACTGCCCAAATTCAACTGCTTGATCACAATCCGCTCGTTTTAGCGGGTTGCGAGCAGGCTGAGGAACTGGCCAGTGCACCAACCCAGCATGAGAGGTGTTCGAATGGCAACCCCCGCAAAGTCAGAAGCGACGGAGACCACTGAGAGCAAGGAGTCCGCTGTCAAGACTCCCGCGACCAAAGCCGCTGCAACCAAGGCTCCGGCCAAGGCAGCTGCACCCAAGACTGCCGCAGTGAAGAAGGCCGCAACTGCAGCCCCGCGCAAGCGCGCTTCCAAGAAGGCCGACGACGAAGAAGTTGTCGAGCCGGTTGCCGCCGACGACGCGTTCGCCGATGACGATGAAGACGGCACCAAGCGTCCGGTCTCGACCGAGCCGCTTCCGACTGGCGCACTCGTGCTTTCGCTCGTTGATGACGACGACGAGGTTCCGGTCTACTCGAGTGCCATCACCGGTGCGACGGCCGACCCTGTCAAGGACTACCTGAAGCAGATCGGTAAGGTCGCCCTGCTGAACGCGGCCGAAGAAGTTGAGCTGGCCATGCGTATCGAGGCCGGCCTGTTCGCCGAAGACAAGCTGTCGGTCATGACCGATGCCGAGAAGAAGAGCCCGCTCGGGCGCGAACTCCAGTGGGTGGCTAAAGATGGCGCCCGCGCGAAGAGCCACCTCCTCGGTGCCAACCTGCGCCTCGTCGTCTCGCTGGCCAAGCGCTACACCGGCCGCGGGATGCAGTTCCTCGACCTGATCCAGGAAGGAAACCTGGGCCTCATCCGTGCCGTCGAGAAGTTCGACTACACCAAGGGCTTCAAGTTCTCCACCTACGCCACCTGGTGGATCCGTCAGGCCATCACCCGCGCCATGGCCGACCAGGCCCGCACCATCCGCATCCCGGTGCACATGGTCGAGGTCATCAACAAGCTGGCCCGTGTTCAGCGTCAGATGCTGCAGGACCTGGGTCGCGAACCCACGCCTGAGGAGCTGAGCCGCGAACTCGACATGACGCCTGAAAAGGTCGTCGAGGTGCAGAAGTACGGTCGCGAGCCGATTTCACTGCACACTCCGTTGGGTGAAGACGGTGACAGCGAATTCGGTGACTTGATCGAAGACACCGAAGCCGTCGTTCCGGCCGACGCTGTCGGGTTCACCATGCTGCAGAAGCAGCTGGAGAGCCTGCTTGACTCGCTGTCCGAGCGTGAAGCCGGCGTGATCCGTATGCGTTTCGGTCTCGGCGACGGCATGCCGAAGACGCTCGACCAGATCGGCGACACGTTCGGCGTCACACGCGAACGCATCCGTCAGATCGAGTCGAAGACCATGGCCAAGCTGCGTCACCCGTCGCGTTCGCAGTCACTGCGCGACTACCTCGAGTAGGAGCGACGGGGTGCGATATGCCCCGGCGATCCTCATTGGCAGGGTCGTCAGGAAGCTTGCCCGGTGGCGTAAACCGGGTGGTGGCTCGGCGATTCCGGGCGTGGTCGTCAATGCGATTGCGCCCGGATTCCTTCCGCGCACCCTGAACAGCTTTCCCGGAGGGCTCGTCATCGTGACGGGTTCGAGTGGCAAGTCGACGACGACGAAGATGCTCGTTGCGGCTCTGCGCGCGCACGGGGTCAGTGTCTTTACGAACCCCTCCACGGCCAATATCAGCCAGGGCCTGACCTCGGCGCTGCTTGAGCAGGTGTCGCTCGCCGGTCGCATCGACGGCGACATCGCCGTGCTCGAGATGGATGAAGGCCATGGCGCCTTGATCTCCGCATCACTCACGCCGCGGGTCGTCGCCTTGACCAATGTGATGGTCGATCAGATCGATCGTTTTCACGATTCTGAAATGGTCGCGACGATGCTCRCGAAAATTGCGGCTCGGGCGACCGAGGCGGTCGTGCTGAATAGCGACGACCAATACCTTGTCGAACTCGGTGACCGGCTGAGTGGTGTCCGGGTCGACCGGTACGGCGTCAGCGCCGAGGTGCTGGACCAGAACCCGCGCGGCCTCGGCTACACCCAAACGGCCCGCGACCGGTTGCCGGCGGGGGAGGGCGTTGTGCTCACCCGGGTGAAGGGCCGCGATGCCCAGTTGAATCTCGATGGTCGCACCTATTCGTTCACACTGCCGGCCCGTGGCACTCACTATGCGGTCGACGCCGCCACGGCATTGGCCACCGCGCGCTCGGCTCTCGGTGAGCGGTTCGATCCGGTCGTCGCGCTGGCGGCCATCTCGGCGATCCCTCCGGTCTTCGGGCGTGGGGAGATCGTCTCGGTGCGTGGGCGCATGGTCGAGTTCGTGTTGGTTCAGAACCCAGCGAGTTTTCAGCTCAACGTGGACAGCCTGGAACCCGGCACCGAACAGATCATGATCGCCATCGGTTCGGATGTGCGCGACCCGTCTTACTTCTGGCCGGTCGACACGTCGGGGCTCGGTCACGTGCTGCTCGCCTCAGGTTCTAAGGCCTCTGACATTGCCCTGCAGCTGGCCTACGACGGCGTCTCCGTTGATCGGGTGGAACCCGATCTCGGTCAGGCGCTCGACGCGTTCCTTGCTCTTCCCGACCCGGCTCACGGGCTGAAGACAATCATCTTCTCCGCCGACTCGATGCGCCGCACGCGTGCGCATCTCGGGTTGACTTCCAACGACGAGGAGCCGTCATGACCACGTCGCTGACCATTGTTTCGGTGCTGCCTGAACTTCTCGGCACGAACGGGGATGCGGCGAATGCTCGCGTGCTCCGCCGCCGGGCCGAGTGGGCGGGCTTCCAGGCGAACGTCGTCGAGGTGCGCACCGCGGCCGATCTCCCATCGATCGTCGATGCGGTTGTCGTCGGTTCGGGAACCGATGGCGACCTGGCCGTGGCGCGGGACATCCTGGCCACGATGACGGACGAGTTTCGCGCGTGGTCGACGGGCGGGGTTCCGATCCTTGCGGTCGGCACCGGCTGGGAACTGCTCAGCTGGGGCATCGAACAAGCCGATGGCCCGGTAATCGAAGGCCTGGGTCTCGTCGCCGGCCGCGCTGTTCCGCGCACGGAGCGGGTGACCGACGACCTCATCGTGAAGACTAAGTACGGCCGTTTGATCGGGTTCGAGAACCACGCGCGCGACTATGTCGGCGCCGAAGGTTCGCCGCTCGGACGAGTGCTGTCCGGCACCGGAAACGGTGCCGGTTTCGAAGGCCTGGTGATGGGGGAGTTCTTCGGAACCCACCTCCACGGTCCGGTGCTCGCCCGAAACCCGCAGTTTGCCGATCACCTACTGGAGATCATGGCGGCCCGGCACGGTGCGTCCTACCGCCGCGGCGACGACGCAGCTTTTGCCGATGAAATGGCGCAAGCCGCACGCAATCAAATTGCAGTGCGTCTCGCTCAGGCTGCTGAGTAACGAGCCGTTAAAAGTAATCAGCCAAGCTCCGGTGTTCCGGTGCTTGGCTGATTGAGCTCTGTAGGAGCTGAGCGTTCTAGGAGCGCTGGTCTTCGAGGAGTCGGCTCGACTCGTCGTGCCAGCTCTCGGCGATTGCCGACAGCTTCTCCTGGTGCTTACGACCGTGGTGCGCGCAGAACAGCAGTTCACTGTTGTTCACGACGACCCGAATGTAGGCCTGGGCGCCACAAGCGTCGCAGCGGTCGGCTGCGGTGAGCTGGTGGGGGGCGCCCTGCTGGTCGACGGCACCATTATCGGTGGCGATCTGGGACATGTTCTCCTCCTCCAGTTGCGAAGCCTGAAACCCAAGCTTTAAGGCTGATACTCAATCAAAACACGCCTTTGCCTTCCCAGCGAGCATTCTGGCTGTTATTTCGCTGACCGCGTAGTAACGGCAAGGAGTGTCAGCCGGGCAGTGTCAGGCTTGTTCAGTAGTGTTAACCGTTGTGAGTTCTGACTATTCCGCACGCCACCTTTCGGTCCTTGAGGGTCTCGAAGCAGTTCGCAAACGTCCCGGCATGTACATCGGGTCAACCGACTCGCGGGGACTCATGCACTGTCTCTGGGAAGTCATCGACAACTCGGTCGACGAGGCGCTGGCCGGACACGGCAACAGCATCGATATCGTGCTGCACCCCGACCAAAGCGTTGAGGTACGTGACACGGCGCGCGGCATCCCCGTCGACATCGAGCCGAAGACCGGCCTGACGGGTGTCGAAGTGGTCTTCACCAAGCTTCACGCCGGCGGAAAGTTCGGCAGCGGGTCCTACGCCGCATCCGGCGGACTGCACGGTGTGGGCGCCTCGGTGGTCAACGCCCTGTCCGAGCGCCTCGACGTCGAGGTCGACCGTGACGGCAAGACCTATGCGATGTCGTTCCACCGCGGCGAGCCCGGCAACTTCGCCGACACGGGCGAGAAGAGCCCAGATGCCCCGTTCACGCCGTTCGAGAAGAAGAGCGAGCTGCGTGTCATCGGAAAGGTGAAGAAGGGGGTCACCGGCACACGCATCCGTTACTGGGCTGATCGCCAGATCTTCACCAAGGGCGCGACCTTCCAAAACGATGAGCTTCTCGCCCGTGCGCGTCAGACGGCTTTCCTTGTGCCGGGGCTGGCCATCGAAATCGACGACCTCCGTGCTGAGGAGCCGATCCACGAATCGTTCAAGTTCGAGGGCGGCATCTCAGAGTTCGTCGATCACCTGGCGACGGATGCCCCGCTCACTGACACCTGGCGCCTGACCGGTGACGGCCACTTCACCGAGACGGTTCCCGTGCTCACCGACTCCGGCACGATGGTGCCGACCGAGCTGAAGCGCGATTGCCATGTCGACATCGCGTTGCGGTGGGGAACCGGCTACGACACTGTCGTCCGCAGCTTCGTCAACATCATCGCAACGCCCAAGGGCGGCACCCACCAGGCCGGCTTCGAGGCCGGGCTCCTCAAGTTTCTGCGTGCCGAGGTCGAGAAGAATGCCCGCCGGCTCAAGGTGGGTTCCGACAAGCTGGAGAAAGACGACGTGCTGGCCGGTTTGACGGCCGTGCTCACCGTGCGTCTGCCTGAGCCGCAGTTCGAAGGTCAGACCAAAGAGGTTCTCGGCACCCCGGCCGTGCGCGCGATCGTGGCCAACGTCATCGCGAAGACGATGAACGAACGCTTCACCTCGAGCAAGCGTGACGACAAGGCGCAGTCCGCCCTCGTGCTCGACAAGATCGTCGCCGAAATGAAGTCGCGCATCTCAGCGCGTGCGCACAAAGAGACGCAGCGCCGCAAGAACGCGCTCGAGAGCTCGTCGCTTCCGGCCAAGCTCGTCGATTGCCGCAGCAACGACGTCGCCACCAGTGAGCTGTTCATCGTCGAGGGTGACTCGGCGCTCGGCACGGCGAAGCTGGCGCGCGACAGCGAGCACCAGGCGTTGCTGCCGATCCGCGGCAAGATCCTGAACGTGCAGAAGGCATCCGTCTCCGACATGCTCAGCAACGCCGAGTGTGCGTCGATCATCCAGGTGATCGGGGCCGGGTCGGGGCGCAGCTTCGATCTGTCTGCAGCGCGCTACGGGCGGATCATCATCATGAGCGACGCCGACGTCGACGGCGCCCACATCCGCACCCTGCTGCTCACCCTGTTCTTCAGGTACATGCGCCCGATGATTGAAGACGGTCGTGTCTTCGCTGCGGTGCCACCGTTGCACCGGGTCGTGGTGATGAACCCGGGATCCAAGCCCAACGAGACGATCTACACCTATTCCGAAGCCGAACTTCAGGGCGTTCTCGCGGGGTTGAAGCGCAGCGGAAAGCGCTACCAAGACCCGATCCAGCGGTACAAGGGCCTCGGCGAGATGGATGCCGATCAGCTGGCGACAACCACCATGGAACGTGCACACCGCACCCTGCGCCGCGTTCAGGTTTCTGACGCAGAGGCCGCCGGTGCCATGTTCGAGCTTCTGATGGGCAACGAAGTTGCTCCCCGCAAGGAGTTCATCATCGACAGCTCGGCGACGATGTCGAGGGACCGCATCGACGTCTAGGCGGCAACACGCACGGATACACAGTGCCGTGCTCACAGGGTTTCTCAGCCCCGCGAGCACGGCACTTCGTCATTCTGAGCGTCACTTCTCAGTGCGCGGTATCGCTGCTTTCCTCGCTGCGCCTCACGTTGCTTCTTGCGGGGCAACTCACCGGGGCCGACTTCGCCGCTCCGGCTGTTCTGCGCTGAGCGGCCGCCCCGCGTCGACCGGTGCCGCACAGCCCCGGCGCGGTCTATCCCGCTGGGCGAGGGGTAGACCGCGCGCCTGCGGGGATACACCGCGCCGAGAAGGGTGGGGGCTCGTGGCTGCCAGTCGCGCGGGACGATGAAGAGCCCGCCTCAACGAGGCGGGCTCTTCACAATTCACCGGTTGCGCAGCCTAGCTCAGTGCTGCACCGATCGCGCCGACAACGGCGTCGAGCATGGTTCCTGAGGCGTCACGGCGTGCGCCCGATTCGGGAAGTGCGCGGGGTGTTCCGTCGAGAGCCACCGCGTGCGCCGGTGCCGGACCGACCCAGGCCAGAGCCAGGGTGTCTTCGCCCTTGAGGAAACGCTGCGACCGCACGCCGCCCGTCGCCCGGCCCTTGGCCGGGTACTCGGTGAACTCCGACACCTTGGCGCTGCCGGGATCAATGCCCAGTAGCGTCTGGCTGCCGATCGCGACGGTGGCGACGACCGCGGTCTCCGCCTCCTCGGGGCTCAGGCTGGTGAAGAACACGACCTGGGCATCCGCTGCCAGCTTGATGCCCGCCATGCCGCCGGCCGCACGCCCTTGCGGCCGCACGCCTGACGCGGGGAAGCGCAAGAGCTGAGAGTCGGAGGCGACGAAGACGAACTCGTCGTCGTCACCGCCCTGAACGGCTCCGATGACTTCGTCTTTCGGCTTCAGAGCGATGATCTCGAAATCGGGCTTGTTGGCCCAATCGCCGGGGGTGACGCGCTTGACGATTCCCTGCTTGGTGCCGAGCGCAATCGCGCGCGGAGATTCCAGTGAGACGAGAGCGAGAATCTTTTCGCTTCGATTCGGCAGCGCCAGGTAGTCGGCAACCTTGACGCCGGCCGCAAGCTGAATCGACGTCGGTGGCATCAGGGGCAGATCGACCGGGGTGAACCGGATGAGACGGCCCAGGTTCGTGACCGCACCGATCTCGGCACGGCTGGTGGTGTCGAGCACCGAGAGCACCGCGTCATGCTTGCTGCGTCGTTTGGTGGGGCCGACGCGGTCGGCCTGGGCGTCGTCGCCCTCATGCAGTTCGACCCGGGCGATGCGCCCGGTCACGCTCAGGTAAACCCGGGTCGGGGTGTCCTGAACTTCGAGCACCACCGCGCCACGCTTCGAGGCGGCGCCGGCGATGCTCGGCTTGGCTTCGGTGAGGAGGGTGCGCCGGGGCGTGCCGAACTTCTCGGCAACCGCCGCCAGCTCGTCGGACACAAGGTTGCGGATTGCCAGCTTGCTTCCGAGCAGTTTCTCCAAAGCAGCGATCTCAGCGAGCAACTGGTCACGTTCGCTCTCCAGCTCGATGCGCGAGAACCGGGTGAGTCGGCGCAGACGCAGCTCGAGAATGTACTCCGCCTGAAGCTGGCTGAGCTCGAACACGTCGATCAGGCGGGTCCGTGCCTGCTCGCTGTCATCACTGGTGCGAATGACCTGAATGACCTCGTCGATGTCGACGATGGCGATGAGGAGGCCCTGCACCAGGTGCAGACGTTCCTTGCGGCGTGCCAGGCGGTAGGCGGACCGGCGGGTGACAACCTCGATACGGTGGCCGACATACACGACGAGCAGCTCACGCAGCCCGAGCGTCTGTGGTCCACCGTCGACCAGTGCGACGGCATTGATGTTGAACGAGTCTTCGAGCGGCGTCACCCGGTAGAGCTGCTCGAGTACCGCCTCCGGGCTGAACCCGGTCTTGATGCCGATGACCAGGCGCAGGCCCTTGGTGCGGTCGGTGAGGTCGGTGACATCGGAGATGCCGCTGAGCTTCTTGTTGTTGACGCCATCCTTGATCTTCTCGATGACCTTCTCAGGCCCGACCAGGTAGGGCAGCTCAGTCACGACCAACCCGGTCTTGCGTGCGGTGATCGCCTCGACCGAGACCCGGGCGCGCGTCTTGAAGCTGCCGCGGCCGGTCGCGTAGGCATCCTTGATGCCGGCCAGCCCGACGATGGTGCCGCCGGTGGGCAGATCGGGGCCGGGAACGAACTCCATCAGGTCTTCGAGCGTCGCATTCGGATGCGCGAGCAGGTGCCGGGCGGCGCCGACGACCTCGACCAGATTGTGCGGGGCCATATTGGTGGCCATGCCGACCGCGATTCCGCTCGCCCCGTTGACCAGCAGGTTCGGGTAGGCGGCGGGAAGCACATCGGGCTGGGTCAGCTGATTGTCATAGTTGGGAACGAAGTTCACGACGTCTTCGTCGAGGTTCTCGGTCATCGCCAGCGCCGGGGCCGCCAGCCGCGCCTCGGTGTAGCGCGAGGCGGCCGGGCCGTCGTCGAGCGAGCCGAAGTTTCCGTGGCCGTCGATGAGCGGAACGCGAAGCGTGAACGCCTGCGCCATGCGCACGAGTGTGTCGTAGATGGCGGTGTCGCCGTGCGGGTGCAGCTTGCCCATCACCTCGCCGACAACCCGGGCCGACTTCACATGGCCTTTGTCTGGTCGCAGGCCCATTTCGCTCATCTGGTAGAGGATGCGGCGCTGCACGGGCTTCAGGCCATCTCGCGCGTCGGGGAGGGCGCGCGAGTAAATCACTGAGTAGGCGTATTCCAGGAACGAGCCTTGCATCTCGACGGAAACGTCGACGTCTTCAATGCGTTCGGTAATCGAGGCGGGGGGAGTGCTGTCTTTGCGGCTCATTCGTGACTTCTGCTTCAGGCGTGCGCTGTGCGTGAGGCAGGCACTGTGCACTTCGGTGAGATGCGGACGTGCGGAACAGCTGTGAAAGACTTGTCCCGATGCCTTCAATTCTACCGGCCCGCCAATTCGGAGCCCTGCGCCTGGCCGATGTTCTGACAAGTTCTCTTGCCGCAATCTGCGGCGAACCCAACACCTTCGGGCTTCCCCCCGTGGCCAAGGCCGTGGTGGTGCTCGCTGACGGGCTCGGCGTGAGCTCGATCAAAGCGCGCGCCGGGCACGCCCGGTTTCTTGCGTCGAGGCTGACCAAGACTTCGGTGATCGAAGGTGTCTTCCCGGCGACGACGGTGGCCGGCATCGCCGCGCTGACCACGGGTGCGCAACCAGGAATGCACGGCCTGGTCGGCTACCGCGTACTCGATGAAGCCAATGACCGTGTGGTGAACCAGATCAACGGCTGGGATGAGGGAATGCCTCCCGAGACCTGGCAGCGCGCGCGCACCGTTTTCGAACAGGCAACGGATGTCGGCGTGCCGTCGTTCGTGATCGGGCCCAAACGCTACGACGCCTCGGGCCTCACCCAGGCGGTGCTTCGCGGAGCGACCTACGTCGCTGCAGACTCGGTTGCCGACCGCTTCGCCGCGGCCCGGCGAGTGCTTGACGAGAATGACCGGGCGCTCGTCTATCTCTACGTCGCCGAGCTCGACATAGCCGCCCATGCCCACGGCTGGGAATCGGCGAAGTGGCTGGGGGCCCTCGAAACCCTCGACGGCGAGATCGCCGCCTTCGCGGGAGGGTTGGGCGCCGACGAAGGCCTGCTGCTCACCGCAGACCACGGTGTAATTGACGTGCCGCACACCAAGCACATACTTTTCGACACGGTTCCGGAGCTGGTTGCGGGAGTTCGCCACATCGGGGGAGACCCGCGCTGCCTCTACCTCTACCTGGAGTCTCCGACGCCCGGTGCGGCCGATGCGTTGGCCGAGGACTGGCGCAGCGTCGAAGGAGACCGTGCCTGGGTGTTCACGCGTGACGAGGCGATCGCATCCGGTCTCTTCGGCCCGGTCGCCGACGAGGTACTGCCGCGCATCGGCGACGTAATCGTGGCGGCGCGCAAACTCGTCGCCTATTACGACTCCCGCGAACCCAATCAGACTGCGCGACAGATGATCGGCCAGCACGGCTCAATGACCGATGACGAGGTGCGCGTTCCGCTGATTCGTGCGGGCGCCTTCAGCAACTGAGGCTCAAGAAACAACTGACCCGCAGCCGAATCGGCTGCGGGTCAGTTGTGTGGTTCAGGGTGTAGATCAGCTCGGGTACTGGCCGCGCTTCACCTGAGGCTTCGGCAGGCGCATCGGGCGCAGCTGGAGCGCGCGCATCGCTGCGTACCAACGCACCTTCTCCGCCTTGTCGGCACCGAACTTGGCGGCAACCTTACGGGTGACGATGAAACCGAGGATGACGCAGTCGACAACTGCAACGAGGAAGAACGCCCAGAGGGCGAGGATGCCGTACGTCTGCACTGCAGGGTCGGGGAAGAAGGTGAGCAGGATCACCAGGAACATGACCGGAATCATGAACTCGCCCACGTTGAAACGCGCGTCGACGTAGTCACGCACGTAGCGCTTCTGCGGTCCACGCTCGCGAAGGGGGAGGTACTTGTCTTCGCCGTTTGCCATTCCGATGCGGGCGCGTCCTCGCGCCTCCATCGACTTTTCGCGGGCTTGCTTGGCGGCAATCTTGCGATCACCGGGGACGAGCGGACGCTGGTTGGCAGCTTCTTGCTGCTTGCGCGTCGGCGTCGCCTGACCTTTTCCGGTCGTGGCCGCAGCAGCGAGGCGAGCTGCAGTTTCGTCGGCAGTCTCAATCGACGGCTGGGCGTCGGGGTTTACAGGGTTCTTAGCCACATCAATTCCTTGCGATTGGTTGCTTTAAGATTACCTCCATGACGGATACCCAGAAGCCAGTCTCTGAAGTTGTTCCCGAACTCGATTCCGCGTTGCGCGCGGCCGTTGAACGCGGCCTACCCGGCACGATCGCCGACCTCTCTGCGCTTGTGCGCATCCCGTCGGTTTCGTGGGCGGCATTCGACCGAAACCAGGTCGCCGCCAGCGCCGACGCAGTCGCCGCCCTGGCCCGTGATCTCGGGGTGTTTGACGTCGTCGAGGTGAAGCAAGCCGGCATTCCCGGCACCGACGAGCTCGGTCAGCCCGCCGTGATTGCAACGCGCGCCGCCCGAAACGGGCGGCCGACCGTTGTGCTCTACGCCCACCACGACGTGCAGCCTCCCGGCAAAGACGAAGAGTGGGAGTCGAACCCATTCGAGCCCACCGTGCGCGGCGACCGCCTCTACGGCCGTGGCGCCGCCGACGACAAAGCGGGCGTGATGGCCCACATCGGCGCCATCCGCGCGCTGGTCGAAGCGGAAGGGGCCGACTTCGATCTCGGTCTCACCCTGTTCATCGAAGGCGAGGAGGAGTTCGGCAGCCGCTCGTTCGCCACCTTCCTCGAAGAGAACCATGCAGCGCTCTCGGGTGACGTGATCGTGGTCGCCGACTCCAATAACTGGGACATCGACACGCCGGCACTGACGATCGGCCTGCGCGGAAATGTCACCTTCCGGTTGACGGTGCGCACGCTCACCCATGCCTCGCACTCCGGAATGTTCGGGGGAGCGGTGCCGGATGCGATGCTGGCCACGATTCGCCTGCTGTCGACACTTCACGACGCTGACGGCGGCGTCGCCGTGGCCGGGCTGACCAGTCACGACCAAGAGACACCGCCCTACTCCGAGGAGCAATTGCGCCGGGAGACCGGGCTGCTCGATGGCGTGTCGCCGATCGGACACGGCACGATTCTCAGCAGGATCTGGGCTCAGCCATCGATTACCGTCACCGGAATCGATGCGCCGACTGTCGCGAACGCGTCAAACACTCTCTCCCCGGCGATCAGCGTGCAAATCAGTGTGCGCGTCGCCCCCGGTCAGGAGGCTCAGTCGGCATATGAGGCGATCGAGAAGCACCTCAGAGAGAACGCACCGTTTGGCGCGCACCTCGAGATCGATGACGTCGACACGGGGGAGCCGTTCCTCGTTGACACCAGCGGCTGGGCGGTCGCCTCGGTGCGGCAGGCGATGGCCGATGCGTGGGGCGTGCCACCGGTTGACATCGGAGTCGGTGGGTCGATCCCGTTCATCGCCGACCTCGTTCGGGTGTTCCCGGCCGCGCAGATCCTGGTCACCGGCGTCGAAGACCCTGACTCCCGGGCGCACAGTCCCAACGAGTCGCTGCACCTCGGCGTGTTCAAGCGGGCGCTTCTGACCGAGGCCTACCTCTTGGGGCGCTTGAACCGCCGCGACGCCGTCTAGAACCGGCTGCTTGAATTCGCCACGCGCATCCGCGACGTCAGTGACGCCCGAAATGACGCTCGGGAATGTTCACGGCGAGTTCAACGTTGCCGGAGTTAGAATCTTTTCAATACCGGCCCCCGTGCCGAGCTATCCCAGTGCCGAACGACCGAACCGACGCGATCACTCACCTGATCGAACCGAGGAGCACCATGACTGACACCATCACCACTGCGTCCCAGACCGCCGACGCCGCAGTTCACGCCGTCGGGCTGAGCGACGCCGCAGCCGACAAGGTGCGCAGCCTGCTCTCACAGGAGGGCCGCGAAGACCTGCGTCTGCGCGTAGCCGTGCAGCCGGGCGGATGCTCGGGTCTGATCTACCAGCTTTACTTCGACGAGCGCACGCTCGATGGTGACGCTGTGCGTGACTTCGACGGCGTCGAAGTGATCGTCGACAAGATGAGCGTTCCCTACCTGGAGGGCGCAACCATCGACTTTGAAGACAYGATTCAGAAGCAGGGATTCACCATCGACAACCCCAATGCGGGTGGAAGCTGCGCGTGTGGAGATTCTTTCCACTAGTTAGCCGAAGCACGTCAACCTGGGAGATCATCCGTCTGGATGGTCTCCCATCTGGCTTTTTCGGCCCGTTTTACCGGGAAATTTTCAGGCAGACGGCGACTTCTCGAGCGACTCGGCCCCCAGAGTGCACATTGGGCGGCATCTGCCGGAGTAGGCTAGAACCGGTCAAAGCACTTCCTGTGAAGTGCCCTCGAGTCTCCCGAAAGGTCACCGGTGCGCACAAATCGCCGTCTCCGATGGGCTGCAATTCCGATCGCAGCGACGTTAACCATTGTTCTTGCCGGGTGCACTACCGCCCAGCTGAATGGTTTTCTCCCCGGCTTTGTTGATGGCGAATCGGCGGTGACAAATCACACCGAGCGCATTTCAGGGCTCTGGACCACTTCGTGGATCGTGTTGCTCATCGTCGGTCTCATCACCTGGGGCCTTACTATCTGGGCGGTCGTTGTCTACCGACGCCGCAAGGGTCAGACCGGTCTTCCGGTCCAGATGCGTTACAACATGCCGATCGAGATCTTCTACACAATCGTGCCGCTGATCTTGGTGCTGGGCTTCTTCGCCTTCACCGCGCGTGACCAGGCTGCGATCGAAGCTCGCTTCGACAAGCCGGACGTGCAGATTGAGGTCATGGCCAAGCAGTGGGCTTGGGACTTCAACTACGTGAACGAAGACGTCTACTCCGCGGGCATTCAGGCCCAGCCGAAGCTCGATGCTCCGGCCGGCACGATCAAGGAAGCCGAGCTGCCGAAGCTGGTTCTTCCGGTCGGCGCGAAGGTCGAGTTCAAGCTCGAGTCGCGCGACGTTATCCACTCGTTCTGGGTTATCGACTTCTTGTACAAGAAAGACGTGATTCCGGGCAAGACGAACTACATGTCGCTGATCCCCGAACGCGTCGGCACGTACGCCGGCAAGTGTGCGGAACTGTGTGGCGAGTACCACTCCCTCATGCTCTTCAACGTCGAGGTCGTCTCTCAGGCTGACTACGACACGTACATCGAGTCGCTGCGTGCAGCCGGCAACACCGGTCAGCTCGGTCAGGAATATGACCGAAACAGCAATCTTCCGGGCACGGGTGCCCCGACCATCGAGGAGGGCCACTAACCCATGAGCACCATCACAGCACCCGCCCCGACACCGACGGCGTCACAGGGCTCATCGCCCGTGACCTCGCCGTCGGCTGAGCGCAAGGGCAACATCCTGGTCAAGTGGATCACCTCCACCGACCACAAGGTCATCGGGTACATGTACCTGATCACCTCGTTCATCTACTTCTGCATCGGCGGCGTGATGGCCTTGGTCATCCGCGCACAGCTCTTCGCCCCGGGTCTTGAGATTGTTCAGACCAAGGAGCAGTACAACCAGCTGTTCACGATGCACGGCACGATCATGTTGCTCATGTTCGCCACCCCGCTCTTCTTCGGGTTCGCGAACGCCCTCATGCCGCTGCAGATCGGTGCTCCCGACGTGGCATTCCCGCGTCTGAACGCCTTCTCCTACTGGCTCTTCAACTTCGGTAGCCTCATCGCCGTCGCTGGGTTCCTCACCCCGCAGGGTGCTGCATCCTTCGGTTGGTTTGCTTATCAGCCGCTGGCATCGACGACGTTCTCGCCCGGTGTCGGTGGAAACCTCTGGATGGTCGGCCTGGGTCTCTCGGGATTCGGCACGATCCTCGGTGGTGTGAACTTCATCACCACGATCATCACGATGCGTGCCCCCGGTATGACCATGTTCCGCATGCCGATCTTCACGTGGAACGCGCTCGTCACCTCGATCCTGATCCTGATGGCGTTCCCGGTTTTGGCCGCAGCCCTGCTGGCCGCCGCTGCAGACCGTATCTTCAACGCTCATATCTACGACCCAGCAAATGGTGGCGCCATCCTCTGGCAACACCTGTTCTGGTTCTTCGGACACCCTGAGGTCTACATCATTGCGCTGCCGTTCTTCGGCATCGTCTCCGAAGTGTTCCCGGTGTTCAGCCGCAAGCCGATCTTCGGGTACAAGACCCTCGTCTACGCCACGATCTCGATTGCTGCTCTCTCGGTCACGGTGTGGGCTCACCACATGTACGTCACCGGCTCCGTGTTGCTGCCCTTCTTCTCGCTGATGACGATGCTCATCGCGGTTCCAACCGGTGTGAAGATCTTCAACTGGATCGGCACGATGTGGCGCGGGTCGTTGACCTTCGAAACCCCGATGCTCTGGGCGATCGGCTTCCTGGTCACGTTCACCTTCGGTGGTCTGACCGGTGTCATCCTCGCGTCGCCGCCGCTCGACTTCCACGTGTCTGACACCTACTTCGTCGTGGCGCACTTCCACTACGTCGTCTTCGGCACCGTCGTCTTCGCCATGTTCAGTGGCTTCTACTTCTGGTGGCCGAAGTGGACGGGCAAGATGCTCAACGAGACTCTCGGAAAGTGGCACTTCTGGTTGCTGTTCATCGGCTTCCACACCACCTTCCTCGTGCAGCACTGGCTGGGTGTCGTTGGTATGCCGCGTCGTTACGCGACCTACTCACCGGAAGACGGCTTCACCTGGATGAACGAGTTGTCGACCATCGGTGCAATGATCCTCGCGGTCTCGCTGATCCCGTTCTTCTTGAACGTGTACATCACCGCTCGCAAGGCGCCGAAGGTCACGGTCAACGACCCCTGGGGTTACGGTGCTTCCCTCGAGTGGGCCACGTCGTGCCCGCCGCCGCGTCACAACTTCACCTCGATTCCGCGTATCCGGTCGGAGCGCCCCGCGTTCGACCTGAACCACCCCGAGGTGGGCATCCCGGTCGGCATCGGTCCGGCGAAAGATGCACCAGACGCACCCATCTATGACGCCGCCTCGGAAAAGGTCAAGTAAATGAAAGCCAACGTCAATCTCTTCTGGATCCTGACGGTCTTCTTCGCACTCTCCACCATCACCTATGTGGTCTGGAGCCTGCTTGACCCGAACCACCTGGCTGTCGAGTGGGCCGGTACCTTTGCCCTCGCGTTGTCGACGATCCTGTCGGCCTTCCTCGCCTTCTACCTGGGCCGCGTCCACGCCGCTCAGGGTGGAGAGCTTCCGGAAGACCGCCTCGATGCAAACATCGATGATGGCGATCCCGAGATGGGCTTCTTCAGCCCGTGGAGCTGGTGGCCGATCATGCTGGCTGGAAGCGCAGCGTTGCTGTTCCTCGGCCTCGCAGTCGGTTTCTGGATCTGCTTCATCGCGGTCGGTGTCGGCGTCATCAGCCTCGTCGGCTGGGTCTACGAGTACTACCGCGGTCTCTTCGCCCGCTAACGCTGGCAGGCATCTGCTTTCTGAACGCGAAACGCCCTCCTTCGGGAGGGCGTTTTGCGTATCCGGACGCCGTGCACCTGTACGCTCAGTGACAGACAGCGTTGGGGGGCGTGGGCAAATGGTTACTTCACGGATCTGGGCAGGAGCACTCGCCTGCAGCGCGGCACTGGTTCTCACGGGGTGCGTGGGCGACGATCAAACAACTCAGATTCGTAAGTTCCTGTCTGCGGAAAGCAGCCCGATCGACGCCTTGCCCGTTGACGTGAAGGAAGTGGCGAGCGGCGCCGCCACCGGTCGCCTCGTCGGCGAGCTCGCCGGTGTGAGCTACTTTGTGACCGACTACGTCGAAGCGGAGTCGGGGATGCCTGGAATCTGTTTGGTGCTCACTCATCCGCCGAAGGGCAGTGTTTCGGGATGCACGACCGACGCCAACGCCTCACGGCTTTGGATAAGCGGCAGCGCAACCGGAACTGCCAGAATCGTGGCCCCGGATGACCCGGTACCGGACGGCTGGACGAAACTCGGAGGGTTTCTGATCGTGAACCCCGACACGACCTCTTCGTAAGCCTTCAGTGAAGCCGCACTGAATCTAGCTGTGCAGATCCAACCGCATGACGACGCGGGGAAAACCGTTCAACACGGATTCGGTGTCGGCCGCCTTGGTGAATCCGGCCCGCTCGAAAAGTGAGCGAGTGCCGACATAGGCCATCGTGAGATCGACCTTCTCGCCTGCGTTGTCGACCGGGTAACCCTCGATCGCCGGAGCGCCATGTTCGCGTGCGAATTCGACGGCGCCGGCCAGCAGCCGGTGTGAGATCCCGGTTCCACGATGCCCCGGGCGCACGCGGATGCACCAGACCGACCAGACGTCGAGCTCGTCGACGTGCGGAATCTTACGGTTGCGTGCGAACCCGGTGTCGGCGCGAGGATGAACCGCCGCCCAGCCGACTACTTCGCCGTCGTCGTCGTAGGCGAGAACCCCAGGCGGCGGGTCTTCGCTCGTCAGGCGTTTCACTCGCTCACCGCGTTCAGGCCCACGCAGCGCGAGGTTCTCGGTTGACGGGATGCGGTAGCTCAGACACCAGCACACGTTCGCATCGGGGCGTTTCGGCCCCACCATCGTCTTCACGTCGTCGAAGACCGTCGCTGTGCGCACCTGGATCGCCATGCACTCACCCTGGCACTCCCATTCGACGGCGACAACACCGGTCATCGGTGAGGAGAGCGCTTCGGCCAGATCCCGCTGAGCGCGGGGGAGCGGTGATCAGCGGGAGAGCCGGCGGAAGCCGAACACTTCGAATGACGTCGTCACCGGGTGTCGGTCGACCGTGAGGTCGTCCGCATCCTCACGCAGGTCATCTGCGGCGGACTGGTGATGGGCCGACGGCCCCATCCCAACAAGTGCCGTGATCTCTGACTCCGTGAGCCAGACCTCCGCAGAGAGCTGCTGACGGGAGTGCACGGCGAAATACTCGGCGAGTCCGGAGATCAAGACGGCAGCTTTGTCTTCTTGAACGCCGAGGGCACGACCCGCCTCGCGCAATTCGCGCAGGTGGGAAGGCTGGGGGATGACCACGACGAGGAGGCCGTCCGGTCGAAGTACACGTGCGAACTCCGCGGCATTGCGGGGCGCGAAGACGTTGAGGATGACATCGGCTGCGCCATCCTTGATGGGCAGTGGCGACCAGACATTGGCGACAAGGCCGTCGGTTCGGTCCACGTTGCGTACCGTTCGGGAGACCGCCGCAGGCGAAATGTCGACGGCCAACGCGCGCGCCGCCGGCACCTGGTCAAGAACACCGCCCAGGTAGTAGCCGGTGCCGCAGCCGATGTCGACGACGGTGAGCGGCGATTCCGACGCGACGACACGGGTGACGGCCTCCCGGAGCGACGCGTACCAGCCGGCACCCAGAAAAGCATCGCGTGCGGCAAGCATCTCAGCGCTGTCGCCGATCAGCCCGCGGGAGCGCAGCAGGGTGATGAAGCCGCGCTTGTTCACGTCATAGGAATGCCCGGCGTCGCAGGTGACCATGAGCGGTTCCTGCGGGCTGAGCGCAGAAAAACAGACCGGGCATCGAAGCCACTCCGACAAAGTCTGGAGTGACATCGATACCCGATCTGTTATGTGTGTTCCGATCAGCCGTGGTGACTAGTGGTGATCGCCGTGCGACTGGTCGAGTTCCTTCTGGCTGACCGGTGCGATCCGGTCTTCGAAGAACCAACGGGACATCGCGGCACGGAAGTGCTGGCCGGCTGTGATCTGACCCTTGGCGTTCGGGCGGATCATCAACGGCTTGTAGTCCGTGTGGTTGATGAGCTTCCAGCGCTCGTACTCGTCAACGGGCTGGTGCACCTCGATGTACTCGCCGCCGGGGAGGCGAACGATGCGGCCTGACTCGTAGCCGTGCAGCACGATCTCGCGATCCTTCTTCTGCAGCGCCAGACAGATGCGCTTGGTGAGGAAGTAGGCAAGAACCGGTCCGAGGATGGTGATCGCCTGGATGGCGTGGATCACGCCTTCCATCGTGAGGTGGAAGTGGGTCGCGATGATGTCCGACGACGCGGCAGCCCAGAGGCCTGCGTAGAAGGTCACGCCGGCGGCGCCGATCGCGGTGCGGGTCGGAGCGTTGCGCGGGCGGTCCAGGATGTGGTGCTCGCGCTTGTCGCCGGTGATCCACGCCTCGATGAACGGGTAGAACATCACGAGCATGATGAAGATGCCGATGACGATCAACGGGATCAAGATGTTCCACGAGTAGGTGTGGTCGAGCCACACGACCTCGAGTCCCGGCGGAATCAGGCGCAGTGCACCGTCGGCGAATCCGATGTACCAGTCAGGCTGGGTACCGGCAGAAACAGGTGACGGGTCGTACGGGCCGTAGTTCCAGATCGGGTTGATCGTGAACAGCGCAGCCATCAGCATCACGACGCCGAAGACGATGAAGAAGAATCCACCGGCCTTCGCGGCGTAAACCGGGAGAACCGGGAAGCCGACGACGTTCTGGTTGGTCTTGCCCGCACCGGGGTACTGCGTGTGCTTGTGGACAACCACAAACAGGAGGTGCAGTGCGATGAAAGCGACGACCAGAGCGGGCAGCAACAGGATGTGCAGCGAGTAGAGGCGGCCGACGATGTCTTCGCCCGGGAACTCGCCGCCGAAGAGCAGGAAGGAGATCCAGGTTCCGGCGACCGGAATGCCCTTGATGATTCCGTCGATAATGCGCAGACCGTTTCCGGAGAGCAGGTCATCGGGGAGGGAGTAGCCGGTGAAGCCTTCAGCCATCGCGAGGATGAAGAGCACGAAGCCGATCACCCAGTTGAGCTCACGCGGCTTGCGGAACGCACCGGTGAAGTAGATGCGCAGCATGTGCAGGCCGATGGAGGCAACGAAGAGAAGCGCAGCCCAGTGGTGAACCTGGCGCATGAGCAATCCACCACGAACATCGAAGGAGATGTCGAGGGTCGACGCCATGGCGGCAGACATCTCGACACCCTTCAACGGAACATACGAACCGTCGTAGTGCATTTGCGTCATCGACGCCTGGAAGAAGAAGGTCAGAAAGCTTCCAGAGAGAAGAATGATGACGAAGCTGTACAGCGCCACTTCACCGAGAAGGAATGACCAGTGGTCAGGAAAGATCTTTCGACCCAGTTCCTTGACCGCTGTAGAGATGCTGGTGCGCTCATCGAGGTAGTTCGCCGCGGAAGCGGTGAAGCCGCCCGACTTTTTAGCCTCGGCGGGTGCGCTCGTGGTGGTTGACGTGCTCAAGAACGCTCCCAGAAGCTCGGTCCGACGGGTTCGGTGAAGTCGCTCTGCGCGACCAGGTAGCCCTCAGAGTCAACGGCGATGGGCAGCTGGGGGAGCGGCCGCTTGGCCGGTCCGAAGATAACTGCACACTCGTTTGAAACATCAAACTGTGACTGGTGGCACGGGCAGAGCAGGTGGTGTGTCTGCTGCTCGTAGAGAGCAACAGGGCAACCGACGTGGGTGCAAATCTTGGAATACGCGACGATGCCGTCATACGACCAGCTCTTGCGTGAGGGCTGCTCGTGGAGATCTTCCGGCTTCAAACGCATCAGCAAGACTGCGGACTTGGCCTTCTCTTCGAGCTTGCCGTGCTCCAGGTCGACCAAACCCTCGGGGATCACGTGGAACACCGAGCCGAGCGTGACGTCCGATGCTCGGATCGGGGTGCCGCTGGGGTCGACCGTCAGGCGCATGCCCTTCTTCCACATGGTGTGCTCGAGGAGCGCCACCGGATCCTGGTCCTGAGGGCCGAGGCCGCGGAACAGCACCACTGCGGGAAGTGGGAACACGACGAGTGCGCCGATCAGGCTGTTGCGGATGAGGGTGCGACGGCCGAAGCCTGACTCCTCATTCGCTTCCTGGAAGATCTCCACGGAACGGGCACGGGTTTCGTCGCTGCCCTGAACCGGGTGACGCTCATCGACGCCTTCGTGGTCGGACATCAGTGCCTTGCCCCAGTGGACGGCACCAATACCGAGCGCTAGAAGTGCGAGGGCCAGACCCAAACCAATGAACAGGTTGTTCAGTCGAACGGATCCGACGTCTTCACCTTCCATCGGGAAGATCATGTAGGCGGCGATCGCCCAGATGCTGCCCACGATTGACAGGTAGAAGAGCGTGTACACAGCGCGCTCGGCGGTGCGTTCAGCTTTCGGTTCGAGATCTGTCACACGCTTGCGGTGCGGGGGGAGACCTGGGTTGGCGACGGCATCCCGTGCGACGACGGCGATACCGGAGGATTCCTCCGCGTGTGCGCCGGGCGAGTCGGCGGCGATCAGGTCCTTCCCGCCGTTATCGTCCTTGGCCATTGTTCTCCTTCAGGGGCTTTATACGCTGTGTCATGAACCGGTATCCGGTTAGTTCGACTTTGCCGTGATCCACACGGTCAACGCCACGACTGCACCCAGGCCGAAGATCCAGAGGAACAAGCCCTCTGAAACAGGTCCGAGCGAGCCCAGCGCAAAACCGCCCGGCGACGGGTTGTTCTCGAGGTACTTGAGGTAGCTGATGATGTCGCGCTTGCCCTCAGGGGTGATGTTCATGTCGTTGAAGACCGGCATGTTCTGCGGGCCGGTGACCATCGCCTCATAGATGTGCTTGGACGACACGCCCGTCAAAGGGGGAGCGAACTTTCCCTCGGTCAGGGCGCCGCCTGCGCCGGCCACGTTGTGGCACATTGCGCAGTTGATGCGGAAGAGTTCTCCACCGTTGGAGAGGTCACCCTGGCCGTCGAGCACTTCGCCCTCAGGAATCGCGGGGCCGGGAGCCAACGAAGCGACATAGGCGGCAAGAGCTGCAACCTGTTCGTCGGTGAACTGAACGGGCTTCTGTTCTGCCTGCGGTCCGTTGACTGCCATCGGCATCCGGCCGGTTCCGACCTGGAAATCGACAGCAGCAGCGCCGACGCCGATCAAGTTCGGGCCGTCGGCCGTGCCGTCGGCGGCGAGGCCGTGGCAGGTGGCGCAGTTTGCGGCGAAGAGCTTCTTGCCTTCGTCAATGGTCTGCTGGCTCGTGGCATCTGCTTGCGCAGTTGCGGAGCTCGTTGCACTGAAAGCAGCGTAGGCGCCTCCGGTGAAGAGCAGGCCGATGGCAATCAGGGCGACGCTGGCCAAAGGATGGCGACGACCGGCTTTGCGACCCTGCCGGGTAGTGAGTTTTCTGTTCTCGGGCATGCTGTGGTTGTCCGCTTCTGATTTCTATTTGAGAACGTAAATGACCAGGAAGAGCCCGATCCAGACGACGTCGACGAAGTGCCAGTAGTAGGAGACCACGATGGCGCTGGTGGCTTCCTTGTGGCCGAAGTGCTTGACCGCGAAGGCACGGCCGATGACCAGAAGGAATGCGATCAAACCACCGGTCACGTGGATTCCGTGGAATCCGGTTGTGATGTAGAAGGCTGAGCCGTACGCGTTGGAGCTGAGCGAGATGCCCTCCGAGACCAACGTCGCGTACTCAAGCACCTGGCCGGCCACAAAGATGGCGCCGAGGGCGTAGGTGAGGAAGAACCACTCGACCATGCCCCACTGGCTGGGCTTCCAACCGGTCGCCCGAGGCTGAAGTCGCTCTGCAGCGAACACGCCGAACTGGCATGTCACTGAGGAGGACACCAGGATCAGTGTGTTGATCAGCGCGTAAGTGAAATTGTGCTTGTCCGTCTCGAACTGCCACAGTTCGGGCGCAGTCGACCGAAGGGTGAAGTAGATGGCAAAGAGGCCGGCGAAGAACATAACTTCGCTGCCTAGCCAGACAATGGTGCCCACTGCCACGCTGTTGGGCCTGTTCACTACCGGCGCAACAGCCGTATGAGTAATTGAGGTGCTCGTCACCCCTCCATTATGGCCGATATTCGTACAGCTTTTTCTCATTCAGGCATGCCTGTCGCCCAATGGTTATGGTTAGGTAAGCCTTACCGAGCGGTGAAAATCCCCGTGATTTCGGGGGAGTAGGCAGATTCCTCTACGATTGTGCGCATGCTGGAATCGCAGTCTTGGCCCAATATCCTGAGCTCCCTTCTCCGTGGAGAGGACCTGAGTGTCGCCGATGCCGCCTGGAGCATGGAACAGATCATGGTCGGCGAGGCCACAGCGGCCCAGATGGGCGCGTTTCTGGTGGCTCTTCAGGCCAAAGGGGAGACTGTCGACGAGATCGTCGGGTTCCGTGACGCGATCCTCGATCACGCCATTCCACTCCCCGTCAACCCCATGGCCTTGGACATCGTCGGCACGGGTGGAGACAGGTTCGGCACCGTCAACGTGTCCACGATGGCGTCAATTGTTTGTGCGGCCTCTGGCGTACCAGTAATCAAGCACGGCAATCGAGCGGCAAGTTCCGACTCGGGCGCGTCGGATGTGCTCGCGGCGCTCGGCATCGACCTCACGCTGTCCGCCACCACGGTCGCCGAGATCCTGGATGCGACGGGAATCACTTTTGCATACGCCGCCGCTTTCCATCCCGGTTTCCGTCACGCAGCGGCCACGCGCAGCGAACTGGGCATCCCCACGGTCTTCAACTACCTCGGCCCACTGTGCAACCCGGCGAGGCCGGAGGCCTCGGCGGTCGGCGTCGCGACGCTGTCTCGCGTTCCGCTGTTCGTCGGCGTGTTCCAAACCCGCGGTGCGACGGCCCTTGTCTTCCGCGGCGATGACGGCCTCGACGAGATGACCACGACAGGCCACAGTCACGTCTGGGAGATCTCCCGCGGACTGGTGACCGAGCACGACATCGATCCTCGCGACCTCGGCATCAAGCGGTCCAAGATGAGTGACTTGACCGGGGGAGACGCCGCGCACAACGCCTCCGTTGTGCACTCGGTTCTGGCCGGCGATCAGGGTCCGGTGCGCGACATCGTGTTGCTGAACGCCGCGGCCGGATTGGTCGCCTACGCGTTGGCGCAGGATCCCTCCCAGAGCCAGATCAGCATTCTGGATCGTTTCCGCGCTCAGATGCTTGTCGCAGCGGAGGCGATCGATTCGGGCGCCGCCGCTCGCAAACTCGCACAGTGGGTCGAGGCAACCCGGGGCTGAGCCGGGCGCGCGACGCGCTGCCCCACACGAGTCCGACCGACCTGCCCTGACGGCGTGGTCGGTCGGACTCTGCTGTTTTGTCAGTTGACGTCTTCGTCGACCCATCCGAAGGTCTTTGTCACGGCCTTCTTCCAGTTGCGCAGCTGACGCGCCCGCTCCGCCTCATCCATCTGCGGCGTCCACCGGCTGTCTTCTTGCCAGTTGGCCCGCAGATCGTCAAGGTCGCTCCAGAACCCGACGGCAAGGCCTGCCGCATAGGCAGCGCCGAGCGCAGTCGTCTCGGCGACCACGGGGCGAACGACCGGGACACCCAGGATGTCAGCCTGGAACTGCATGAGCAGATTGTTCGCGATCATTCCGCCATCCACCTTGATTTCGGTCAGCGGCACGCCAGAATCTGCGTTGACGGCTTCGATGACCTCACGCGTCTGAAAGGCAGTCGCCTCGAGTGCAGCACGGGCGATATGCCCCTTGTTGACAAACCGGGTCAGACCAACCAGCGCGCCACGGGCATCCGATCGCCAGTACGGTGCGAACAGGCCGGAGAACGCCGGCACGAAGTAGGCGCCGCCGTTGTCGTCGACGGTTCGAGCCAGTGCTTCGATCTCGTCGGCCGACGAAATCAGGCCGAGGTTGTCACGCAACCACTGCACGAGAGCGCCGGTCACGGCGATTGAGCCTTCCAAGGCGTAGTGCGGGGCTGCGTCTCCGAGCTTGTAGCCCAACGTGGTGAGGAGGCCGTTCTTGGAGTGGACGATTTCTTCCCCGGTGTTGAAGATGAGGAAGTTGCCCGTGCCGTAGGTGTTCTTCGCCTCGCCGGTGTCGAACGCGGCCTGGCCGAACGTCGCTGCCTGCTGGTCGCCCAGGATGCCCGCAACCGGAACTTCTCGCAGCAACGAGTGTTCCTCGACGATCCCGTACACCTCTGACGAGCTCTTGATCTCGGGAAGCATGGACTTCGGCACATTGAATGCGGCGAGGATGTCGTCGTCCCACTGCAGCGTCTCGAGATCCATGAACATCGTGCGCGACGCGTTGGTCACATCCGTGGCATGCACGCCGCCGTTGACACCACCGGTGAGATTCCAGAGAACCCACGCGTCGGTGTTGCCAAAGAGCAGGTCGCCGGCTTCCGCCTTCGCCCGGGCACCCTCCACGTTCTCCAGGATCCAGACGATCTTGGTGCCCGAGAAGTAGGTCGCCAATGGCAGGCCCACCTTCTGCTTGAAGCGTTCGACGCCACCGTCGGCGGCCAGCCGGTCGACGATCGGCTGGGTGCGGGTGTCTTGCCAGACAATCGCGTTGTACACCGGCTCGCCGGTTGTCTTGTCCCAGACGACTGCAGTCTCACGCTGGTTCGTGATTCCGACTGCCTTGATGTTGTGGCGGGTGATGTTCGCCTTGGCCAAAGCCTGACCAATTACTTCACGAACGTTGTTCCAGATCTCCTTGGGGTCGTGTTCGACCCACCCGGCTTGCGGAAATATCTGTTCGTGTTCGAGCTGGCCGGTCGAGACGACCGAGCCTTCTTTACTGAAGATGATGGCCCGAGAACTCGTTGTTCCCTGGTCGATCGCGAGAATGTAATCAGTCATGGTGACCTCCGTTGGGCGGACTCTCTACCGTCGCTGGCCGGCGCAGTTGCTGCACATGAGGCGTGGAGATGAGACGCTGCAACGAACGGGGGCCAGGGTGAGCGTTTGGCTACACCCTAGCCTCGGCGCTCTGTGAGGGGAATGGCCAGCGCCCTCCGTGCGCGTTGCCCTTACCCCGCGGGCGAGCATGGCGTAGTTTGAGCGGGAGAACCACGACGACTCGAGACGGAGCAGACGTCCGGGTGGTTTCAGATTTGCCGAGTGAACGGAAGCTCATGAAGAAGCTCATCAATGATCCGAAGAATGTCGTTACCGAGGCTGTGTCAGGTTTCGGTGCGGCCCATGCCGATCTGGTCACGGTCTCCCTCGACCCGATCTTCATCGTTCGCCGTGACGCGCCGGTGTCCGGAAAAGTGGGAATAGTGAGTGGCGGTGGCAGCGGCCATGAGCCCATGCACGGCGGGTTCGTCGGGCCGGGCATGCTCGATGCCGCAGTTCCTGGGGCAGTGTTCACTTCCCCGACGCCCGATCCCATCCTTGCGGCGACGAAGGCAGTCGACGGCGGCGCCGGAGTGCTGCACATCGTCAAGAACTACACCGGCGACGTGCTCAATTTCGAGACAGCGGCCGACCTGGCAGCGGCCGAAGACATCGACGTGCGCGCGGTGATCATCAACGACGATGTTGCGGTCAAAGACTCGCTGTACACGGCCGGGCGTCGTGGCGTTGCCGGTACCGTGCTCGTGGAAAAGATTGCCGGTGCGGCGGCCGAACGCGGCGACGATCTCGCCGGCGTGGCTGCAATTGCCGAAAAGGTGAATGCGCAGGTGCGAACCATGGGCGTTGCCCTCACCCCGTGTGTGGTTCCTCACGCCGGTGAGCCGAGCTTCACCCTGGCCGATGACGAGATCGAAATCGGTATCGGTATCCACGGCGAACCCGGGCGGGAACGCATCAAACTCGAACCGGCCGATGCGATTGTCGACCGGCTGCTCGCCGCGGTGGTCGACGATGTGCCCTTCGTCGCCGGTGACAAAGTGCTGCTGATGGTGAACGGCATGGGCGGCACGCCGCAGGTCGAGCTGTACATCGTCTATCGGCGTGCGGCAGAGGTGCTCGCCGAAAAGGGGATCGACGTCACCCGGTCATTGGTCGGAAACTTCACCACCTCCCTCGAAATGCAGGGCGCGTCCATTAGCGTGTTGAAATTGGATGACGAACTGACCACGCTCTGGGATGCACCGGTTCACACCGCTGCATTGCGCTGGGGTCGGTAGGGAACTGAGGCGGATCTGCCCCGGACGGTCGAGGTCAAAGTTGAAGAAGGAGACCGAATGAGTGTGGGAGCCGACTGGGCCGAGGCATGGATCAGGCGAAGCGCGGCGGAGATCGCCCTGAATCGCGCCGAGTTGAACACGCTGGATCGGGACATCGGCGACGGCGACCACGGTGAAAACATGGATCGCGGCTTTCAGGCTGCCCTTCCGAAGCTCACCGAGCTCGCCAATACTGCGACGCCGTCCGATGTGTTCAAAGTCCTCGCCACGACGCTGATCTCCACGGTCGGCGGCGCGGCCGGCCCACTCTACGGCACCGCGTTTCTCAAGGGATCGCTTTCGATCGTCGGTCTGACCGAACTCGACGGCACCGGCATCGTCACCTTTCTCACCGCGGCACGTGACGGCATCGTTTTGCGCGGCAAGGCCGAGTCGGGAGACAAAACCATGGTCGATGCGTGGACGCCCGCCGTCGACGCCGCGGCGGCGGCAAACGGGGCGGGCGCGAACGTCGCGGAGATTCTCACCCGCGCGGCCGATGCCGCGCAGGCCGGGGCTGTGGCCACTGAACCCTGGGTCGCCCGCAAGGGGCGGGCGAGCTACCTGGGCGACCGGGCCATCGGTCACCGTGACCCCGGGGCCGAGTCGACGGCGCTACTGCTTCGGGCTGCGGCCGACGTGGCAGGGACGGCCTAGTCGTGGCTGCAGCAGGCGCGCGAGTCGGAGTCGTCTTTGTCTCGCATAGTGAGAAGATCGCCGATGGTCTCGTTGACCTCGCCCGGCAGATGGCGCCGACCGCGCTTCTTGTCGCGGCAGGTGGCACCGACGAGGGCGGCATCGGCACGAGCTTTGATAAGGTCAGTTCAGGGATGGCAGCGGCCGACACCGGTGCCGGCGTTGTGGTGTTGTGCGACCTCGGCTCAGCGATTCTAACTGCGGAGACGGCGCGTGATTTTCTTGTTGAAGCAGACCGTGAGCGTGCAGTGATTGTTGATGCGCCGCTGGTCGAGGGTGGCGTTGCCGCCGCAGTAGCCGCCGAGTCGGGAGAGGACCTCGCCGCGGTGGTCGCTGCGGCGCAGTCGGCGAATGCTGCGCACGTCCCCGCCCAGGCGCCGGCTGCCCCGGTGTCGAGCGCGGCACCCGCCGGCTATACCAGAACGGTGACTTTGATCAACGCCGACGGCTTGCACGCGCGGCCCGCGGCTGACTTCGTCAAACTTGCAACAACGTTTCCGGTGCGGGTGACGGTCAACGGCAAGGATGCGAAGAGCTTGTTGGGCATCATGGCACTGGGTCTCACCCGGGGTACCGCCGTCGAGATCAACACCGTTGATGACGGGGGAAAGGGCGCCGTCGATGCCTTGGCCGCCTTGATTGAATCGGGCTTCGGCGAGGCCTGATCGTCTGTTGAGGCTGCGTTCGGCCGTGTCGAATAACTCGTGCGGATCAGGGCGATCCGGCGTATCGTGTGGGCATGGCCGACGAGAAGAAGTCCCGAGCGAACGGGGCATACGCGCACCTCTTCGAATGGGTGGAAGACAAGCTTCGACCAGCATTCGAGAACCCGCCGCCCGGCCGTTACGACGCGGAGACCAGCGTCGACTTGGCTGTGTGCCCCGTCTGCGGGCGATCAATGCAGGAGCATGTCATTGACCATTCAGTACAGAACACGCGGTTGATCTGCCCAGGTCCGCCGACTAACGCCGGTGACCCCGATGTGTTTGAGCCGGTCAACGAATTCGGCATGGTCATCCACCCGGCGCCAGAGGATACCTCCACCTAGGTTGCCGGACGCCCCGCCGCTGGTAGTGTCGGCGCATGAGCGGGAGCCGGCGGTAGCGATGAAGCGTCTCAGTGGCATGAACCGTTCTGGTGGGGGAGTGGCGCGACCGAGCCGGGTCTGGTGGTTCGTTGGAGCGGGGTTCATTGCAACGGCAGTACTTGCTGCGGTGATGGTGGCGGCACCGGTCGCGTCACTCGTCGTCGTGGTCTTGTTCTGGGCTTCCATCGCCGTGGGGATGGTGGTCCGATTGGTCAAGGCGCGGCCTGGCTCGCGCATCCGTTCTGCCTTCGGGCCGGTGATGAGCGCTGCCGAGGAGTACCAGCGGCTGTACACGACTCAGCCGGGACTCGGCATCTCGATCGACTACGCGATCCGGGAGCAGCAGGAGAACAGCGCTGAAACGCCGGGAGGGCAGGACCGCTGAATCTGCGGAAGGCGAATATGACCGTTCATCGCTTCTGGGCGGTATAGACCACAAGCGATCCGCACAGTCGATAGGGCACTCCGCCGCGTTCCTCGCAGATCGACGCGGATTCAGTCATTGCGCGCAACACCGTCCATCCAGCAAAAAGTGACCTGAAACACGCCCGTGCGTCAGCGGCAGAGAGTGTGGTCTCGACGATTCCGGTGGAGCGTGAACCATCGGCAGCAATCTCTACTCGGTCGGCAACGACCCCGAACGAGACGATTCCTCCGGGAACTGTCGCCTCTCGGCACTGCGTGAGGAGCGCTCGCATGGCACGGGGGGAGTTGAGATGCTCAATGACCGAGAAGCCGACAATCAGCGCCGTAGGGGCATCGCCGAGTCGGTAGTCTTCGAGGTCCGCGACCACGGGCATGACCGACTCGAGCACACCGGCGGCGCGACAATTGCTGACGAGCATCGCGACGGCGCTGGGAAGTAAATCGACCGCGGTGACGGTCGAACCGATGGGGAGAAGCTGTGCCATTGGCACCGTATGTCGTCCGACTCCTGCTCCGAGATCGTATGCTCGGACCGGCTCGGTTTGAGAGACGAGACTGATCGCCTCGAGTACAGACGGATGCGGTGCGGCCAGCCAGGAACCAGCCGTGCCGAGCGACGTGACGGCGTAGAAACTCTCGTGATAGCGAATGGTTTCCAAGCGAGCCGCGCTGATGCCAGCCATGAACTCGACGCTACTCCGACAGTGGATTGCACGATACGGCAGGTGCCAGCGGGGCGGGCCAGGAGCGCGAGGCGCGGGCTCGGCGCATCCGTCGTCTGTTGAAGTAAATAGCAGCAATGGTGTCTGGTCCGCAACGACGCATGTCCTTCCACTTCCAATCTATCGCCGAGGGGGTACCTTGCGGCAAGCCCCCTGTCGTGTCCCACACTTGTCGTGCCCCGCTAAGGAGGGAGCTGCTGTCATGACGGTGACCACCAGTGCGTTTAATCTTCCCGACCGCCTCGCTGCTAAAGCTGACGCGCGACTGATCGGGAGCGATGAGCAACACTTCGCTGACATTGCGACGACTCTCGAGCAGTCGATTGCCGAGCCGACGGCCCGGCTCGCTGTTCTGCGCAGGGCGCCCGGCGGTAGCGGTCAGGAAGCGATGGACCGCGACCTGGAGATCCACCGACTGACGTCCCGCCTCCGGCTTCTGCGCCGGTTTGGACTGGACCTCTGCCTCGGCCACGTCGTTCGGGCCGGCAATTCTGAAACCATCTATATCGGGCGGCTGGGGCTGGTCGATAACACGGGCCGTCGGCTCCTCCTCGACTGGCGTTCCCCGGCGGCCGAGCCGTTCTTCGGGGCGACACACGCCAACCCGATGGGCATGGCCAGCCGTCGCCGGTATCGCTGGACGCGCGGACGGATCAGCGACTATTGGGACGAAGTCTTCGCCCTCGACGGGCTGGAAGGTCGCGCTGCTCTCGACGACCAAACCGCCTTCATCGCCAGTCTGGGCAGCAGCAGGTCGTCACACATGCGTGACGTGCTCAGTACAATCCAGGCCGACCAGGATTCCATCATCCGCGCAGGGTCTCGTGGCGCTCTGGTCGTCGAGGGCGGGCCGGGAACGGGCAAGACGGTTGTTGCTCTGCACCGCGCCGCATACCTCTTGTACTCCGACTCGCGGATCGCCCGGGGTGGGGGAGGCGTGCTCTTCGTCGGTCCGCACCAGGCCTATCTGGCGTATGTCAACGATGTTCTACCCAGCCTGGGAGAGGAGAGCGTGCAGATTTGCACGCTGCGCGACTTCGTGGCCGAGGGTGCGTCGGCGCCGGCGGAGATCGATCCGGATGTCGCCCGATTGAAGGCAACGGGCGACCTGCTGAGTGCAATCGAGGCTGCGGTGAGGGTGTACGAGCGTGCTCCGTTGAACGCCATGACGATTGAGACGCCCTGGTCGGATGTCTGGCTCAGCGCTGCCGAGTGGTCTGAGGCATTCGACGCCCCGGACCCCGGTACTCCGCACAATGAGGCGCGTGACCAGGTGTGGAACGCTCTCCTCGACATCCTGATCGACAAATTCGACGATGAAGAAGTCGCACCCCAGATGGTGCGTCGGGCACTGCTGCAGAACGACGAGCTGACCAGTATTTTCACGAAGGCCTGGCCGTTGCTCAACCCGGTCGGAATCGTCAGCGACCTGTGGTCGGTTCCCGCCTATCTCGGCGCGTGCGCGCCGTGGCTCACTTCTGAGGAGATTCGGATGCTGCAGCGCCCGGATGCCCAGGCCTGGACGGTATCCGACCTGCCCTTTCTGGACGCCGTGCGCCTGCGAGTGGGTGATCCGGGAGTGGCTCGACGCCAGCGTTTGCGCGAAGCCCAGATCGTCGCAGATCGGGACCAGATGGAGCGAGTCGTCGACGATCTCATCGCGGCAGACGACTCAGAGCTGCTCGTGATGTCGATGTTGCGCGGTCAGGATGCCCAGAACAGTTTGCTGGACGAGTCAGCGTTGCCCAACGCTGACCCTGACCTCCTTGCGGGACCGTTTGCCCACATCATCGTCGACGAGGCGCAGGAACTGACGGATGCCGAATGGAGGATGTTGCTGGTTCGGTGCCCGTCCCGGAGCTTCACCATTGTGGGGGACCGGGCGCAGGCGCGGCATGGGTTCACCGAGTCGTGGGAGGAGCGGCTCGCCCGGATTGGGCTGGGAAACTTCAGTCTGAACTCATTGAGCATCAACTACCGTACGCCTGAGGAGATCATGGTCGAGGCTGAGCCGGTCATTCGGTCGGTGTTCCCGAATGCCAACGTGCCGACCTCCATCCGCCGAAGCGGGGTTCCGGTCGAGCACGCATTGGTGTCGGATCTCGGGTCGATCCTCGAGGGCTGGCTCGCCGAGCATCCCGAAGGAGTCGCGGCCGTCATCAGCACCGACGGAAGCGATGGCGACGTCTTCACCGCACTGCCTCGCATCCGGTTTGTCACCCCGGAGCTCTCACAGGGACTTGAGTTCGACCTGGTCGTACTCATCGACCCCGAAACGTTCGGGACGGGCATCGAAGGCGTAGTTGACCGTTACGTCGCGATGACTCGGGCGACCCAGCGACTCKTCATCCTGTCGACGGCAAAGCGCAACGGAGCTTGAAGTAGCGCATATTCCTTGCGGTTCTCGTGACTTCGGATGGCTGCTTGCGCGGCCCCGCCAGTAAGCTGGCCGCAAACTGGCCGCGGGCGGATTGCTCGAAGTCGTTGTGCAACGAGGAGGCAGATCATGGGCGTGACAGGAATCGGCGGGCTCTTCTTCCGCAGTAATGATCCGGACGCACGGGCGGCGTGGTACCGCGAGCATCTCGGTATCGAGGCCGGTCAGGACAAAATCTGGCAGCAGGAGGCAGGCATGACCGTCTTCGCGCCCTTTCCCGCCGACAGCGACTATTTCGCGGCGGACCAAGCGTTCATGCTCAACGTGCGCGTCACAGAGCTGGATGCGTTGGCCGCGAAGCTGGAGGCGGCGGGCATCGCCGTGGAGCGCCGTCCCGAGTGGAATACCGACGACTACGGCAGCTTCGCCCGCATCCACGACCCCGAGGGACTGGCGATCGAGCTGTGGGAGCCGCCGGCGTGATCCGTTTCGAGATCTCACAGCCGACTGTGGCAGATGCCCCGGTCATCGCCGCACTCCATGTCGACAAGTGGCGCGAGGCGTACGGCCATCTGCTCCCTGCGGACTTCTTCACGGAGAAGCACCTGCTAGGACGTCAGGAGCAGTGGGATCAGTCCCTTCGAAGTCCCCGCGATGATTGGACGATTCGGGTTGCCAGGACAGGGGAGGGGATCGTCGGGTTCGCCGTGGCCGGGCCAAGCTCTGGTCCGGAAGGACAACACCTCCCTCGGGAGCGCCAGTTGCACAGCCTCTATGTGCTGGCGGACTCTCACGGAACCGGCGTCGGCCAAGCGCTGCTCGACGCGGTACTGGGCGAGGCGCCAGCGATGCTCTGGGTGGCGACGGAGAATCCACGCGCCATCGCGTTCTATCGTCGCAACGGATTTGAGTTCGACGGCGTTGAGACGTTTGACCCGAGCGCTCCGGGGATCACGCACGCCCAGATGGTGCGTTAGTCGAGGGGAGTGGACTGCCAGCTTTGATGCTCGTAGAGTTCCATCCACAGGGAGGCGGAGCCTATGCTCAAGAGAATTCTCGGTCGAGTCGGTCGAGCCTTCCAATGGTTTGCTGCCGTGATCACTCAGGTCGGCGGTGCGGCCAATGGAGGTCGAGAGGCTGACCAGTCTGCGCGTTCGCTCTACGAGGAGAAGAAGGACTACCGCCCGTAGCGAGCTTCACGATTTCTCGTTGACAGCCAAAAGGTTCTCAAAACAGTGGTTGCAATGCGCAATCGGTCTGGTCAGGTGGAGCCGATGCTCGGCCACGGGATTCCCGACCAGCGAGCGGCTTCGGGGAGGAGTCAGGATGGTTCTCCAGATCCACTGATGGGGAAATCGATTAACCGCTCTTCTGCAATGGTCAGGCTCTGGTGAGCCATCAGTTCGCCGTCACGGAGGCGCTGTTCAGACGTGCTTGAGATTTCGAGATCCTCATGTCTGAGAGGGAGCCGATGCCTCTGCGCCGGCAGACGGTCGCGCTCTGTCGGTGCGGCGTATCGACGATCAAGCCGTTTTGCGCCGGCACCCACAAGGTAACCGGATTCCACACAGAACCTTCCGCAGAAATCTAGAATCGGTGTGGGCGCGCGCCGATCATCACTCAGTTCACCGCGCACGAGGGTTGCGGTCGGTTGGCCTCTTCCTTCTCATGCGCTGTAATTGGTCTGCGCTCCAGACAACGAACTGTCTTTGCAACAGAGATGCGTCGGCTGGTGCCGTACACTGCGTGGGGTGGTCAATGATCCTGGCATCTGGTTCCTGAATCGCGCTGAGCGGGGGAATCTGGCCACTGCCGTGCACGCCGGCGCCACCGGGTCGCCGGCCTGGTCCGATGGTAATCTTGTGCAGCCTCTGATTCATGGCGCAACCTACTTCGCGCGGCTGCACGAGGAGCTGACGGCGCTGCACGCAGGAGACCGCGTGTGGTTCACCGACTGGCGTAGCGACGCCGACGAGCGGCTGCTGCCAGACGGACCCTCGATCGGTGATCTGCTCGCCGGCTTGGCCCGTGTGGGAGTGGAAGTGCGGGGCCTTGTCTGGAGATCCCACGGAGAACGTGTGTCGCCCCCGATCAGCGGCCGAGCCAATGAGCTGCTCAGCCGACAAATCAACGCCGCAGGCGGAGAGGTATTGCTAGATCAGCGAGTACGCCTGTTCGGCTCCCATCACCAAAAATTCTTCGTCATCCGTCATCGCGACAACCCGTCGCGGGACATCGCATTCGTTGGCGGGATCGACCTCAGCCACAGCCGTCGGGACGACGCCGACCACGCCGGAGACCCGCAAGCGCTGACCATGGATTCACGGTACGGCGAACGACCCCCGTGGCACGATGCCGCCCTTCAACTGCGTGGCCCCGTGGTGAGTGACCTACTGGCAGTTTTCGCTGAACGGTGGAACGACCCTACTCCGCTGGACCGGCGCACTCCCTACCGGATGCTGAAGCAACGACTCGCCCGCATGCCTCCGCAACCCAAGCCGCTCCCAGAAACGTTGCCACCACCACCACCGGCGGGCCCTCACGCTGTACAGCTGTTGCGCACTTACGGGGTGAAACGTCCGCCGTTCCCGTTCGCGCCGGCCGGGGAGCGCAGCGTTGCGCGCGCCTACGCGAAAGCCTTCGCCCGCGCCCGCTCTCTGATCTATATTGAGGACCAGTACATGTGGTCGACTGAGGTCGCGGCCGCTCTCGCCAAGGCCCTCAAACGGAACCCCGAATTGAACGTGATCGCCGTCGTGCCCCGTTACCCTGCTTCCGACGGCCCTCTCACCGGGCCGCCGAGCCGGATCGGGCAACTGCGTGCCATAAGAATGCTGCGCCAAGTCGCGCCAGGCCGCGTCGGTGTGTTCGACCTTGAGAACAGTGCCGGAACTCCGATCTACGTCCACGCCAAGATCTGCATCGTCGACGATACTTGGATCACCTGCGGCTCGGACAACTTCAACCGTCGATCCTGGACCACCGACAGCGAACTCACCTGCGCAGTCCTCGACACCACTGGCGACAACCGGGACCCATCCGGTACCGAGACCGGCCACGACGATTCCCGACGGCTGGCCCGCGATCTCCGCCTCCAACTCTGGGCCGAACACCTGGGTATGGACCAGAACGATTCCCAACTCTACGACCAGTCGGCTGGGCTCGAACTTTGGAACAGCGCCGCCGCCGGTCTCGACCGCTGGCACGAAACTGACCGCCGCGCCCCTCGACCCACCGGAAACGTGCGCCACCACACTCCCGAACCCGTCCCGCCCATCCAACGACTGTGGGCGGTCCCGATCAGCCGCCTCGTCCTCGACCCAGATGGCCGCCCCCGCCGGCTGCGAGGTACTGCGCAGTTTTAGGCCCACGAGGGTGGCGCCACCATCACGACACGCAGATCACGCAACCAGTTCGAACCATCCACTCGACGCTGGTGCCGAGAGCGGTGCCGGTGGAGAATAAGCACCCTGCGAAAGGTGCATCATGGGTAAGGACATCAGAGCATTCTGGACCGAAGACCTGTTCAGCGCGTTGCGTGTGACGCCAGGATTCACACTGGCACACGTCGAGACGGGCTCGACTCCGGGCTTCAACGGACGGAAGAAGGACTCCGCCGCCGCAGGAGCGGAAGGCGCCGTCATCCTCTCTCATCTACAGGAGATGCTTTTCGCGAACAGCAAATGCGGGGACAACCGCAAGGTGCTCCTCGTGTTGCAAGCCATGGACACGGCGGGAAAAGGCGGGATCGTTCGACACGTCGTTGGCGCCGTCGACCCACAGGGGATCAGCCACTTCGCCTTCAAAGCACCCACTAGGGCGGAACTCCGCCACGACTTCCTCTGGCGTATCCGCAAACGTCTGCCCGAGGCCGGCATGATCGGAGTGTTCGACCGCTCCCATTACGAGGACGTGCTTATCGCACGTGTTCATGAACTCGTCCCGGCAGCGGAAATCGAGAAACGCTACGACCTGATCAACAAGTTCGAGCAGGAGCTTGTCGACGATGACACCACCGTGATCAAGGTCATGCTGCAGATCAGCTCGGCCGAGCAAAAGTCGCGCCTCGCCGAGCGTCTGGACCGCCCCGACAAGTACTGGAAATACCACACCGTCGACGTTGACGAGCGGGCTCGCTGGTCGGGTTACCAGGAGGCATACCAGGTAGCGCTGGAGCGCACCTCTACTGCTGCGGCGCCCTGGTTCGTTGTTCCCGCCGATAGGAAATGGTATGCGCGCCTGGCTGTGCAACACCTCCTTACTAACGCGCTGAATAGCATGGTCCTGTCCTGGCCAGCGGCAGAGTTCGACATTCCCGCCGAGAAGCTCCGTCTGGCCGCGACCACCTGATGGCCTCCACTCGTTCATTTCCTGATGCAGCAGCGTCCCGTGTGGCCGCCGTCGTCTACAACCCGATCAAGGTCGATCTGGCGGCCGTCAAAGCCGCGGTGACTGTTGAAGAAAGAGACGGCGGATGGGGACCGACACTTTGGTTCGAAACCAGCGAGGAGGACGCCGGCCAGGGGGCAACCAAAAAAGCACTCGCAGCCGGTGCAGACATGGTCATCGCGGCCGGGGGAGATGGGACCGTTCGCGCCGTTGCCGAGGCGGTGTATGACAGCGCTGCGTCGCTCGCGTTGCTTCCGTCCGGGACGGGAAACCTTTTGGCTCGCAATCTCAGCCTCACTCTCGATGACCTGGAAGGCTCAATCCACATCGCGTTCACCGGTCACGACCACAATATCGATCTCGCCCTCATCGATATTCAGGGCGAGGACCAGTCAACAACTCGACACGCGTATGTTGTCATGGCCGGCCTCGGCCTCGATGCGAAAATGCTCGTGCACACCGACGACGACCTCAAGAAGAAGATCGGCTGGCTCGCCTACGTCAGTGCTCTCCTTGCAGCCGTGCGCGATAAAGAACAACTTCACCTGCGCTACAGCCTCGACAAAGGGCGAACTCGCTCGGCCCGCGTGCACACCCTCATCGTCGGCAACTGCGGTTCTCTCCCCGCTGACATCGTTCTCCTTCCCGATGCGGCCGTCGACGACGGCATGTTCGAACTTGTCCTTCTGCGCCCTGAAGGCTTCATGGGTTGGTTGCAGATCGCCGTCAAGATCATCTGGGAGAACGGGGTACTCCGCCGCACGGAAACCGGGCGCGCACTGGCCGGCAGGACGAAGAGAATTAGAGCGCTCCACTACGCCACAGGGAGTGAGCTGACGGTCCGCCTCACGCGGGCCCATGACATCGAGCTGGACGGCGACAGCTTCGGCACAGCACAAGCACTGAAGACCTGGATCGAACCGGGAGCGCTGACGGTGCGTCTGGCGGCTGAGGATTGAGCCATCAAACAACAATCGGCCACTGGCGATTTACCATTGCTCCATGGGCATCCGTCGGACCCCCGAGGTAGCAGCCAAGCCACCTGCGAAACGCATCACACGCCTCTGGCCGCTGGTGAGCGGCATCGCCGCGCTGGTGCTCACCTTTGCTTTGGGCGCACTGATCGTGCTCCGCAACAACGGATTGCCGTTCTCGATCGACACCAGGTGGATGCAGGATGTCATCGAGCATCGCGCGCCCGTCTGGGACGCCCTCTCGCTCGCAATGAATTTCCTCGGTGGCGGCCTGGCCGCAATCCTCATCGTGCCGGTGCTCATCCTCGCCGCCCTCTTGCTCGTGAAACGTCCCTGGGCAGCCGGGTACTACCTCGTGGCCACTCTGGTGACCGGGGGCGCCGTGCAACTTCTCAAGCATCTGTTTGGCAGGGCGCGGCCAGAAGACATTCTTGTGACCGTCGATTACGGATCATTCCCGTCTGGTCACGTCGCGAACGCAGCGACCATGGCCGCGGTTCTCTTTATCCTTTTCCCACGCTTCTGGGTAGGGGCAGCCGGTGTGTTGTACACGGTCGTGATGATGTTCAGCCGCACCTACCTCGGTGCGCATTGGCTGAGCGACACGATCGGCGCGTTGCTCCTGGGGATTGGTGTCGCGATCGTCGTCTGGGCGCCGCTTGCCGCGAAACTCGACGGTGAACATGAACTCGCACCGCCGCATCCCGCGAAGCTCCGGCATCCGCGCCGGGAATGAACGAGCAGTTCTGAAAGTCGATCCCGCGGTCAGGACAGGCGGGCCAGGCGCGCCCGTGCACAGCAATACACCGCATATGCGATGAGTCCGATGCCAATGACCGCCAGGATCAGGGCGCCATATGGCAGCGCGACAAGTGATTTCAGTGCCCCATCAAGTCCGGTAGCTTCGCTGGGGTTGAAGGTAGCAGCCGCGATCACGAAGAGTATTCCGACCATGCAGAGGGCGACCCCTTTCGCAACGTAGCCCAGCACGCCCAACGTAACGACGATCCCGCCGGCAGTTCCCGACGGAACGACGATGTCGTCTGTGAACCTCTTGGTCGCACCTTTGAACACGAAGTATCCGCCGATCCCTCCCACAGCGAGGCCGACCAGGATCAGTAGGATGACGCCGCCGGGTGCCGCAATCAGCGTGGCGCTGAAATCTCGTGTGGAGGTGGCGGAGTTCGTCGATCCGCCACTGGCAAAGATGAATGTGATGGCTGCGAGGGCAAGGTACGCAACGGCCTTTCCGAAGTCACGGATGCGGTGGGCCCACTTGCGTTTCGGGTCTGGACCGACAATGACGAAGATTTGAATGATTTGCCACAGCCCGAGAGCGACCAAGCCAACCACGATGATCCACAACAGCGCGGCACCGCCAGGCGCCTCCGCGAGTTTAGAAAGGGCGCCGGATTGGTCGGCTTCACCGCCTCCCGCGCCGATGGCGAGGCTGAAGGCTATTGCACCGATGACGCCATGCAGCAGGCCATTAACTACGTAGCCCATACGTGCCAGAAATCGGAGTGTCGTACTGCGCTTCGCGGTGCGCGCGGCCTTGGCCACGACTCCATCTGACATGTGCACAGCGTAGCCCCGCACCGCCACATTCACAGGATGAGTTGTCGCGCCTTGACCGCAACGCTCCGCCCAAGTTCACCCGACCGGGGCGTCAGCAGCACCGTGTCGACGACCAACGGTAGGCACCGACGTGTAGGAGCAGTACGTTCTTCTCAACTGAGACGCGATTGAGGAAAGGATGCAGATGAGCAAAGTGCAGTTCCATTGGCCAGTTTTGGGAACCGTGGAGTAGCGATATGCCTCCCGCTCGCGCACTCGATGGCAACCCGGCCGGCGCAGTCGGCGGGCCGGCCCACCTGAAAGTCGGACTTGTCATTGCCGCAGGCCTGCTCGTCGCCGTGGGAACGGGATGGTTTCTTCTCATGCTGGCCTCGGTGTCTGGAGAGTTCGGTCTGGCCCGAGCCGACCGGCCAATTCTGACGTGGCTGGTCGAGCACCGGACTCCGGTTCTCACCTCCGTCACAGCGGTGATCGCCACAGTCTCGGGCCCGGTCGGCATGCCGATCATTGTTCTCGTTACAGCACTCATCTGGGCGTTGAAATCCCGACGCCTCTGGCGTCCGGTTCTCCTTGCGAGCGCAATGATCCTGGGTGTGCTGCTCACGTTCCTGATCACGCACCTCGTCGGCCGCCCTCGGCCGCCCGGAGATCTGATGTTGCTGGGGTTCGACCCCACCCCGTCTTTTCCGTCGGGCCATGCCGTTGGAGTGGGCGACTTCCTCCTGGTCGGGGGATATCTCATCTGTTCACGGATGTGGTCGGTGACGCGCATCGTGCTGTGCGCGCTCACCGCTGTCGTTGGCATCTTGTTGGTCGATTTTTCTCGTCTGTATCTGGGCTACCACTGGTTTACCGATGTTGTAGCGGCTCTGGGGCTGTCGGTGGCGGTGCTTGGACTCGTCATCGCCGTGGATGCCGTGAGGCAATCCAGAGGAGAACGATACGTGCAGAATCGAACGAAAGAATTCCACTGGTAGCACGATCTGTCCTTGACTTTCTCGCCGGCCTGCTTCAGATTCGCGTCGCCAGTGTGGCCGAGATCAGAGACAAATGCATTCCTGTCAGGAAAAGACGATTCGGGGGACCGTTCTCCAACTTTCAACAATCTGCACGGTTTGCACTTTCTATCTTTTCGACCTGACATAATGTGCATTATCGGACACATTCGATATGCCACGGAAAGCGGCTTGTTCTTCCGGTTTTCTGCTGGTTCGGCGTCAGGATGCTTCCTGTGACGCCGTGCGCCGACGGCCGTGTATTTTGCACTGTTTTGCAAACAGACTGTGTTGTGAAAATCACGCACAACGCGGCTGCACTGGTGACCGACGCATTGGCCGCTGGTTCGTGCTGAGCCATTTCACGATGCAGCTTCGTTGGCCCACTGGACTCCTGGGCGAGGCAGCTCGCCTGAACCGAATGTGCATATTATGTCAAGTGATCTCGGCTGCACGCAGGCAGCGACGGCCCAGGTTGCGAATTGCCGGAAGAACATCGCGACCGCGCACCCTCGCGCAGTAAGTTGGGCCTGAACTATTACCTTCGCTCGACACCGTTCCCGTACGGACTAGTCGCGGCGTCCATTGAGGGGAACAGAATGTCACAAGGCGTCACTGTGTTCGATCTCACGATCGACCCAACACGGCTGAGCAAGTCCGAAGTCACGGGAATTCGCGTCGCCATCGGCATCAGCGGCCTGGTCGCAGTTGGGCTCGGAATCGTTGTGCTCGTCTGGCCGGAGTCCACCCTCTCCGTGATTGCCATTCTGTTCGGTCTCTATTTCTTGATCGCCGGAATCGTGCGCGTGACTCGCGGCCTCTTCGCCACGGGAATGAGCGGCGGGCTGAGGATTCTGGCCATCCTGCTGGGCTTGTTGCTGATCATCGCCGGCATCATCACGATCCGAAACCCACTCGATTCGCTCGTCGTGCTCGGCATGCTCGTTGGTATCTCGTGGATCATCGAAGGCGTCGCCGCACTCGTCGAGACGGCGTCTGACTCCAGCCGCTGGTTTGGCACGCTGTTCGCTGCGATCAGCATTATCGCCGGCATCATCGTGCTGCTCGTTCCCCTGCAGTCGCTCAGTGTGCTGGTGATCATCGGTGGGATCTTCCTGATCGCATCGGGTCTGATTCAGCTCGTACAGGCCTTCACATTCGGTCGTGCGGCGAAGCAGATCTCTGCAACGCTGCCGTAGATTGCATCAACAAGAGAGGCGTCGCACTCCCCCGGAGCGCGACGCCTCTTCTGTTGGTGAAGTTTTACGCTCCGAAGTCTGAGATGTCGCCGACGTAGCGCGTGTTGTTGGCCGGAACCGGTTCAACAGCGGCCGACGCAATCTCGGCCGCGAACTCGCTGACGTTGTAGAGGCGCCCCGCTGAGTCCTTGCGGGCGCTGATCGCACCCGGGTTGGCGCGCTCGAGCAGTGTCGCCGTGATCGTTCCCTCGATCATGTCGCCTGAGACGACGACAAAGCCGATTCCCTTTTCGTCGAGCTCCGGGATGAGGGCACGGAGGGCGTCCTCCCCCGCACGCTTGCTGCGCGCGACGGGCTCGTACTCCGGCATCGTCTCGGTGGTCTCGATGAAGTGCGCCTGGTGACTGGTGACGAAAACGACGCGTGCGCCGTCGGCCAGCACCGGCAAAGCAGTCTTCAGCAGGTTGACCTGAGCGTCTCGGTTCAGTTGCATCGCGTAGTCGGCAGCCATGCCGCTTTCCATACCGCCTGAGGCATTCATTACGAGGATGTCGAGACCACCGAATTCAGCACGGATCGTTTCGAACATGGCCGCGACCGAATCCGCGTCAGTCAGGTCAGCACCCACGGTGAGCGCGGTGCCGCCGGCCGCACGAATCGCGTCTGCGAGCTTCGTGGCACGAGCCTCCTTGTTGCGGAAATTGATGACAACCTTCGCGCCGGCTTCGGCGAAGTAGCCCACCGTGTCGGCGCCGATCCCCCGGGACGATCCCGTGACGAGTACACGCTTGCCCTCGAGTGTTCCGGCTGCAAGTGGATTGGTCACATGTACTCCTCAGAAATAGTTCAAGTTCAACAGAACGACACTACCAAGTTGACGGTCAGTCCCCGTGGTCCACCTGCTAGTTTCGAAGATGTACCCAACAAAGAAGGGGGCTCAAATGGACATCTTCCTCGCTGACTACGGCTGGATTGTCTGGCTTGTGCTCATCCTCATCTTCGTGACAATCGAAATGGTCACACTCGAACTCACCTTCCTCATGATGGCCCTGGGAAGCCTGGGTGGGCTGGTGTCCGGACTCCTCGGCGCCCCTTGGTGGTTGCAGCTGATTCTCGCCGTTGCGCTGTCACTCGTGCTTCTGCTTGGCATTCGTCCGCCGCTGCTTCGAGCGCTCAAGCGCGGCGGTGACCCGAGCAAGACCAATGTCGACGCCCTCATGGGTCTCGGCGGACGCGTCGTCCGCTCAGTCGGTATGAACGGCGGGCAGGTGCGTTTGGATAACGGGGAAACCTGGACCGCGAGGCTCTCCCCCGATGTTCCCCCGCGCGACCTGCAGCCGGGCGAAATTGTGAGCGTCACGGCAATCGACGGAGCCACCGCAGTTGTGGTGCCTTCTGAAGGGAACACTCCATGATCGGCACCAACCTCCTCATCCTGCAGATCTTCGTGGTGATTGTGATCGTGGCGCTCGTCGCCTTCCTGATCGTCACGTTGTTCAAAGCGATTCGCATCATCCCCCAGGCCAGCGCGGGCGTCGTCGAACGGCTCGGCCGCTATCACAAGACCTTGATGCCCGGCCTGAACCTGCTCATCCCGTTCGTGGACCGGCTTCGGCCGTTGATCGATATGCGCGAGCAAGTCGTGTCGTTCCCGCCGCAGCCGGTGATCACCGAAGACAACCTGGTGGTGTCGATCGACACGGTCGTCTACTTCCAGGTGACGGATGCGCGCGCCGCGACCTACGAGATCGCCAACTACCTCGGCGCGGTCGAACAACTCACGACGACGACACTGCGTAACGTCGTCGGCGGGCTGAACCTCGAAGAGGCCCTGACCAGCCGAGACAACATCAACGGCCAGCTGCGTGTGGTTCTCGACGAAGCAACGGGCAAATGGGGAATTCGTGTCGGCCGGGTCGAGCTGAAGGCCATTGACCCGCCTCACTCCATCCAGGATTCGATGGAGAAGCAGATGCGGGCAGAGCGTGACCGTCGTGCACTCATCCTGACGGCGGAGGGCACGAAGCAGTCCGCGATTCTCACCGCGGAGGGCGCGCGACAGGCTGCCATCCTCTCCGCCGAGGGTGACGCCAAGGCGGCGGTGCTGCGTGCACAGGGTGAGGCCGAGGCCATCACGACCGTGTTCAAGGCGATTCACGACGGCGACCCTGACCCGAAGCTGCTCGCCTATCAATACCTGCTGACCCTTCCCAAGCTCGCCGAGGGCAGCGCCAACAAGCTGTGGATCGTGCCCAGCGAACTGACCGAGGCCATGAAGGGTATCGGTCGCGCATTCGCTCCGCAGGGCCCGGCCGGCACCCCCGTCCCGACTGCCGCAACTCCGACCGCCTCCCCCGCCGCCCCCACTCCCCCGGCGTCGTAATAAGAAACAGGTACCACGCATCACCGCGCTTTCATTCTTCTCCCCGGCAACACCCCGCATTTTCGCGCATCGCGGATTGGCCGTCAACGCGCCGGAAAACACACTGTTGGCGTTTCTCAACGCGCTCTCGACCGGAGTGGGCTACCTCGAGACCGACCTTCACGTGAGCCAGGACGGCATTGCAGTGATCAGTCACGATGCCGATCTATTACGGCTGGCCGGCCGTTCCGTTCGGGTCGACCAACTGACCATGGCGGAATTGCGCCGAGTCGACCTCGGATTCGGACAGACATTCTGTTCGCTCGGTGAAGCCCTCGACGCGTTTCCGCAAGCACGGTTCAATCTCGACATCAAAGCCCTCGGTGCGGCCGAGCCGACTGCGCGTGCTGTGCAGAAGGCGAAAGCTACGGATCGAGTGTTAATCGGGTCTTTCTCTGAGGAACGACGGCTGCGCGCTCTGAGCCTGCTTCCGGGTGTCGCAACGTCTGCTTCTGCGGCAATTCTGCGTCAGGTGGTGTCGGCCGCAAAGTTTGGGTTGACGGCGCAAGTGCGGCGGAGTATGACTGGCATTCACGCTGTGCAGGTTCCGGAGAGCGTGAAGTTTCTGAGAATTGTCACACCCCGATTCGTGCGTCTCATGCACGCGACGGGTGTCGAGGTGCACGTCTGGACGGTCAACGAAGAATCGGCCATGAATCGTCTACTCGATATGGGTATTGACGGCATTATGACTGACCGGTGCGATGTCGCCTTGGGGGTGCTGGCCCGGCGAGACTGAGAGTTTCCTCTCAGAAGGCGGGTCACGGAAAGATAACGCCCAGCTTCATGGTTTACAACTGTGAATGCATCGCGAGAGGAGACCACACGATGGCGGATCGCAGTTTGCGTGGAATGAGATTGGGCGCACAAAGCCTTCAGACTGAAGAGGGAGTCACCTTTTCTCCACGAGTTAGTCACACTTACCTGTGTGCCGCGTGCGGACGCGAAACGGTGTTGATTTTTTCGGCTGAAGCCGACGCACCTGACGAGTGGGAGTGCAAGCACTGTTCCCAGGTGGCAACCCGCCTCGTTGATTCGAAGCCCGTTGTCGTCGACCACTCAGATGAGAAGATTCCCCGCACCCCGTGGGACATGCTGCTTGAGCGTCGCACCCTGCCCGAGCTTGAGGAACTGCTCGAAGAGCGCCTCACGTTCTTGCGCGCACGTCGCGGACAGCAGAAGATCGGCGCATAACGTGAAGTGACCCACCAGCATCCGGGCGTGGCGATTTCACACGCTCGAATTGTACGGACCGGCCGAAGCCACGCTTAACTGCGTGGCTTCTTCCGTTTCCGGCCGTCTCGATGAACGGCGCCGGACTGAACCGTGCCGGACTGAACCGCACCCACGGCGCAGAACGCGAATCCGGCGAGGCCGAGGCCCGAAACAAGCCATTCAATCCCCCGCCCTGCGGCCATGGCCGGGGTCACCGTGTCGCTGAGTGGAACCGTCTGAACCATTGCGCCTGGCACCCAGGTGGGAAGCGAGTCGAGGGTCGACCCGTCCGGGGTGATGATTGCGCTGGTGCCGACGGTCGAGATGTTGACGACCGTCCGCCCGGCTTCAATCGCCCGGATGCGCGCGATAGCGAGTTGCTGCACGCTCTCGTCGGTCGTGCCGAAATCGGCATTGTTGGTCTGCGCCAGAATGATCTCTGCCTTCTTGTCGATCATCTCGTGAACGAGCTGATCGTCGGCGATGTCGAAGCAGATCGCGATTCCGGCGAGTAGGCCGTTGATGTCGAAGACGTTGCTCTGGGTGCCGATCGTGTAGTCGCGGGAAATCAGGTCGATCAGCTCGGGAGCAAACGGGCGCCAGAACGCTCGATTCGGCATGTACTCGGCGAACGGAACCGGGTGCACCTTGTCGTAAATCTGCACGGCGCCCTCGTCGGCCTTCCAGAGCAGCGACGAGTTGTAGTAGAGCCCGTCCCGATGGGTGATTGTGCCGGTGACGACGGGGGCATCCATCGCCGTGCTGATGTAGTCCATGATGCGCGCGGCATCCGCGGATCTCGTCGGGTCGACATCGCTCGCGTTCTCCGGCCAGACGACGAAATCGACGCTCTCGCCGACCAACGGCAATGTCGCGGAGGCGTGGTCGTTCAGAATCTGACCCGGCGCATGCTGAGCGAACAGCCCGGCGTCGGCCCCGCCCTGCACCGCTGCCAGACGAGTGGTTCCCGACTGGATTGTCGGCCAGGCCGGAAAAACAATGAGCAAGGCGACGGATGCGACGGCGATCCCCCAGCGGGGCGCCACCCGGAGATCAGGCTCCCGGATCAGCTGAATCGCGAGGGCGCTCAGCCACACGATCAGGAAGCTGAGCCCTGACATGCCGACCCAGGCGACAAGCGGACCGAACGGACTTTCGGACTGCGAGATCGCCACCCTGCCCCAGGCGAAGCCGCCGTACGGCCAGACGGCGGCCAGCGCTTCGCGGGCCGTCCAGAGGCCCGCGACGACAATCGGCACCATGCCGACCCGGCCAAGCGGGGTCGGCCAGACGCGCGGACCCCAGCGCAGGACGACGGCGATCAAGGCGAGTCCGATGCCGAAGAAGATCGCCTCGAGCACGGCCAAGGCCAGCCACGGGACCGGTCCGAGGTAGAGCGTCAACCAACTGATGTGGATGGCCCAGAACGAGAACCCGGCCGTCAGGCCGACGAGAAGCCCGGTCCACGGCCCCCGGCCGATCAGAGCGACGAGCATCAGGGCCACGGCGACCGGGGCCAGAAACCAGAGGTTGAGATCGGGGAACGCCGCGTCGAGAACAGCACCAGCACCGACCGCGGTGAGGAGGGCCGCCCAGAGTGGGAGGCGAAGTTGTTCTGTGGCCGGCAGCGCGGCCGGAGCCTTCTTCGCGACCGGCGCCGCAAGCGGTTCGGTTGTTGCCACTGTCACCATTTCAGCCTAGCCAACCGACGAGTAGGCCACGATGCCGCGACGTATCGAGTCCATTGCAACCCGGGCGGTGCGCCCCACGTGGCCGTCTGCGACAACCGAGAGCTGGTCGAGCAAGTCGATGGTTTGCTTGGCCCAGCGCACGAAGTCACCGGCTGCCATCTCTGCCTCTTCGAGTACGTTGACGAGCGAGTCGCCGCGCGCCCACCGCCACATCGCCAAGCTGAGGCCGACGGCCAAGGGGTTGCTGCCGGGCAGGTGGTTGTCACGCTCCAGGTCGTCGAGGCGGCTCCAGAGCTCTTGGGTCTCATCCAACGCGGGTCGAAACGTGCCCTTCGGCAGGTAACGAGCGTCGATCAGGCCCTCGTCGCGGCGCGGCTCGAAGACGAGCGCGCACGCCATGGCTGCCAGGCCGGCGGCGTCGAGGTGGTTCCAGAGACCGCGGCGTAGTGACTCGGCGACCAGCAAGTCGCGCTCCGCATAGATGCGACGCAGGATCAGACCGCTCTCGCTTAGCGTGAGCTGGCCCGACGGATCGGCGACGAGGTAATCGAACCCGAGGAGCACATCGGTGACCCGGTCGAAGATGCGGGCGATGGCACCGGTGCGGGAGGCAATCTGCTTGCCCAGGGCGTCGTTCTGCCGTTTGAGCTTCCAGTAGCGTTCGGCCCACCGCGCGTGCTGTTCTCGTTCGGGGCATTGGTGGCAGGGATGCGCCTTCATGCGCTTACGCAGGCTTTGCAGCTCGCGTTGGCGCAGCTCGCGTTCGCCGCGCTTGGTCTGATCGCTGCGCTCGTTCTCACGCTCCAGGTCGCTCAACCGGCGACGGATGCCCGAATACTCGGTGAAATCGCCGAGGTGGCAGGTCATCGCCTCGGCGAATCCGGCCAGCGACTCATCTTGTTGTCGAACGGTGCGCGCGAGATCCACAACGGCTCGGTCGGCTTGGAACTGAGCAAACGACGACTCGAGCACCTGGCGGGTGCGCGTGCGGCCGAACTGATTGATCAGGTTCACCGCCATGTTGTAGGTCGGTTTGAAACTTGAGTTAAGTGGGTAGGTGCGCCGGGACGCCAATGAGGCGACAGCTTGCGGGTCGAGCCCCTGCTGCCACTGGATCACCGAGTGGCCGAGCGCGTCGATACCCCGGCGTCCGGCACGGCCGGTCAGCTGCGTGTACTCCCCCGGCGTGATCGGAACCCGAGCTTCGCCGTTGAACTTTTCGAGCTTGTCGAGCACGACGGTGCGCGCCGGCATGTTGATGCCGAGGGCGAGAGTTTCGGTCGCGAAGACAGCCTTGACCAGCTTCTTCTGAAAAAGCTCTTCGACAACTTCCTTGAACGCGGGCAGCATGCCGGCATGGTGCGCGGCGACACCGCGCTCGAGCCCGTCGAGCCATTCCCAGTAGCCGAGCACGGCCAGATCCTCGTCGAGCAGGGTGCGGCACCGGTCATCGACGATCGCGCGGATCTCATCACGTTCCTGCTCGTCGGTCAGACGCACGCCGGCGCGCAGCACCTGGCGGACCGCCTGATCACAGCCGACCCGGCTGAAAATGAAGAAGATCGCCGGCAGCAGGTGCTTGCCGTCGAGCATCCGCACGATCTCGGAGCGGTCCATCCGGCCGAGCTCTGGCTGCATCCGTTCGTGATAACGGCCGCCGCGATCGTTGCGTCGCCGGTTGTTGCTGAAACGGGAGGATGCGCCTCCTCCGCCTCCGCGAGTCAGCTGCACGAGTTCCGGGTTCACCCGGTGTGTCGCTGCTTTGCCCGACGAATCGAAGAGGTCGAGCATTTTGCTCTTGACCAGAACGTGCTGCTCGAGAGGAACGGGCCGCTCCTCCGAAACGATCACGTCGGTCTCACCGCGCACAGCCTGCAGCCAGTCACCGAATTCTTCGGCGTTCGACACGGTGGCGCTCAGCGACACCATGCGTACCGACTGCGGGAGGTGGATGATCACTTCTTCCCACACGGCCCCGCGGAACCGGTCGGCCAGATAGTGCACCTCGTCCATGATGACGAAGGCCAGGTTGGTCAGCAGATCGGAGTCGGCGTAGAGCATGTTGCGCAGAACCTCGGTGGTCATCACCACGATGCGCGCGTGCGGGTTCACATTGGTGTCGCCGGTCAGCAAGCCCACTTCGTCGGCGCCGTACTGGGCGACGAACTCCTGAAATTTCTGGTTGCTCAGCGCCTTCATCGGCGCCGTGTAAAAGACCTTGGCCGAGGGAGTCGCCATCGAGAGGAACACGGCGAACTCGGCGACGATGGTCTTCCCGGCGCCGGTGGGCGCCGCGACCAGCACGCTGTTGCCGTCTTCGATCGAGGTACAGGCAGCAATCTGGAACGGGTCAAGACCGAAGTTGAGTCCGGCTCGGAATGCTTCGACTTGGGGATGTCCGGCGCGGGTGCGTGCTGCGGCGAATCGTTCGGCTGGGGAGAGTGTGTCTGTCACGTCTGCGGGCACGAATCTGCGGGGATCAGACGGCATACTCTGCGGCGAACGACTGGGCGCGTTTGGCGACTCGGCGATCGTGGAGCCAGGCGATTCCGTAGGCCAGGAAGTACAGAACGATCATCGGTAGCGCGAGAAGGAACATGGACACCACGTCGGCGGCCGGCGTGGCGATCGCGGTGAAGAGAATGATGACCAGGATGGCGATCCGCCACGATTTGATGATCGACGCGGCGCTGATCACTCCGGCGAAGTTCAGCAGCACGATGAACACGGGAAGCACGAACGCGATGCCGATGGCGACGACGAGCTTCAGAACGAAGTCGAAATAGTTTTGGGCGTTGATGAACGCCGCGTCTTCTGAGGGCGCGAAGCTGGTCATCAGCTCGACCACATGCGGGAGCACGTACCAGCCCGCCGCGCAGCCGGCGAGAAACAACGGCACAGCGGTGAAGAAGAAGCCGAAGGTGTACTGCTTCTCACGACGGGTCAGACCGGGCACCAAGAAGGCGAAGATCTGGTAGAGCCACACCGGGCTCGACACAATCAGGCCCACGTAGAGCGAGATCTTCAACTTCAAGTCGAACGCCGACGTGATGTCGGGATAGTTGATCTGGGCGTTGCGGTGCTGCGCCTCGATAATGGCGTAAATCGGCTCGCGCAAGGCATCCCAGACGAAGTCTGAGAGAAACCAGCCGGCGATCGCACCGACGAACAGTCCGGCGGCCGCGAGGAAGAGTCGCTTGCGCAACTCGAGAAGGTGCTGCCCGAGCGACATCTTCCCGTCGCGGCCCGCCCTCTGTGGGACGCGCCCAGTCACCAGATTACGGCTTTGTCGTGGGATCGACCGGGCGAGCAACTTCGGCGTTCGGGTCTTCGTCGACCTTGTCGCTCTTGATCTCGCTCTTGAAGATCTTCATTGACTGTCCGAGGCTTCGGGCCAGTCCGGGCAGTTTCGGTGCGCCGAACAAAAGCAGCACGACGACAAGGATGATTAGGAAGTGCCATCCGGTCAAGTTCTGAAGCATGAGGCTGTGTCCTCTAAATTCGTTGGGGTGTGTGTGAGTAGTTTACCGCGGTCAATCCGTGCATCTCGACGAACCTGGCGGCGACGGGCGTGTTCAGCACGATCCTGCTCCCGTAGGAACCCGAGTTCGCCGGCATCCTGAAAGATCGCCGGGTTGAATCGGGGCTCGTGCTGGGCCGCTGCGTCGGCGAATGCCGCGTCGAGCAGCGTCATTTTGTCGCCGAGTTCGGCCAGAGCATCGGCCGTGACCATCGCTTTTCGAAAAAGCCTGATCGCGAACCAGACGAGCATGCCGAGCAGCCCGAGAATCAGCGCGCTCCAAATCAGGAGCCAGCCCCACCACGCCATGGCTATGCCTCGGTCTCGTCGTAGTGGGCGGCGCCATCCGCAGCCCAGTCGGCAACAACCCGACGAGCCGCATCCGGCGACACGACCGTGACGATGCCGGCCAGACCGGTGACGAGCCGTTTGAGACCGTGAAAGTGGGCAACCCTCAGCGTCGTGCGCACTCGGTCGCCGTTTCCGATTGGTTCTTCACCGACCGGCCGGTAGTCGGCCATGAGGCGCATGGCAGTGGCCGGCAGTTCCACAACGACCGTGAGGTCGTCGTCTGAGCCTTCGAAGAGGCGTTCTGGAAGCCGCACATCACCGGCATGCGCTGCGGCCGGCTGATCTGTCGGTGTCACCAGGCTCATCCGGTCGAGCCGGAAGGTGCGCACGGCCTCGCGGAGGTGGCACCAGCCGCGCAGGTACCAGTCGTTATCGACGGATTCGACCCTCAGCGGGTCAACGACACGGTGAACGCTCTCGCCCCGTGCGTTCAGGTAATCGAATTCGACGGGCAACCCGTCGCGCACGGCGGCCTGAATCGTCGAGATCGTCTCGCTGGCGACGACCTCAGAGACCGCGACCTGGCTGGGTGCCGACGAGGCGCCACGGGTCAGTTTGGCCATCACCCTGGCAATTGCCTCTTTGTCCGCGTTCTCCGGTAGCGAGGACAGGTACTGAAGGCCAGCAATCAGCGCCGCGGCCTCCCGCGCGCTGAGCCGGGGAGCATCGTCGATGGCCACCAGGTGGGTGAGCACGATGCGGTCATTGTCTTCGAACTCATCCCAGTGGATGTCGAAGAGGTCGCCGTGCTGGTACTGACGTGACTCCCCCGGCACTCCCGAGAGCGCGATCAGCCGAACTGCATCGCGCACCTGGTTCGGGCTGACGGCGAAATGGGCAGCGACCTCGGACACCTCGACGTTGGTGTGCTCGGTGAGGTACGGAACCAGCGACAACAGAAAAGTCAACTTATCTGGCGCACTGAACTGGGCAGCTCGTTCGGTCATGAGTTCACGCTTCCGCTGTCTGTTGCGCCGGGTGCGGCACTCGCCGGTGCGGAGTGGGCGTCGCGCACCCCGATCAGGCGGGTGCGCACGGCCTGGCGTAGCTCCCGTGGCGTCTGGACGACGACCTCGGGGCCATAGCCGGCGAGTTCGTCGGCGAGGATGTTCAAGTCGGTGAAGTGCAGGGTGAGCAGGTTCTCGCCTTCGTTCTCCGCGGCATTGCGTTTGCCGAGGCGAAGTGCTGCGTCGCTGCCGGGGCGCACCTCGACGACGGCCGTGTTGGCGCTCCAGAGGCGGTCGAGGTCTTCGAGCGCGTTCTGCGCGGCACCCGGCACCACCTCGGCGCTGGGGCCGGGCATCGTTTGCACCGGTCCGGTGATGCGTGACAGCAAGAAGGTGCGGTTGGCGTCGGCGGCCAGGTCGGTGGCCGCAAGGTGCCAGCGCCCTTCGTGCAACACGATGGCGCGCGGGATGACCTGCCGGCGTCGCGGCGCGGGTTCACCCGGCTTCAGATAGAGAAATGCGACACTCTGCCCACGATCGAGAGCCTTGCTCAGTGGCTCGAACGCCGCATCCCGCGCCCGGAGGCTCGGCGCATAGCCGAGGATCGGATCGTTCGAGTCAACCCCGAGCGAATTGAGCTTGGTGAGCGCCCGGCGGGATTCCGCCGAGAGCGAGCCCTCCCGCCAGACCGTGCCGGCAAGCTTGAGGAGCATGAGCTCATCGGCCGAAAAGGTGATGTCGGCGGGCAGGTCGTAGAGGCCCTTGGGAATGCGATAGCGCAGGTGATGGTTGCTTCCTGGCTCGTCGTCGGAGTCGATGGTTTCCAAGGGGATGCCCAGGTCACGGATGTCGTCTTTGTCACGTTCGAATTGGCGTTCCAGGCTCGCATTGTCACCGCCCAGCACATAACGCTGACGGTAGCCCTGCACCGTGGACAGAATGTCGGACTTGGTCAGCCCGATTTCGGTCGCGATCAGCGCGAGGACGAGGCTGAACAGGCGTTCCTCAATGGCGACGGTGGGGTGTTTGTCTGCGGTGGGCGGCACAGGGGCGATTCTATGGGATTGACGTGCGCGGGAGGTGGAGGCGGGCAAGACGAACGCCCCGCGTCGGCCAGCTGACTGACCAACACGGGGCGTTCGGGGAAGCCGGTTGCGGCATCCGGAAGTGAACCTAGTTCACACCGAGGATGTCGACGACAAAGACCAGGGTGGAGTTGGCGGGAATCGATCCAGACTCCTGGTCGCCGTAACCCTGGTCGGGCGGGATGACCGCAATGATCTGCGATCCGACCGTCTGGCCGATCAAGGCGTCGGCGAATCCGGGGATCACGCCGCCCTGGACCTTCGAACCGTCGGCCGCAACGAACTGCGCAGGGGTGCCCTTCTCCCAGCTGGAATCGAAGACCTTCTTGGTGTCCCAGACCACGCCGGTGTACTGCACGGTGACGGTGTCACCCTCCTTGACGACGGGGCCATTGCCCTTCTTGAGCACACCGATGGCGAGCTCGGTCGGAGCATCGCCTGACGGAATCGTGATTCCGGGGGTGCCGTCTTCGGCCAGTACGACCGCCGGCAGGCCGGATGCGACGGGCTGGTCCTTGCCGTTGGCGCGCGGCAGGTAAGCCTTCACGACATCGATCACGAAGACGAGGGAGTCGGTGGCGCTCACGCCGAGCTGTTCCTGACCGCCCTGCGGGCCGAAGCCGTCGGCCGGGGAGACAGCCACTGCAACGCGTTCGCCGACCTGGGCGCAGAGCAATCCGTCGACGAGGCCCTTCATCGTCGCGTCGTTCAGCACCAGGGTGGCGGCTTTCTCGCCGTCGTAGCCGGTTGCCTCGATCAGTTCGCCGGAGGTGCCGTTGTAGACGCTGAAGTCGACCTTGACCATCTGGCCCTCGACCAGCGGGTCGCCGGAACCTTCGATGATCGTGGTGCGCTGCGTGGTCTTGGTCTTCAACGGGGTCGGGAAGTCGACGGTCGGAGCCGTGCCGAAATCACCCGAAACGTCGATGAGCTCTGACGCGGCGCCCGACTTCACTGGTGCAGTGCAGTCGGCAGCGGCAGTGCCGGGGGCGCTGCATCCCGTCAGGGCTGCAGCCAGAAGCGCAGCGGTGGCGATCAGTGCGGATGCTTTACGCACGAGTCCTCATTTCAGTACAGGGTGTCCGGTGTCAATCAATGTCTATCAATGCGTGGTGGCCCGTATGGCAGTGCTGTGACGCACTGCCAGTGGCGAGCCGGTGCCTATCCTAACCGGCGTCGACGTTGTCGCCGGTGCCGTCGGCGACGGTGTCGTCACCAGCGCTGACACCATCGACCTCGAGCTCCCGGCCCTTGGACAGGGCGGCGCTGGTTCCGGCGGCGCGCATCCGCTTGCGCATGCTCTTCGCACTCACATTGCGTTCGCCGAGTGCGCCAGGGGTCCAGGCTTCGAAGTCCGCGTCGGCGAAGTCGGTCTTCGACGGGCGACGCTTGAGCTCGGGCAGGATCGTGTCGGGAGCCAGACGGCGGGCGGTGATCAGGAATCCGGTGTGGCCGATCATCCGGTGGTCGGGGCGTACCGCGAGGCCCTCGACGTGCCAGCCGCGCACCATCGTCTCGTTGGAGTCCGGGTTCGTGTAGAGGCCACTGCCGCGGATTGCCTCGGAAACGCGCGAGAGCTGAGTGACGGTCGCGACGTAGCAGAGCAGCACTCCACCGGGCTTGAGCGCGTCGGAGACGACGCCCAGGCACTCCCAGGGAGCGAGCATGTCGAGCACAACCCGGTCGACGCTCTGCGGTTCCATCGTGTCAGGCAGGGTGTCGGCGAGGTCGCCGAGAGTGATCGTCCAGTTGTCGGGGTCGTAGCCGAGGAACGTGGCGATGTTGTCGCGGGCGACGTCGGCGAACTCTTCACGGCGTTCGAACGAGGCCAGACGACCGGACTGACCGATCGCGCGCAGCAGCCAGAGCGAGAGGGCGCCGGAACCGACACCGGCCTCGACGACGGTGGCGCCGGGAAAGATGTCGGCCTGGGCGAGGATCTGGGCGGCATCCTTGGGATAGATGATCGCCGCGCCACGCGGCATCGACATGACGAAGTCGTTGAGGAGTGGGCGCAATGCCAGGTGCTCGACGCCGACGTTGTTCGTGACGACGGAGCCATCGGGCAGGCCGATGATGTCGTCGTGGGCGAGGATGCCGCGGTGCGTGTGGAAGACCTTCCCCGGTTCAAGCGAGATGGTGTTCAGCTTGCCCTTGGGGCCGGTGAGTTGAACACGGTCGCCGACCCGGAACGGGCCGCTGTTCTGGTTGACCTGGTTGTCGCTCATGCTGTTGCGTCCTCGTGGTTGTCCGCTGTGGCGCGGGAATTGGTGTGTTCAAAGTCAAGAGTTGCGGGGGCGGCTTCGTCCAAGAGGTCGAAGCGGATGCTGCACAGTGCCGAGAAATCGGCCAGGGTGCGCTCAGCGAGGGTGGGCCAGCGGGTGTGCGTGTCGGCCTCGGGAAGATCGACCTCGTGCGGCACGTGGATCGCAATGGTGCCGGCGGCGATGGCCGCACCGAGTCCGGTCGGGGAATCCTCAATCGCGACGCAGCGGGCCGGGTCGACGTCGAGCAGGCTGGCGGCGAGCAGGTAGGCCTCGGGGTGCGGCTTGCTTTGTGCAACCATGTCACCGGCGACAATGACGTCGAACGTGCCGGCGCCGATGAGGTCGGCGACCTGACGCGCCATCCGCTCGATCGACATCGTGACCAGGGCCATCGGAACGCCGGCTTCGGCGAACGCGGTGAGGAGTTCGCGGGCTCCGGGGCGCCACGGCAACCCGTGTTCGTTGATCTTCAGCTGCACACGGTCGGTGAGCCAGGACACGATGGCGTCAAGCTCCATGTCGACGCCGCGCGACTGCAACACCGCCGCCGCGTTCGGCAAACCGGAGCCGACGAGCAGCATGCAATCGTCGTAGGTCCAGGTGCCGCCGAACGAGGTGACCAGGTCGGTCTCGGCCTGCATCCAGTACGATTCCGTGTCGATCAAGGTTCCGTCCATATCCCACAGAACGGCCGCGGGCAGGGGGGAAAGGGTTCTGATCTGGTTCACGGGGTTCAAGTCTAGAGGGCACGGCCTATCCTTGACTGTGGGTGCGCCGAACGGGCACGCGGAATGATCGAGGTTTGCAAGCGTGACAAACGGCAATGGGTTTTTGAGCGGGCGCCTTCTTGTGGTGGCGTTCGAGGGCTGGAACGACGCAGGCGAGGCCGCCACCGGTGCGGTGAGCACGCTCAAAGATTTGCTGGGTGTCACCCCGATCGCTGAAATCGACCCGGAGCTGTACTTCGACTACCAGTTCAACCGCCCCACGATCTCGACGAATGACGAGGGCGGCCGCTCGATCGAATGGCCAGAAGCGGTCATGTACGGCCCGGTATCGCCGGGCGTGGCGCCCGTTCCGCTCGCCGAAGACGCCGAGTTGGCTGTCAGCGGTACCAACGCCGGCAACATCTACCTGTTGCTCGGCACCGAGCCGTCACGCAGTTGGAAGAGTTTTACGTCCGAGATTCTGGATTCGGCGCTGGCCGCCGACATCAGCGGGGTCGTCTTTCTGGGTGCGATGCTCGCGGATGTCCCCCACACGCGACCGATTTCGATCTTTGTCTCGAGTGACAACCCTCAGGTGCGCAAGGAATTGCATATCGAGCGCAGTAATTACGAGGGACCGGTCGGCATTCTGAGCGTTCTGGCCGAGGCTGCGGAAAAAGTCGGGATTCCGACGCTGTCGATCTGGGCTTCCGTACCGCATTACGTGCATAACGCGCCGTCACCGAAGGCCGTGCTGGCTCTGATCGACAAGCTCGAGGAGATCATCGACGTCGTGATTCCGCGTGGCGACTTGGTCTCGGATGCTGCCGAGTGGGAGCGCGGAATTGACGCACTCGCCGCCGACGACGACGAGATGGCGGCCTACATCGCGCAGCTGGAACAGGCGCGCGACACCGTCGACTCCCCCGAGGCAAGCGGTGAGGCGATCGCCCAGGAATTTGAGCAGTACCTCCGCAAGCGCGGGGACGGCCGTGAGGGCTGGGCCGATGGCCGCTCCGGGCCGGACGGGCGTCCGGGGCCAGAAGGCCCGCCGCGCGCCTAGCTCTCACATGCCGCGATTCGGTATCGGCCCGATTGCTAGAGCTGCACCCCGAGAAGCGCGTCGATCGCCTGCGCGATCAGCGCCGGGTCGTCGGACAGCGTGGCGGTTGCAGCGTCGATGACGGCCAGCGCGCCCGGAGTGTCGAGGTCGTTGTGCAGGGCGTCACGCAGCTGCTGAACGACAGCGTTCGCCGAACCCGTGATGGCCGGCTCCGCCGCATCCGTTGCCGCGTCCGTGCTCGCCTGGTCGGTCGCGAACGCGACACCCCAGCGAGCCAGGCGAGCCTGTGCCGCCTCGAGCGTGGCGTTGGTCCACTCCCAGTCGGAACGGTAGTGCTCGGAGAGCAGAGCGAGTCGGATGGCCCGCGGGTCGACGCCCTCGGCGCGAAGCCCGGAAACGAGCACCAAGTTGCCGAGTGACTTGCTCATCTTCTCGCCCTGGTAGGCGACCATTCCGGCATGGGAATATACGCCGGCGAGCGGATGCCCAGACAGGGCAGCGGCATGGCCGGCGCTCATGTCGTGGTGTGGAAAAACCAGGTCGCTTCCGCCACCTTGCACGGTGAAGTCGGTGCCGAGCTCCTTGAGCGCGATGACCGAACACTCGATGTGCCAGCCCGGGCGGCCGGCACCGACGCGGGTCGGCCAGGACGGCTCGCCCTCGCGGGCCGCACGCCAGAGCAACGGGTCGAGTGCGTCACGCTTGCCGGCGCGATCCGGGTCGCCGCCACGCGCGGCGAATAGCTCAAGCATCGCGGAGCGGTCGAGGTTGCTCTCGTCACCCAGGCGCCAGGGCGCGGCTTCCTCGGCCGCGGCGTTGTCGAAGTAGAGATCGGCTCCGCGCTCCCCCGATTCGGTGAGCAGCGCATCCGGGGTGTCGACCGCATAGGCGAGACCGGCGTCAGCGAGTGCGCACACCGCCGCTGAGATCTCGTCGATCACCTCGGTGACGGCCACGTAGTCGTTCGGCGGCAGGATGCGCAGAGCCGCCATGTCGGTGCGGAAAAGCTCAACCTGCGACTCGGCGAGTTCACGCCAGTCCACGCCGGTGGCCGCCGCCCGCTCGAGCAGCGGGTCGTCGACATCCGTCACGTTCTGTGCGTAGTGAACCTTGTAGCCGGCGTCGAGCCAGACGCGCTGCAACGTATCGAATGCAAGGTACGTGTTCGCGTGCCCGAGGTGGGTCGCGTCATACGGGGTGATTCCGCAGACGTAGAGCCGGGCGACGTCTGCCGGCTGCGCGTAGACGAGCACGTCAGTCGCCGTGTCATGAAGCAGCGGGGCGTCGGAATGGCCCGGCACAGACGGGACGACAGGATGTTGCCAAGCACGCATGAGATCCAGCCTAACTATGCGGCGATGACGTTCGTGCCCAGAAGCACGAACACGACGATGCCGGCCACGATGCGGTAGATCACGAACGGCAGGAAGCTGTGCTTCGAGATGTAGCTCATGAAGAACGCGATCACGACCAGGCCGACGAAGAAGGCGACGATCGTGGCAACCAGGGTCTCGGCGGGGCCGAAGACCTCTGGCGTGCAGTTCGTGGCACCAGCGAGGCAGGGGTCGGCAATCGACTTGTAGACCTGGTAGAAACCGCTGCCGAGCACGGCCGGGATGGCGAGCAGGAAGGCGTAGCGAGCCGCAGCCTTGCGCTCGTAGCCCATGAACAGGCCGGCGGTGATCGTGCCGCCGGAACGGGAGACGCCGGGGATCAACGCGAGGGCCTGGGCGAAGCCGTAGATCGTGCCGTCACGCACGGTGAGGTCTTTCAGCCGACGCTTCTTGGAGCCGACGTGGTCGGCGATACCGAGCAGGATGCCGAAGAGGATGAGCATCGTCCCGGTGATCCAGAGGTTGCGCAGAACCGTCTCGATCGCATCCTGAAAGAGCAGGCCGAGCACGATGATCGGCAATGAACCGAGGATGATGAGCCACCCCATGCGGGCATCGGGGTCGTTGCGCGGAACCTTGCCGACCAGCGAACGGCACCACTGCCCGATGATCTTCACGATGTCGCGCCAGAAATACAGCACGACGGCGACTTCGGTTCCGATCTGGGTGATGGCGGTGAACCGGGCGCCCGGGTCTTCACCCGTGCCGATCAGCTGACCGACGATGCTCACGTGAGCGCTCGACGAGATCGGCAGGAACTCGGTGAGGCCCTGGACCAATCCGAGAATGATGGCGTTAATGAAATCCACTTGTGGTGCTCCGCAGGTTTAGTAAGTCGACAGCAGGTCGGTCAGAACCCGCCTGCCAAACACTAATGCGTCAAGCGGCACCCTCTCGTCAACGCCATGGAACATGCCCGGAAAATCCAAATCGGCTGGGAGTTTCAAGGGGGCGAAGCCGTAACCGGTGATTCCAAGCTTGCTCAGGGCTTTGTTGTCGGTGCCCCCAGAGAGCAGGTAAGGCAGAACTGGCGCGCCGGGGTCATGCGCGTCCAAAGTGCTGACAATCGCGTCAATGAGCGCGCCGTCGAAGGGGTTTTCGAGGCCGATGTCGCGGTGCATGACGACGATTTCGATGTCTGGCCCGACGAGCTCGGCAATTTCGGCGAGCACGGCGTCTTCTTCGCCCGGCAGCGTGCGCACGTCGATCAGTGCCTCGGCGGTGTCGGGGATCACATTGTGCTTGTAGCCGCCCTTCAGGACCGTTGGGTTCGAGGTCGTGCGCAGGCTCGCCTGGATGAAGCCGGAGGCGGTGCCCGTGGCGAGAGCCAACGCGTCGGGTCCCACCCGCTGCGGGTCGACATCCAGGATGCGCGCAATCTCACCGAGCAGTTGCGTGGTCGTGTCGGTCAGGCGGATGGGCCATTCGCGGCGGCCGACGGCGGCAACGGCCTCGGCCAGTCGGGTCACCGCATTGTCGTGGATGAGACGTGAGCCGTGCGCAGCGCTGCCGCGGGCGACGAGTTTGATCCAAATCAGTGCTTTTTCGCCGGTCTGCAGCAGGTACGAGCGCTGGTCGCCGAATGTGATGGAGTAGCCGCCCACCTCGCTGATTGCCTCGGTGGCACCGGCGAAAAGGTCGGGGCGCGTGTCAACCAGATAGTGCGAGCCGAGCACTCCCCCGGCTTCCTCGTCGGCGAAGAAGGCGATCACGAGGTCGCGGGCCGGTGCTTCGCCGGCGCCGAGGATGTCTTTCAGGGAGGCGAGCATCATCGCATCCATGTTCTTCATGTCGACGGCGCCGCGGCCCCAGAGCAGACCGTCTTTGATCACTCCGCCGAACGGGTCCACCGACCAATTGGCCGGGTCGGCGGGAACCACGTCGAGGTGGCCGTGCACGACGAGTGCGCCCTTGCTGCTGTCGCGACCCTTCACGCGGGCGACGACGCTTGTGCGGCCGGGTTCGGATTCGAAGACTTCTGGCTTGAGGCCGAGTCCGCGCAAATTCTCGGCAACGTAGTCGGCGGCATCCGCCTCACCGTTGGAGCGCCCCTCGCCATAGTTGCTCGTGTCGAACCGAATCAGGTCGCGTGCGATGCGTGCGGTGAGATCAAGAATTTCTTCTTCGGGGCGTGCGTTCCCAGTGTTTGACATGTGGTTCACGGTACCGGTCGATTCGACACGCCGCCAAGCTGAGAAATGCTCGCCCGCATGGCGACCGAGTGGTGTTTTGGTGCTCAGAAACCGTGCTAAGTTATTACCTCGTCAGCAAGAAACACAACGCAGACGACATCCAGTCCGGGTGGCGGAATTGGCAGACGCGCTAGCTTGAGGTGCTAGTGTCCGTATAGGACGTAGGGGTTCAAGTCCCCTCTCGGACACAGTAAGAATCCCCCGTAGAACTTCGGTTCTGCGGGGGATTCTTCGTTAACGCGTGAAAAGAACTTTGTGAAGAATTCTGGCTTGTAGGCGAGAACGTGTGGATGGCGTCGGGCGTGTCATGCCCGGCCAGCCAATCCTGAACGTTGCCAAAGGTCTCTTACTGCGCTCAGGCCGGTGGTGTAGTAGTTCGGTTCGGCTGGCTCTGCGTTGGTCTCCTTATCGGCCGGCGCCAGTTCTGATGTCTGCGCTGGGGTGAGTTCGTGGGCGCGGTCGATCGGGACCTCACACTTGGTAGACGAAGCGTTCCCGGTAGGACCACAGTTGGCTGACATTGGTGCGAGAAATCACGCTGGCCCCGCCGGGAAGCGACCGTGTGGTTTGCGCAGGAGCCCCGGTCCCATCCAGGGCGATACTGGCCCCGTTGGGGGTATTGGCGAAACGGATCGTCTTGGCGGGGCCGACGGCGGGGGTTTCGGTGCGTTGGATGATCTGTCCGCCTGCGTCGCGGGTGTACGCGATGACGGTGCAGTCGGCGAGAGTAGTACTGGTGTGCCGGTCGGTGTTGTCGTAGGCGAGGGTCTGGTCGACCAGCTTGGTGGTGTTGCCGTGGGAGTTGTAGCCGATGCCGTTGCGTGCGATTCCGGCGGCGATCGGGTTGAAGTTGGCGACCGGTCCGGCGACGCCGCTAGAGGTGGGGCGGTCGGCTTGGTCGTAGCAGGAGGTGGTGGTTTCGGTGCGGGTCAAGGTTTGGTCGGTACTGGCGGTGCGGCTGCCGTTTCGACCGGCGCCGGAGTTGAGTCCGCAGGATCCTGTGCCGGCCTACTGGTACGTCAACGTGTGTCCGGGGATGGTCGCGGTGACGAGTCTTCCGGCGGCGTCGAACGCGTAGGTGAGGCTGGTGCTTACGGCGCCGTCGGTGGGGGTGTTTGCGACAATTCGCCCGGATTGCGACCGGTAGACCCGGTCGGTGTACCCGTTCTGGCCGGGGAATGCCCAGGTTTGCGCGGCCAGCGTGCCGGTTGGGGTCCGGTCGATGGTCCACAGGCTGGTGCCGTTGTCATAGGTCACCGTGGAGAGTTGTCCGAAACTGCCGTCGGCGGGGTCCGCGAGCAGGGTGCCATCAACGGTGACGGATTCGACTTGACCGCTCAGATTGTAGGTCAATGCGGTCGTCGAGGGTGCCTGGCCCGGCGCGGTGATCTGGGAGGTGGTTGCCTGGCCGGGGACGTTGAAGGTCGCGGAGGTCACGACTCCCCCACGTCGGTATATCGCACCATGCGGCCGACCAGGTCGGTGGTTGTGGTGATGGTCCCGGCGGGATCGGTGACGGTACTAGTCAGGGGATCTGCGGTGATGGCGCCGTTGGCGGCGGCGTAGTTGTTCGTGACGGTGCGTCCCGGAACCCCGTTGTAGTCCGGAAGACGGTCGAGACGGTGCGGCCGCGGGCGTCGTACGTGGCGCACGTCCACGTCGGGTCGCCGCTTCACTTGGAGCCAACCACTCACTTGGAGCCAACCACGCGACCGAACAGATCGTATGCGGGAGCCGTCGGCCACACCACGAAATTGTCTAACTGAGTCTGAGATGCACTGCAATCTGGAGGTCGTCTCCTTGTTTTCTTTCCGAAGAGAAAAGCGATGTTCGTGTCAGTCTGATGCGTAGTGCGCGTTGCTCGCCCCTCAACTTCACAATGGCTTCATTCGCCAACCAAGTGCGTTGCCGAACAGAAAAGTCTGCGATTTCGTCCCACTTGATGACGTGAATCAGCAATTGTGTCGGCAGCTGGAGCGGCCAGTAGATTTCGAGGCCGATGTCTGTGGCGACGACGTAAACACCGGGCGGGGCTGCCAAGCGAAGCCGACGATTCTCGTTCTGATGTATTAGCCACCGAGACGACGCCGAGTCCAGACTTCCGCTGAAGGATATTTGTGCCGATTTGGATGTCGCCAGCTGTCCAAGGGAACGCCTCTGCGATCCGATCCGAATAGTCAAGCCGACCGCGAAGAGTGCGACCGCGAACACCAAGGTGAAAAGCATTCCCGGGAGGCTGCGTAGAACGCCGGTTTGGGGAGACAGCCCAAATCCGAAGAAATTCAAAGGAATCAAAATGAGGAACACGAATATGCAAAACCATGCCATTGCACTAAGCGCCCTCAACGTCCAAAAAACTAGCATTTACATCCCCTCACGAGCTACCAAAGCCATCGCGGCAGAACAGCGGCTCCCAAAAATGCCCCGCCGGCCAGAGTCGAAAAGATGACTGGGCGCACAGACAGCGACACCTGCAGGGGCTCCCCGGGGGCAGCACTGCTTAGCGACAACTGATAGTTATAGCCGTCCTTTACCCCAAGCCCGGTGCACTGGACTGCGCGTCCGATGTTGTTTGCTGGCCGCTCGCACGGCCGATCCACGGTCAGGGTCACGTTCGCCGTCGCAGCGATCTGCTCCAGGTCTCTGGCGGTCACTACCGAGTCGGTCTCCCACCGCCGCGAAATGCTCGGGCACGGGTTGCCGCCCAAACACACGAATCGATCGGGTTCTATAACGTCATCCAGCATTTTCCAGCCTGCAGGAATGGTCAGCTGGGAGACCTGTGAAACGAGGTCTTCGGTGACCCTGTCTTCGAAGGACCTGACGATGAAGAAAGCGGCGACAGCAAGGACGACGATGCCAATCAAGATCGCACCAAGAATCTTCTTCACGGTGTCCCCCGTCGACAGAAGCTCCGGCGACCGTTCCCACCGGTGACTGCTGAGTGCAGCTGCCAGCAGCGTATCGGGGCGGCTGGTTTCATGCCACTAACAAGTCAGTCACGGCACGTCGGTACGTCATGTTCAAGCCGTCCTGACTCCTCAACGCCGGATGTGCGAACAGACACAGGCCGACCTATATGGATGGCGTGCTGTATCCCGGCAGCGCACTCGTAAGACGGACGCCCAAAGGGCGGCATTCCGGGCCTTCGCGGGAATGGGCTCGAGGCCACTTTTTGACCAAAGAGGGTGCCCGATAGCGGAACGGTCAGCGGGCACTGTTGAATTCGTTCCGAATATCGGAGTGGAAACCCTGAGGGGGCTAAAGCGTCTACGGGTGGGTATAGACGCTGAACGATGTAGGCGTACATGTGTACGTGGACTTTTCGATGACATGGGTGCCATCGCCAAGTCGGGCACACTGCTGCCCCGCCTGAATCAGCGGCGGTGCGATGAGTGCGATGATTCCCGCACAGAACAGGATCCCAGCGATCGAGATGATAATGCCGGCAAGAGCGAAGCCGTTCCTCTGGCCGGCACGCTTTGACTTCACCATCGCGACAATACAAATGATGAGGCCGGCGACATCGATGAATCCCACGAACGACAGCACGAACCCCACGATCCCCAGCGTCCGTCCTGGCCGCTCGGGCGCGGCGGCTGGCGGATACGAATACGCGGGGTCCTGCGCGCTCGGGACACCGGGAGCCGGGGGGATGGCGCCTTCACTCATGCAGAAAACCTAGCGCAATCCGTTTGATTGTCTGGTCGAAGACGAGCGGCAGCCGATTCGGCAGCGGAACCTTCACCGGACCTTTCCCGGACAGCCATGGGCGAATCAACCACCACAGAATCCACGGGAATTCTTGGCGCCGGCTCGGGCGTGAAATGCGTCGCCGTCGTTTATAGTCCGCGTGGAAAAGTTAGAGTTATTGGCTGGAACTCCCTTGCGACCCCCTAGTCAACTCCCGCGCCCTTGCGCGGCGAAAAGCATTCTCCGAACCACCCACAGTAAGAATCCCCCGCACTACTTCGGTTCTGCGGGGGATTTTTCGTTAACGCGTGAAAAGAACTTTGTGAAGAAATTTTGGGGCCCACGCTCTGTGCGCGGCCACGAACTCGTGATCGCAGAAGTCGCCCCGTAATTTCTAGATCCTGCGGCGGCCCGGCGTGACTACCGCCCCGACGACTGCCGCCTTCGCCACTGGGGAGGGGCCTGGCGTCACTGCTGCTGCGACAACGGCGGTTTTCGCCACGGGTGCGCCGACGACGCCGACTCTTCCCACTCGTCCTGGTCGAAGCGGCATGTCACTCTCCTACTCTCTCGAGTGTTTGATCGGCCTCGAGTGAGGCGATGATGGCCTGAATGGGAATTCGCCCATTTGCAATCAATTGCCCGCCCGCTCGGCGGGCCGCCGATGCGAAGGGTGCCGCCCAGAGGTTCTCGTAGACAAGAACTCCGGCGGTGCTTCCGGGATCCATCGCGGCCGAAAGGTGCAGAACGTCATCCTCCGCCAGCAGCTCAGCGAGCTCTGCCTCAATCTTCTGCAGCGCGCCGAGCTCGTCCATGTCGGAGAGTTCCATCGCCTCAACAACCCCATCGTCGCCTTTGGCGAGAATCAGGATGTCGATGATCCGAATCGTGCCTGCGTCGACAAGTCTCACCAGTTCATCGACCATTTCGCCCGTGAAATTGGATTGGTCTTTGGGAAACTCAACGATCACAAAATCGACGGGTCCCAACTCGTCGAGTGAAGTCTCGGCCATAACATTCCCCTCTGTCGGTCTCGATCGCTCTGGTTCGGACCAAGAATGTGGCCCATGGTACGCCTCGCTCTGGCAGTCCAACAGGCCGAATCAGCGTGACCCCTGGCCTGGCCCGCCCTGACCGCCAGTGTGGTGTTCCTGCTGGCGCCGCAGGCGCGGCAACGTTGTCGGCGCGGACTCTGCCGCCGAGGGATGCTCGACCGTGTGTGCCGCATACCAACGGTGATAGGAGGCGACCAGGGGTACAGAGGTCAGCCCGTGAAGGATGACGCTGAGCGCGACGGTCACAATGACGGTGGTGAGCACGACCTCGCTGTCGGGGATGCCCCGTTCGAGAGCGAGCAGAGCGAACACCAGCGAGGCGAGCCCACGTGGGCCGAACCAGCCGATGAACGCCACGGTCGGGCGCCTGACCCCCTGACCGGCGAATGCGATCGCGACCGGGATCATGCGTACGAGGGTCAGGCTGAGCGCCGCATACAGCACGACCTGCCAGGTGATGTGCGGGAGAACAAAGGAGAGGGCGAGGGCTCCGAACCCGATCCAGGTGACGGCGGCGAGAAAGCCACCCGCCTCTTCGGTGAGAAGCGTGACAGTCGAACCGCGCGCGCCGGAGAATCTCCCGAACGCGATGCCGCCGACAAAGGCCGCGATGAATCCGCTGCCGCCCAGCAGGACTGCGACGGTGTAGGCCAATAAAGCCACCACGAGTGGCAGAACCTGCCGCCACTCATGCCCGATCCATCCGCGCCGATCCGCTGAACGGAACAGGTACCCGCCCACAATGCCCGCGCCGAGTCCGGCTGCGAGTCCCCCGCCGATCTGGATGGCCATGTTACTGATGACGGATGCGGTCACCCCGGTGTGGAGGTCGGCATTGGCAACGTCGAGTGCGACAAGGAAGAAGGGCACGGCAAGACCGTCATTGAGGCCGCTCTCCACGTCGAGTGCTTGGCGCACGCGGGCCGGCACCGCGGGGTCGGAGACGACTTTCTGGCCGAGCGCCGCATCGGTCGAGGCCAGCATTGTGGAGAGGAGAACAACGGATGCGAGTGCCATGCCCGGAAAGACAAGCGCCCCAACGCCCACGCCGGCCAGCATCGTGAGTGGGAGCCCGATCAGGAGTAGTCGACTCGGCCAGCCGAGCTCGTGTCTGAGCGATCGGAGGTTCAGCCGGCTCGCGTCGCTGAACAAAAGCAGAACCAACGCGACCTCCGCCACTCGCTCGGCAAACACGGACTCAACTGAAAAGTTGAGAATGCCGAGGGCCGAGGCGCTGACGAGGAGGCCGGCAACCATCAGGAAGAGGGCGGAGGTGATGCCACGCCGGTCAAGTGGCCCGGAGAACACGCTCCAGATCAGGATGAGCGCCAGTATCGTCGTCGCCGCTACCATACGGATCAGTGTGGCCTGCGCACGCCCATCCTCCAAGGCAAGATGCCGCGACGGCCCTATCGTGGCCAGGATGTGAAGCGGATAATTGCTCTCATGCCGACCGATGGCTCGGGAATCGACGAATTGGCCAGCGCGCACCTGGCGTTCGACGAGTGGCGCTGGGAAGATGCGTTTACTCATTTCATGGCCGCTGACGCCGAACATCCGTTGGCATCTGCAGACTTGGAGCTCTTGTCCAGATCTGCGGAGCTGACCCGGCACGAAGCGGTGGCAACTCAAACGCTTGAGCGCGCCTATGCCTCCTGCCTCGCGGAGCACGCTGAATTGCGCGCTGCCCGCCTGGCGTTTTGGCACGGATACCGGTTCGCTTCTCTCGGGGAATCCGGGCAGGCCGAGGCCTGGCTCGGCAGATGCGAGCGACTCGTCGACCTGCACGGCGATTGCGCCGAACGCGGCTACCTGTTCTTGCCGCGCATCCATCATCTGATCCACCAGAAGCGCACCGAGGAGGCGCACGCCGCAGCTCAGGAAGCGATGGCGATCGGTGATCGTTTCACCGACGCCGACCTTTCTGCACTAGCACGCCAGCTCGGCGGACGCGCTCTCGTCGAAGCCGGGCGGGTGTCGGAGGGAATGCGCCTTCTGGGCGAAGCCATGCTCATCGCAACCACCGAGCCGGTGACCGAGCTCAGTAAAGGGCTGGTGTACTGCGCGGTAATCGCCAGCTGTCAACGGGTGTTCGCCGTCGACCGGGCCCGTGAGTGGACCGCGGTACTCGACGGTTGGTGCCGGATGCAGGAACAGCTCGGAATGTTCAGCGGCACCTGCCGAGTTCACCGAGCAGAGCTCATGAAGTTCGGCGGCCTCTGGTCAGAGGCTCTCGATGAAGCTCGCCGGGTGACCGCTGGGCTGTCCGCCGACGATGACGGACGGGCCTCGGCGTTCTATGAGGAAGCAGAGATCCACCGGCTGCGCGGCGAACATCGGGCGGCCGAGCTGGCCTACGAGCGAGCCAGCGCACTCGGCGGAGAACCGCAACCGGGGCTGGCGCTGCTGCGTCTGGACCAGGGGCGGTTTGATATCGCGAGCGGCGCGATCAGTCGGGCAGTGATTACCAGCAGAACCGACCTCGACCGGGCCCGGTTTCTTCCCGCCCAGGTCGAGATCATGTTGGCGGTCGGCAACAGCTCGGAAGCCCAGGCTGCCGCGCACGATCTCGAAGAAATCGCCGCGCTCTACGACACTCCCGCCTTGCAGGCGATGTCTGCGCAAGCGAGCGGCCTTGTTCTGCTTGACGCCGGCAACCCCGAAGATGCGCTCCGCTCGCTGCGTCTGGCGCTGCAGCTCTGGTTGATGCTGGCGGCGCCGTATGTGGCGGCTCGGGTGCGCGTCGGCCTTGCTGCAGCATGCGGTGTTCTGGGCGACATCGAGGGTGCGCGGATGGAATTGACTGCGGCACGAGACACCTTCGCCGCGTTGACGGCACGCCCCGATCTCGACCGCTTGGCGTCAGCGCACCCGGCAGCCGCACCTGCGCACGTGCTCAGCGCGCAAGAGCTGCGGGTGCTGCGCCTGGCCGCGCGCGGAGCGACGAACAAGCAAATCGCCACCCAGCTGAAACTCAGTGTCAGAACCGTCGACCGGCACATGAGCAACATCCTCGCGAAACTCGCTGTGCCGTCACGGGCGGCAGYGACCGCCTACGCCTATGAGAACAGGCTGATTCAACGCTGACTGTTGGCGTCGGGCGACGGATGCCTCGACCGCCCAGGACTCCGCGCGGCGGACTGGGTAGAAGTACCCATTCGGTAGGAGCAGGGTGCGGAAGATTTCGCCGATGTGCCGGCAGGGGACGCGTTCTACCGTGTGTGCATGGAACAGCTACGGAACTCAGAAAACACGTCAAGCGGTTGGAATCGCATCGACGTGATCGTGATCGGCGGTGGCCAGGCTGGACTCTCGGTCTCGTACCACCTCGCCCAGTTGGGCGTGCACCATGTGGTGCTCGATGCCGCAGCCCAGATCGGCGACGCCTGGCGCAACCGGTGGGACAGCCTGCGGCTGTTCACCCCGGCCCAGTATGACGGACTCGACGGGATGCGATTCTCGGCCGGCACAGGGTATCTGCCGACCAAGGATGAGATGGCCGACTACCTGCAGGCGTATGCGTCGCGTTTCAATCTCCCCGTACAGAGCGGGATGCGTGTCGACAGTCTGTTTCGCGACGGTGACGACTTCATCGTCACGTGCGGCGCCCGGGTCTTCATCGCCAGTCAGGTCATCGTGGCAATGGCGAACTTGCAGGTCGCCCAAGTGCCGGCCGGCGCGAAGGGGCTCTCCCCCGCCATCCGCCAGTTCGACGCGGTCAGCTATCGCAATCCCGAACAACTCGCAGAGGGCACGACGCTCATCGTGGGAGCCGGAAATTCGGGCGCCGAAATCGCAAAGGATCTCAGCGCGACGCATCCGGTCGTCTTGGCTGGAGCGGGTCCCGGTGAGTTGCCCTTCGCCTCGACAAGCTTCATCGGCCGTCATATCGTCGTGCACCTCCTCAACCGCATCATCTTTCCGAAGGTTCTGTCGGTCGATACACCCATCGGGCGGCGGGCGCGGCCGAAGATGATGAAGCGTGGCGTGCCGTTGATTCGGGTGCGGTCGAAGGAGCTAGCGGCCCTCGGGGTGCGCCGAGTCGGCCGATGTGTCGGAAGCGCTGACGGGAGGCCGCTGCTCGAGGATGGCACCGTGCTGCCCGTCGCCAATGTGGTGTGGTGCAGCGGATTCACCGCCGACTTCTCTTGGATTCACCTGCCTGTGTTCGGTGCAAACGGCGAGCCGATTCACGATCGAGGACTCGTGGCGACCGAGCCGGGGCTCTATTTCGTTGGGCTGCACTTTCTCACGTCGGTCTCATCGGCAATGGTGCACGGTGTGGGCCGCGACGCCCGGAGAATCGCGTCTGTGGTGGCGGAACGGGCCGAAGGCCGACCGCCCGCGATCGAGAAGGCACAGGATCACGCGGTAGGATTGACCCAGATTTCCGGTGCCGCGCAAGCCGCGCCGGAGAGTACTGGTTGAGACAGTGCTCACAGCCCCGGCGCTTTGGCGCCGGGGCTATTTTCTTGTTCTATCCGTGTTCGGTGCGTGCTCGGTTCGTGCTCGTTGCGGCAGCAGCGGCTCTCACGTCAGTCGGAAGATCGCCGCCAATGATGCCGTCGACGCGTCAGACGCTTGGTCTACCGCGCGGATCGCATCCGAATTAACATTCTCTTATGGTTCCGTGTGCAGTCCCGGCCTCGTTGCGCGTGCGGCATGAGTGCTGATTACGAGTTCCACACCGACTGGCGCATTCCGGGCACGGTACCGGAGATCGCGGAGGTCCTGGCCGATGCGGCGACGCTGCCCCGCTGGTGGCCGGCGGTCTACCTCACTGCCGTCGTGTGGCGACCTGCGGATACCGAGGGACGCGGCGCGGTTGTGCGACTGCACACGAAGGGGTGGTTGCCGTATACCCTCCATTGGACCTTGACCGTGACCGAACCGGTCACAGCGACAGGATTCGCTGTGACTGCCGACGGCGATCTCGTCGGCGACGGCCGGTGGTCGTTCGAGCAAGATGGCCCCGAAGTCGTCGTCGGCTATGACTGGCGAGTGAGTGCGAGCAAGGCGCTGCTGCGCCGTCTGACGTGGCTGCTGCGTCCCGTGTTCGCTGCAAACCATCGCTGGGCGATGGCACGCGGCGAGGAGAGCCTGAAACTTGAACTGCGTCGTCGGCGTCAACTGACTTCCGGAGCCGATCGACCGGTGCCGGCCCCTCCCGGCGCGACGTTTCGGCTTCGCCGGCGATCCGTGTCACGCTAGCGTGGCCGAACGACGGGAGGCAAAGTCGCGAGGAATGCAGTGACGGCGTCGCGCTCCTGCTCCGCGTGAGGCCCGATCCAGAGGAGGTGGCTGACCGAATCGGTCATCACCAGCGTCGCGTCGACGATCTGATCGACGAGCGCAAGCGGATGTTCCTGGCCAACTGCCCCGTCGTGACGGCTCGCCACGATGAGTGTGGGCTGATGTATCGGCTGGGTGACGTCGATCGGCTCCCGCAGATCGTTGAGAAAGCCTCTTCCCGAGCGCATCCGTGTGAAGAGCGCCACCAACTGTGCCCGGTCCGCCTCCGACAGCGCCCGGAGGGCTGTGTGAGCGGGAAGCGTGGAAAGAGTTGTGAGCATCCCCCACAACATGATGTCGGGGAACAGGCCGAAGAAGAGACGCGTGACTCCCCACGTCACTCGTTCAACCGTCGGGCGGAAAAGCACCGTCGCGCCAGTTCTGGTCCACCGTGCAGGCCAAGGCAGAAAACTGACCGAACCTTCCAAGACCAGCCCGGAGACAATATCTGGATGCCGCGCCGCGAACGTCATCGCAGTACGACCGCCAGCGGAGATCCCGATCGACACCACGTCCTGATAACCGAGTTGCGCACAGAGCAACGCAATCCGGTCGACGAAGGCCGCGTCATCCGGCCCGGCCTTGAGCGGTGTGCCGCCATAGCCGGGTCGCGAAGGGTGCAGAAGCGACCAGCCGGCATCGCTGAAGGACTCTTGCCCGATCGCGAGGTCCGCCCGCAGGTGCCCACCGTGAAAGAGAACGGCCAGGCGCGGCCCGCTCGTGCGAAGGAGGTACTCGATCTCTGCACCGTCAATGACCCGAGTCACAGGCACCGTGGGCTGCCGCTTCATGGCCTCACCCTAATACCGGCCACATCGCGCAGCAGCGATGGTCAATTGGTTGTGATACTCCAGCCACAAGACTATGGTGATCGCATGTCCACCGAAATGCGCGAACCGACCTTCTGGGTGCTCACTGTGTTGACAGGCGGCCGACGTCATGGCTACGCGCTGATCGAAGAAGCCCGTGAGCTTTCCGGCGGGCGGGTCAGCCTCAAGGCGGCCACACTTTACGCGGCGCTCGAACGACTCGGACAGCTGGGTTGGGTGGAACTCGACGGCGACGAGGTCGTCGATGGTCGCTTGCGCCGCTACTTTCGCTTGACCGATGCGGGCGCAACGCAGCTTGAGATCGAAGTTGCACGACTCGAGGCGAATGCCAGTCAGGCGCGCACCCGATTGCAGGCCCGTCGCTCGTCAACTCCGATTACGGCGTTCTAACCGTGATCGGTCACGGAGACGATTCGCGCAGTGCGGCAGAGGCGGCACGGGCGTCACGATATCGGAAGCTCGTGCGCTGGTATCCGGCCGACTGGCGCAAGCGCAACGGCGAGGCACTCGTGTCGGTGCTCATGGACGAGGATGATGCGCATGGACACGTCGCGCCCACCCCGCTCAGCAGCGTCACCGTTGTCGTCGCCGGCCTGCACGAACGTTTCATCGCACCCGAGCGTCTCAATCGTGTCGGTCTCGCCGCACAGGTCGTCGCGGCCGTGTTCTCAGTGTGGTATCTCGCCGTGATTGCCTGGGCTCCGGGCATCAGCTACGCAGGTACGTTCGGACCGTTCTCGAACCCATCGGCGATCATCGGCGCAATGCTGACGATCGGGCTGGGGTGTGCTCTGTTTGGCCGAGGGAGGACGGCTCGGCTTGTAGCGATGCTCAGTGTTCCCGTCACCATCCTGATTGGGATCCTGTCTGCGAGCCACTCCTGGCTGGGCCCTGGCCTGCCTGCCGTCGTCATCTTTGCCGGACTCGGGCTGATGGCCGGTCTGCAGCTTCGCTCTGCCGTCGATGTCGGCCGAGTTCTCGGCGCCCTTTTCCTGCTGATTCTCGGAATCTACCTGTCGCAGATCGTTCTCGCGCGCTTGCCCGTGCTGACGTCAAGCGCCGCGGGTATTGGAATGACGATTGGATCCGTCACGTCTTTTGCGGGCGCGCTCGTGGTCCTCTGGCCGCTGCGTCCGCGTCTCCGGCGCACGGAATTGAATTAGCGCACGTCGCCTGTTGCGTGGCTCATGCTTACGCTCCACGACGTGGGCGTGGGGAATCCCGCTGGGCGTGCGAGATGGCGCACGCCCACGGGGATTCCCCACGCCAGAGTGAGTCGCGTGGCCGACGGCAGCGCACGGAGGTCGCTCGACAAGGCCAGGCCGACCGCTAGACGAACGACGGATGCTCCGGCGGCAGCGCATGCCGCTGCCCAGCCGCCGCCAGCTGCACGTTGCGGGCTTCCCATTCGGCGAGCTCGCTGCGCAGGGTCTCGAGTGCCTGCCGATCCGGACACTGCGCCACGTTCAGTCCGCAGCCACACAGCCCAGGTTTGGTCGCATCGACTGCATGCCGGTGGGCGAGCCTCCAGAGAACCGCCATCGCGCGGTCGGTGCGCCGGGAAGCGAGTTCGGTCTTACGCTCGGCCCGCTTGACGAGATCATTCGCGAGAACGTCCCGGATGCCCCCGCGCGGCGTTGAATCGAAGCTTCCGGCCAGCAGGCTCCGCAGCTCGTCGACCTCGGCCACACGTTCGGCAATGGTTTGGTCTTTCGCCGCCAACTCAGCGGTCGCGTTCTCAACCGCTGTCGCATGGACATCCTGCAGCTCGGTGTAGAGCCGAAGCCAAAGCGCGACATGGTCAGCGTCGCGACGTTCGGCGCGATCGGCGCCGGTGTGCCGCACGCAGAACGAGCAGACAACCTGATCGGCCGCCGACGTGAAATGGAACGGCTGCATCGACCGGCAGCACAGGCACTGTGCGGCAATGTCTTGATACAGCGGATAGGCGTGGGCCACTCGAACTCCTGTGGTCGATGGGGGAACAACGCGACGTCACTTCGTGGGTTGAACGAGGTGAGGTTGAGCTCCGGAAACGAGCTCTGAGTGAAGCGGGTGAGTCAGGCGCCGCTCGGCGCCTCGTCGATAATGCCGATGAACCGGGTGCCGATTCCGTCAACCTCACGACGGGCCAGACCCTCCGCCGGCTCCGGCAGCTCATCGAATCCATGGTGGTCGCAGCTGAGGTAGGTGAATGTCGGCCACCATTTTTTGGGACGGGCCGCCTCGGTGAAACCACAGACGTCACAGCGAAGCTCCACCCAGACCGGCTTCTTTCCGGTGCGGTTTGCGCGCGACTGAGCCAGCCAGACCGGTGGATTCGTGTCGATCTCGGCGAGCTGCGCCTCGGTCAGTCGCGAGGGAATCCCATTGCGCTGAGCCATTTCGAGCGGGATATCAAGGCGGAGTGCTGCTTCTCTTCTGGTAATCATCTCCACCAAGAATAGGCCGTCGGCCGCACCCACGCCGAGGCGGCCCGCGGGCAAGAGCGGCAGCGCCTGAGATGAAAGAATGATCGGATGCCTGACATCCACTCTCCGCTTGGTCTGCTGCTTGACGTCGACGGGCCGATCGCGAGCCCCGTGACCCGCACCATCGCCACCCCGAGCATCGTCAATGACCTGATTCTGCTCGCCGGCGCGAACGTGCCGATTGCGTTCATCACCGGTCGTTCAGCCGACTTCATCCGCGATGAGGTGATTGCTCCCCTGGTTGCCGCCGGACTGCCGGACGGCCTCCGGATGTACGGAGTGTGCGAGAAGGGGGCGGTCTGGTTTCCGATCAGCCCGGACGGGATGGGCGAGGTTGTCATCGACGCCTCGGTCGCATTCCCCCAGACCGTCATCGACGAAGTGCGCCAACTGGTCGCCGAGCGGTTCAGCGACACGATGTTCTTCGACACGACCAAGCGCGCGATGATCTCGGTCGAGCAGCGCACGGATGTCGACAGCGCGACCTATCTGGCGGCCCAGCCCGCCTTCAACGAGGCCGCGTTCGCCATCGTCGCCCGCCACGGTCTCGGCGTGCGTTACGCCGACCGGGAGCAACCCGACGCGGACGGTTCGGTTCCGTTCCGCCTCGACCCGACGATCATCTCCACCGACATCGAGTCGGTGACCCTCGACAAGGACCACGGCGCCCGTCGGGCCCTGGAGTTCTTCGCCGAGTCCGGTTCGCTGCCCGAGGTCTGGCGCTCAGTCGGTGATTCTCGTAGCGACTATCTGATGGCCGATCACCTGCATGCCGCCGGGTATGACGTCGCGCACGTCGACGTGCGACCGGCCGACGGCATTCTGGACCGCCCCTACCCCGTGATCGTCATGGGTGAACAGATTCACGACGAGGCCGGGGCCGCTTTTCTTGACTACTGGGTGGAGAAGCTGACGCTGCGCTAATCCAGCAGCCGCACGCCGTTCTGCAGGGTGCTGCGCAGCTCGAAGACCTTCTCGAAACTCCCCCGGCTCATCCCTGGCATGCCCTCGCGTAGCAGCCCGACCAAGCGTGACCGCGGAACGACGAGAAGTATCGGGCGGCGGCCCCGCGCCGGYAGCGTGAAGACTTCGCTGAGCGCCGCATCGGGAAGCACGATCACGAGGGCGGTGAACTTCACCCGCAGCTCACGGGAGAACGCCCGGGCGGCGTCTTCGAAATCGTGAATCGGCTCGGCGCCCTCAAGCGACTCCCCGACCAGTTCGCCGCGCTTGAGCTCGACCGGGCCGCCCCAGTCTTCCGACAGGATCGCGAAGAGGCCGGCCGGACCCAACACCACATGGTCGAGCTTGTGGCCACGCGGGCCGGCTGCGACGTCGTGCCAGGCGGTGTAGCCGATCCCGAGACTCGAGATGAGCTGGGCGGTGGATTCCTCGGCGAGGGCCTTCGCCAAGGTGTGCCGGATCTCCCGCGGGGCAGAGCGGATCAGTTGCGGCGCGTAGGGGTCGTCGAGCGTGGTTCCGCGGCCAGACCACTCCCGGATCAGCGTGAGGTAGTGCTGCCGGGCAATGCCACCGGGATGCCCGTGCATGCGTGCCTTCGGCCCCGACGACGGGGTGGAGCGACCGGAAGCACCGCCGGCCGCGCGAGCAGATCCCGACGCACTGCCGGGACCCGCCGTGCGTGTCGGATGCTGGTCGGCCTCCGCGAAACGATGGCCGTCGTAGGCCGCCCGACTCTGCGGAGTGCCGATCCGCTCCCAGGCTGTCTGAACGGCCTGAAATTCAACGGCGTTCCCTCCCACATCGGGGTGGGTGGCACGCAGGCGCCGACGATACGCGCGGCGCAACTCGTCGTCGCCGACCGTCGCGGCGACACCCAACACTTCATAGGGGGTGGATGCGGCGGGACTATCAGGCATCCGGGGCGTTCTCTTTCAACGTGGATCAAGGGCGGGAGACACCGCTCAATCGGCAGTGCACCCCCACGGGCGGTATAACAACGTATCGAACAATTCTGGCACGATGCCGATGAACACCTGATCATGGCTGAGGATGCCCGCGCGTCGCGCTGGGAACCCGACGCGTGGTGAACCCGGCCAGAGCGCGATTCTGTGCAAGCATCGGCCCATGAAGAGTAATACGTCGTGGCCGCGAGTGCACCGGTCCGGCACCCGATTCGTGCTGATGCTGGTGGCGGGCGTGCTTGTGGCTACCGTCACCGGGCTCCTCGGTTACTGGGACTTCGCGCTCATCGCCGGCTGGGGCGCCGCATCCATCACGTACATCGTCTGGGTCTGGGCGATGATCGGGCGCATGGATGCCGCCACGACGGCCAGCCACGCAACGCGCGAGGACCCGGCGCGACCAATGGCCGACCTCCTGATCGTGCTCGCCAGCATTGCGAGCCTCGGCGCCATCGTGTTTCTGCTCATCGGAACCAGCGGCGCCAGTGACAGGGTGCAGGTGGTGGTCGCCGTGTTCGCGGTCTTCGGCGTCGCACTGTCCTGGTTTCTGATCCACACCCTGTTCACGCTGCGCTACGCGTCCCTCTACTACCGAGGGGTCGACGGGGGCGTGGACTTCAACCAGAAGGAACCGCCGAGCTACGGCGACTTCGCCTACCTGGCGTTCACCCTGGGCATGACGTTTCAGGTCTCAGACACGAACCTGACCACTCGTGAGGTGCGGATGACCGCCCTGCGGCACGCTTTACTGTCGTATCTCTTCGGCTCGGTGATTCTGGCCAGTCTGATCAACCTGATCGCTGGGCTCTCGAGCAGCACGTCATAAGCCCGGCCGTGCAGGAGCAGGGCCGGGCCGGGTAAAGCGAGACGGAAGGTTAGTCGCGCAGAATGTTCGTCGGAATCGCGATGGACAATGCCACGCACAGAATTCCGGCGAAGAAGATCGGCAGCATGCCGGCGGTCACAGCGAACGCGAGGCCAAACAGCCACATGCCAAGCACGAAGATGGCGAGAGAGACGATGAAGATAACGACATTCATGAACTGTTCCTTGCGATGGGCTGCCAACGGGCACGGCTGACGCCGCACCATCGAGCGTAGCGCGTTGCCGGGCACCGGAGGCGGCACTGAGAAAAGCCGGTCCATTCAAACTGCTCCTGTTACCCTGAAATGACCAAGACAGGGGTAGCAAGCCCAGCTGATCGGTCGGGTTCTCCCCTCTCAGGCGAGGAGGAACTCCGTGCAAGCGTCCGAGACTCTCAGCAAGAATCTGCAATCAGTTCTGGTGGACCTCATCGAACTGCATCTTCAGGGCAAACAGGCGCATTGGAACATCGTCGGAACGAATTTTCGCGATCTGCACCTCCAGCTCGACGAGATCGTCGATGCGGTGCGCGAGTTCTCCGATGTGATCGCCGAGCGGATGCGCGCGCTCGACTGTGTGCCAGATGGCCGCAGCGAGACGGTCAGCGACACGACCAAGCTCCCGCCCTTTCCCGACGGCGAAGTCAGCACGTCGGACGCCGTCGACCTGATCACCGAGCGGCTGACCGCGACGGTGAACAACGTTCGTGCCGTGCATGACGAGGTCGACGATGAAGATCCGTCGACCGCCGATCTGCTCCACGGCATCATCGACACGCTTGAGCAGTATGCCTGGATGGTCGGCGCCGAGAACCGCACGCCGCGCAAGCCCGGGTTTGAGCGCGTGGCCCGAGTTCTCTGAGGCTCGACCATGGCAGGGCCCCGCCTTCCGGATCTGACCGACCGTCCGCACACGCTGCACGTGGAACGGGTGATGGTCTCGCATCCCTCCGACCTCTACGATGCCTGGACCGAGTGGTTCGAACTGTGGTTCGCGGCCCGCGGTTCGGTGTCGATGCTCGCCGAGGTGAACGCGCCGTTCTTCTTTCAGACCGAGTTCGAGGGCAAGAGACACCCGCACTATGGACGGTTTCTGCGCCTCGAGCACGACCGTCTCGTCGAACTCACCTGGGTGACGAGTGGAACGCTGGGTGCCGAAACCGTGGTCACGGTCGAGCTGATCCCGCACGGTGAGTCAACGCTGCTCCGTCTTACCCACGCCGGATTCCCGAACGCCGAGCTGAAGGAACAGCACGCCGCGGCCTGGCCGGAGATTCTTGATCAGCTCGACGCACGGCTCATTGAGCACAGCGGGCAGTGAAGCGCAGTCCACAGCTTCGCACGGAGTTCGCGCCAGGCCCGCCGGCATCGCTACCGTGGGACCATGTCAGAAACAGCCGAGGTGAGCATCCGTGTGCATGATGGCATCGGCCACCTCACCCTCAACCGTCCGGAGGCGTTGAACGCCCTCACCCATTCAATGGTGCTGTTGCTGACCGAAGCACTCACCGCGTGGCGGGACAGTTCTGAGGTCTCACTCGTCGTTCTCGACGGCGCCGGCGACCGCGGCCTCTGCGCCGGCGGCGACGTGCGCGTTCTCTACGACAACGCCGTGTCGGGAGACACCGCTGCCTCGCTCGCCTTCTTGCGCGACGAATACCGGCTGAACGCAATGATCGCCGAGTACCCGAAGCCGTTTGTGGCGATCATGGATGGCGTCACAATGGGCGGCGGGATCGGTCTGGCCGGTCACGCCAGCATCCGTGTCGTGACTGAACGCTCGAAGCTGGCCATGCCGGAGACCCGCATCGGCTTCTGCCCGGATGTCGGCGGCACCTGGCTGCTCGCCCGCGCTCCGGGCGAACTGGGTACCTACCTGGCGCTGAGTTCGGCGACCATGAGCGGCTCGGACGCCCTCGTGCTGGGCTTCGCCGACTACTTCGTGCCGTCGCGGTTGCTGCCGCACCTGTTGCTGGCCTTCGCCGAGCGCGCAGATCCCGGTTCACCGAGTGAGATTGTGCTCCTTTTCGACGAAACGCCTGAGCCGTCGGAACTCTCCCTTCGTCGCGACTGGGTCGACGCCTGCTTCTCGGCCGACACCGTGTCAGAGATCATCGCGCGACTCGACGACTACGCCGCGACCCATTCCAGCGAAGAGGCGAGGGCCGCCGCCGATGCGCTGGTCTCCCTCTCCCCGACCGCGGTGACCGTCACGCTCGCCGCGCTCCGCGAGGCACGCGGTCTACCCGGTCTGCGCGCCGCGCTGGAGTTGGAGCACCGCGTCTGCGCCTGGCTGCTCGATCAACCTGACCTGCGTGAGGGAATTCGCGCGCAGATCATCGACAAAGACCGCTCACCCCGTTGGAACCCGGCACGCCTCGATCTGCTTTCGCCCGATCTCGCCGCCCGCGCCCTGCAGCATCCGGTGACCGACCCACTCTGGTAAAACGCATCACAGGGTTCCACAGATGAGCCTTGTCGACCCCTTGGCACGTGGGTAGTTTGAGCCTCAAACCTGCATTCAGAGGCATTCCATCAGACCCGGTGCAGTTCACAATTGTGCGGAGCTTCCGCATAGTGCCTGCACGAAAACTCCCTGCTAAGGAGACATCATGTTTCGCACAACCAAGAATTCAAGAAGAGCACTTCGCCGCACCGCGATCGGGGTACTCGCCCTCACCGCACTACTCGTCCCGGTACAGTCGGCCGCCGCGAACAAGCCAACCGCTCAGACCGTCATTGAGCTGCCAGGCGCCACATCGGCCGAGGGAATCGCGGCCGGACGGGGGAACACCTTCTACGCGGGCGATCTGAACCTCGGCGACATCTACCGCGGAGACGTTCGCAGAGGCACCGCCGAATTGTTCATCGACGCTCCGGACGGCCGGGCAGCGGTGGGGATGAAGGCGGACGTACCCAACAATCTGCTGTTCGTGGCCGGAGGTGCCACCGGCCAGGCCTACGTCTACGACACCAGCACCGGTGACACCGTGGCGACATACCAGCTGACCGCGGAGGCCTCCTTCATCAACGATGTCACCCTGACCCGGGAAGGCGCCTGGTTCACCAACTCCGTGCGCCCCGAGTTGTATCTTGTTCCGGTCAGCCGCTCGGGTGAACTCGGCAGTGTCGAGACGCTGACCTTGACGGGCCCGGCCGCCGACATCGCATCCGCCTTCAACCTCAACGGCATTGCCGCTTCCGCCAACGGCAAGACTCTCATCGTCGCCCATTCAGGCAACGGCGCTCTGTATACGGTCGACCCGGATAACGGTTCGAGCGCTGTCATCGCCGACGTGAGCGTGCCCGCCGTCGATGGCATCGTCGTCCGCGGCAACAGTCTGTGGGCGGTGCAGAACCAGCTCAACCAGGTCAGTCGCGTCGCACTTGCCTCTGACCTTTCGTCGGGCGAAGTGCGTGACGTGATCACAAGCGCCGACTTCGAGACGCCGACAACGGCGGCCCTGTTCGGCAACACCCTCGCCGTGGTCAACGCGAAGTTCTTCACTCCAGGAGCGACTGATTTCGAGGTCGTTCTTGTCCCTGCTCGCAACTGAACTGCTCGTGCTGAGCCTGAAGCATCGGCCGCCCACCTACCCTGGTGGGCGCCTTGCAGCGCGGGCGACGCGGCGGTAGCGTGACAAATATCTGACGGGTGCCCGGTGCCGTTCGGGTGCTGACGGCGCTCGCCATTGGACGTGCGCATGACCTCATCAGTTGCCCTGGACCGTGGACGTGTTTCGTATGCGGAACACCACTGGACCGGCGCGTTCAGCGCCTGGCGAGACGCTGATCAGGAGGGCGGTCTGCCGGCGCACGACCTCGAACTCTGGGGAACAGCGGCAGTGCTGATCGGCAGAAACGCCGACGGGGTCGAGACGTTGACGAGGGCGCACGAGGAGTTCCTTCTCGAAGGAGATGTCGTCAATGCGGCACGATGCGCGGTCTGGATCGGCCTGCACATGATGGACCTCCGCGAACCCGCGCAAAGTGCCGGATGGTTCGCCCGGGCTCAGCGGCTCGTCGGCGAGAGTCCCGACTCCAGCTCTGTTGAGGGGTTCCTCTTGGTGCCGGCGGCTCTCGGTGCTCTCTACTCCGGAGAGGGGGAAGCCGCGGCGCGGGCCTTCGACCGGGTGGCTGAATTCGGAGAGCGTTTTGGAGACCCCGATCTCAGCGCTTTGGCTCGGCTGGGGCAGGGGCAGGCGCGGATCATGCTCGGCCAGCTGAATGCAGGATTGGCCATGCTCGACGAGGTCATGGTCGCCGTCACCGCCGGCGAGGTCTCCCCGATTCCCGCCGGCATCATCTATTGCGCCGTGCTTCAAAGCTGTCGCTTGGCTTTCGATCTGCGTCGTGCCCAGGAATGGACGGTGGCTCTGGATCGCTGGTGCCATGACCGGCCTGACATGGTGGCGTTCAGCGGGCAGTGCCAGATGCATCGGGCCGAGCTCTTCTGCCTGCACGGTGCGTGGACTGACGCTCTCGTTGCGGCCCGGGTCGCCGAGGATCGAGCGCAACGGGGCGACCTTGACGCATTTTTCGGTGCCTACTACCAACAGGGCGAGGTGCAACGTTTGCGCGGGGAATTTGCCGCCGCCCTGCAGTCCTACGCTCTCGCTAATCAGACAGGGTTCGAGCCGCAACCGGGGCTGGCGCTGCTCCGTCTGGCTGATGGAGAAGTGAAAGCGGCCCAGTCGGTGCTTCGGCGAGCCGTCGACAGCGCAGACCCGGCAACCCGGCGTCGCCTGCTCGCCGCCCTGGTCGAGATCGAGTTGGCGGCCGGCGACGTCGTCGCGGCGCGCGCGGCCGCCGACGAATTGACCGCGTTCTGCAACACCATCACGATGCCGATGGTGCTCGCCGTCACCGAACAGGCAGAGGGCGCGGTACTGCTCGCCGAGCGAGATGCTCGCGGCGCGCTCGCCAGGCTGCGTCGGGCGAGGACACTCTGGCTGGAGCTCGACGCACCCTACGAAGCGGCCCGCTGCCGGGTGCTCGCCGGACGAGCCTGGCGCACGCTCGGAGACGAAGAGTCGGCGCTCCTGGAGTTCGAGGCCGCGCGGGTGGTCTTCGTCGAGCTCGGTGCGGCGCCGGCGATCATCGAGCTGGATGTCCTGACGCAGGCCACACAGGCACCGGCCGGACCGCTGACCGCGCGTGAGATTGAGGTCGTGAGGTTGATCTCGGCGGGTCTGACGAATCGGGCCATCGCGGGCGAGCTGTTCCTCAGCGAAAAGACGGTTGCCCGACACATCAGCAATGTGTTCGCGAAACTCGGACTCTCGTCCCGGGCTGCCGCCACGGCGTACGCGTACGAACACGGACTGGTCTGACGCGAGCGGCGCCGCCACCGGAGTCTGCATAGTTCTACCCATGCCCGCAGAAGGCGAATGCGCATTACGTCCGACGCGCACGCTCCCGGCCGCTTCATAGCGTTGAGGCATGAACCTTCCGATCCTCGCCGGCGCACTGTCGACCATCCTCTTCGCGCTGAGCTACCTGCCGATGCTGCACAAGGCTGCGCGCACAAAGGACCTGTCGTCGTACAGCCTGAGCAACATCACGATCACCAATGTGGGGAACGTCGTGTATTCGCTCTACGTCTTCAGCTTGCCGGTCGGCCCGATCTGGGTTCTGCACTCGTTCTACCTGGTGGCCTCTGCGCTCATGCTGTTGTGGTTCCTCCGCTTTCGGGCCGCGCATGCGCTCACCCCCACCGGGACGCAACTCGCCGAACAGGAGGCAAGATCATGAACACCAACACCAACACCAACACCAACACCAACACCAACGGTCAGACGGAGGTCGACACCGTCATCGTCGGCGGCGGACAAGCCGGGCTTGCGCTCGGCTATCACCTCGCCCAGCAGAAGCGCGATTTCATCATCCTCGACGCACACGAACGGGTCGGTGACGCGTGGCGAACGCGTTGGGATTCGCTTCGACTCTTCACCCCCGCCAAGTACGACGGACTCCCTGGCCTGCCATTTCCGGGCGACCGCCTGTCCTTCCCGACCAAGGATGACGAAGCCGACTACCTCGAGGACTACGCGGCCCGCTTCCGGCTGCCCGTGCAGACCGGTGTGCGGGTGGACCGACTTTGGCCGGAGGACGATCACCACGTTGTCACGTCAGGCGCCCAGCGCTGGGTCGGGCAGAACGTCGTGGTGGCGACCGGCGGCGGCCAGGATCCCCGGCTGCCGGCTTTCGCCGCCGAGCTTGACTCGCACGTCGTGCAGCTGCATTCCAGTGACTATCGCAACCCCGGCCAGCTTCAACCGGGTGCGGTGCTCGTCGTGGGCCTCGGCAACTCCGGCGCCGAAATCGCGCTTGAACTGAGCCGAACGCATCCGACCTGGCTCGCCGGCCGGCCGAGCGCAGAACTCCCGATTCGTCATGGTCGGATGGCTGCACGGTTTGCCCTCCCCCTGGTGCGATTCCTGGGACTGCATGTGCTCACCCTCAACACGCCCATCGGGCGGAGGTCTGCGCCGAAATTCACGGCGCACGCCGCACCGCTTATTCGCACCAAACTCAGCAACCTCACCGCTGCCGGCGTTCGGCCGACCCCGAGGGTGGCGGGGGTCAGGGCCGGCCTGCCGCGGTGTGAGGGGGGCGAGGTGCTGGACGTCGCGAACGTGATCTGGTGCACCGGCTACCGCGAGGACTGGGGCTGGGTGGACGCGCCCGTTTTCGACTCGGAGGGGCGGCCGCAGCAGCGCAGAGGAGTCGTCGAATCGACCCCCGGCCTGTACTTTCTCGGGCTGGAATTCATGTTCGCCGCCGCGTCGGCGACGGTGACCGGCGCCTGCCGCGATGCGCGGTACCTGGCCGGACGCATCGCCGACACCTCGCCCGGGCTGACCGGCACCAGTGTCAGTCAGAGGTCGCCTGGCGGTACCCGTCGAGTAGAGCATCCGTGAACTGGACCGGTCGTACCACGCTGACCATGTGGCTGGCGCCGGGCACCGTCACCAGCCGGCCGTTGCGGGTGGCCGCGAGATAACGGCGGGCATGGGCGCGCACGTGGTCGAAGCGGCCGTTGACGAAAAGCACGGGCACGTCGATCTCCCTCAGCCGGTCGACGGGGTGCAGCGCCAGCAGTGACAGCAGCACATCATCCATGACCTCCAGGGCGACTCCCCCGGCGATCACGTCGGTTGCCCCCGGCTGCGGAACGAGGAGTCGCACCGTGAAGTCGTTAAGCGCCCGGCCGCGATCGGGAAACGTGTGAATCACCTTCGACGCGACCCGCCAACCSTGCATGATGACGGGGTGAGGCACCGTCGCACAGGCGGCCGCGAGCAGCCCGGCGACCCGGCCGGGGTTCTGCGCCACCCATTCGATCGAGAGATAGCCGCCCAGCGAAAACCCCACCAGGTAGGGCTTGCTCCCGGATGCCTCTGCCGCTGTCACCGCGTCACCGATGACCTTCATGGCGAGGTCGAGAGTGAAACGCTCCCCCAGGCGCTGCCCGTGCCCGGGTAGGTCGATCGCGAGGGTGGGAATGCCGAAGCGGCCGAGGTGCTCCACCTGGTGGCGCCAGAGGGTCGCCGAGGTGCGGAGGCCATGCACAAAGATGACGGTGGCGGGAATGCCCTTCATTGCATCCACGAACTAGACGAGCTGACCGATCTCACCGATCGGTTCGAGCAGTTCAGGGCCATTGCCGTCCGCCGGAAGCGGAGCAACCGCATAGAACTGCAGACTCGCGGCCAGCGGGCGCGACGCGTCGACTGCCGCATCCGCCAAGCCTTGATCACCCGTTGTGTGCGGGTCGAGCCAGTGATCCCACCATTCTTCGGGAAGCACGACCGGGATGCGCTCGTGAAGCGTCGCGAGCGGACCCTGCGCGTCGGTCGTCAAGATCGTCGCGGTCAGCACCCAGCGGGCCGGGTCGGTGTCGGCCAGCGCGGGGTTGCGCCACCACGAGTAGAGGCCGGCAAAAGCGAGAGGCAACCCATCGTCGGAATGCACGAAGTAGGGAGTCTTCTTCGTGCCGGTCGTGTGCCATTCGTAGTATCCGGTGGCCGGGATCAGCGCCCGCTTGGAGGCCAGTGAGTTCTTGAAGGTCGACTTCTCGCCGACGGTCTCGGCACGGGCGTTGAACGTGGGGTAGGGGGCGACGAGCTCTTTCGCGAAGGAGGGAACCAGCGACCAGCGTGCCGATTCGAGGCGCCGTACTGCCGGCTCCTGCTTGGCCGACTCGAGCACGATCGGAATCTGCTCGGTCGGCTTGACGTTCCACGACGGCTCAGGCAGATTCTCGCCCTCATGCTCAACGTCAAACATGGCGACGAGATCGGGCGCCGTATCGGTAATGATGAATCGACCACACATAGGGCTAGGTTACTCCCGGACCCGGTTGATATTGGGAAAGGCGAGCCCGCACGGCACGGTGCACTCACAGCGATTCAGGACGAGAATTAACGTAAACGGCAAGCAGGAGTCCTGCCGTTCGGGAGATGATTCTCATGTTCTGGACAATTCTGTGGTGGACGATCGCAGGCATTATCGTGATCGCATTGGTAATCGCGTCGATCCGCATCGTCAAGCAGTATGAGCAGGGTGTCGTGTTGCGATTCGGCCGGCTGATCGGAACCCGGATGCCGGGACTGCGGTTCATCATCCCGTTCGTCGACGTCATGCATAAGGTGTCACTGCGGATCGTGACGCTGCCCATCCAATCGCAGGGCATCATCACCCGCGACAACGTGAGCGTCGGGGTCTCCGCGGTCGCCTACTATCGGGTCGTCGATCCGGTGAAGTCGGTGATTGCGATCGAGAACGTTGGGGCAGCGATCGACCAAATCGCGCAGACGACGTTGCGCAAGGTGGTCGGTCAACATGCATTGGATGAGACGCTCGCCGAGACAGACACTTTGAACGTGAACATTCGCGAGATTCTTGATGTGCAGACTATCGACTGGGGTGTCGCGGTGACCTTGGTCGAGCTCAAGGACATTCTGCTTCCTGATTCGATGAAGCGCGCCATGGCCAAGCAGGCGGAAGCCGAGCGGGAGAAGCGCGCGAAGATCATCGCCGCCGAGGGCGAGTCCCTGGCTGCTGCGGCGTTGGGTGATGCCTCGGACACGATGATGGCGCATCCGCTCGCCCTCCAGCTGCGCACTCTGCAGACCCTGGTCGACATCGGCGTCGACAAGAACACGCTCGTGGTCTTCCCTGCGCCGTTGATGAGCACGATCGGTGAGCTGAGCAACTTCTTGGCGCGGGAATCCACGGCGAGCGGTGAGTTCGAGGGTGGCGACAAGCCGGGCGATGCCGTCGTCTCTGCGCATCCGTCGGTTCCGCTCGCCGGTCCGCGCACGGTTCCGGAGGCGGTGTGAACCGGGGGTGATCCGGATGTCGGTGGTCACTGTCAGAGTGGTCGGTGTACGGAATTCAGTCGGTCGATGAGCCGCCTTCCGACTCGCCGTGAATGCTGAATCTCGATTGACTTAATAGAACAAGTGTTCGAACATTGAGGTATGTCCATTCCCGCCGTTTCCCCCTCGCTTGCAGCGGGTGCAGACGAGCACGGCGCAGATCAACAGACCGCGCACAGCCGGGTGGCCCAGCTGCAACAACGCATCCAGGGCATGCAGGCCACCAAACTGTCGACGAAGGCGCTGCCCACCCTTCCCGCCCTGGCCGATGTCTTGCCCGGCGGTGCGTTGCGGGAGGGCGCTGCCTACTCGGTCGACGGCTCCACCACCCTCGTGATGGCGCTGCTGGCGGGCCCGTCGCAGAGCGGCGCCTGGTGCGGGGTCGTCGGCCTGCCGCACTTCGGCGCCGAGGCGGCGACCCGGTTCGGCATCGACCTCGAACGACTCGTCTTGGTGCCGTCACCCGGCGAGCAGTGGCTCACCGTCACCGCAGCCCTCGTCGACGTGCTCACCGTGGTGGTCACCCGCCCGCCGCAGAAGGCCAGTGATGCGGATGTCGCCCGGTTGGGCGCCCGCCTCCGCCAACGCGGTTGCGCGCTGATCGTGGTGGGCGAGTGGCCGCAGAGCGAAGCGCAGTTGCGGGTGACCTCGAGCCGGTGGAGCGGCGTGGGGCGCGGGCACGGCCTGCTGACCGGGCGTGAGGTGACGGTCTCGTCCTCCGGGCGCACCGGGTTCGCCCGGGCGAACAGCACGCGGCTGTGGTTGCCCGACGGCGAGCAGCAGTTCAAGCCGGCGAAACCCCAGCTCGGGGCCGTGTCGGCACTCGCTCGGGCCGGCAACGCAGCCGCCCGGAACGGCCTGACCCATGCGGTGGCGGGGTGACCATGTCTTCCCGGCTGACCCGCACGATTGTGCTGTGGTGTCCCGACTGGCCGATTGTTGCGGCAACCCAGGCGCTGGAGTCCGGGGTGAGCGCCGACGAACCATTGGCCCTGATCGAGCACGGCCTTGTCTTCGCGTGTTCGCGTGCCGCCCGGGCCGAGGGGGTGCAGCGCGGTCTGAAACTGCGCGAGGCCCAATACCGCTGCACGACGTTGACCGTTCTTCCCTATGACCCGGTGCACGACGCCCGCGCGTTCGAACCGGTGATCCGTCGCATCGAAGAGATCACGCCGGGAGTGCAGGTGCTGCGGCCCGGAACCAGCGCCATCCGCGCCCGCGGGCCGAGCCGTTATTACGGGGGCGAGGAGGCCGCCGCGCGGGAGCTCATCCGCTGCCTGGTCGAACTGGGCATTCCCGATGTGCGGGTGGGAATCGCCGACGGACCCTTCGCCGCTGAGCAGGCGGCGCGTGCCACCCGGAACCCTGAGAACCCGGTGCTCATCGTCGAGCCCGGCGACTCGCCCCGCTTTCTCGCCCCGCTGCCGGTCAACATCCTGGTCGATTCCCGGCTCGCCACCCTGCTGCACCGGCTCGGCGTGCACACCCTCGGCGACTTCGCCGCGCTGCCCGCCCTCGATGTGCGCCGCCGGTTCGGTGCGGAGGGCGCTGCGGCCCATGAGAAGGCGAGCGGGCTCGACAGCAGAAGCGTCATCGCCCGGGTTCCGCCGAAACTGCACGATCTCACGGTGGAGTTCGACCCGGCGCTCGACCGCGTCGATCAGGTGACCTTCGCCATCCGGGCGGCGACCGAGGGATTCATCGATGCGCTCACCGAGGCGCGGTTGGTGTGCACGGCGGTGGCGATCGAGGTGCACACCGAATCAGGCGAGATCTCGCTGCGCAGCTGGCTGCATCCGCGTTGGTTCACCGCCGGGGATGTCGTCGACCGGGTGCGCTGGCAGCTGCAGGGAGGCGGCAACATCGATACCGGGCTGCGCTCAGGCATCGCGAAGGTGCAGATCACGCCGGAACGGGTCGACTCGACCGGTCACCACGAGCAGGGGCTGTGGGGTTCGGGACCCGACGAACGCATTCACCACGGACTCACGCGGGTGCAGAGCATGCTCGGGCACGACGGCGTGCTCACCGCGGTCATCGGCGGCGGGCGGATGCTGGCCGACCGGCAGATTCTGGTGCCCTGGGGCGATGAGGTGCCCGGGGCCGGCGCCGTACTGCGCGGTGCACAGGCACAGCCCTGGCCGGGCAGCCTGCCCGGGCTGGCACCCTCGACGGTATTCACTGTGCGACGGCCCGTTGCCGTCGTTGCCGCAGGGGGTGAGTCGATCGATGTCGACGAGCGGGGCATCCTCACCGGGGCGCCCAGTTGGTTCTCCCCCACCGCGAAGGCCGCCGACCAGCGCCCGATCGACGCCTGGGCCGGGCCGTGGCCGGTCACCGAGCGCTGGTGGGATGCCGAACGCGGGCGCGGGTTGCACCGCTTTCAGGTGGTCGACGCCGACGGCAACGCCTGGCTGCTCGCGCTCGAAGAGCACGTGTGGTGGGCGGAGGCGCGCTATGACTAACCCGAATCCGCCGAGTTTGACACTTGCGGTCGAGTACCCCCGGTGTGCCGGGGAGTCTCGACCGGAAAGGTCAAACTCGGCGAGGGAGACCTCGCGACAAACCCCGCAACATCCCCTCGTTGATCGAGGAGGATTAAGGACGTGCCCCCATGGGCTGGAGTAACCCCCCGATCCCCTGGTCTGAGCTCGAACGCAAACTGTCCGACCAACGCCGCCCGGGCGGCGCCCCTCCCGCCGCCAACGGGGGTGACAGCCCGGCCTGGTCGAGCAAGCGTCAGCCGTACGAGCCGCACGAGCCGGCTCCGGCGCCGTCCGGCGAGACGGTGCCCTACGCCGAGCTTCACGCACACTCCAACTTCAGCTTTCTCGACGGGGCCAGCTCGCCAGAGCAACTGCTCGAAGAAGCAAGCCGGCTGGGCCTGACCGCCCTCGCCTTGACCGACCACGACGGCCTCTACGGCGTGGTGCGCCTGGCCGAGACCGCCGAGAGCTTTCCGAACGTGGCCACGGTGTTCGGCGCCGAACTCTCGCTCGGGCTCAGCGCGCCGCAGAACGGCGTCGCCGACCCGGAAGGAACCCACCTGGTCGTGCTCGCCCGCCAGGAGGAGGGCTATCACCGGCTGGCCTCGGCGCTCACTCACGCCCAGTTGAACGGCCAAGAGAAGGGCCGTCCGGTCTACGACCTCGACACGCTCGCCGAGCAGGCATCCGGGCACTGGGTGGTGCTGAGCGGATGCCGCAAGGGCGCCGTGCGTCAGGCCCTCGCCACGAGCGGTCCGGCTGCGGCCGCCGCCGAGCTGGCCCGCCTGGTCGACCTCTTCGGCGCCGACAACGTCTACGTGGAGCTGTTCGACCACGGGCACCCGACCGACAGCAGCACCAACGACGTGCTGGCCGAGCTCGCCGCCCAGGCCAGTCTGCCGATCATCGCGACGAACAGCGTGCACTACGCCACCCCGGCTGAGCACCGGTTGGCCGGCGCGCTCGCCGCGGTGCGCGCGCGGCGCAGTCTCGACGAGATGGACGGCTGGCTGCCGGCATCCGGCGGCGCGCACCTGCGAAGCGGCGCCGAGATGGCAGAACGGTTCGCCCGCTTTCCCGGTGCCGTCGCCAACACGGTTCCGCTCGCCGCCGAACTCGCTTTTCCGCTGCGCCGGGCCCGACCGCGGCTGCCAAAATTGAAGGTGCCCGATGGACACACGCCGATGAGCTGGCTGCGCAAGCTCACCTGGGAGGGAGCGGCCACGAAGTACCCCGGCTACGACGACCCCGGCTCGCACAACAGTGTGGCTGAGCGAATCGAGAAAGAGCTCGCCGTGATCGAGGCGAAAGACTTTCCCGGCTACTTTCTGATCGTGCACGACATCGTGCACTTCGCGAAGGGCCGCGGCATCCTCTGCCAGGGCCGCGGCTCCGCGGCGAACTCCGCCGTCTGTTTCGTGCTCGGGATCACCGCCGTCGACTCGATCTACTATCGGCTGCCCTTCGAGCGTTTTCTCTCGAGCCTCCGTGACGAAGAGCCGGACATCGACGTGGACTTCGACTCCGACCGCCGGGAGGAGGTCATCCAATACGTCTACGCCACCTATGGGCGGCTGAACGCGGCCCAGGTGGCCAACGTGATCACCTACCGGCCCAAGTTCGCGGTACGGGACATGGCCAAGGCGCTCGGCTACAGCACCGGGCAGCAGGATGCCTGGTCGAAGCAGATCGAACGCTGGGGCGGGCAGGTGGCCAGCGGCGACCACGACATCCCCGCATCCGTCGTCGAACTCGCCGAGCAGGTGCTCACCTTTCCGCGGCACCTCGGCATCCACTCCGGCGGAATGGTGCTCACCGACCGGCCGGTGGGCGAGGTCTGCCCGATCGAACACGCCCGCAAAGAGAACCGCACGGTGTTGCAGTGGGACAAAGACGACTGCGCCTGGATGGGGCTGGTCAAGTTCGATCTGCTCGGGCTCGGCATGCTCGCCGCCCTGCAGTACACCTTTGATCTGACCGCCGAGCATCTCGGTGAGTCGTGGGCGCTCGACACCATTCCGCGTGAAGAGCAGGGCGTCTACGACATGCTCTGCCGGGCCGACTCGATCGGCGTCTTCCAGGTGGAGAGCCGGGCGCAGATGGGCACGCTCCCCCGGCTGCAGCCGCGCCGGTTCTACGATCTGGTGGTCGAGATCGCGTTGATCCGCCCCGGCCCGATTCAGGGCGGCGCCGTGCACCCGTACATCAGGCGCAAGCTCGGCACCGAGAAGGTGACCTACCTGCATCCGAAACTCGAACCGGTGCTCGAACGCACCCTCGGGGTTCCGCTCTTTCAGGAGCAGCTGATGCAGATGGCCATGGCCGTCGGTGGCTGCACCGGTGAAGACGCCGACCTGCTGCGCCGGGCGATGGGCTCCAAACGCGGGATCGAGAAGATCTCCTCACTCAAAGCCAAGCTCTATGCCGGGATGGCGGAGAACGGCATCGAAGGAGAACTCGCCGACAACATCTACGACAAGATCGAGGCGTTCGCGAACTTCGGTTTCGCCGAGAGCCACTCAATCAGTTTCGCGCTGCTCGTCTACGCCAGCGCCTGGCTCAAGCTGCACTACCCCGGCGCGTTCCTCGCCGCACTGCTGCGCGCCCAGCCGATGGGCTTCTACTCACCGCAATCGCTCGTGGCGGATGCGAGACGACACGGGGTGATCGTGCTGCGCCCCGACATCCTCTGCTCGGGTGCCGATGCCGGGCTCGAGGTGTTGGGGAGTGCGCCGGGCAGCCCGCCAGATGCGCCGGCCTCGGCGACGGCTGCCGCCCCGGGCGGCCAAGACCGCTGCCTCGTTCACGACCAACCGGAGGTGCCGCTCTTCGACCGGTCGATTCCGCCGGACTGGGCGAAGCACCGCCGCGACGGTGGCTTCGCCGTGCGGCTGGGCCTGGCCGAGGTCAACACCATCGGGCAGGATCTCGCCGAACGCATTGTCGCCGAACGCGAGGCCTATGGCCACTTTCGGTCGATGGCGGATGTCGCGCGTCGCGTCGGATTGACCACCGAACAGCTCGAGGCGCTCGCCGCGGCCGGCGCGTTCGACGCACTCGGCCTGGAACGGCGCGAGGCGCTCTGGAACGCCGGGGATGCCAGTCAAGACAAGGCCAGCTATCTGAGCGGCTCGATGGTGAGCGTGCAACCGCCGCTGTTGCCGCTGCTGAGCCCCGCCGAGCAAGTGGTCTACGACCTTTGGGCCACCGGGATCTCGACCGACGACCATCCGATCCGCCATGCCCGCGAGAAGCTGACCGCCCGGGGCGCGCTGCGGGTCGACCAGTTGGCCGAGCATGAATCCGGCCGACGGATCGAGGTGGGCGGGGTGGTCACGCACCGCCAGCGACCGGCGACCGCGGGCGGGATCACTTTCATCAACCTGGAAGACGAGACCGGAACCCTCAACGTGATCGCCGGGATCGGGGTCTGGAACAAGTACCGGCGGATCGCCCGGGAGTCGCCCGCCCTCGTGGTGCGCGGCATCCTGGAGCGTTCCCCCGAGGGCGTGACGAACCTGATCGCCGACAAGTTCGAGCCGTTGACCGTCGGGGCGCGGATGAACTCGCGGGACTTCCGCTAGCTCGGCGGTCGAGCCATCCCGTTGGTCGAGCCTGTCGAGACGGCGTTACCCCACAATGCGTGCAGCGGCCGGAAACTCGAAATCGCGAGCCGCTCTCGAGACCCGGTCGCGAGATCTCGACAAGCTCGATCAACGGAAGCGAGCGACCATTGGCTGCACACGAGCTCCACGCGGTTCCTAGACTCAGCAGCATGGTCGAATATGCACGCCCGCCGATTCGGACTCCGTCGTTTCGGGATGCCTCCGGAGATGTCATCAACTATGGGCACCGCTGGGCCGATGGCATGCCTCCCGAAGACTCCTACACCGTCGTCTCGAACTTGGATCGGTACGCCCCGCTGCACGTGGTCGCCGAAGCGCTCATCGAACATCTTGAACGCAGATACCTCGTCACCGTGAGCCACGACCTGGCCAACGCGGCCGACATCCTCCACCATCGTGACGACATCCTGCGCGTGACCAAGCTGACCCCGATGAATGTGGATGCGGCGGCGCTGACGTTTGTCTTCACCGCGTTTCCGTCGGTCATCGTTCACGCCGGGGCGCTGCTCGATTTGTTGTACCCGGTGTGCGGTTGCGATGCCTGCGACGAGGATGTCGTGAGGCTGGCCACTGACCTGGAGTGGCAGAGTCTCGCCGTTACCGCCGGCAACTTTCAGGAGCGATACCGGCCAGGTGCCACCCCCTGGTTCGGATTTTCACTCAATGCCGTTGATGGCAGCGGAGGAACCGGCGGGGATTCCGCTGTCGAACAGCTGACGGCTGCGAGACGCGCCATGGCCACGGAGCTCTTGCTGGCCGCGCCGAACGGTTGGACGGCCTGGCGGCCACGCGCCTGAAAGTGTGTCGCTGAGACACCGGATCTCGACAGGCTCGATCAACGGGGCGGCCCGATCACCGATTCGGCTAACGTAAAACAGTGATTGACGATCGATACGGACAGGACGTGCTCGCCCCCGGATGGCGAGAAGCCGGCAGAACCCTCATCAACAAGCAGGAGGCCACCCGGGACCTCGTCGTCGAAGAGGTGGCGACCGGGTTCTGCGGCGCGGTGACGCGCGTCGAGAAGGGAATCGTCACTCTCGAAGACCGCCACGGCAAACTGCGCCTGTTTCCGCTCGGCACCGGATTCCTGGTCGACGGCGTGCCCGTCACCCTCATCAACCCCACGATGAAGACCACCCAGCAGCGCGCCCGCACCGCATCGGGATCGATGGCGGTCGCCAACACACCGGCCCGGGTCGCATTGCCGAGCCGCATCTTCGTCGAGGGCCGCCACGACGCGGAACTCGTTGAAAAGGTCTGGGGCGCCGACCTCAGGATCGAAGGCGTCGTCGTTGAGTACATCGAGGGCGTCGACAATCTGGCCGAGCTCCTCGCCGAGTTCAAGCCGAGTGCCACGCGCAAAGTCGGGGTGCTCGTCGACCACCTCGTGCCCGGATCCAAGGAGAGCCGAATCGCCGAAGCTGTGGCGCGCGGGCCGCACGGCCGTCATGTGCTCGTCGTCGGACATCCGTATGTGGATGTCTGGCAGTCGGTGAAGCCGGCCCGCCTGGGGTTGACCAGCTGGCCGAAGATCCCCCGCTCGATCGAGTGGAAGCACGGAATCTGCCAGGCGCTCGGCTGGCCACACGCCGAGCAGGCCGACATCGCCCGAGCTTGGCAGCGGATTCTCGGGCAGGTTCGCAACTACGCCGACCTGGAGCCTGAGCTGCTGGGACGGGTCGAACAACTCATCGACTTTGTGACCGTAGATAACGCTTGATAACGAATTTCTGAAAGGTTCAGGTGAAAACGCAGCTTCATGGTCTAGTGTTTAGAAAGAAGTTGTAGTGCTTGCACGTCTTAAAACGCATTGACCCCGGTCTGTGCGCCACATTCCTTTCGGAAGCGGACGACGAATACCGCGACGAACGGTCCCGACAGTCGGGACCGGTCTTACACTCCTGGAGGAGTTTCATAATGGCAACAGGTACCGTGAAATGGTTCAACGCTGAAAAGGGCTTCGGCTTTATCGCACCCGACGACGGAAGCGCCGACGTGTTCGCGCACTACTCCGCAATCGCTTCGAGCGGCTACAAGTCCCTCGATGAGAACCAGAAGGTTGAGTTCGAGGTGACGCAGGGCCCGAAGGGTCCGCAGGCCGAGAACATCCGCGCCCTCTAAATCCTTTTTTAGGGCTGGTTCTTCTGAACTGCGCAGTTCTTCGGAACTGCAACAACAACGCTCTCCGCTTCGGCGGGGGGCGTTGTTTCGTTAACCCGCATCTCGCACCGCGGCACGCGAAAACATCACGTTCCCGGTGGAATGACCCGGAACCTGATGCTTTGGGGCGAAACGCGGGAATCGTGATGTTTTCGTGCCGGCAGAGCAATCAGTTGAATCGACTCTGGCGGCGCCTACTTGACCAGGTCTTGCCAGCCATCGCCGTCAACATACTCGAAGATCAGGTTTGTCTCCGTGTGGGCGACAGCGGGATGCTCAGCCAAATGCTCGAGGACGAAGTCGCGCAGGTGAGTCGCATCGGCAGCCGCAACGTGCAGCAGATAGTCGTCGGCGCCGGCGGTGTGAAAGAGGCCGATCACGCCGGGCCAATGCGGGGCGGCATTGCGGAAGGCGTCAATCTGACCGCGCGCATGCTTGGCCAGCCGCACCGAGATGAGCGCCTGCAGTGAGGCACCGAGGGCGGCGAGGTCGATGTTCGCCCGGTACCCTCGAATGTGGCCGAGTTGTTGCAGGCGTCGCAATCGCAGTGACACCGTCGACTCGGCAACGCCAATCTCGGCCGCGAGGGCAGCGCCAGAAGCCCGAGCATTCACTGACAGCGCCCTGAGCAGCGCCCGATCGACTCTGTCGAGTTCGGCCTTCTTCGAATCCATGGGTCCAACTTTCTGTTTCAAGAAGTTTATGCGACCTGGACCCCTGATTTGGAAGAGACTGCGAGCCAACTTGTACATCTGAGCAGGATCTGCTTTTCTCGGGTCATGACAACGACGCATGAGCAGCTCGACACGACGCACGAGCACATCGAAACACGGGCCGTTCACGGTGGAATGCGCGGGGTGGCCGCGGGCGGTTCACACGTTCCGGTGATTGATCTGTCGACGACCAACCCATTGGCCGGCGTCGAATCGGGCGGCGACTCCTACGAGAACCTTGCCACCGGCGGCGACCTCGGTGAAGGCGATTCCGCCGTCTATCAGCGTCTCTGGCAGCCGGGTGTCGCCCGGTTCGAAGAATCGCTCAGCGCACTCGAAGGCACAGAGGGCACAGTCGCGTTCGCGACAGGGATGGCAGCGCTCAGCGCCGTGCTGATCGCCGCCGTTGCCGCCAAGACTCCGCACATCGTCGCCTTACGTCCGCTCTACGGCGGAACCGACCATGTTCTGGCTTCCGGCCTGCTCGGCACCGACGTCACCTGGACCGATGTTGCGGGAGTTGCCGCCGCGATTCGCCCCGATACCGGACTCGTCATTCTCGAAACGCCGGCCAACCCCACGCTCGAGCTCACCGACATCCGCGCGGTGGTGGATGCGGCGGGCACCGTTCCGGTGCTCGTCGACAACACATTCGCCACGCCTGTGCTGCAGCGTCCGCTGGAGTCGGGAGCAACCCTGGTTCTGCACAGTGCCACGAAGTACCTCGGTGGTCACGGTGACGTCATGGGCGGCACGGTGTCCGGCCCGACCGAGTGGATCGTGCGCCTGCGCCAGGTGCGCGCCCTCACGGGTGGCCTGCTTCACCCCTTCGCGGCGTACCTGCTGCACCGCGGTCTTCGCACGCTGCCGGTGCGCGTACGCGCCCAGCAGGACACCGCGGGCGAGGTGGCCCGCCGCCTCGTCGGACACCCTGCCCTCAACCGGGTGCTCTACCCCGGCCTGCCGGGACAGGACCCGGCAGGCCTGATCGGCCGCCAGACGTCGGGTGCCGGATCGCTGATCGCTCTCGACCTCGCCGGCGGCTTCGACGCCGCCGTGCGCTTCACTGAGGCCTGCGAATTGATCACCCACGCCGTGTCACTCGGCGGCATCGATTCGCTCGTGCAGCACCCGGCTTCACTCACCCACCGCCCGGTCGAGGCCAGTGCTCGCCCGTCGGCCGGAGTCGTGCGCATCTCCATCGGCCTCGAGCACGCCGACGACCTCACCGCCGACATCCTGCGGGCGCTCGACGCGGTGTAACGGAATCGTTGGTCGAGCGTGTCGAGACCAGGTCACCAGGTCTCGACACGCTCGACCTACGATACGAACCGGGCCGGCTCAGCGAACTGCCGGCGCAATGTTCTGATTGATATGGAAGAAGTTGTCGGGGTCGTAGGTCGCCTTCACCTCGGCGAGCCGGGCGTAGTTCGACTGATAGTTGTCGGCGACCCTGCTCTGGTCGTCGGCATCCATGAAGTTGATATAGCCCCCGGCCTCTGAGTACTGGTGCAGCGCGGTCCAATAGTCCTTGACCCAGGCGATATTCGCCGGGTTGTCGGCCGGGTCCGGCCACATCCCGGCGATGACCGGGGCGAAGCTGACGTTGCGGTAGGCAAAGGCCGTTTCATCGGCGCCCACCCGCTGCACGGCGCCGTTGATCGGATAGTAGTGATTCGCCGACTCGAGACTCGGCACCCGGCCGCCGAAGTCTGCCGCAACCTTCAAGGCATCGTCGGAAAGCTCGGTGAGAAAATCTGCCTTCCAATACGCCTGCAGGCCCTTCGGCAGCATCGGATCGAAGAGGGTGTTCAACGCGGGATAGGGCAGGGGTCCGACGAAGGAGCCGAGCACCGGTGCGGCGTCGAGAATGGGTTGCCATTGCGCCGGACCCTCAGCCGGATCGCCGGTCCAGGCGCCCACAATGACGCAGACCGGCTTGCCGTGCCACTCCTCGGGCAGGAACGGCACGGGAGGCCCCTGATGGAAGCCCAGGAAGACGCCGAGCTCTTCCGGGGCCGAAGCGATCAGATCGCGATACATCTCCCCCACCGCCACGGCGTGTTCTGCCGAGAAGATGACGACTCCGCCATAGATCATGTCGACCGGGTGCAGCTGAAACTCCAGGGAGGTGACGACCCCGAAATTGCCGCCTCCACCCCGGAGCGCCCAGAACAGGTCGGCATTCTCCTCTGCACTCGCCGTCACAAACCGACCGTCGGCCGTGACGACATCCGCCGACAGCAGATTGTCGCAAGACAACCCGTGTTGGCGAGCCAGGTAGCCGATGCCGCCGCCGAGCGTCAGGCCGGCGACTCCCGTCGACCCGATGATTCCGCCCGTCGTGGCCAGTCCGAAGGCGTGGGTGGCATGGTTGAAGTCGGCCCAGGTCGCGCCGGGTTCGGTGCGAGCCGTGCGGGTCGAGGGGTCGACGCGCACGCCCTTCCGCGCGGCGAAATCAATGACGACCCCTCCGTCGCAGGTGCCAAAGCCGGGGGCGCTGTGCCCGCCGCTTCGAATGGCGAGGTCGAGTCCGGCGTTTCGGGCAAAATTCACCGTGGCCATCACATCCGCAACCTGGCTCACGCGCACGATTGCTGCTGGATGTTTGTCGATCGACCCGTTGTAGACAGCCCTCGCTTCCTCATAGTCGGCGTCGCCGGCGACGATCACTTGACCGCGGACGAGTTCGCGGAGGGAGTCGAACTGATCAGACATGGGTGTCCTCGTTTCAATTTTCTCGGGTCGCAGATGTTCTTCGGAGGCGACCCTAAATCTCATCGGCGGCGTACGATATACGTAGATTGCGCATGCTTCTGCCGCGGGTGAAACCCGCGCTCGCGCGAATCGAGTCGCCCGTGGATTCATTCTCAGAACAGCACCCTGAAGGTCGAATTCGCTCGGTCGCTAGGCCGGGCGATCCCAGAGCGCCCGCTCTCGTGCCACCGGCACCATCAGTCGCCTCAGTCAGCGTTCTCACGCCACGAGAGCTCAGGGTGCTCACCCTGGTCGCCGGCGGGAGCACCAACGCCGCTATCGCTGTTTCACTGTCGTGCAGCCCCCGCACGGTGGCGAAGCACCTTGAGCATGTCTACGCGAAGCTTCACGTGGCGAACCGGGCCGCCGCCGCAGCGCGCCTTGCCACGGCGGTCGCTGAGCAGCGCTGACGCACGATGTCGTCAGAGTCGTCAGACGTCTGGTGGCTAGCTGCGCCCGAGACGCCGCCGGAGCAAGTCGATCCGCTTCTGCAGCTGGGTCACGCTGGCTTGGGCGACGGCAGGGCCGCCGCAGAGCTGACGCAGTTCGGCGTGCACCATGCCGTGCGGTTCTTGCGAGAGCTTCGACCACATTCCGACGAGGCTGTTCAGCAGGGTGCGCTGCTCCTTGAGGGTGCGGAAGAGCGCTGGCTCACCCGGCTGCTCCTCGCCGGTGACCGGGTCTTTGCGCTTGTCCGATGACCGCTTGGATTGCCGGGCCTGACGCTGCTGCAGCAACTCAGAGACCTGCTCGGGCTCCAACAGTCCGGGGATTCCGATGAAGTCGAATTCTTCGTCGGTGCCGGGTTCGGCGAGTTGGCCGAAGTCGGCGCCGTCGAAGACCACGCGGTCAAACGTGGCCTGCGAGTCGATCGCTTGCCAGCTGAACTCCTCGCCGAGCTCATCTGACCCCTTCTCCTGCCGGTTCGCCTCGGCGACCATGGCGTCTTCGGGGTTGTACATCCCGTCGCCCTCGTCATCGCGATTGCGGCGATCGAGTGCGTGATCGCGCTCCAGCTCCATGGCGCCGGCGAGTCCGGTCAGGGCGGGAACGTCAGGCAAGAAGATCGAGGCGGTCTCACCGCGGCGACGTGCCCGCACGAACCGGCCGATGGCCTGGGCGAAGAAGAGCGGAGTGGAGGCACTCGTCGCGTAGACGCCGACGGCCAGTCGCGGCACGTCGACGCCCTCGGAGACCATGCGCACGGCCACCATCCAGCGCTTGCTGTTCTGGGAGAACTCTTCGATCCGGTCGCTGGATTCCTTCTCGTCGGAGAGCACGATCGTGACGCTCTCCCCCGAGATCTCCTCGAGGATGGCGGCGTAGGCGCGGGCTGCCGTCTGGTCGGTCGCGATCACCAGGCCACCGGCATCCGGGATGCCGTGGCGCACCTCGGTGAGACGCAGATCTGCGGCGCGCAGCACGGCAGGGATCCACGAACCGCCGGGGTCGAGCGCGGTGCGCCAGGCCTGAGAGGTGATGTCTTTGGTGTTGCCCTCGCCGAGCTTGGCTTCCATCTCTTCGCCGGCCCGCGTGCGCCAGGTCATGTGGCCGGCGTAGACCATGAACATGACCGGGCGAACAACACCGTCTTCGAGGGCGCGGCCGTAACCGTAGTTGTAGTCACTCTGCGAGAGACGGATGCCGTGCTTGTCGGGCAGGTAACTCACGAACGGAATGGGCGACGTGTCAGAACGGAACGGGGTTCCTGTCAGCGAAAGACGACGCGTGGCCGGATCGAAGGCTTCACGGATCGCATCGCCCCAGCTCAAGGCATCGCCACCGTGGTGCACCTCGTCGAGGATCACCAGGGTGCGGTTGGCCAGGGTGATGTCGCGGTGCAACGCAGCACGGGTCGCCACCTGGGCATAGGTGACGGCGATGCCGTGATAGTGGTTGCCGTAGCGGCCGTCGCTGTTTTTGAAGGTCGGGTCGAGACGGATGCCCGCGCGCGCCGCGGCATTCGCCCACTGCGTCTTCAGATGCTCGGTGGGAGCGACGACGGTGATGCGGTCGATCACTCGGCGAGAGCGCAGCTCAGCGGCGAGGCGGAGGGCGAAGGTGGTCTTGCCGGCGCCGGGGGTTGCGGCAGCCAGAAAGTCGCGCGGCTCGTTCTGGAAATAGGCTTCGAGCGCCTCAGCCTGCCAGGCACGCAGCTTGCTTGCGGTTCCCCAGGCGGCTCGTTCCGGGAAGGAGGGCGACAGATGTTCGGCTGCACTCGTTCCCTGGGCGGGGCCGAAAACAGGTGGAGTAGTCACTTCATAAGAACCTATCAAGTTGTGTCGGCCTCCGCTGGACGAGGCACAATGTTTGGATGACCAAATCAGAGCATCCGTGGAGCAGGTACGTCGCACTCGGTGATTCCTTCACGGAAGGAATCGGCGACCCGGAGCCCGCAAGTCCGGGCGGAAACCGAGGTTGGGCCGATCGCGTTGCCGAGCAACTGAGTGCCGGCACCGACGACTTCGCTTATGCGAATCTTGCTGTTCGCGGAAAGCTGATTCGTCAGATCAGTTCCGAGCAGGTCGAGCCGGCGCTGGAATTACGCCCCGACCTGATCACGATTTCAGCCGGCGGCAACGATGTGATTCGGCCGGGGACCGACCCTGACGACATCGCGGTCCAGTTCGACGAGACGATCCGTCGGCTCGCGCGCGACAATGCGACAATCGTGGTCTTCACAGGCACCGATGTCGGCTTCTCCCCCGTCTTTCGCACGCTGCGTGGCAAGGTCGCGATCTATAACGAGAACATTCGGGCGATTGCGGCCCGGCATGACTGCATCGTCGCCGACCTCTGGGCCCTGTCCGAGATCCAAGACCCGCGGATGTGGTCACCCGACCGACTGCACTTGAATGCCCTCGGCCATCACACCGTGGCACGCATGGTGCTCGACACTCTGAACGTTGAACATTCGCTCACACCGCTCGTTCCCGAGCCGATGCCGGGGACGACCTGGCGACAGGCCCGCACGGAGGACTTCGCCTGGGCACGCGAGTACCTGATGCCGTGGGTGTTGCGGCGCATCCGTCACCAGTCGTCGGGCGATCACGTGCAGCCCAAACGACCGGATGCCGGTCCCTACGATGCGGAGAACCGCCCGGTCTAGAGCGGAGCGGGTCGAGACCGGCGCGGCCGAGAGGACTAGAAGATCTCGCCCGGGTTGGACAGGCGCCACCCGAGACCGGGGTCGCTGACYGTGCCGTCCAGGATCAGCGGCACGCTGATCGTGCGCGAGCCCACCTGGAAGTCGATGCTGCCGACGGCGTCACCCGAATGTGCGGTGCCAACCGGCTTGGCCGTGACCGTACCGGTGACGGGCGTGTCAGACCAGACGAGTGCGGTCTTCGACTCGGCTGCGACAGCCTGACCGGTTTGACCCCACGCCGACGCGTACGAGGCGTACGGTGCACCGGCTTCGGTCAGCGTCAGCTCCTGAAAACCGGGCTTCACGCTCTGGATGAGTTCCGCGATCGCGTCGTTGAGCTCGGAGTGCGTGTCTCCGCCGAGCATCACGCCGACCAGGGTCACCGTCTCGGAGCCGACCGTGAAGTCGGCGGAGAAGAGCAGACAGGCGCCCGCTTCATCGGTAGTGCCGGTTTTGATCCCGTCGACGCCGAAGTCGCCGAGCAGCTTGTTCGTGTTGGTGAGCACGCCAATGGTCGGCAGATCGGCCTTCGTCATTGCGACGATGTCGGCGAGCACCGGGTTGGTCGCCACCATCTTGCCAATCTCGACCAGATCGGCCGGGCTGCTCATGCTGCCCGCCGATAGTCCGCTCGTGTCGACAACTGTCGTGCCGGTCAAGTTGTGCTGGTCGATCCACGCAGATGCGGCGGCCAGGTAGTTGTCGACCGACCCATAGGCCCAGTTCGCGAGCGAGACGGCGTAGTTGTTCGCAGAAGGAATCAGCATCGCCTCGAGCGCCTGGCGCTCGGTCAGCACCATGCCGGCGACCACCGGGGCGGACGAGCCATCCTCGGCGATCGTGTCGTAGTAGATGTCGACGTCGGCATCGGTGAAGGTGATGTTCGGTCCCTGCTCACCGGCGGCCAGCGGCTTGGCTTCGAGAATGACCAGTGCCGTCACCATCTTGGTGATGCTCGCAATCGGAACGGCGCCTTGCTCGCCGCTGGAGGCGAGAACACCGTCGAATCCGACGGCGCCGATGGCCGTCTCCCCGAAGTCCGGCCAGGCCGGCTGTGCCGCTGCAGCGGTCAACGCTTCGGGCTGGCTCAGCGCTGCGGCGGCGGCGGGAAGCGGCGCGGCTCCGGCACTGACCACGTAGACAAGTCCGGCAAGAACGAGGGCCAGCACCCCGAAGAAAGCGATCCGGCGGTTGCGGTACTTCTGGCGTCGGGTCAGCTGTTGTCGCGGGGAAGGCATCCGTCAATCCTAACCAAGCTGCGCTGACTAAACGCGGAGAACGTAGAGCGCCAGGGCGCTGGCGGATGCGACGTTGAGCGAGTCGACGCCGTGCTTCATCGGAATCGTCACCACGGTGTCCGCGGCGGCGAGTGCCTGGTTGCTCAGCCCGTCACCCTCGGTCCCGAGAATGAGGGCGAGTCGCTCGGGAGCATCCGAGGCGAATTCGTCGAGCGTGACCGCCGTGTCGGAGAGCGCCAGTGCGGCGAGGTGGAACCCCGCGTCATGGAGCAGCGGGCGGGCCTCAGCCCATTCCGGCAGGCGGGTCCACGGCACCTGGAGCACTGTGCCCATGCTGACCCGCACGCTGCGGCGGTAGAGCGGGTCGGCGCAGCGCGGGGTGATCAGCACCGCGTCGGCACCCAGACCGGCAACCGAGCGGAAGATGGCCCCCACATTGGTGTGATCGACGATGTCTTCGAGGATCACGATGCGCCGGGCATCCGCGATGAGGTCGGCGACCGGCGCCAGGGGCGGCCGGTGCATGGCGGCGAGGGCACCACGGTGCAGGTTGTACCCGGTGAGTTTCTCCAGCAGGCGCGCTTCGCCGACGTAGATCGGCACATCGGGCCAGTCGGCCAGGAGTGGTTCCACATCGGCCAGCCACTGCTCCTGCAACAGCACGGAACGCGGGCGGTGCCCGGCGTTCAACGCCCGGGTGATCACCTTGGCCGATTCGGCGATATACAGACCGCCGGCCGGCTCTGAAACGCGACGCAGGGCGACATCCGTCAACCGCGAATAGTCGGAAAGACCCGGAAGGTCGAGGTCTTCGATGTGGATTACCGGCACGGGGTGACGCCTCTTTCGCAGTTGTCGGGATCACCAGCCTGACAGGTGCGGAAACAAACTGCGAAACGCCGGTGTTTAGACTCAGGAGAACACGAGTTTTCGCTCTCACGCGACTGCTCGTCAGGGAAGGACGACGGATGACCGTGGAGAGTGGCATGAGGGTCGAAGCCGACGTCGACAATGCGATGGAGCAGGTCGTGGATCTGCTGCGCGGGCGGCAGGCGGCCGTGCTGACCGGCGCCGGCCTGAGCACCGACTCCGGCATCCCCGATTACCGGGGCGAGGGCTCGCAGCCGCGCACCCCGATGACGTTTCAGATGTTCGTCGGCGACGAACGCACACGCAAACGCTACTGGGCGGGCAGCCACCTCGGCTGGCAGCGGTTCAACTCGGTGACCCCGAACGCCGGGCATGAGGCATTGGTTGCCCTTGAGGCGGCCGGGCACATCAACGGGGTGATCACTCAGAACGTCGACGGTCTGCACACCGAGGCCGGGTCACGGCGGGTCGTTGAATTGCACGGGGCGATGGACACGGTGGTGTGCCTCGCGTGTGGGCAAGCGTTTGGGCGTGAGAGCGTCGCCGAACGGCTCGAGGCGGCAAACCCGGTCTTGAGCACACCGGAATCGATCCGACTTGCGCCCGATGGCGATGCGGATGTCGGCGAAATCGACGACTTCGTGATCCCCGACTGCACAGTGTGTGGCGGGATGCTGAAACCCAACGTCGTGTTCTTCGGGGAGTTCGTTCCCACCGAGACTTTCGCCGAAGCTGCAGCTCTCGTTGCCGCCGCCGACGCACTGATTGTCGCCGGGTCGTCGCTCACAGTGAATTCGGGCATCCGCCTGGTGGAGCAAGCGCGGCGCGCGGGCAAGCCGATCGTCGTGATCAACCGTGGGGCCACCAAGGGCGATGGGCGGGCGGTTGTTAAGATTGATGCAGGAACCTCAGAAGTGCTCGCCGAACTGGCTGAGCGCCTCGGGGGCAACGCTGATTCCGGCGGTGATGGACTCTCATGACCGCGGCACATTCCACCTCCGAAAAAATTGATGCAGGGAAGAACAGCTCGATGACACGCATCTCGATCGTGCGCCACGGTCAAACCGATTGGAACTTGCACAAGCGCATTCAGGGCAGCACCGACATCCCGCTGAACCACACGGGGCGCGCGGAGGCTGCTGAGACTGGAGTTCGCCTGCGGGAGCGCACCTGGGATGCCATCGTCGCGAGCCCACTCGCCCGGGCCGAGGAGACGGCGCGCATCATCGCGGGTGAGCTCGGGCTCTCCGCTCCCGAGACACTCGCTGACATCACCGAGCGTCATCACGGCGAGATTGAGGGTCTGACCTTCAGCGAACGTCAGGCCCGTTTCCCCGACGGCGTCCCTGTGCCGGGGCTGGAGAGCCGGCAAGACGTGCTCGACCGTGTGCTGCCGGCACTCGGTCGCATCGCCGACCAGCACCAGGGCAGGTCCGTGCTCGTGATCAGCCACGGCGGCGTGATCGGCACGCTCCTCCGGCACGCGACCGATGGCGAACGACCACGCCACGATGAACTCATCGCCAACGGTTCGGTTCACGACTTCGTCTGGAAAGACGGCGAACTCGTCTTGACCCACTTCGACGCGACGGTGCGTCACATCGACGAGACTTTCACGCCGATCGCCTGAGCAGGTCCAACACCCCTGCGTCCCGATCGCCTGAGCAAATACTCGACATCGAACCCGCGCAACTGTATCTTTCACTTGATACAAGTTGTGCAGGCGGTGTTGCCTGCACGGCTCAACAGCGGGGGCGGTTGCGGTGCTTGGATTCTGGTACACCTACATCGGTTACATCAACTTGGCGACGACCATCCTCGTTCCGCTCGGGGTGTTGCTTCACTACATGCGCAAGGCAGACCGTCATCCGCCTGTCGCTCGCGGTCTCAGTGCGGATGCGGCCGCCTTCTGGCAACTCAGCGCTCGGCGGGTTGTCGCGCGGGGACGGTGGGCCAGCGGATGCGCTCTCACGCTCGCTCTGCCGTTCATCTACATGCAAAACGCGCTCTACATTGAGGAATCCAAATGGATCACCTATCTGGGGCCGCTCGTCGTAGTCACCGCGATCATCATCGTCTTTCTGTGTCGACCGGCAGCGCACCGCGTGGGGAACGGCGATCTCGCTCGGCAAGTTGATCTGAATCAGCGGACGGTGTGGTCGTTTGGGCGGCGTTGGTGGTTCGTCGGCACTCTCTCGGCAGCCGCCATGCTGGTTCTCAGCCTGGTCGCGGCTGGGCTCGCCTCAAGTCCCGACGAGAATGGCGACTTTACGCAGCTGTCTGTCGACGTCGGTTCGGCAAGCGCGGCCACCGAACTCATCGGCTGGTACTACGGCGTGCCGATCATGGTGGCGGCAACCGCTCTGGCGCTCGCAGCGCTCGGCGCACTGTGGCTCAACGCGCGGACGCCTCTCGCCGTAACGGCCGGAGAGCGCGCTATCGATGTGTGGCTGCGGAACCGAAGCACCCGCGCCGTGGTCGCGCTCAGTGGCGGCGCCCTGATTCTGACGCTGGCCTACGTCTGGTCCCAAATCGGCGGTGCCGCCTCGCTCGGCTTTGAAGATGGTGCCACTGGCATCAAAGTCGGAACCCCCATCGCTGCTCTATCCGTTCCGCTGATAGTGTCCGGCCAGCTGCTGAAGGGCCTCGGATACGCACTCATCGCGCTCCCTTTCCTCACGAGGTCCCCTCGGCTGACGTTCGCGGCGCCAGTTGGCCCACGCGCTGAGACCCTCCCTGCCGAGGAACCGTCCAACGGCGCCGCTGGCGTGACGCACGTCGATAGCGTGGCCTCGGTGGAGCGGCCCTGATCATGCCCGCCATCTCTTTGTCGGGTCACGGCCTTCCGGCCGATCAGATTCACCGCCAGCTCGGCAGCGTCATCGCTGCGGGTCAACTGGCTGCTGGCGAGAAACTCCCGTCCGTTCGACAACTCGCACGCGACTTGAATGTTGCGGCCGGCACCGTGGCCAGGGCCTACAAACTGTTGGAGCAGGATGGTCTCGTCACGTCGCGCGCGGGTAGCGGCACCCGGGTCAGCGCGCGGGTCACGACGACCCCGAGCGAGGTGTTGCACGCGGCCCGCACTCTCGCTGAAGCTGCCCAGCGCTACGGTCTGAGCAACGACGAGGCGATCGGCGCGCTTCAGGCGTCATGGCCCAGGGACGTGCCGGATTGACGCGCGCCCGAGGGCGGTGCTTAGCGAGAAACCTTCGCGCTCTGAATCTCCGTCTTCGACTCACCGACGGAAATCAGCAGCTCGAAAAGTCGCGCGGCCGACGCCTTCCAGGTGAACGAACTCGCCTGCGCGACGGAGCGCCGTGAACGCTCGCTCCACTCTCCCGGCTTTTCCAGCGTGAGCACCGCATCGGCCAGGCGCTGCGGGTCTTCAGCGGGGAAGAACAGCGCGGCATCGCCGCCGATCTCGCGAAAGATCGGAATGTCGCTGACGACAATCGGGATCCCGAGACCCATCGCCTCAACGAGCGGAATGCCGAAGCCCTCATCGAGCGAGGCGGTGACTAGAGCTGTTGCCGAACGCAACACCTCGACATAGTCCTCATCAGACACGCCGTTGTGGAAGACGAGACTGGCCTGTGGCGCGAGCAGCGTGAGACGCTCGCGTTCGGAATCGCTCACCCGACTCATCAGGTGCAATTCGTAGCCGGGCAGCGCCGCGGCGGCGCGCACCAGCGTGTCAACGTTCTTGTACGGCATGTACGAGCCCATGTAGACCAGCCGCGCAGTCTCGGGAGTTGTCCGCTGCACAGGCCCAGACGCGACGGCATCCGCAGCGTTGTAGATCACCGTGACCGGGCGAGTGGTGAGACGGTGCTCCGCAATCAACTTCTTCGTTGTCTCGGACACAGAAACTACCGCGTCGGACCGATTGAGCAACATCCGCTGCGGCCACCACGAGAGGTGGTACAGCCGCCAGATCGCCCGGATCGGGGCGGGAAGATCACGCGGGGGCGTGCGATTGCGGTAGTAGATCAGGTCATGCACGGTGAGAATGAGGCGGTACTTGCGCCCCCACGAGCCCATGGTTTGCATCGGGCTGTAGACCACATCGGGGCGCAACCGGTTGACGGTCAGGGCGAGGAACGGTTCACGGATGCTGGTGGGCGGGCTCACCAGCTGCCAGGGCAGAGACGGGAGCAACGCCAGTTGGCGGTGATCGCTGATCAGCATCGTCACCGGATGCAGTTTCGCGAGTTCGGTCACCAGCCCAGCCGTATAGCGGCTGATGCCGTCGTGTTGATCGAAACGGGTGTACCGGCAGTCGAAGACTATTCTCACGCTGACTTCTCCTCGTCAAGAAAACTCTGCAGATGGGCGGCGGCAATGGCAGGTACTTCGTAATGAATCAGGTGCCCGACCTTGTCGATGACCTGCAGCGTGGCATCCGGAAACAGCTTCTGCAACCGCTGCTGAGCGGCCACCGTGGTGATGTCGTCTTTCTCAGCGGCGATCAGAAGCGTGCGCTCCGGGATGTCCGCGGCGAATTCGCTCACATCGTTGCCGACGGAAGCGCGGAACGCTTCGAGGACGACCCGGCGATCGGAGAACGCCGAGAAATAGCGATCGTGCTGATTGTGGATCCAGCGACGCAACTCCGGGTCTTTCGTCTTGACCATCGCCAGACTCGTCACGCGCACGATCACGCGATTGCGAAGCAACGCGAAACCGAGGCGCTCCGGGAGTTTTGCTCCGGCCCAGTAATAGAAGACCGCGAGCCGGGTCAAGATGCCGCGGGGGCCGGACAATGCCGGGGCCGCGATCGGGTTGACCAGCACGACGTCGTCGGCGCGCAGTCCGCCCGCCACCGTCGCCGAGACGACAATCGACCCGAACGAGTGGCCGAGGATCACGAAGCGACCGGACGGAGCGACCGCGGTCACGAAAGCGGTCAGCCAGCGGCGATAGCCGTCGATGTCGTGGGTGGCGTCGATCAGCGGCTCGGACTCGCCGAACCCGGGAAGGTCTGGGGAGATGATTCGAAAACCGGACAACTGGGCCACAACGGGTTCAAGTCCATGGTGGTCGCCGCGAAAGCCGTGCACGGCCACGATCGTCGTTGGCGACTGGGGGTCGCCGTATTCCCAATAGCGGGTGGCGCTGCCGAGCACCGAAACCGTGTGCTTCTGCACGGGAATGGGAGCGAGCAGGTCGTCATAGGGCGAGGGAACGATCATCGAACCCAGTTTAGGCCGCTCGGGTCGTGGAGTTCGCACCGATCGATGTGAAGCAAAAACGGCCTCGTGAATCTAGACTGCTGTGACCTGCCCTGAGTATTCCGGGGCCGAAAGGAGAACGGTGAGCTTCACTGCCCCCATCCAATTGCCCGGGTTGACACTCGACCCACAGTGGTATCGCCGTTCCGTCTTTTATGAAGTGATGGTGCGGTCATTCGTCGACAGCAATGCCGACGGTTCCGGCGATCTGGCGGGGCTGGTCTCCAAACTCGACTACCTGCAATGGCTCGGAATTGACGCGTTGTGGATACCACCGTTCTTCACCTCACCGCTCGAAGACGGCGGATATGACGTGGCCGACTACCGGTCAGTGCTGCCCGAGTTCGGAACACTCGACGAGTTCAAAGATCTCGTCACGAAGGCGCACGAACGCAATATGCGCGTCGTGATCGACCTGCCCCTGAACCACACCTCTGATCAGCACGAGTGGTTTCAGCAATCGCGCGAAGACCCAACCGGTCCGTACGGTGACTTCTACGTCTGGAGTGACACCGACGAGAAGTATCCGAACATTCGGATCATCTTCACCGACACCGAAGACTCGAACTGGGCGTTTGACCCGGTCCGCCGTCAGTTCTTCTTCCACCGCTTCTTCTCGCACCAGCCCGACCTGAACTTCGAGAATCCCGCCGTGCATGAGGCGATGTTCGAGATCGTGCGATTCTGGCTCGATCTGGGCGTCGACGGATTCCGGCTCGACGCCATCCCGTATCTCTACGAATCCGAGGAAGGAAACGGCGAGGGCGAACCGCCGACGCACGAGTTTCTGCGCAAGCTCCGGGCGATGTGCGACCGTGACTACCCCGGTCGCATCATGATCGCCGAGGCCAACCAGTGGCCGCGCGAGGTTGCGGCGTTCTTCGGAACCGAAGACGAGCCGGAATGCCACATGGCCTTCGACTTTCCGGTCATGCCGCGCATCTTCTACTCGCTGCGTTCTCAGCAGGCCGACGAGCTCGTGCGGGTGCTCTCAGAGACCACCGACATCCCCGACGGCGCCGGCTGGGGCGTCTTCCTGCGCAACCACGACGAGCTCACGCTCGAGATGGTCAGCGAGGAGTATCGGCAGGCCATGTACGGCTGGTACGCCTACGACCCGCGGATGCGCGCGAACATCGGCATCCGACGCCGGCTGGCCCCGCTGCTCGACAACTCGCGGGCGGAACTGGAGTTGGCGCACGCGCTGCTCTTTGCCCTGCCCGGCAGCCCGTTTCTCTATTACGGCGATGAGATCGGGATGGGCGACAACATCTGGCTGCCCGACCGCGACAGCTCGCGCACGCCGATGCAGTGGACCCCCGACCGGAATGCGGGATTCTCGCATGCCGACCCGGGCAAGCTGTATCTTCCGGTCGTGCAGTCGCTCGTCTACAACTACACACAAACGAACGTCGAGACGCATCTCGCTCAATCGGGCTCCTTGCTGCACTGGGTGCGCAACGTGATCCACGTGCGCAAGGCGCACCCGGTCTTCGGGCTGGGCGGCATCCGCGTGCTCCAAACCAACCACGAGTCGGTGCTGGCCTTCACCCGGGAGTACGCCGGTTCGGGCACCCAGCACGGCGATCAACCGGAAACGGTGCTGTGCGTGTTCAGCTTCGCCCACAACCCGGTGGCCTTCCGCATCGAGGACGCCAAGATGGCCGGCGTTCGCCTGTACGACATTTTCGGGGGCGCCGTATTCCCCCAGTTCGATGAGGACGGTGGGCTCACCCTCACCCTGGGCGCGCAGAGCTTCTACTGGTTGCACTGCGGCTAAGTTGCACTGCGGCTAGGTTTCTCTGCGGCTTCGTTGCCCTGCGGCTAGGTTTCTCTGCGGCTTCGTTGCCCTGCGGCTCGGTTGAACGGCTTTGTCGGTGGTCGCCCGTAGGCTGCTTTCATGAGCAATTGGAGCGATACCCTCGCCGTCTTCGACCTTGAAACCACCGGCATCGACGTGGAGACGAGTCGCATCGTCTCGGCGACCGTCGCCGTTCTCGATGCGATGGGTCACGTCACCGAGCGCACCGACTGGCTGGTGAACCCGGGCGTCGAGATCCCCGAACAGGCCACTGCTGTGCACAAGATCACCACACAGCACGCCGTCGAGAACGGCCGGGATGCGGCAGAGGCCGTCGCCGAGATCGTCGCCGCGCTCCGGGTGCCGCTTCTGCAGGGCATCCCGCTCGTTGCGTACAACGCCCCCTACGACCTCACCCTGCTCAACCGTGAGGCGATCCGCTACGGCATCGCCCCGCTGGTCTCCCCCACCCCGGTGATCGACCCTCTCGTCATCGACAAGGCGGTTGACCGTTACCGCAAGGGCAAGCGCACCTTAGAAGCGGCCAGCGCCTTCTACGAGGTGGTGCTTGACGGAGCCCACGATTCGGGTGCGGACGCGATCGCCGCCGGGCACGTCGCCCAAGCCATTGCACGGGTTCACGCTGCGACTCTGCCGCTCACCGCTGCAGAACTCCACGACCTGCAGATCACCTGGAGCCAGGAACAGGCTGCGAACTTTCAGTCCTACATGCGCCGGGAGCGCGACCCGCAGTTTGTCGCGAACGGCAGCTGGCCGGAGCGCTAACCTCTCGGTCTCGACGACCGACACAGAAAGGGCAACCGGCCGAAGCCGGTTGCCCTTTTCAGTGCGCCACCCTGAGGTGGCATGAAGCGGTAGGTGACTACGCGCCGAAGCCCTTGTAGCGGGTGTTGAACTTCTCAACGCGGCCTGCGGAGTCCATGATGCGCTGCTTGCCGGTGTAGAACGGGTGCGACTCCGAGGAGATTTCAACGTCGATCACCGGGTAGGTGGTGCCGTCTTCCCACTCGATCGTCTTCGAGCTGGAGACCGTCGAACGGGTCAGGAACGTCGCGCCAGACGCCAGGTCGCGGAAAACCACGGGAGCGTACGTGGGGTGAATGTCAGACTTCATGAAGACTTCCTTGTTGCTATTCGATAGGTGGAGCGCGATAAAACGATGCAGTACTGCGCAATGAACGAGTGATGCGAAGCCGAATACGGCATAAAACTGGTTGGCCTGAGGGCCAGCTATAAAGTTTAGCAGAAACCAACGCATCCGAGCGCCACGGTAAACCGGGCAACGGAGTGAGCCTTGACTAGATCAGTTTCCGTCTCACTGAGTTTAGACTGCGCGGGCGTTGTAGCGGCCGTCTGTTTCGGTGAGTTCGATCCGCAGACCGAAAGTCTCGGTCAGTGATTCGGAGGTGAGCGCCTCAGCGAGAGGGCCCGCCTTGACGATCTTTCCACCGGCCAGCAACAGAACGTGAGTGAAGCCCCGGGGGATCTCTTCGACGTGGTGGGTGACCATGATGATGGCCGGTGAGCTGGTCTCGCTGGCGTAGCCGCCGAGCAGCTGGAGCAATTCTTCGCGGGCGCCAAGGTCGAGGCTGGCCGCCGGCTCATCGAGCAACAGAATTTCGGGGTCGGTCATCACTGCGCGCGCAATCTGAACCCGCTTCTGCTCGCCGTCACTCAGCGTGCCGAACTTGCGGTCGGCCAGGTGGTCGAGGCGCCATTCGCTCAGCACGCGCTGGGCGCGACGCTCGTCGATCTCTTCGTACTCTTCGTTCCAGCGACCCGTCACCGAGTAGGCGGCGGTCATGACGACGTCGATGACTTTCTCGGCGCCGGGAATCTTGCGGGCCATCGCCGTTGACGCGAAGCCGATCCGCGGGCGCAACTCGAAGACATCGGTTCCGCCGAGCGGCTCTTCGAGAACTTCGGCCTGTCCCGTTGTCGGGTAGGCGATTGCTGCGGCGATCTGCAGCGTCGTGGTTTTCCCGGCGCCGTTGGGCCCCAGGATGACCCAGCGCTGATCGTCGTCAACACTCCAGTTCACGGTGTCGAGAATGGTGTTGCCACCTCGAACGACGGATACGTCAGTGAATTGAAGAACGTTGACCATGTAGCCATGTTATCTGGCGTGCGGATGCCCGGGGCACGCATCCGTCTGCCTGCGAGACAGCGTCGACCGCCCCGCTTCCCCGATCAGAGCAGGGTCGCGTAAATCTCGCGGGTGCGTGCGGCGATGTGATGCCAGCTGAACTCGCGCTCTGCCCGCACTCGTCCGGCCCGGCCCATCTCGGCGGCCCGATCGGGGTCGGCGAGGACCTCGGCCATCACGCGCGCGAGATCCGCCACGAATCGATCGGGATCTGTCGGTGTTCCCGTTCCGTCATCCACCTGTTCGATCGGCACAAGGCGTCCGGTCACCCCATCGGCGACGACCTCAGGAATCCCGCCGGTTGCGGTGCCGACCACAGGCAGCCCGCAGGCCATTGCCTCGAGATTCACGATTCCCAGCGGTTCGTAGATCGACGGGCAGACGAAGAGGGTGCCGGCGGTCAGCACGGCAGAGAGCTCATGCTGCGGGAGCAGCCGGTCAATCCAGATCACGCCGTCGCGTTCGCGTTGCAGCGCCTCGACTCCGGCGGTGACCTCGGTCATGATCCCGGGGGTGTCGGGGGCACCGGCACACAGCACGATCTGAACGTCTTCGGGCAGCAGCGCCACGGCGCGCAACAAATACGGCAGGCCCTTCTGACGGGTGATTCGCCCGACGAACACCACTGACGGGCGATCGGGGTCGATACCGAGGCTGCGGACCAGCGCGCTGTCGGGGTTGGGCTTCCACCGTTCAATGTCGATGCCGTTGTACACCACGTGCACCCGGGCGGGATCGAGTGCCGGGTAGCTGCGCAGGATGTCGCGGGCCATCCCGCCGCTGACGGCGATGACGGCATCGGCGGCTTCGAAGGCCGACTTCTCAATCCAGCTTGAGACTCGGTATCCCCCGCCGAGTTGCTCGGCTTTCCAGGGACGGAGGGGCTCGAGGCTGTGCGCGGTGACGACATGCGGAATCCCGTGCAGGAGCTGGGCCAGGTGGCCGGCGCCGTTGGCGTACCAGGTGTGGGAGTGCACGAGATCGGCGCCGTGTGCGTCGTTGGCCATCTGGAGATCGACGCCGAGCGTGGCCAACGAGGCGTTCGCATCCATCAATTCAGCGGGCACCGGATAGGCAATTGTTTGCGGGGCCGAGCGTGCTTCACCGAAACATCGCACGGTGACATCGATGTCGGCGCGCAGGGCTCGAACGAGCTCTGCGACGTGCACCCCGGCGCCGCCGTAGACCTCCGGCGGGTACTCCTTGGTCATCAGATCCACTCGCATGCAGCAAAGCTAGCGCAACGGTGTGGTTAACACTGCTTCATCCTCTGGTTCCGCCCGCCGGAATGGCCGTACTGTAAAGACATGAAGGCCACGAAGATCTTTGGAATCGTTCTCGCGGGCGGCGAAGGCAAGCGCCTGATGCCTTTAACCGAAGACCGGGCCAAGCCCGCGGTTCCCTTCGGCGGGCATTATCGGCTGATCGACTTCGCGCTGTCGAACCTGATCAACTCGGGTGTGACGCAGGTCGTTGTGCTGACGCAGTACAAGTCGCACAGCCTCGACCGTCACGTTTCCCAGACCTGGCATGTCTCCGGCGGACTCTTCAACTCCTACATCGCGTCCGTGCCCGCGCAGCAACGGCTGGGCAAGCGGTGGTTCAGCGGTTCCGCCGACGCAATTCTGCAGAGTCTCAACCTGATCCACGACGAGAAGCCCGACTTCGTCGTGGTGGTCGGCGCCGACCACGTGTATCGGATGGACTTCAGCCAGATGATTGACGCTCACATCGCCTCTGGCGCGGAGGCCACAGTTGCCGCGATCCGGCAACCGATCGGCCTCGCCGACCAATTCGGTGTGATCAGCGTTTCGGCCGACACTCCGGACCGGATCACGGCATTCATCGAGAAGCCGAAGGATGCGGTTGGCCTGGCCGATGCTCCGCACGAGGTGCTCGCGTCAATGGGCAACTACGTGTTCAACACCGACGCGCTCATCGACGCGGTGCTGCGCGACGGCGACCGCCCCGACTCCAGCCACGACATGGGTGGCGACATCATTCCCGATTTCGTCTCGCGGGGAACAGCCGGCGTCTACGACCTGAAGAACAATGCTGTTCCCGGTTCGACGACGCGCGACCGCTACTACTGGCGTGACGTGGGAACCATCGAGTCATTCTTCGAAGCCCACCAGGATCTGATTTCCACTCTGCCGATCTTCAACCTTTACAACCGCGACTGGCCCATCTTCAGCCAGCAGCTCAACTCTCCCCCGGCGAAGTTCGTGCGGGATGCCGCCGGTGCGATCGGCACGACCATCGATTCGATCGTCTCCCTCGGCAGCGTCATCTCCGGTGCTCACCTCGAGCGCAGCGTGCTCGGACCATGGGCAACCGTCGAGTCGGGCGCCAAGGTCGTCGATTCGATTCTGTTCGAACGCGTGCACGTGCAGCCGGGCGCTACCGTTCGCCGCGCCATCCTCGACAAGGACGTGGTGGTCTCAGCCGGGGCGGGCGTCGGGGTGAGCCGTGATCGAGACCTCGCTCGAGGATTTAGTGTGACTGATACAGGTATTACCGTCGTTGGCAAGGGAGTGCACGTTCAACCGTGACCGTTTCAAACCGTTTTTTGATAGTTCTAGACGCAGATTCCACCTTGATCGAAGACGAGGTTATTGAGCTTTTAGCGGATGCTGCAGGGTCACGGGAGTTGGTGGCTGACGTCACCGAACGCGCAATGCGCGGTGAACTCGACTTCGCCGACAGCTTGCGCGAGCGCGTGAAGACCCTCGCCGGCTTGCCGACCAGCGTGTTCGCCGAGGTCGGCCGACTGATCCGGCCGACACCGGGCGTGCATGACCTGATCGCCGGCATCCACGCGCACGGCAGCCGGGTCGGAGTCGTCTCCGGCGGATTCCATGAGCTGCTCGACCCCCTGGCCGACACGCTCGGGCTCGATCACTGGCGTGCCAACCGGCTCGAAGTGGTCGACGGGCGTCTCACCGGCGGTCTCGTCGGACCGATCATCGATGCCGCGGCCAAGGCCGAGGCACTCCGCGAGTGGGCTGCAGCCGACCAGGTGGACATCCGCCAGACCGTCGCCGTGGGCGACGGCGCGAACGACCTCGAGATGATGGCCGTGGCCGGACTCTCCGTGGCGTTCAACGCCAAGCCGCGGGTGAAAGAGGAGGCGGATGTTGTGATCGACGTCTGCGACCTCAGCCAGGTGCTGCCGCTTCTCGGCCTGCGCGGCTAGAGCCGACTGGCAGCTTCATGGAGTGGACGGCGGAGGTCAGCAGCGGAGATTGGCTGAAGTTGCGCACCACGCCTGCCGGATGGCCGGGGTTGCGAAGCTTCATCCCGTCGGGATTCGAGGCTTATCTGCGTGTGTTCCATCCGATGACGAGGGACCGTGTTCTGGGCCACGAGTGGGCACAGATTGAAACTGATTTCGGTCGGGGAACGTTTTACGAGATCGAGACCGACGTTGAATCGGCCACCTGGGCCGAGACTGCTGCAGCCTTCGGCACGACAATGCACCCGCTCGCCCAGTCCCACCGGATCCTCGGTCGAGAATACGGAAGCAACGTGCTGCGTGTCGACGCTGCGGGCTGGCGATACACCGATCCGTCGGTGGGTCGGCTGCCCGTTGAGGAGTTGGCGTCGATCGTCTCGGCGTTGACCGCCGGCTCCCGAGCGACCGGTCACGGAATTGCAGCCATTTGGGAGGGGTTCGGTGGTTTGACGAGTTCCACCGGATACGCCGACGTCGGATTGGGCCTCAGCGACGATGACGCAGCAGAACGTCCAGACGATGACGCCGCGGTTGGGACCCCGAACACCATTTCGTGGTCAGACTCGGCGCCCGGAACCGGCTTGCTTTCCGCAGAAGCAGCATCCGGCCCGCGCCTCGCAGCGCCCAACCGGGACTACATCCTCTTCCGGGTTGGCCGCGCAGAGTTCACCGACATCAGTTGGCCACATCGGGCGCCGTGGGTCCGCCCGTCAGAGATCAGCTCTCCCCCGACGCCGACAATGCTCTGGCCCGACGACCATTCGTGGTTTCTGATCAGTGAGATCGATTTCGACAGCACGATCATCGGTTGCTCACGCACTCACGCAGCCGACCTTCTCACGCGCACCGGCATTGAGGCGTTGCCAATCACTCTCGACGCAGACCTCACCACGCTGGGCGATCGGGTCAACTTCTAGCTACCTTCGACCCGGGCGTGGGGAATCCCGCTGGGCGTGGGCTTTATCGCACGCCCAACCGGGTTCCCCACGCCCAGATGGCGCGAAGGGTGAAAGGGTTAGTGGCCCATCCCCAGGCCACCGTCAACGGGGATGACCGCACCCGAGATGTACCCCGCGTCATCGCCGGCAATCCAGGTGACCACACGGGCAACCTCGGTCGGGCTGGCAAAGCGACCGGCCGGGATGTTGCGCTTGTACTCGGCCTGCTGCGCCTCGGGCAGCTCGGCCGTCATGTCTGTTTCGATGAAACCGGGCGCGACGACGTTCGCGGTGATTCCGCGCGAGCCGAGCTCGCGGGTCACCGAGCGAGCGAGGCCGACGAGTCCGCTCTTGGACGCCGAATAGTTGACCTGGCCGGCGGAGCCGTACAAGCCGACGACGCTCGAGATCAGCACGATGCGACCGAAACGAGCCTTGAGCATCCCCTTCGACGCGCGCTTGACGACGCGGAAGGCACCGCTCAGGTTGGTGTCGATGACCGAGGTGAAGTCGTCCTCGGACATGCGCATCAGCAGGGTGTCGCGGGTGATGCCGGCGTTGGCGACGACAACCTCAACGGGGCCGTACGCAGCCTCAATCTCGGTGAACGCGGCATCGATGGATGCGGCGTCCGTCACGTCGGCACGCACGGTGAGGCTTCCCTCCGGGCCGGCGCCGCTGCGCGCGGTCACCGCGACCCGGTGGCCCTGCGCCAGAAACTCTTCGGCGATGGCGAAACCGATTCCGCGGTTGCCACCGGTAACAAGCACTGTACGAGCCGTTGTCATGCACTGATCCAATCTCTCGCCCGGCCGATTGCTGCCGCGCATACGTGAAATCAAGCTTAGAGCGTCGTCCACGCAGCCCAGCGAGACGTAGGCTGGAGTTAGCACAACTCCCACCGGCTCACCGAAGCGACAGCCTCCATGAAACAGCAATCGATCACCTCCCTCCCCCTCTCCCCCGAGGCGGAACGACGCAATCGAATGATCAAATATTCGATCACGATGGGTATTCGTGTCGTCTGCATCCTTCTGATGCTGTTCGTACAGGGCTGGTGGCTCGTCGTCTGCGCCATCGGGGCCATCGTTCTGCCCTACATCGCCGTTGTTATCGCCAATGTGCACGCCGATCCCAGCGGTTCCCAGGTGATGCGCCCCGGCGGCGTTCAGGTTTATCGTCCGGAGCCATTCACCCCCGACGCGAAGCCGACAGGCCCGTCAGACGAAACGCCTGGTACCGACCAGCAGAAGGACGCTTGATGATCGGGCTCAGCACCCCGCTCGATTCTCCGACCTGCTCACGCGCAGGCTGCCGCGACGACGCAATCTGGCGGCTGGACTGGCGCAATCCGCGCATCCACGCTGCAGACCGCACCAAGACCTGGCTCGCCTGTGCCGAGCACGTCGACTACCTCCGCGATTTTCTCGCGACCCGCGACTTTCCCCTCTCCGTTTCCCTCCTCGTCGACCAGGCGTCAGATGAGTCACACCTCGACCAGACAGCTGATTCAGTGATCACTCCTCCCGCCCAGTCCGTCACCGAATCCGCGGTTGCTACCGACACCACGGCGGATGCCCGATGACCGGGTGGAAGTTCGCGTTCAGTCGCCGCTGGGCCGGCTATCTGGCGATCGCCATTCTGTTCGCCGCGGCGTGTGCTGGTCTCGGCATGTGGCAGGTTGCCCGTCGCGAAGAAGCATTGGCCGAGATCGCAAAGGTCAACGCAAACTGGGATTCCGCACCCATCCCCGTCACCGAGGCGCTCCCGACTCTTGACGCGTTCACAGACTCGCAGAAGTGGCTCCCGGTCACCCTCACCGGAACCTACCTGGCCGAAGACGAAATGCTCGCCCGCAACCGGCCGTTGAACGGCATGCCGGGGTTTGAGGTGTTGACTCCACTGCAGCTGGCTGATGGCACGGTCTTCATCGTCGATCGCGGCTGGCTGACGACGGGCTCGAAGCAAGACGCTCCCGACGCCGTTCCTGCTGCGCCGACTGGCGAGGTGACGGTTGTGGCCCGTCTGAAGGCGGGAGAGCCGAACTTGGTGGGTCGCTCCGCGAGCGGCAATCAAGTTGCGACGATCAACCTCAACGACATCGCGAAGCGCTTGGACACCCCGACCTATACCGGCGCCTACGGCCTGATGGCCTCGGAAGACCCGGCCCCGGACACCCGACCGACGGCAGTGGTTCGGCCCCCGGCCGACGAAGGCCCCCACCTCTCGTATGCCTTCCAATGGTTTGTCTTCGGAGTGCTCGCCTTCCTCGGGCTCGGTTGGGCGGTGCGTGAGGAGTACCGCAACGTGAACTCGGAAGACCCCGAAGAGCAGAAGCGCGCCGAAGAGCGTGCCCGGCGAAAGGCCGCGAAGCCGCGAAGTGACGCAGAAGTCGAAGACGAGCTGCTGGGCTCCTCACACTGACGGATAACGAAGAAAGCGGCGGTCCCGATTGATTCGGGACCGCCGCTTTCTTCACTCTGAAGCGCCTGACTACGCCAGCGTGATCAGATCCAGGTAGTCCCGGTTCCAGTGGTCCTCGACGCCATCGGGGAGGATGAGCACGCGCTCGGGGTTCAGCGCCTCCACTGCTCCCTCATCGTGGCTGACCAGAACGACAGCTCCGCTGTAGTTGGCCAGTGCGTCGAGGATCTCTTCGCGGCTGGCCGGGTCGAGGTTGTTCGTGGGCTCATCGAGAAGCAACACGTTGGCGCCGGAGACCACGATCATCGCCAGTGCGAGTCGCGTCTTCTCACCACCGGAGAGCACGCCGGCCAGCTTGGTCGAGTCGTCACCGGTGAACAGGAACGAGCCCAGCACGCGCCGGGCTTCCATCTCGGTGATGTTCGGCGACGACGAGACCATGTTCTCGAGCACCGAGCGCTTCACGTCGATGGTCTCGTGCTCCTGGGCGTAGTAGCCGATGCGCAGACCGTGGCCGGGGATGATCTCTCCGGTGTCTGACTTGTCGACGCCGGCGAGCATCCGGAGCAGGGTCGTCTTGCCGGCACCGTTAAGGCCCAGGATGACGACCTTGGAGCCGCGGTCGATCGCCAGGTCGACGGCGGTGAAGATCTCGAGGGAGCCGTAGCTCTTCGACAGGTTCGTCGCCATGATCGGAGTGCGACCACAGGGCGCGGGCTCGGGGAACCGCAGCTTGGCCACGCGGTCGACGGCGCGCACGTCATCGAGGCCGGCGAGCAGCTTCTCGGCGCGTGCCACCATCTGGTGGGCCGCGGCGGCCTTGCTGGCCTTGGCGCCGAACTTGGCAGCCTGCAGCTGCAGCGTCGACGCCTTCTTCTCGGCGTTGGAGCGTTCCTTGCGGCGGCGCTCCTCGTCGGAGGCACGCTGGCGCAGGTAGTTCTTCCAGTTCATGTTGTAGACGTCGATGATGGTGCGGTTCGCGTCGAGATAGAACACTCGGTTGACCGACTCGCCAACGAGCTCGATGTCGTGGCTAATGATGATGCAGCCACCGCGGTAGCTCTTGATGTGCTCGCGCAGCCAGACGACGGAGTCGGCGTCGAGGTGGTTGGTGGGCTCATCGAGAATCATGGTCTCGGCGGCCGAGAACAAGATGCGGGCCAGTTCGATGCGACGACGCTGACCACCCGAGAGGGTCTTCAACTGCTGGTCGAGAATGTGGTCGGGAAGGCTCAGGTTGCTGGCGATCGATGCCGCTTCCGCTTCGGCGGCGTAGCCACCGAGAGCGTTGAACTGGTCAGTGAGCGTGGAGTACTTGCGCATCGCGGCTGAGCTGACGGAGGCATCCGCGTCACCCATCAGCAGGCTGGAGTCATGCATGCCCAGCGCGATGGTCCCGAGGCCGCGGGCATCGAGGATGCGCGTACGAGCGAGCATCTCCGGGTCGCCGGAGCGCGGGTCCTGCGGCAGGTAGCCGATCTCGCCGATGCGTTCGATCGTGCCCTTGGTCGGCAGYGTCTCACCGGCGAGGGTCTTGGTCAAGGTGGTCTTGCCGGCACCGTTGCGACCGACCAGGCCGATCTTGTCGCCATTGGAGACGCGGAAGTTCACGCCTTCCATGAGCACGCGTGCCCCCACTCGGATTTCGAGATCTTGCACACTGAGCACAGCAATAGTCCGTTCGGAAAGAAGTGAAGAGAGACGGCCCGACCGGGCCAACTCTCTAGTATATTTGCCCGCGCGCACTCCCACGTGCGCATCGAGGTTCTGAGCTCTAGGAGAGAGCCCCGCGCAGAGCCTTTTCGAGCCAGTCGCGGTAAGCCTCGCTCGACCAGCCGAACTCGGTGACGAGCATTCGATAGACCTGCGGATGGCCGAGGGCCCAGATCGCAGCGGCGGCTTCCGGATCGCTCATCCCACCACGCAAGCCCCGCAGAGCGCGGAGCGACGACGCAACCTCGCCGAACGTGTGAAGGCGTGACGCAACGGACCGACGTTCAATCGCTCGGACATCGCCGTCGACGGCCGCAGCCTGACTGATCATCAGCAAGACATTCACTGTGCGTTCGTTGACAGCGAGAAACCAGTCAGCAACGACCCGCAGAATCTCGGCCGCCGACGATGACGCCACCACGCGTTGCCTCAGCGCCGCCGGAACAAGGTCTTCCGTGCCGGGTCCCTCTGCAGCCAGCTCGAGTACGGCAGCGAGCAGTTCGGCCTTACTGCCGACCGAGTTGTAAATGGTCTGCACCGCGACATCCGCTTCGGCGGCTATCGCGCCGATCGACGTGGCGACATAGCCCCGGTGCAGCATGAGGCGACCGGCGGCGCGCACAATGTCGCGCCGGGTTTCACCGGCACGCTCAGTTCGCCGTCGTTCTGCGGGAGTTTCGTGTTTCGTCACTCCATTAGAGTAGCATTCCAGTAGGTAGAACCGGATTCCAAGTGAGGCCGCGCGATGGCACGCGGCACCGAGCTTGACCGTTCCGGTCAAGTTTCCCTGGTACGCCGGGGTGTCTCGACCGCAAGTGTCAAACTCGGCGAGATTGCCTCGGCGGGATTGAGTCGTGACAGCGAAAACGCCCGGTCCCTCAGGAGAGGGACCGGGCGTTGGGATTACGAGAACTAGATCGAGAAGCCGAGCGCGCGCATCATGTCGCGGCCGTCATCGGTGATCTTGTCTGGACCCCACGGCGGCATCCACACCCAGTTGATGCGGAACTGGTCGACGACGCCGTCCAGCGCCTCGGCCGTCTGCTCTTCCAGCACGTCGGTCAGCGGGCAGCCGGCCGAGGTGAGGGTCATGTGGATGATGAGAGCGTCGTTCTCGTCGTCCCACCCGAGGTCATAGATGAGTCCGAGGTCGACGACGTTGATGCCGAGCTCGGGATCCATCACGTCTTTCAGCGCTTCTTCGATCTCATCGAAGCGCGCCGGACTCAGTGTTGAAACCATGCTTCTAGCCTACGTTCGGCAGTGCCAGAAAGCGATCGTAACCTTCGTCTTCGAGGCGGTCGGCCAGCTCGGGGCCACCCTGCTCTGCAATGCGTCCGTTGACGAACACGTGCACGAAGTCGGGCTGGATGTAACGCAGGATGCGCGTGTAGTGGGTGATCAGCAGCAGACCGAGGCCAGTGTTGGCCTTGGCGCGGTTGACACCCTCAGAGACGATCTTCAGCGCGTCGACGTCGAGGCCGGAGTCGGTCTCGTCGAGCACGGCGAACTTCGGCTTGAGCAGTTCGAGCTGCAAGATCTCGTTGCGCTTCTTCTCGCCACCGGAGAAGCCCTCGTTGACGTTGCGCTCAGCGAAGCTCTTGTCCATGCGCAGGTTCGCCATCGACTCGCGAACGTCCTTGATCCAGCCACGGATGGCCGGGGCTTCGCCATCGATTGCGGTCTTGGCGGTGCGCAGGAAGTTGGTGACGGAGACACCGGGAATCTCGACCGGGTACTGCATCGCGAGGAACAGGCCGGCGCGGGCGCGCTCGTCGACGCTCATGGTGAGCACCTCTGCGCCGTCGAGCAGGATGGAACCGCTCTCGACGTGGTACTTCGGGTGTCCGGCGATCGTGTAGGCCAGCGTGGACTTGCCCGAACCGTTCGGACCCATGACGGCGTGAATCTCGCCTTCCTGGATGCTCAGGTCGACACCGCGCAGGATCTGCTTGGTGCCCTGGTCGGTCTCGACGCTGACGTGCAGGTCTTTGATCTCAAGAACAGACATGAATTTCGTTTTCTCTTTCGTAAGTGTGAACGCCTGGGCGACGGGATGCGTTGGCCCGGTGGCGAGGTCAGTTTCGGTCAGACGGCCAGAATGACGGCGGTGTCGATGTACACGTCGCCGTCGATCAGCTCGACCTTGTACGCGGGAACCGGCTCGTAGGCCGGGAGGGTGAGCGGCTTGCCGGTGCGTAGCGAGAACTTCGAGCCGTGAGCCCAGCACTCGAGCGTGTCGTCTTCAACGAAACCCTCCGACAGTGAGATGTCGCCGTGCGTGCAGGTGTCGCCGATGGCGAAGACCTCTCCGGCTGAATCACGAACGACGGCGATCGGGATGCCGTCGATGTCGACCTTGATGGCCTGATTGGCTTCGAGCTCGTCGAAACCACAGATCTTGATGGACGCCATGTTTACTCGCCTTCCGTTCCGGTGAGTTCTGCCTCGATGGTGATCTGCAGGCGTTCTTCAAGCTGCGGGGAGCCGATCTGCTGCACGATCTCGGTGAGGAAGCCGCGCACGACGAGGCGACGTGCCTCGTCTTCGCTGATTCCGCGTGACTGCAGGTAGAACAGCTGTTCGTCGTCGAATCGACCGGTAGCGCTGGCGTGGCCGGCACCGAGGATGTCGCCGGTTTCGATCTCCAGGTTCGGAATCGAGTCGGCACGTGTGCCTTCGGTCAACACCAGGTTGCGGTTCTGCTCGTAGCTGTCCGTGCCGGTCGCCTTGTTGCCGATCAGCACATCGCCGATCCACACCGTGCGAGCGCCCTGCCCCTGCAGTGCACCCTTGTAGGTGACACGGCTGCGGCTGTGCGGTGCGTCGTGGTTGACGTAGACCTGCTGCTCGAGGTGCTGTCCGGCATCCGCGAAGTAGAGACCCAGCGCATCGATGTCCGAGCCGGAACCGGCCAGGTGCACCGACGGGTTGACGCGCACGATGCTGCCGCCGAGGGAGACGACGACGTGCTTGAGGCGCGCGTCGCGGCCGACAGATGCGAAGTGGTTGGCCAGGTGCACTGCGCCGTCGTTCCACTCCTGCAGCGTGACAACCGTGAGGTTGGCCGATTCGCCGAGGATGATCTCGACGTTCTCGGTCAGGCGGGCGTCACCGTTGTTCTGCAGGATGACGACGGCGCGGCTGAACGGCTTGGCCTCGATGATGGTGTGGGCGGCACGCGGGGCTGAACCGAGGTTCGCACGACTGACCGTGATCTCCTTGGCGTCTTCACCGCTGACCGTGATGGCCAGAGCCTGCTCGAAGGAGGTCCACGCGTTGGCGGAGGCGCGCTCTTCCGGCAGTCCGGCGAGGCCGATGCGGGAGTCGTCGCGGCCGACCCAGCCGACAGTGATGTCAGATGAATCGACGTCGGCCGTGTCGGTCGAGCTGATCTCGTAGGCAGAACCGTCAAGCTCGCCGGCGGTCAGATCGGTGAACTTGGCGACCGGGGAGAGCTTCCAGACGGCTTCACGGCCGGTGACGGCTTCGAAGTCGGTGACCTCGGCGCTCTTGAACCGGGCAGAGCGAGTCTGCACCGGAACAAAACCGAAGCGACCGTCTGAGTGCTCCTTGATCCCGTGCTGTTCGGTGGTGGGCAATGCGTTTGAAGTTGAGGCGACGGACATTTAACCGACGGATCCTTCCATGCCCATTTCGATGAGCTTGTTGAGTTCGAGGGCGTACTCCATGGGGAGCTCCCGGGCGATGGGTTCGATGAAGCCACGCACGATCATGGCCATTGCTTCGTCTTCCGGCATGCCGCGGCTCATCAGGTAGAAGAGCTGCTCTTCGCTCACGCGCGACACTGTCGCCTCGTGGCCGAGCTGCACGTCGTCGACACGGATGTCGATGGCCGGGTAGGTGTCGGAGCGTGACTTGGTGTCAACCAGCAGTGCGTCGCAACGCACGGTGTTGGCCGAGTGGTGGGCCGCAGCATCCATGCGCACCTCGCCGCGGTAGCCGGCACGACCGCCGCCACGGGCGATCGACTTCGACACGATCGAGGACTGCGTGTACGGAGCCATGTGGATCATCTTGGCGCCGGCATCCTGGTGCTGGCCGGGGCCGGCGAACGCGACGGACAGGGTCTCGCCCTTGGCGTGCTCCCCCATCAGATAGATCGACGGGTACTTCATGGTGACCTTGGATCCGATGTTGCCGTCGATCCACTCCATGGTGGCGCCTTCGGCAGCCGTCGCACGCTTCGTGACCAGGTTGTAGACGTTGTTCGACCAGTTCTGGATCGTCGTGTAGCGAACGCGGGCGTTCTTCTTCACGATGATCTCGACGACGGCCGAGTGCAGCGAGTCCGACTTGTAGATCGGGGCGGTGCAGCCCTCGATGTAGTGAACGTAGCTTCCTTCATCGGCGATGATCAGGGTGCGCTCGAACTGACCCATGTTCTCGGTGTTGATGCGGAAGTAGGCCTGCAGCGGGATCTCGACGTGCACGCCGGGCGGCACGTAGACGAATGATCCGCCCGACCAGACGGCCGTGTTGAGCGCGGCGAACTTGTTGTCGCCCGACGGGATGACGGTGCCGAAGTACTCGGTGAAGAACTCCGGGTGCTCCTTGAGCGCGGTGTCGGTGTCCATGAAGATGACGCCCTGAGCCGCGAGGTCTTCGTTGATCTGGTGGTAGACCACTTCGGACTCGTACTGAGCCGCGACACCGGAAACGAGGCGCGAACGCTCAGCTTCGGGGATGCCGAGCTTCTCGTAGGTGTTCTTGATGTCGTCGGGCAGGTCTTCCCAGGTCTGGGCCTGGCGTTCGGTCGAACGAACGAAGTACTTGATGTTGTCGAAGTCGATCTCCGACAGGTCAGCTCCCCAGGTCGGCATCGGCTTGCGCTCGAACAGTTCGAGAGCCTTCAGGCGACGCTTGAGCATCCACTCTGGTTCGCTCTTCAGGTTCGAGATGTCGGTGACGACCTCGGGTGAGATGCCTCGGCGAGCGGATGCGCCGGCGGCGTCGGAGTCGGACCAGCCGAACTCGTACACCCCCAGGCTCTCCAGCTCGGGGCGGTCAAGCAGAACGTCCGACATACTTACCTCTTCTCCTATCCAACACAACCCGGATATCAGTCCGGTCATTCCCAGACATGCCTCCGTGACGGAGACCCTGCCAGGGAACGGGTTGCGTGGACGGCTACGTTGCGTACCTACGATTGTTCAGGATCACTCCTTGCTGCGTACCATTGGAACGAAGCCAGCGCGCGAGAAATCCACGAAACACCTAATTCTACAGGTTGATCCGTGGATTCGGAGTGACTGCTCGGCATTTTCACACGCGCACGACAGAACAGGATCGACTCCCGGTGAAGCGGATTACAAATTGGTTGCCCGATCGCGTCGATGGTCGGCTGCGTGTGATCGCCTGGGTCTACCTGGCGGCACAGATTCTGCTGGTCGGAACCGGTGGACTGGTGCGGTTGACCAGCTCAGGTCTCGGCTGCCCGACCTGGCCGAGGTGCACGGCCGAATCCTTCGTGAACACGCCGGAGATGGGCATCCACGGAGTGATCGAGTTCGGCAACCGCGTGCTCGGCATCCTGCTCGGCCTGCTGGCCATCGTCGCGTTCGTCGCCATCCTGCGCATCCGCAAGGAACGCCCTGATCTCTTCAAGCTCACCCTCTGGGCCGGCCTCGGCATTCCCGCGCAGGCCGTCATCGGCGGAATCAGCGTGTTGACCCAGCTAAATCCGTATGTCGTCGGATTCCACTTCATCGTTTCGGTTGTGCTTGTCGTGCTGTGCACCGCCTTCGTCTACCAGGTGTACACCCCGGTCGGTCCGCGTGTTCCGGCCACTCCCCGTTGGTTTGCGCTGCTCGCCCACGTGACCAGCGCCGTCATCGGGCTCACGATCCTCGTCGGCATTCTGACCACCGGGTCCGGACCGCACGCCGGCGATGCCGATGCCCCGCGCAACAACCTCAACTCCGAGTTTCTGCAGCATGTGCACAGCTGGCCCGCCTACCTGACGCTGGCCCTCACGCTCGTTCTGGTGATCGCAGCCATCAAGCTGCAGCTGGGCTCGGTACGCACCTGGACCGTGGCGCTGCTCGCCGTCGAATTGGTGCAGATCGGCGTCGGTCTCTGGCAGGCACGCAGCGGGCTGCCGCCGTTCCTCGTGGGCATTCACATGGTGCTGGCCTGCTGCCTCGCCGCCGCCATGGTCGCCGTCATCCTGAACCTCAAGAAGCCGGTGACAGCTTCGACTGCTTCAGCTGAGGCCTCTGCGGACGCAGCGGTCAACGCCTAGCCAACGTCACCCCCCGATCACGCCTCACGGCCCCATCGGGTGCCGGGCGTTCATGGCGCCCCGGGAGGCGACAGCAGGCTGTCCGCGCAGTATTCTGCAGGCATGTGGCAGAGCGACGACGCCCCATCTCCCCCGCCGGACGATGCCGCGCGATTGGCCGAATTCGGTCCTCCGGTGTTCGGGTTCGTTCCGCAGCCCCGGCTGCGTGAGCGCGGCTGGAGTTGGTTTGCCCGCGATGGGATCACTGTGGAAGCGCAGGCCCACTACTGGCTCGCGGATGCGAACGGCGACTTCAGGTTCACCGAGTCACCGCTCGGGTTGCCCGGCACGGAATTGCGGGGCTTCGTCTTCACCGATGTGATCGGTTCGACGGGCCGCCGCGACGAACCGATTCATGCCGCGCTGGTGCAGCATCTCGACTACGTGGTCAGCAATTTTCAGAAGTCACGCTACGAACCCGGCACGCCCCAATGGATCGACCACGGCCAGTCACGACGTGCAGCGATCGAGACGGCCGACGTCTCCCCCGCAACGCTGACGGTTCTGGGCGACTCGACGCGTGATCCCTCAGATCAGAACCGCTCGGTCAACGCGATGTCGGCATCGGCCGCCGTGTTCTCGGCGACGACGGCAGCGATCGACGGGCGCATCGTGACGGTCGTCATCCACCACGCCGATCGCGAGCAGATCGACATCCGTCTCGTTCGTCGAGTTTGAGACTTGCGGTCGAGTTGCCCTGCTCTACCCGGCAAACTCGACCGGAACAGGCAAACTCGGCGCCGCACGCAGGGTGCGAGAACGGTTAGAAGGGCAGCAGCGGGTCGACGCCGACAGCCACGAAGACCAGCGTCAGATAGGCGATTGAACCGTGGAACACGCGCATCGGTGAGACGTGCTCGTGGCGAATCGCGAAATTGTAGAGGCGGTGCGTCTCGTAAATGAACCAGCCGCCGGCGACCAGAGCCGTGAACGTGTAGAGCAAGCCCATGTCGGCGATCGGAATGAGCAGCAGTGAACAGGCAACAGTTGCCCAGGCGTAGAGGATGACCTGCAGGCCGACCTGAGTGCGACCGCGCACCACGGCGAGCATCGGCACGCCGGCCGCCTGGTAGTCGTCGCGGTACTTCATCGACAGCGGCCAGTAGTGCGGCGGCGTCCAGAGGAAGATGATCGCGAACAGGATGAACGGCGGCCAGGACAGGTCGCCGGTGACGGCGGCCCAGCCGATCAGCACGGGCATGCAGCCCGCTACTCCGCCCCAGACGATGTTCTGTGCCGTGCGGCGCTTCAGAATGAGCGTGTAGAACACGACGTAGAGCAGGATCGCGCCGAGCGAGAGCGCTGCGGCGAGCCAGTTCGTGAAGATCCAGAGCCAGGCGATCGAGGCGGCACCGAGCACCCAGGCGAAAACAAGAGCCTGGCGGTCGGTCAACTCACCGGTGACCAGCGGGCGGCCCTTGGTGCGCTTCATCACGCGGTCCATGTCGCGGTCGATGTAACAGTTGAAGGCGCCGGCCGAACCGGCGCTGAGGGCGCCACCGATCAACGTCGCAAGAACCAGCCAGAGGTTCGGGATACCCCGCTCGGCCAGGATCATCGTCGGCGCGGTGACCACGAGAAGCAGTTCGATCACCCGCGGCTTGGTCAGGGCGATGTACGCCTGCAGGGTTCGACGGAAGCCGGGCTTCCCGCCTACGGTGCGTGTCTTTTCGGCGACGTCCATTGCTCCTCTAACGCTGTGCGATCCCATCAATTCTAGGCCATCCCCCGCCGACGTCGGACTGACAGCGAGGATGCAGCATGCCCACTGCACGCGTGCCGCCTCCCTCCCTATACTGAGAGTGTTCCCCCAACTCACAGTGAACGTGCCTCTGGGAGCCGCTCTGGCCCCCTGGTAGTTCGCAGCGATGCCGATGACGTCAAAGGGCGCGCACACCTCTATCAGGGAGCGGGTTGACGTCAACCTGCCCTCATTGCATTCAGAAGGGTCAGATCAAGTGGCAGCATTCCAGTGGGACTCCATTGACAACAAGGCAGTAGACACGGCGCGAATTCTCGCAGCGGATGCCGTTGAGAAGGTTGGAAATGGGCATCCTGGCACCGCCATGAGCCTCGCCCCCGCCGCCTACCTTCTGTTTCAGAAGGTCATGCGTCGCGACCCGTCCGACATGGACTGGCTCGGCCGCGACCGCTTCATCCTCTCGGTCGGCCACAGCTCGCTGACGCAGTACGTTCAGCTGTACTTCGGTGGATACGGCCTCGAGCTCGATGACATCAAGGCACTGCGCACCTGGGGCTCATTGACCCCCGGTCACCCCGAATTCGGCCACACCAAGGGTGTCGAGATCACCACCGGCCCCCTCGGCCAGGGCCTGGCCTCCGCCGTGGGCTTCGCCTACGCCGCCCGCTTCGAGCGCGGCCTGTTCGACCCTGAGGCCGAAGCCGGCACCAGCCCGTTCGATCACTTCGTCTACGTCATCGCCGGCGATGGCGACCTGCAGGAGGGCATCACCGCCGAGGCCTCCTCACTGGCCGGCCACCAGCAGCTCGGCAATCTGATTGCGATCTACGACAGCAACCAGATCTCCATCGAAGACGACACGAACATCGCCTTCACCGAAGACGTGCATGCCCGCTACGAGGCCTACAACTGGCACGTGCAAGTTGTCGACTGGAAGAAGACCGGCGAATACATCGAGGATGTCGCCGAGCTCAACGACGCCATCGAAGCGGCCAAGGCCGTCACCGACAAGCCGTCGCTGATCATCCTGAAGACCATCATCGGATGGCCGAGCCCGAAGAAGCAGAACACCGGCAAGATCCACGGTTCGGCACTCGGTGCCGAAGAACTCGCCGGAGTCAAGGAAGTTCTCGGTTTCGACCCGGAGAAGAACTTCGAGGTTGCCGACGACGTCATCGCTCACACCCGCCTGGCGGTGGAGCGTGGCGCGGCCGAGCACGCCGAGTGGAACGTGGCGTTCGACGCGTGGGCCGCCGCAAACCCCGACCGCAAGGTCTTGCTCGACCGTGTTCTCGCCGGCGACCTGCCCGACGGCGTCGACGAGGCTCTCCCCGTCTTCGCCAGTGGCGTCGAGGTGTCGACCCGTGCGGCTTCCGGCAAGGTGCTGAACGCACTCGGGCCGGTTATCCCCGAGCTGTGGGGCGGCTCGGCCGACCTCGCCGAATCGAACAACACCACGATCGCCGGTGGCGCGTCGTTCATCCCGAGCGAGCACTCCACCCACGAGTGGACCGGCAACCCGTACGGACGCGTTCTGCACTTCGGAATCCGCGAACACGCGATGGCCGCCATCCTGAACGGCATCGCCCTGCACGGCAACACCCGCGCCTTCGGCGGAACCTTCCTGATCTTCAGCGACTACATGCGGCCCGCAGTGCGTCTCGCCGCGCTGATGAAGGTGCCGTCGATCTTCGTCTGGACCCACGACTCCGTCGCCCTCGGTGAAGACGGCCCGACGCACCAGCCGATCGAGCAGCTCGCGACGCTCCGTGCCATCCCCGGACTCGACGTGGTGCGCCCCGGCGACGCCAACGAGACCGCGTGGGCCTGGAAGACGATCCTCGAGCGCCGCAACGGCCCGGCCGGCATCGCGTTGACCCGCCAGAACATTCCGGTGTTCGAGCGTGGCGACGGCGACGCCGTCGGCGATGTCTTCGCCTCGGCCCAGAACACGGCCAAGGGCGCCTATGTGCTTGCTGAGGCAGCGAACGGCACGCCCGACGTCATCCTCATCGCGACCGGCTCCGAGGTTCAGCTGGCCGTCGACGCCCGTGAGGCGCTGAAGGCCGACGGCATCAACGCCCGCGTCGTGTCCGCCCCGAGCCTCGAGTGGTTCGAGGAGCAGTCCGCCGAGTACCGCGAGTCGGTTCTTCCGGCTGCGATCACCGCGCGGGTATCGGTTGAGGCCGGAATTGCGTTGACCTGGAATAGCTACGTCGGCGACAAGGGCCGCTCCGTCTCGATCGAACACTTCGGTGCTTCGGCCGACTACAAGACCCTGTTCCGCGAATTCGGCATGACGACTGAAGCAGTGGTCGCCGCTGCCAAGGATTCACTCGCCGCCCACTGAGCGCCGCTCACCGTTCGCGCTCAACGGCGCAGCACTTAAGAAGTATTGAAGGAGATAGACATCATGACTGAAACCACTCCCCTCGCCCAGCTCTCCGCTGCCGGCGTCAGCATCTGGCTCGACGACCTCTCACGCGACCGCATCGTTTCGGGTGGCCTGCAGAAGCTCATCGACGAGAAGAACGTCGTCGGTGTCACCACCAACCCGACGATCTTCGCCAACGCTCTGGCCAACGGCACCTCGTACAGCGACCACGTTGCCGAACTCGCCGCCAGCGGCACCAGCGTGCACGACTCGGTCTTCGAGATCACCACCGAAGACGTGGCAGCTGCCTGCGACATTTTCCGTCCGGTCTACGACCGCACCAACGGTGTCGACGGTCGCGTCTCGATCGAGGTCGAGCCGGGCCTCGCCCACGATGCAGCGGGCACCATCGCCCAGGCCCAGCAGCTTTGGGCCAAGGTCGACAAGAAGAACGCGATGATCAAGATTCCGGCGACCATCGCCGGTCTCGAAGCGATCACCGAGACCATCGCCCTCGGCATCAGCGTCAACGTCACGTTGATCTTCAGCCTGGAGCGCCACCGCCAGGTCATCAACGCCTACCTGTCGGGTCTCGAGAAGGCCAAGGCAGCCGGCATCGACCTGTCGACCATCCACTCGGTTGCCTCGTTCTTCGTGTCGCGTGTCGACACCGAGATCAACAACCGTCTGGAAGCCATCGGCACGGATGCCGCACTCGCGCTGAAGAGCAAGGCCGGCGTCGCCAACGCACAGCTGGCCTACGAGGTCTACGAGCAGGCTTTCGCCAGCGAGCGGGCCGTTGGCCTTCTTGCTGCCGGCGCCAACAAGCAGCGTCCGCTCTGGGCGTCCACCGGCGTCAAGGACCCGTCGCTTCCCGACACCCTCTACGTGACGAACCTCGTCGCCCCTGAGGTCGTCAACACGATGCCGGAGAAGACGATGGAGGCGACGTTTGACCACGGCGTCATCCCCGCCGATTCCGTGACCGGTTCCTACGCCGCGGCCAACGCCGTTCTCGACGAGCTCGCCGCCCTCGGCGTCTCATACGACGACGTCACCCGCGTTCTTGAAGAAGAGGGCGTCTCCAAGTTCATCGTCTCGTGGGACGAACTGCTGGTGACCGTCACCAACGCACTCGAAGCCGCACAGGTCAAGGCATAGCATTGAGTTTTCGCATCTCGGTGAGCGGTGCGGCAGCTGACGCTGTCCGCACCGCGGTGCCCGTGCTGGTTGACGACCTCGTCGCGTCCGGCATCACCGCGCTTGACCCCGCACTCTGGGGCCCGGCCGCGGAGGACGAAGCAAGCAAGCGACTCGGCTGGACCGAGTCGGTCGCGATTTCGCGCCCGCTCGTTGCGGAGATCGTCGCCCTGCGCCAGAGCCTGCTCGAAAAGGGCGTGACGCACATCGCCCTCGCCGGCATGGGCGGCTCGTCGCTTGCTCCCGAGGTCATCACGCGCACAGCCGGTGTCGAACTCACCGTGCTGGACGCCACCGACCCCGGTCAGGTTCTTGCCGCGCTGAACGACCGACTCGCCGAGACGGCGCTCGTCGTCTCGTCGAAGTCCGGCTCGACCGTCGAAACCGACAGCCAGCGCCGTGTGTTCGAGCGTGCGTTCGTCGCCGCCGGCATCGACCCGGCTGAGCGCATCATCGTGGTGACCGATCCCGGCTCGCCGTTGGAGGCATCCGCCACCGAAGCCGGCTACCGCGTTTTCAACGCCGACCCGACCGTCGGTGGACGCTACTCAGCGCTGACCGCCTTCGGCCTGGTGCCGTCCGGTCTCGCCGGCGTCGACATCGCCGAGCTTCTCGACGAAGCTGAGTCGATCTCGCTGGCCCTGGCCATCGATTCGGCCGAAAACCCCGGCCTGGTGCTCGGTGCGGCCATCGCCGCCACCGCGCCCCGGCGTGACAAGCTGGCCATCGTCGCCGACGGCACCCACATCGTCGGGTTCGCCGACTGGGTGGAACAGCTGATCGCCGAGTCGACCGGCAAGCTCGGCACCGGCATTCTGCCCGTCGTGCTCGACACCGATGCACCGGAACTGGCCGAGAACCTGGCCGACGTTCAGGTCGTGCGTGTGGTCGACGACGCCGGGCTGGAGATCTTCCCGGCGCACGACAACTCGGGCGAGATCCGCGTCAGTGGAACTCTCGGCGCCCAGTTCCTGGTCTGGGAGTACGCGACGGTCGTCGCGGGTCGTCTGCTTCAGATCAACCCGTTCGACCAGCCCGACGTCGAATCGGCAAAGATCGCCACCCGCGGTCTTCTCGACTCCCGCCCGGAGCCGGAGCCTGCCGCCTTCATCTCTGACGGCATCGAGGTGCGCGGCACCCCGCACGTCATCGGTGCGGCAAGCGACCTGGCCTCCGCGGTCGACGCCCTGCTCGAAGAGCTCGGACCCGACGGCTACGTCGCGGTGCAGGCCTACGTCGATCGCCTCGCGCTGCCCGAACTGGTGCAGGTGCGCGATCTGCTGGCCGCGCTGTCCCACCGTCCGGTCACGTTCGGATGGGGACCCCGGTTCTTGCACTCCACCGGTCAGTTCCACAAGGGTGGCCCCGCCACCGGCGTATTCCTGCAGATCCTGGCCACCCCGGCCGAAGATCTCGACATTCCCGGGCGTCCGTTCACCTTCGGTGAGCTCATCCAGGCGCAGGCGAGCGGCGACGCGAGTGTGCTCGCCGAGCACGGTCGTCCGGTCCTAACCTTGACGCTGACCCAGCCGGCATCGAACCTCACCACACTGTTCGACGCGCTGCGCTAGCTGCACAGAGCGTCTTTTCAAGCTTTTCAAAGGAGCTGCATGTCCCCGGTGGAAATCACCCCGGAGTTCAACCCGCTACGATCGCCGTCTGACTATCGCCTCAATCGGATAGCCGGACCGTCGAGTCTCGTCATCTTTGGCGTGACCGGTGACCTGTCGCGTAAGAAACTCATGCCCGCCGTCTACGACCTCGCCAATCGCGGCCTGCTTCCTCCCGGCTTCGCGCTTGTCGGTTTCGCCCGGCGCGACTGGGACGACCAGGACTTCATGAAGGTCGTCTACGACGCGGTGAAGGAACACGCTCGCACGGAGTTCCACGAGGATGTCTGGGCACAGTTGGCCGAGGGCATCAGGTTTGTCTCCGGCACGTTCGACGACGATGCCGCCTTTGAAAAGTTGAAAGTAACGATCGACGAGCTGGATCGAGAGCGTGGAACCATGGGCAACCATGCGTTCTACCTCTCGATCCCGCCGAAGGCATTCCCGCAGGTGACCGAACAGCTTCGTCGCTCAGGCCTCGCCGACCAGAAAGCCGGTCAGTGGCGCCGCGTCGTCATCGAGAAGCCGTTCGGCAGCGACTTGAAAACCGCACGCGAATTGAACGCCGTCGTCGAGTCGGTCTTCCCGGCCGACTCCGTCTTCCGCATCGACCACTATCTCGGCAAAGAGACGGTGCAGAACATCTTGGCTCTGCGTTTCGCAAACCAGATGTTCGAACCGCTCTGGAATGCCAACCACGTCGATCACGTGCAGATCACCATGGCCGAAGACATCGGAGTGGGCGGCCGCGCCGGCTACTACGACGGCATCGGCGCCGCACGCGACGTCATCCAGAACCACCTGCTCCAGCTGCTGGCGCTCACCGCGATGGAAGAACCGATCTCGTTCGACGCCGCAGACCTCCGCACCGAGAAAGAGAAGATCCTCGCCTCGGTGCGTCTCCCCGACGATCTCGGCACCGGTACCGCCCGCGGCCAGTACGGCGGCGGCTGGCAGGGTGGTGAGAAGGTTCTCGGCTTCCTCGACGAAGACGGAATGAACCCGGAATCTCTCACCGAGACCTATGCAGCACTGCGCCTCGAAATTGACACACGTCGCTGGTCGGGTGTGCCGTTCTACCTGCGCGCCGGCAAACGTCTCGGTCGCCGCGTCACCGAGATCGCTGTCGTGTTCAAACGCGCGCCGCAGTATCTCTTTGCCGCGAGCCAGACCGCCGAGCTCGGTCAGAACGCTCTTGTGATCCGGGTACAGCCCGATGAGGGAGTCACGATCAGGTTCGGGTCGAAAGTTCCGGGCGTCGGCATGCAGGTGCGTGACGTGACGATGGACTTCGGTTACGGTCACGCCTTCACCGAGGCCAGCCCCGAGGCCTACGAGCGGCTCATCCTGGACGTGCTCCTCGGCGACCCGCCGCTGTTCCCCCGTCACGAAGAAGTTGAACTGTCCTGGAAGATCCTCGACCCGATCGAGGAGTACTGGGCAACCCAGGGCCAGCCGGAGCAGTACCGCCCGGGCACCTGGGGCCCCGATTCCGCTGATGAACTGATGGCCCGCGACGGCCGCACCTGGAGGCGTCCATGATCGTCGACCTGCCCGACACAAACACGTCGAAGATTTCGAAGGCACTGGTCCGCATCCGTGAGGAGGGCGGCGCCGTCGCCCTCGGTCGTGTCCTGACCCTGATCATCGCGTCGACCCACGGCCACGAGGAAGTCGCGATCGAAGCGGCCAACGACGCGTCGCGTGAGCACCCGATGCGCGTCATCGTTGTGTCGACCGCTGCGGTTGACGGCCCCGACCCGGATGCCGAAGCCCGCGTCGACGCCGAAATCCGTGTCGGCGGCGACGCCGGCGCCAGCGAGGTCATCGTGCTTCGTGTGTACGGCGAAGCGGGCGCCGACCCGGAGAGCCTGGTCACCGGACTTCTCCTCCCCGACGCTCCTGTCGTTGCCTGGTGGCCCGGAGAGGCACCCCACATCCCGGCAGAGTCGCCACTTGGCCGCATCGCCTACCGTCGGATCACCGATGCGTCGGCGCAGTCTGACCCGCAGGCGGCACTGCACCGGCTCTGCACCACGTACCGCCCCGGCGACACCGACTTCGCCTGGACCCGGTTGACGCTGTGGCGTGCCCAGCTTGCCGCGGTGCTCGACCAGCCACCCTACGAGACGATCACCGCCGTCGAGGTGACCGGTGCGGCCGACTCCCCCTCCACCGCATTGCTCGCCGCCTGGCTGCAGATGCAGTTGAAAGTTCCGGTCGACTACGAATTGACGACGGGGCCGCTGGCGAACGGCATCCACGGTGTGAGCCTCACCCGTGAGTCCGGTGTCATCTCGCTGGAGCGCGAGGTGCCGGATGTCGCGACACTCGCGCAGCCTGGCCAGCCGACCCAGGACCTGACGCTCAAGCGTCGGAGCCTGCGCGATTGCCTCTCTGATGAACTCCGCCGGCTCGACCCCGATGAACTGTATGGTGAGGTCATCACGCACGGTTTGCCGCATCTCGCCGACGCCGTCGCGCTACAGGCCGGAGTATGACCGTGACTAACGAACGACGCGTACTGGTTCATTCCGACAAGCTGGCGCTGGCCGGCTCGGTCGCGGCCCGCTTCATCACGAAGACTGTCGACATCCTCGACGACAACGGTGTGGCACACATCGTGTTGACCGGCGGATCCGTCGGCATCGCGGTCCTCGAGGCCATCAACGCCTCGTCGGCCCGCGACAGTATCGACTGGTCGAAGGTGAGCTTCTGGTGGGGTGACGAGCGGTGGCTTCCGCGTGCAGATGCCGAGCGCAATGACGTGCAGGCTCGCGCTGCGCTGCTCGATCACATCGCCGTCCCCGCCGAGAACGTGCATCCGTTCGCTGCGTCAGACGACGGAATCACGTTGGAGGATGCGGCTCTCGCCTATGCGGCGGAGTTGGCCGAGGCTGCGCCGTCCGATGCGGCTTTCCCTCGTTTCGACATCACCTTMCTCGGTGTCGGTGCCGACGGACACATCGCGTCGCTGTTCCCGCACCTCGGCGGCATCCGTGAGACGGAGTTGAGTGTCGTCGCGGTCACCAACTCGCCCAAGGCACCTGCGGAGCGTCTCAGCCTGAGCCGCCCGGCCTTGAACTCGTCAGACCGTGTCTGGTTGGTATTGGCGGGCGCCGACAAGGCATCCGCCCTCGGGCTGGCCTTGGCCGGCGCGAGCCGCGATGAGGTTCCGGTCGCCGGAATCAAGGGCCGTCGCCGCACGGTCTTCTTCGTGGACGGTGCCGCGGCCGCGGAGGTTCCCTCGAACCTGATTGCGCCCAGCTACTAAGCGAAGCAATCCGGTCGACCTTCCGGTTAACCAACTGTGGCCCAGCTGATGAGAATCAGCTGGGCCACACGTGTATAACGGGGCGAAACCTTAGTTGGTCGCAGAGAGCTTTCCACGACGGATGCGCAGCTGCACGAGCGCCTCTTCGAGAAGCGACTCGGCTTCTTCTTCCGTACGACGTTCCTTCACGTAAGCGAGGTGCGTCTTGTACGGCTCAAGCTTGGCGACCGACGGCGGGTTCTCCTTGTCGCGACCTGCCGGCAGACCGGAGGTCGGGCAGTCGATCGTCTCGGGGATTTCTTCGTCGGGCAGGTTCGCCGCGAAGTAACGGACCGTCTCGTTGCCGAGGGCATCCCAGTAGGAGACCTTGATACGGTCCGCGTGGAAGCCACGGTCCTGCTCGCCCATGGGGCCAGCTCCAACACGGGAGCCGCGAATTGCGCTACCACCAGATGCCATTGTGTTCCTCTGCTAGAAATCTAAGTGTGTGTCAGGTGCCTGACGCGCTGAGTCTGGAGAAACTTACGCGCCGGTGTCGAACTTGGTGATCAAACCAAGAACCACGATCGTCGAGATCCAGAGCAGACCCAACACAACGGTGAAACGGTTGAGGTTGCGCTCGGCAACACCCGATGAACCGAGGCCCGATGTAACGCCGCCTCCGAACATGTCTGACAAGCCGCCACCGCGGCCCTTGTGCAACAAAATAAGCATGGTGAGCAGGAGGCTCGTAATGCCGAGCAGTACCTGCAACACAACCTGGAGAATCTCCACGCGAAACCTTTCACAAAGCGGTGGGCATGAGGGCACCACCAGGGCCACTGGCAATTATAGCCTGACGGCAGTCCCCGGCCGGGGACGACCCGCACGTGCACGACGCACAAGCGTCAGCCGGCGAGCAGAAGAAGGCCCGTGTCGACCGGCATCCGCCGGCTGACACGGGCCGTCTTGCTACAGTCCGACGTGCTTCTGGTAACGAACGATGCTCGAGAACTCCGGGATGTCGAGGCTGGCGCCACCGATGAGAGCTCCGTCCACGTTCGGCTCACGCATGAAACCGGCGATGTTTGCCGCCTTCACCGAACCACCGTAGAGGATGCGGGTCTTGTCGGCGACATCGTCACCGAGCAGTTCCTGGATCACGGCGCGGAGTGCCGCGGCAACCTGCTCGGCCTGCTCGGGCGTTGCGGCCTGTCCGGAACCGATCGCCCAGACCGGCTCGTAAGCGACGACGAAGTCGGCGGCGTTGGACACGCCGGCGAGAGCGGCGCGCAATTGGGACACCGGGACGGCGCTCGGGCCGTGCTCGGCGAGGTCTTCGGCGGTTTCGCCGACGCAGATGACCGGGACCAGGTTGTGTCCGAGGGCTGCGGTCACCTTTGCGGCGACGACCTCATCGGTCTCGTTGTGCAGAGTGCGACGTTCGGAGTGACCGATCAACACGTACTGGCATTCCAGCTGAGCCAGGAACGATGCCGAGACCTCGCCGGTGTAGGCGCCCGATTCATGCATTGACACGTCCTGCGCACCAAAGGTCAGCGGAAGCTTGTCCGCCGAAATGAGGGTCTGCACCGAACGCAGGTCGGTGAACGGCGGGAAGATCGCAACCTCGACGGTGGCGAAGTCGTGGTGCGCGTCTTTCAGGCTCCAGGCCAGCTTCTGCACGAAGGCGATCGCCTGAAGATGGTCAAGGTTCATCTTCCAGTTGCCCGCCATCAGCGGGGTACGACGCGGGTTGATGGTTACGCCCATCCGAGGACCTCCAGTCCTGGCAGTCGCTTACCCTCGAGGAACTCGAGGCTGGCGCCACCGCCTGTTGAAATGTGACCGAATTGGTCGTCGTTGAATCCGAGAATGCGCACGGCCGCGGCTGAATCGCCACCGCCGACCACGCTGAGGCCGTCGACCTCGGTGAGCGCTGACGCGACGGCACGGGTGCCTTCGGCGAACGGTGCCAGTTCGAACACGCCCATCGGGCCGTTCCAGAACACCGTCTTCGAGTCGCGGATGATTGCAGCGAACGCCTGCGCCGTGTCGGGGCCGATGTCGAGCCCGAGGCCTGCGGCACCGAACGGGGTGTCCTCGATGGCGTCGGCGGCGGTGACGACAACATCGGCGTCGGCGCCGAACTTCGAGGCCACGACCACGTCGGTGGGCAGCACGATCTGCACGCCGAGACGCTCAGCCTCAGCCAGGTAGCCGCGCACGGTGTCGAGCTGATCGGCTTCGAGCAGACTGGAGCCCACCTTGTGACCCTGAGCGGCCAGGAAGGTGAATAGCATGCCGCCGCCGATGAGCAAGGAGTTCACGCGGGGCAGCAGGTGGCCGATCACGCCGAGCTTGTCCGACACCTTCGAGCCGCCCAGGACGACCGTGTACGGCGCCTCAGGCTTCTCGGTGAGGCGATCGAGTACATCGAGCTCTGCGGCGATCAGAAGACCGGCAGCGCTCGGAAGAATCTGGGCGAGGTCGAAGACACTCGCCTGTTTGCGGTGCACAACACCGAAGCCGTCGGAGACGAGAGCGTCACCGAGTTCGGCCAACTGCGCGGCGAAAGCGCCACGCTCGGCGTCGACCTTGCTCGTCTCCCCCGCGTTGAAACGCAGGTTCTCGAGCACGACGATCTCGCCGTCGGCCAACGCGGCGACGGCATCCGTGGCGGATGCGCCAACCGTGTCGGTCGCGAAGGACACCGGGCGCTCGAGGAGCTCGCCGAGGCGGGCGGCAACCGGCGCCAGGCTGTACTTCGGGTTCGGCTCCCCGTCGGGGCGCCCAAGGTGGGAAACAACCACCACGCGGGCCCCCTCGGCGAGAAGCGCAGTGAGAGTGGGCAGTGACGCTCGCACGCGACCATCGTCGGTGATCCGGCCGTTGTCCAACGGCACATTCAGATCACAGCGAACGATGACGCGCTTGCCGCGGAGCGTGCCGAGCGATTCAATGGTGCGAAGCGTCACTGCTCTTCCCCTACAGGCTCTCTGCGACGAACTCGGTCAGGTCGACGAGACGGTTGGAGTAACCCCACTCGTTGTCGTACCACGAAGCAACCTTGACCTGGTCGCCGATCACCTTGGTGAGGCCGGCGTCGAAGATCGAGGAGTGCGGGTCGCCGACGATGTCGCTGGAGACGATCGGGTCTTCGGTGTACTTGAGGATGCCCTTGAGGGGGCCCTCAGCTGCAGCCTTGTATGCCGCGTTGACCTCTTCGACGGTAACCGGGCGCGAAGCCGTGACGGTCAGGTCGGTGATCGAGCCGGTCGGAACCGGAACGCGCAGGGCGTAGCCGTCGAGCTTGCCGATCAGCTCGGGGATGACCAGGCCGAGGGCCTTGGCCGCACCGGTCGAGGTGGGGATGATGTTTGCGGCGGCGGCGCGGGCACGACGCAGGTCGCTGTGCGGGCCGTCCTGCAGGTTCTGGTCAGCGGTGTACGCGTGAACCGTGGTCATCAGGCCACGCTCGATGCCGAAGTTGTCCATGAAGACCTTGGCGAGGGGTGCGAGGCAGTTCGTGGTGCACGAGGCGTTGGAGATCACATCGTGGATCGCTGCGTCGTAGACGTGCTCGTTCACGCCGAGAACGATGGTCGCGACGTTGTCGCCCGTGGCGGGAGCCGAGACGAGAACCTTCTTGGCGCCGGCGGCGATGTGCTTGCGGGCCAGTTCAGCCTTGGTGAAGAAGCCGGTGGACTCGATCACGATGTCAACGCCCAGCTCGCCCCAGGGGAGGTTGGCGGGGTCGCGGTCGGCGAGCACCTTGATGCGGTGGCCGTTGACGACGATGGTGTCGCCGTCGAGCTCAACCGTGGCGTCCAGGCGACCGGTGATGGTGTCGTACTTCAGGAGGTGGGCGAGCGTCTTCGGGTCGGTGAGGTCATTGACCGCGACGATTTCGAGGTCGCTGCCCTTGGCAAGCGCTGCTCGGAAGAAATTACGACCGATGCGGCCGAATCCATTAATACCGATCTTTACAGACACAGATAACTCCTGTTACTGAGGGCGCCTGAGGCGCGTTGGGTGGTGAACAAGAATGGACGCCGGTGTCCCGCGGATGGGTCCACGGGACACCATCACGCTATGACAGTAGCAGCAGGCCGTTGGTCTTCTCGCGCGCGGTTTCGAAGCGCTGCTGCACGTTTGCCCAGTCAACGATGTTCCAGAACGCCTTGACGTAGTCGGCGCGCACATTGCGGTAGTCGAGGTAGTAGGCGTGCTCCCAGACATCGAGCATGAGAACGGGAATGGTGCCGGCAGCGAAGTTGGCCTGCTGGTCGAAGAACTGCTGAACGATCAGCTGCTGACCGATGGAGTCCCAGGCGAGAACGGCCCAGCCGGAACCCTGAACGCCCAGTGCGGTTGCCGCGAAGTGAGCCTGGAACTTGTCGAACGACCCGAAGAAGTCGTCGATGGCCGAGGCGAGCTCGCCGGTGGGCTTGTCGCCACCGTTCGGGGACATGTTGGTCCAGAAGATCGAGTGGTTGACGTGGCCGCCGAGGTTGAACGCCAGGTCTTTCTGCAGCTTGTTGACGTTCGCGAGGTTGCCGGACTCACGGGCCTCAGCGAGCTGTGCCAGGGCGGTGTTCGCACCCGTCACATACGCCTGGTGGTGCTTGCTGTGGTGCAGCTCCATGATGGCCCCGCTGATGCTCGGTTCCAGCGCCGAGTAGTCATAAGGCAGGGCGGGCAGAGTGTATTCGGGCATTCTTTTCTCCTCTGTGAGTTGCCGGTCGGCACGCTCGAGATTCGAGCTCGCTCACCAGCGTTGTGAACGACATTTTCAGTCTAGTCAGATCGAAAAGTGTCTCTCGGGTCAACGGTCGACACACTCCATCGATTCCCCGTGTGACGGTTTAGACGTCGTCGAGGTCAGCAGGCAGGTTGGCGTCGGTGCCCGGAATGTTCAGGTCGACGGCCTTCTTGTCGGCCATCGCGAGCAAACGACGGATGCGACCGGCGACGGCATCCTTGGTCATCGGCGGTTCGGCATGGTGGCCGAGTTCGTCGAGGCTCGAGTCGCGGAACTTCAGACGCAGCTCACCTGCGTAGCGCAGGTGCTTCGGAATGTCATCGCCGAGGATCTCCATGGCCCGATCGACGCGCGCACAGGCCGCAACCGCAGCCTGGGCTGACCGACGCAGGTTGGCGTCATCGAAGTTGACCAGACGGTTGGCGGTGGCGCGCACTTCGCGGCGCTGACGCAGCTCTTCCCAATTGAGCACGGTGTTTGCCGCGCCCATCTGAACGAGCATGGCGCCGATCGCGTCGCCGTCACGGATGACGACGCGGTGGATGCCGCGCACCTCACGGGCCTTGGCAGCCACGCCGAGACGACCCGCGGCGCCGACGAGGGCCATGGCCGCTTCGTTGCCGGGGCAGGTGATTTCGAGTGCTGCCGAGCGACCCGGGTCGGTCAGGGTTCCCTGAGCCAGGAACGCGCCGCGCCAGATGGCCGCGACTTCTTCCTTGGATCCGGTGGTCAGACGGTTCGGCAGACCGCGGATCGGACGACGTCGGGCGTCGAGCAGACCGGTCTGGCGGGCGAGAGTTTCGCCGCCTTCGAGCACACGGACAAGGTAGTGGTTGGTGCGGCGCAGACCAGATGCCGGAATGACGGTGGCCGTGCTGCGCACACCGTAGAGTTCGGCGAGATCTTTGCGCACCCGACGGGCAAGCAGCGGGGTGTCGAGTTCGGACTCAATTGCGATGCGACCCGAGATGAGGTGCAACCCGCCGGCGAAACGAAGAATCGTCGCCAGTTCTGCGGCCCGCACTGAGGTCTTCGAAACCTCGACGCGGGTGAGTTCGTCTTTAACGTCGGCGGTGAGTGCCAATCGTATTTCCATTCTGTTGTTCTGGCCGACTTCTGTGGTGTACAGCGGCCGTAATTATTCGCGCCCCAGGTCGCGGTGCTTGATGCTGACCGCAACGCCGGGAAACTGAGAAATCAAGGATCCGATTTCAATGGCAATGGCGACCGAACGGTGTTTGCCGCCCGTGCAGCCGATCGAGATGGTTGCATGTCGTTTGTTTTCGCGCTGATAGCCGGCCAAAACCGGCTCCAGTGCTGCCGCATAGAGGTCGATGAATTCGCGTGCACCCGTTTGGGCCAGTACGAACTCACGCACCTGCGCGTCCAGTCCATTGTGTGAACGGAGCTCTGGCACCCAAAACGGGTTCGGCAGGAAGCGGGCATCGGCGACAAGGTCAACATCCGTTGGCAACCCGTACTTGAAACCGAAGCTCATAATTGTAACCTGCACACCGGCGGTGTTTTCATCAGCGAAGCGTTCGGTGATGGTCGTGGCCAGCTGGTGAATGTTCAGATCTGATGTGTCGATGACGCTGTCGCTTGACTCCCGCACCTCCTTCAGGCGCGTACGCTCAGCGGTGATCCCGTCGAGAATGGTTCCCTCGCCCTGCAACGGGTGGGGGCGCCTGACCGATTCGAATCGGCGAACCAGAATGTCGTCGCGCGCTTCGAGAAAGATCACCCTGACCTGGGTGCCGTTGCGCAGCGACTGCACCATCTCCTGAAAATCACTGAAGAAGTCGCGGCCACGGATGTCGACGACTGCTGCGATCTTCGGCAGATTCGTTCCGGCCCGCGACACCAACTCGACGAGTGGTCGCAGCATCTGCGGGGGCAGATTGTCGACAACGTACCAGCCCAGGTCTTCAAGAGCGTTTGCGACGGTCGAAYGACCCGCTCCGGACATTCCAGTCACGATCAGCATCTCCTGCTGCTCGTTCTCCGTTGTCATCGTTGATTTACGCCTTCGTTCGAGGGGAAGTCTGTTCCCCCAGCCTAGCGACAGCCTGCCTGATCAGGCGCGCAAATGCTGGTGAATAGTGACGGCCAGCGCCGGGCCGATCCCCTGCACGTCACAAATCTGCTCCACCGACGCTTCTTTCAGCTTGGCGACCGAGCCGAAGTGCCGCAGCAGCACCTTCACCCGGGCCGGGCCGAGGCCGGGAACCTCACCGAGTACCGAGGTGATGTCGCGCTTCCGCCTGGCCCGTTGGTGGGTGATGGCGAAGCGGTGCGCCTCGTCTCTGATGCGCTGAATCAAGAACAGCGCGTCACTGTTTCGCGGCAGGATGACGGGGTAGTCCGAGTCGGGAAGCCAGATCTCTTCGAGCCGTTTGGCGATGCCGCAGAGCTGGATACCGGTCACCCCCGACTCCTCAAGGGCTCGGGCCGCGGCCGCCACCTGGGGCTGACCGCCGTCGACAATGAGCAGGTTCGGGCGATAGCGGAACTTCTTGCGTTTCGTCTCAGCAGTCTCGGCCTCAACGCCCTCGGCCTCGGAAACCGAATCGGTGGGCGGCACCAGATAGGCCAGCCGGCGCGTCAGCGTGCGGTACAGCGAATCGGTGTCGTCGGTCGACTCCGGAATGCTGAATCTGCGGTACTCGTCTTTGCGCGGGAGACCGTCTTCGAAGACGACCATCGACGCGACAATGTTCGTGCCGCCGAGGTGAGAGACGTCGTAACATTCCATCCGCAGGGGGGCGTCGGACATCCCGAGCGCCTCTTGGATGTCTTCGAGCGCCTTCGACCGGGCGACGAAGTCCGAGCTGCGTCGCGACTTGTACAAGATGAGGGATTGCTTGGCGTTCTGTGTTGCGGTGGCCAACAATGCGGCCTTCTCGCCGCGCTGCGCGGCAACCAGCTTGACCTTGCGCTGCGAGATCTGAGCGAGCCATCCGTCAAGTGCCTCGGCGTCGTCAGGCAGTTCGGGAACCACGATTTCGCGGGGCGGTGGGTTGTCGGCGTTGTAGACGGTCTGCATGATCGAGTCGATGAGCTCACCGGTAGAGACGTCGAGTTCCTTGTCGACCATCCAGCCGCGCACACCGCGGATGCGTCCCCCACGCACGATGAACTGCTGAACCGCCGCGGCGAGTTCGTCTTGTTCGATGCCGAACAGGTCGATGTCGACGCTGTCGCGCAGCACCACAGCGCTCTTCTCCAGCACCGCTTCGAGGGCGAGAGCCTGGTCGCGACGTTTTGCGGCGAGCTCATAGTTCTGCTCGGCGGCCGCCACCTTCATCTCGGCGGTCAACGCGTTGATGAGCTTACGGTCTTGGCTCCCCATGAAGCTGACGAAGTCGTTGACGACGGCACGGTGCTCCTCGAGCGTGACCTTCTGCGAGCAGGGGCCGAAGCACCGGCCGATCTGGCTGGCGAAACACGGTTTGCCGCTCTGCATGGCGCGCTTGTAGTTGGCGGCGTTGCAGGTGCGGATCGGGAAGGCCTTGAGCATCAGGTCGATGGTCTCGTGTACCGCCCAGACCTTCGGGTACGGCCCGAAGTAGCGGGCTCCCTTGATGCCGGTGGTGCGGGTGACGAGGGCTCTGGGTGCCTCGTCGGCCAGGGTGACCGCCAGATAGGGGTAGCTCTTGTCGTCTTTGAACTGCACATTGAAGGGCGGATCGAACTCCTTGATCCAAGTCCATTCGAGTTGCAGGGCCTCCATCTCGGTGCCGACAACGGTCCATTCGAGGCTGCTGGCCGTGGTCACCATGCGCCGGGTGCGCTCGTGCAGGCTCGTCAGCGGCGCGAAATAGTTGCTCAGCCGGGCACGCAGGTTCTTCGCTTTGCCGACGTAGAGCACCCGGCCCGTGTCGTCGCGAAAGCGATACACACCAGGATCGGTGGGAATTTCGCCGGTTTTGGGCCGGTAGCTCAGCGCATTCGACATCGTTCTTCGCTCGCCTAGTTCGCGGCGAGAACTTCCTTGAGGAAGGTGCCGGTGTGGCTCTTCTTGACCGTCGCGATGTGCTCCGGTGTGCCGGTCGCGAGGATGCGCCCTCCCCCGGATCCGCCTTCAGGGCCCAGGTCGATCACCCAGTCGGCCGATTTGATCACGTCGAGGTTGTGCTCGATCACGATCACGGTGTTTCCCTTGTCGACCAAACTGTTCAGCACCAGCAGGAGCTTACGAACATCTTCGAAGTGGAGACCGGTCGTCGGTTCGTCGAGCACGTACACGCTGCGTCCGTTCGACCGGCGCTGCAGCTCGGTCGCCAGCTTCACCCGCTGCGCCTCACCGCCAGACAGTGTCGTGGCGCTCTGGCCGAGACGCACATAGCCGAGGCCGACCTCGACGAGAGTCTTGAGATAGCGGTGGATGGCGGAGATCGGTTCGAAGAACTCGGCGGCCTCGCTGATCGGCATGTCCAGCACTTCGGCGATGTTCTTGCCCTTGTAGTGGATGGTCAGCGTCTCCCGGTTGTACCGCGCACCCTGGCACACCTCGCAGGCCACATACACGTCGGGCAGGAAGTTCATCTCGATCTTGATGGTGCCATCGCCCGAGCAGGCCTCACAGCGCCCGCCCTTGACGTTGAAGCTGAACCGGCCGGGCAGGTAGCCCCTGGCCTTCGCCTCCATGGTCTCCGAGAACAGGGTGCGGATGCGGTCGAAGACGCCGGTGTAGGTGGCCGGGTTCGAGCGCGGGGTGCGTCCGATCGGCGCCTGGTCGACGTGGATCACCTTGTCGAGGTGGTCAAGTCCGGTCACCCGGGTGTGCTTGCCGGGCAACTTGCGGGCGCCGTTCAACTGGTTGGCCAGCACCCGGTAGAGAATGTCGTTGACCAGGGACGACTTACCCGATCCGCTGACGCCGGTGACGGCCGTGAACGTACCGAGCGGGAAGGTGACCGATACCTTCTGCAGGTTGTTCGCTGCAGCACCGGTGACCTTGATCTCGCGTTCCGGGTCGAGCGGGCGCCGTGACGTCGGGGTTTCGATCGACTTGCGACCCGAGAGGTAGTCAGAGGTCAGCGACTTCGTGTTGCCGAGCAGATCGTCGTAGGAGCCGGAGTGCACGACGTGGCCGCCGTTGACGCCGGCGCCCGGTCCGATGTCGACCACCCAGTCGGCCGTGCGAATCGTGTCTTCGTCGTGCTCGACGACGATGAGCGTGTTGCCGAGGTCGCGGAGCGCGACCAGTGTCTCAATCAACCGGCGGTTGTCGCGCTGATGCAGGCCGATGCTCGGCTCGTCGAGAACATAGAGCACCCCGGTCAACCCGGAGCCGATCTGAGTCGCCAGACGGATGCGCTGCGCCTCGCCGCCCGACAGCGTGGCCGCGGCCCGGGCGAGGTTCAGGTAGTTCAGGCCGACCCGGATCAGGAAGTCGAGGCGTGCCTTGATCTCGCGCAGCACCTGGGCGGCAATGGCAGCCTCGCGGTCGGTGAGAACCAGCTTGTCCATGAAGTCGCGGGCGTCGATGAGACTGAGTTCGCAGACATCCGCGATGCTGGCCTCATAGACCGTCACAGCCAGCACTTCCGGCTTCAACCGGGTGCCGTCGCAGACGGGGCAGTTGACCTCGCGGAGGTATTCAGCCCAGCGCTGACGCTGGGTGTCGGTTTCGGCCTGCAGGTACTGGCGTTCGATGTAGGGAACGACGCCTTCGAAGCCGGAGGTGTAGCTCATCTCCCGGCCGTAGCGGTTCTTCCACTTCACCTTGACCTCGAAGTTGTCGCCGCGCATCACGGCGTTCTGCACGTCGGGCTTGAGCTTCTTCCACGGGGTGTCCAACGAGAAGTTGAGGTCGCGGGCCAGGCCGTCGAGCAGTTTCTCGTAGTACTGGAAGAGCCCCTTGCCCTGGGTGGTCCAGGGCAGCACAACGCCTTCGGCAATGCTGAGGTCCGGGTCGCCGAGCAGCAGATCCTGGTCGACCGACATCCGGGTGCCGAGTCCCGAGCATTCCGGGCAGGCGCCGAATGGGGCGTTGAACGAGAAGGTGCGCGGTTCGATTTCGGTCAGCTGCACCGGGTGGTTATTCGGGCAGGAGAGCTTCTCAGAGAAGCTCTGCCAGGCTTCGTCGCCCTCGCGGTCGATGAAGTTGATCTGCACCAGGCCGTCGGTGAGCTTGAGGGCGGTCTCGAGCGAGTCGGTGAGGCGGCCGAGCAGCTCGGGGCCGGCGACGAGACGGTCGACGGTGACCGAGATGTCGTGCTTCTGCTGCTTCTTGAGAGTCGGCGGCTCACTCAGCTGAATCTGGATGCCGTCGACGACCGCTCGGGAGTATCCGCCGGCGGCCAGCTCGCTGAACAGGTCGACGAACTCGCCCTTCTTCTGCGAGACGACGGGGCTGAGAATCTGGTACCTGGTGCCGGTTTCCAGCTCCATCAGCTGGTCGGCGATCTGCTGCACCGTCTGCGACTGGATCTTCTCGCCACAGATCGCACAGTGCGGCACACCGATGCGCGCCCAGAGCAGACGCATGTAGTCGTAGATCTCGGTGATCGTTCCGACGGTGGAGCGCGGGTTGCGGTTGGTCGACTTCTGGTCGATCGACACCGCGGGGCTGAGGCCCTCGATGAAGTCGACGTCCGGACGGTCGACCTGGCCGAGGAATTGCCGGGCGTAGGCGCTGAGCGACTCAACGTAGCGGCGCTGGCCCTCGGCGAAGATGGTGTCGAAGGCGAGCGACGACTTACCGGAGCCAGAGAGCCCGGTGAAGACGACGAGGGAGTCGCGCGGGATCTCCAGATCGACGTTGTGGAGATTGTGCACACGTGCGCCGCGGACGCTGAGCTTGGACCCGGTTACCTTCGAAATTGACACTCGTCGAGTCTATGCAGTGCTGCCTCCGAAATGCCTGGTCCGACACGCGCTCTGAGCGAACATATGTTCGAGTTTTTTGAGCGTTCGTCAGGTCGATTCACTCAACGCCGCGAACCGCCGATGAGAAGTGTGGCGAGGTAGCGGTGGGCGTTGCGGGCACGGAAAGCGTTTCCGAGCACCAGGCGGAGCGCGTCGGCGTTCGCTCCTGGTTCGGACAAGGCGGCTTGCGCCCGCGTCTGCAGAATCGTTCGCCAGCCTGCGGCGTGGCGCACGACGTGATAGTCCTCGAGAGTCTCGATCTCCGCACCTGCGACCAGCACGGCCACCAGACGGGATGCTAGGTCAACGGCATCGAGCATCCCCGTGTTCAACGAGGAGCCGCCGGCGGAGAAGACGTGCGCTGCATCACCGGCGAGGAGCACCCGGCCGACTCGGTAACGTTCGGCTTGGCGGCTGTTCGCGACAGTCGAGCGCAGCCATTCGCCGCTGCTGATCGGCAAGTCGAATCCGAGGACCCGCGAGATGCTCGCCCGGAACTCGTCCAGGGAGATTTCTGTGGCCGACTCCTGCTCGTTGCGCGGCTCTTGGGTGCCGACCAGGTAGAGATCTTTCGGTGCGTTGCGGTCGAGGTCGGAGACCGGTGCCATGGTGAAGACGCCGGCAGCGGTGTGCTGGGGCTGGAACAGCATCAACTGGCGATCATGTTCCAGCGTGACGATGTTCCGTCTGCGACGCAGCGCCGAGGCCGGGATTGTGACTCGACCGATGCGGGCAAGTTGATCGCTCGTGATGCCAGGAAATGCGACGCCGAGCCGATGACGAATGAAGCTGTGCGCCCCGTCGCAGCCTGCGAGAAAGCGCGTAGTCACGGCGTAAGCGCCCTCGTCGGACTCGACGGTCACGGTGACGCGATCACCCTCATCGTTGAATTCCGCAACAGCATGGCCGCGCCGGATGTGCGCGCCGAGAGCAACCGCACGTTGTGCGAGCAATTCCTCAAGACGACGCTGCGGAACGGGGAGCACTCGCAATGGGTTGGCTCGGAACGGATTCAACCGCAGCGTGAGAACTCCAAACGAATAACGCGGCACCGGGAGTACTCGCAGGCCTTTCTGCCCATGCAGGAGCCCGCGCTTTCTCAGCACGTTCGCGATCTCCCCAACCAGGCCGTTGCCCTTCGGCATCGCATCCGGCTCAGATTCCTTCTCGAGCACCAGCGCTCGGATCCCCGACCGCCCCAGCTCACACGCGAGCATGAGCCCTACCGGCCCCGCACCCACGATGACGACATCCGCCTCGTCCGGATCAACCACCGCAATTCCGCCTTCCGTTCACGACGTCCCGAGCCCTCAGCAGGGACCAAAGCGTGCCCGCTCGGCCTCGTGCTCTGCCGCTACGAGCTCAGGTGGCCGGCCTTCTCCATCTGACGCAGCTCCCGCTTGAGCTCAGACACCTCGTCACGCAACCGGGCGGCGAGCTCGAACTTGAGCTCCCCGGCAGCCTCGAGCATCTGTGTGTTGAGGTCGAGGATGATCGATTCGAGGTCGTTGGCACCGTTCGCGGCAAGACCCTCCCGGCGCAGATTGGGCGTCGGCGCTTTCTTGCGCTTGTCGCGCCCGGCGAGAAGTTCGGCCGTGTCGGCCTCTTCGCGCGCGAGTATGTCGGTGATGTCGGCGATCTTCTTACGGAGCGGTGTCGGGTCGATGCCATGGAGGGTGTTGTAGGCGACCTGCTTTTCGCGCCGTCGGTTCGTCTCCTCGATGGCGTGCGTCATCGACGGTGTGATCCGGTCGGCATACATGTGCACTTCGCCGGACACGTTGCGCGCGGCGCGACCGATGGTCTGGATGAGTGACGTCGACGACCGCAGGAATCCTTCCTTGTCGGCGTCGAGGATGGCGACGAGCGAGACCTCCGGCAAGTCGAGACCTTCACGCAGCAGGTTGATGCCGACGAGCACGTCATAAATGCCGGCCCGCAGCTCAGACAGAAGCTCGACTCGGCGCAGCGTGTCGACATCCGAGTGCAGATAGCGCACCCGCACGCCGGCCTCCGTGAAGAAGTCGGTGAGTTCCTCGGCCATCTTCTTGGTCAGCGTCGTCACGAGCACACGCTCATTGAGAGCGGTACGTTTGCGGATTTCTTCGAGCAGATCGTCGATCTGCCCGGCGCTCGGCTTGATCACGACCTCGGGGTCGATCAGGCCGGTCGGGCGAATGATCTGCTCGACGATGCCGTCGGCGATGCCCATCTCGTACTTGCCCGGCGTTGCCGACAGGTAGACGGTCTGGCCGACACGGTTCTTGAACTCACCGAATTTGAGCGGACGGTTGTCGAGCGCACTCGGCAGACGGAAGCCGTGATCGACGAGGGTGCGCTTGCGGGAGGAATCGCCCTCATACATGGCGCCGATCTGCGGAACTGTGACATGCGACTCGTCGATCACGACGAGAAAGTCGTCGGGAAAATAGTCGAGCAGGCAGTGCGGGGCCTCCCCCGGCTTGCGGTCGTCAATGTGCCGCGAATAGTTCTCGATGCCGGAACAGAAACCGATCTGCTCCATCATCTCGAGGTCAAAGGTCGTGCGCATGYGAAGCCTCTGCGCTTCGAGCAGCTTTCCTTCGCGTTCAAGCTGTTCGAGGCGCACCTCGAGTTCTTCTTTGATGCTGACGATCGCGCGCTGCATCACGTCGTTGCTGGCGACATAGTGCGACCCGGGGAACACCGACACCGAGTCGAGTTTGCGCACGATGTCGCCGGTCAGCGGATGCAGGCTGTAGAGCGCTTCGATCTCGTCACCGAACATCTCGATTCGAATGGCGAGCTCTTCATACATCGGGATGATTTCGATCGTGTCGCCGCGCACCCGGAAGTTGCCACGCGAGAAGTCGACATCGTTGCGCTGGTACTGCATCGAGACGAATTTGCGGATCAACCAGTCGCGGTCGATGCGCTGGCCCACCTGCAGGGCGATCATCGCTTCGAGGTAGCCCTCTGGGGTGCCGAGGCCGTAGATGCACGACACCGTCGAGACCACGATGACATCGCGGCGGCTGAGCAGTGAGTTCGTCGTCGAGTGCCGGAGTCGCTCGACCTCGGCGTTGATCGAGGAGTCTTTCTCGATGAAGGTGTCGGTCTGCGGAACGTAGGCCTCAGGCTGGTAGTAGTCGTAGTACGAGACGAAGTACTCGACGGCGTTGTTCGGCATCAGCTCGCGGAACTCGGTGGCCAGCTGGGCCGCCAACGTCTTGTTGTGCGCGAGCACGAGCGTGGGGCGCTGCACCTGCTCGATCAGCCACGCCGTCGTCGCGGACTTGCCGGTTCCTGTCGCACCGAGCAAGACGACGTCGGTTTCACCGGCGTTGATGCGGGCGGCGAGGTCGGCGATTGCACCAGGCTGGTCGCCGCTCGGGGTGTATTCGCTGATGACCTCAAACGGATGAACGGAGCGCGTTGGTTCCATGGCCCCAGTCTACAAAGCACCACCGACACGCGGCTGTCGATCCCTCACGATCACCGAGCGCGCAGGGGAACGTCCACATCGGCACCGCCCTCTTCGGTGAGGCGACCGCCCATCGTGACCATGGTCGGAGCGAGTACGAATCCACCGGCGAACAATCCCTCTCCCTGAAGGAAGCGCGGTGACCTGGCCAGCATCGCGGCCGGGACAAAGCCGAAGATCGTCGCGAGTTCGTCAAGATCGACGGGAGAACTCATCTTCATCAACACGAGGTTGTCGCATTGCGAGACGATGCTCGAATGCACCCGGGATGGCCGCTGCGTCGAGAGCAGAAGCCAGAGGCCGAATTTTCTGCCTTCGGCCGCGATCTGAATGATCCGGTCACGGACGGCCGTGTGGAGCGGGCTGTTCTGCTCGGGCGAACAGAAATTGTGCGCCTCGTCGATGACGATCAAGATCGGCCGCCGTTGCTCCCGTTTCGCCCACAGATCGTCCAGCACGGCCATCGCGACGAGGAGCGGCTCATCCGGATAGGTGAACCCGCCGAGGTCCAATACCGTCGCGTCTGGCCGGGAGTCGATGATGTCGGTGACCGCTGCTTTGCCGCCGGCCCAGACGTCCCAGTCGGTGAGGCTCAAATTCTCGATTCGGTCGGCCAACGCGTGCGCAGCCGCACTGTTGCTCGCGCGCAGCTTCGGCGCGATCATCTCGGGGCTCAGGCTGCCGACCGTCTCTTCCAACCGGGCCAGCTCGTTGTACTCCTCCCTGTCGGCCAGCGGATCCAACCGGAATACCGCCGCTCTTCCGCGCAGCGGGAGGTCGGTGAATTTCACCCGCAGAGGGTCGTGATCGTCCAAATCGGGCCGCAACACCCGGATTGTGCGCTCGGTCAACGCCTTTTGCCCGTCAGACTCGGCGTCGGCACCGCCGATGTGACGGAGCTCACGCAGCCGAACGAAGTCGGCATTCGGGTCGAAGATGACCATCGGCAGCTCGGTGTGAATGAGAAGCTGTTCGAGAACGACACCGAGGGCATAGGTCTTTCCGGACCCGCTCTGGCCACACCAGAAAGTGTGACGGTTGAACCGACGTGAGAGCAACCGGGCCGAGACGTCGCCCGCCGCCATCACCGTCCCGATTCCCACTGTCGGCACAGATTCGGGATAGAACCGGTCGAGGGTGCCCGGATCTGCCGGGCGCACCTCTGCAGCGGAGAACCGGCTGAACGTTCGAGTGTCGAGCCGGCCATCGGCTTTCAGCTGACCGATCACGCGGCCGGAGCCATACGGCGCCGATCCCATGGTCAGCGTCACATCCTCGATCTGCCCGACCCTGACCGGACTTCCCGGCGAGTGAATGGTCACGAAGTCGCCGGAGTTTGCCGAATCGTCGGCCGCGCCGGCAAACTGAAAGTGGCGCCCATCGAGCGAGTCAGCTGTCGCCACGGGGCCGGGCTGGAATGCGGTCAACACAGCCGAATGTTCCATGATTCCTCTTCCCCGTTGTGCCGTCCTGCGCTACTGCAGTGCAGAGGTGAGTCGGGCAACACCGTCGAGGAAGGTGGCCGTCGCCGGTTCCTTGTCCCATTCTTCGAGGGTGAGCACGCGTCCGGCGTCGCGGTAGCCCTGCTCTACCTCCCGCATCTGCCGCACGAACTCGGTTCCCCGCACGAGCAAAGTCACCTCCGAGTTGAGGGCGAACGAGCGGATGTCCATATTGCTCGATCCGATCACCGCCACGTCGTCATCGATCGAGAGGTGCTTCGAGTGCAGAATGAACGGTGCCTGGTAGAGCCAGATCGTCACACCGGCCGTGAGCAACGGGCGATAGTACGAGCGCTGGGCGTGCCAGACCGACCCCTGGTCCCCGATCTCAGAGACGAAGAGCTGCACATCCAGGCCGCGCTGGCAGGCGGAGGTGATCGCGTACATCATCGCCTCATCCGGCACGAAGTACGGACTCGTGATGATCACCTTGCGCTGAGCCGAAGTCACCAAGGTCAAGAACTGGCGCAGGTTGTTCTCGCTGTCGTAGCCAGGGCCGCTGGGCACGACCTGGCAGACGAGGGCATCCGCCGACGGGTCCCGCGGCACATCGATGGCGGGAAGGTTGGCCTCGTCACCGAGCAGCTCGTCGGTTTCCAAGTACCAGTCGGAGAGGAACACGGCATTCGTCGCCGCCACGATCGGGCCGGAGACCCGGGTCACCAGCTCCTGCCACTTGAGCCCGCGTTTGAGGTTCTTCGGCGAGTTGTAGCTGCGGTCGATGAGGTTCTGGGAGCCGACGAATGCCACCAGGCCGTCGACGATGACGAGCTTGCGGTGGTTGCGCAGGTCGGGCCGGGAGTACTCCCCCTTGAACGGGCGTACTGGGAGCATGTAGCTCCATTTCACCCCGATGCGGTCGAGTTCGGCGAACGTCTCGTCGTGGCCGGACACGCGCCGGGAAGCCACATAGTCGGCGAGGAGGCGCACCTGGACGCCACGTTGCACGGCGCGTTCGAGAGCGGCGAAGAAACCTCGCGTGGTCGCATCGAACGAGACGATGTAGAACTCCACATTCACGAAGCGGGTTGCCGTGTCGATCTCCGTCGCCATCGCATCGATCGACGCCTGGTACTCGCCGATCAGAAGCGCCGTGTTTCCTCCGGCGGCCGGCAGCGCGCCCACCGCCTGGTTCTGCCGCACGAGCGACGCGAACCAGTCGGGCCAGGTGTCGCGATCGGTCACGAGATCGACGTGCGCGGCACGCTCTGTGATCATCGTGTTGAGTTCGTCCTGCTTCTGACGACGCTTCTTCGGCAGCGAGACGTTGCCGATCAGGAGGAACAGGATGATGCCGACGAACGGGATGAGGAAGATCGCGAGCAGCCAGGCCATCGCCGCAGTGGGCTTGCGGTCTCGCGGAACAATGATGAGGGCGGTGATGCGGATGGCGAGATCTACGACGACAAGTACGCCGCCGGTAATCGCCGTGAGGTCACTGATCACGTGGCACCTTCCCCGATGGCCGCTGCACGCGGCATGGTCGTGAGTATGCCAGTAGTTGGCCCCGGGTGGTACAAAAAAGTTCTTCGGTTCGGCGGCAGCCCGTCAAAATCTGCGCGCGGTGTATTCCGTTCGGCGCGGGTAAAAGCGCGCGCCCAGCGGGATAATCCGCGCCGAGATTAGTGCGAGAGCGCAGCGGCTTTGTGCGCCCGTTCCCAGAGCTCATCAACCTGCGCCAGCGTGTGCTCGAGTGTGCCGTCGGTGTCGATCACGACGTCGGCGACGGCCAACCGCTCGGCGTCGCTGGCCTGCGAGTTGATGCGATTCGCGGCATCCGTCTCGCTCATCGCCCGGAGCTCGACCATGCGGCGCAATCGGGTCTCCTCGCTGGCATGCACGACAACAATAAGATCGAACGGATGGGCATGCGGCTGGGCGGTGCTCGCCTCGATCAGCAGCGGCACGTCGTAGACGACTACTGCCTGCGGATCGGCCGAGGCTTCGCGGATCAGAGAATCGGACAGCTCGCGCACCGCGGGATGCACGATCGCGTTCAGCTTTTCGAGCTCGGCGGCGTTGCTGAACACATGGGCGCCCAGGGCAGCACGGTCAAGACTGCCGTCGGCCCGGATCACGCCAGCGCCGAAGGTCTCGCTGATTGCCGCGAGCCCGGGCGTTCCTGGTTCGACGACGGCGCGGGCAAGCTGGTCCGCGTCGATGTGCACGGCACCGTGTTCGACGAGCCGGTTGGCCACGGTGCTCTTGCCTGCTGCGATCCCGCCGGTGAGTCCAATCAGATACACGGTTGCAATGCTAGCGGCGCCGCATGGAACTTCCCGCTCCGTATGGAAACCACCGACGACTACCCGGTGGGCGCTGCGATCCAGGTCTCGGTGAGATACGGCAGCTGTATTGGGTCTTCCCGCGTCTCGGCGTGAGCGTCGAGAACGGCCTCAACACGCCGAAGGATGGCGGCCTTTTCGGCGTCACCGGCCACGAGATAATAGCTGCGCGTCGTCACCAGGTTCCGGATGCCGTCGCGCGTGGTCTCCTGCATCCACCGGTCCACGCGTTGGTCGATCAGAGCCCAATCCTCGCCCAGCACGGGCGCGAAGGCACCGGCCGCATGCTGCCCCGGGTTCATCGCCCGCGACAGTTCGTTGGCCCAGGGCACCGATTCGTCCCGGCTGTTCCAGACGAGGGCCAACCGGCCCCCGGGGCGAAGAACGCGCCGCACTTCGGCACTCGCCGCGGCAACGTCGACCCAGTGCCAGGCCTGGGCGTATGTCACCAGGTCGACCGACGAGGCAGGCAGCGGGATGCGCTCCCCCACTCCCTCAATCGCCTGCGCGGTGGGAAAATGCGCGCGGAGCACCCGCAACATGTCCGCCGACGGGTCGACGGCCACGACGCGGGCTCCGAGCTCGACCAGGAGGCCGGTGAGTTTGCCGGTGCCCGCACCGATGTCGGCAACCTCACCGGCGTTTCCGAGCAGCCAGGCGACGGTCTCGCGCGGGTACGACGGCCGATGGGCGTCGTACGCGTCGGCTCCCGCCTGGAACGATTCGGCGTGAACGTGGAGGCGACCTTCTTGCATGCATCGAGCCTACGTCGGGCGCCGGATGTCGGTCATCCGTTCTGCCAGTGTGAGGGCCTCTCGAGATCTGCCGGAAGAAGGGTGAGGAGCGTGCCCCGAGCCGCGTTGACGTGCGGCTGGGTGAGGAACAGCGACTGGGAGAGGTCAGCGCCGTCGAGCCGCGCGTCACGGAGGTCGGCGCCGAGCAGATCCGCGCCAGACAGGTCACTCCCCCGCAGATCCGAGGCGATCAGATAGGCGCCCCTGAGGTCAGCCCCGCACAAGCGGCGTGACCTCAGATTCTGGCCCATCAGGTCAGCGCCCGGCTTCAGCGCGGCATCGAGATGGTCGTCGCCAGCGGCGAGATACGAAGCCCGGACTTCCAGACTGACGTCAATCAGCGTTGACCGCACCTGGGAGTGAAGGTCCTGAACATTCAATTCGAGCAGATCCGTCAGCTCGCCACCGACGGCCTGTCCGATCGTGTCGCTGAGCCGTGTCACGCGATCTGAGGCATCCGGATCGAAGGTGCGCGCCTGAGCCTCTGCCAAGTACCAGAGCATCTCATGCAGCTGTCGCGCGGCAGCGAACGCGGAGAACATTTCGGCTTTCGTCTCAGGGTTTTCGAGCCAGCTCTTTCCGGCGTAGAGCCGCTGCGACACGTATTGGCCTGCTCCGAAGCAGTCGAAGACCGTGCAGCCACGGAAACCGCGCGGCCCGAGGCTGTCATGGATCGTGCAGGAGAAGTCAGAGGCGAGGTTGCTGCACGGGGTACCGGCCGGTTTGTCGATGGGAAAATCTGCGGAGCGCGAGAATCCGAAAGCTGTGCAGCAGAGTGCGAAGCAATTGCCGCAGTCAGCTCGCAGGGATTGCCGGCCAGCCAGAGTTGAGCCAGACGGTGTGGAGCCAGACGGTGTGGAGCCAGACGGTGTGGAGCCAGACGGTGCGCCCGCGGCAGACGACGTGTCAGTGGCAGACGAAAAGGGTGCGGAAGAATCCGACGATGTCATGTGAATAGGCACTTTCAGTAGTGAGTTCGAGAGAGGGCCGGTGCGTCGGGGAACTCACAATGGAGTTCCCTGCGCGGGCACACTGAATCACCACTCCGACGCGAATCGCACTGATCCGGAGCGAACTGAAGCTACTGGAAGGACTCTGAGTCACAGAGAAATATGAATTGGCACTGACGTCAGACTAGCTGGTCAGCAAGCCCTGGTTAACGCAAACTGGCCGCACCCCGAAGGGTGCGGCCAGTCTGTAGTTCACTTAGCGACTACTCCGAGGAGTACGCGTTCAAGCTGACTAGTTGCCGCCTGACAGCTTCTCGCGCAGTGCGGCAAGAGCCTCGTCGTCGGCAAGGGTGCCGGCGCCTGCGGTCTCGCTCGAGAAGGAGGAGCCAGCAGCCGACGCGACGTCGCCGACAGCGATGACCTCGTCGTTTGCCGAAGCAACCTGCTTCTTGTGCGCTTCCCAACGAGCCTGGGCTGCAGCGTAGTCCTGCTCCCACTTCTCGCGCTGGGTCTCGAAGCCCTCGCGCCACTCGTTGGTCTCCGGGTCGAATCCTTCAGGGTACTTGTAGTTGCCCTGGTCGTCGTACTCGGTGAGCATGCCGTAGAGCGCCGGGTCGAACTCGGTGCCTTCGGGGTCGACACCCTCGTTGGCCTGCTTGAKGCTCAGCGAGATGCGGCGACGCTCGAGGTCGATGTCGATGACCTTGACGAACACCTCGTCGCCGACCGAGACAACCTGCTCAGCGAGCTCAACGTGCTTGCCGGACAGCTCGGAGATGTGGACGAGGCCTTCGATTCCCTCGGCAACGCGAACGAACGCACCGAACGGAACGAGCTTGGTGACCTTACCCGGTGCAACCTGGCCGATGGCGTGGGTGCGGGCAAATACCTGCCACGGGTCTTCCTGCGTAGCCTTGAGCGACAGGGAGACGCGCTCGCGCTCCAGGTCAACCTCGAGGATCTCGACGGTGACTTCCTGGCCAACCTCAACGACCTCGCTGGCGTGCTCGATGTGCTTCCAGCTGAGTTCTGAAACGTGAACCAGACCGTCAACGCCACCCAGGTCGACGAACGCACCGAAGTTGACGATCGACGAGACGATGCCCTTGCGGACCTGTCCCTTCTGGAGGTTGTTGAGGAACGTGGTGCGGCTCTCAGACTGGGTCTGCTCGAGCAGCGCACGACGCGACAGAACGACGTTGTTGCGGTTCTTGTCGAGTTCGAGGATCTTCGCTTCGATTTCCTGGCCCAGGTACGGGGTCAGGTCGCGAACGCGACGCAGCTCGATGAGCGAGGCGGGAAGGAAGCCACGGAGACCGATGTCAACGATGAGGCCACCCTTGACAACCTCGATGACTGAACCGGTGACAACACCGTCTTCATCCTTGATCTTCTCAACGTCGCCCCATGCACGCTCGTACTGAGCACGCTTCTTCGACAGGATGAGGCGGCCTTCTTTGTCTTCTTTCTGAAGAACGAGGGCCTCAACCAGGTCGCCGACCTTGACAACCTCGGAAGGGTCAACGTCGTGCTTGATGGAAAGTTCGCGGGAGGGAATGACGCCCTCGGTCTTGTATCCCACGTCGAGGAGTACCTCGTCGCGGTCGATCTTCACGACGGTGCCCTCGATGAGGTCTCCATCGTTGAAGAATTTCAGCGTCTTTTCGACCGCGGCGAGAAAGTCTTCAGCAGATCCGATGTCATTGATGGCGACCTGCTTGGGTGCCTTGTCGGTCGTTGCGATTGTCATGTAGTAGTTGCTCCAGTATGGACATATATCGGGCCGGCACAGGCAGAACGTCAAGTTTCGACACTCTGGTTACTCCGCACCGGCAGCGGATAGTTCGTCACGAACGTGACGTTCAAGCTTAGCTGTTTGGCCGCGTCTTCAGCAAGCCGCGATTATGCACGATTTGAGTGAGTGCCGGCTCCAAATTCGGGTACGAAAACGCATAGCCGCTACTCACGAGTCGTTCCGGAATCACCCAGCGACTCTTCAGCACAAGTTCAGTTTCAGTACGAATCAGGACGGACCCGGTTTCCAGCATCCAGCGTGGCGTCGGGATGCCGACCGGCGCGCCGACCGCGCGCCGCAGGGCCGCCATCATCCGCTTGTTGTCTTCGGGTTCGGGGGCCGCGGCGTTGATCACGCCGTCGATCTCGTCGTGATCGACGAGGTAACGGATGATGCCCAGCACGTCGTCGATGTGGATCCAACTGAAGCGCTGGTGTCCGCCGCCGGTCCGCCGTTCGTGGAACGTGCCGGCTTCCCGTCGTGCCCGGGTGGACGGCCAGCGTCCGTCGAGCTGCGACCCGCCGAGGCCGAACTGCGCGAGGCGAATCAGCGGGATCAGCGCACTGCCGTCACCGAGCACGATGGCCATCCGGAGCGCGACCCGTCGCGTGCCGGGGAGCTCCCCGGCAAAGAGCTCCTTCTCCCAGGCCGTGGCAATGCCGACCGAGAACCCGGTGCCGATCTCACCATCCGCCTCGGTCATCGGGTGGTCTTCGGCATGCCGGTAGATGGTGGCCGTCGACGAGTTGACCCAGAGCGGTGGCGGCGTGGCACAGGCCCGGATGGCCGTGGCCAATTCACGGGTGGTCTCGACGCGAGAGCGCATGATTTCGGCACGGTTCACCGGGGTGTACCGGCAGTTCACGCTCTTGCCGGCCAGATTGACCAGCAGGTCGGCCCCGTCGAGCAGCCGGCTGATCGCGGCGGTGTCGCCCCACCGGGCGTCGGGACCCGAGCGGCCGATCAGGCTCACCTCGGCGCCGTCGGCGCGAAACGCCTCGGACAGATACTGCCCGATGAAGCCCGAACCGCCGGCGATCACGACGCGCCGCGGTACGGCATGCTGATGCTGAGTCACGCTGAACCATCCCCCTCGCGGAGGCCATAGCTGAACGACCCCGCGTACTCGTACACCGTACCGATCAGCGGCGCCGTGAGAGTCATCGCCACGCGCTGCAGCCCGACGACATCGTCGAAGCGTTCCACCAGGGTGACGTGTGGCGAGAGCACCTGAGGCAGCGTCAGCCAGCGGCGACCGATTCGCAGCGCGACAACGGTCGAGTCGAGGTGCATCGAGCCGTCGACGACGCTCGCCTCAAGCGACGCCCGCACGCGGCGGTGGGCGCCGAGATAGTCGACGAGGCCGATCGGCGCCGATTCGGCGGTGATCGCGTCAACCATGGTGCGGTCACCCGACGTGAAACGAAAAGTGCGGGAGGCGGCGACGGCTGCAGCGCCGGACGGGGAGCACGCCGGTCGGTTGATCACCGTGAACGGGACGTTCTGGTGCCAGCCGGGGAACACGACATCCGGCCGCCCGAACAGCCAGAGGAACGGCCAGAGCCAGCGCCTGGGGGTGCCGACACGTTGGAAGACGCCGTGCCCGTAGCCGTGGTGACCCGGCGGGATGGCCCCGCAGTAGTCCCGCAAGCGGGAATGCAGGGTGTCGGGAATTCCGCGCCAGACCGTCTCATACGGCGAGAGACGCTCTGCCGGTACTGGTTGTTGCGGATCCCCCGACACCTCGACTGCCGCTACTTCAGCAGGGTCGAACGCAGTGTGTCGAGTCCGACACCGCCGAGATCAAGGGCGCGCTTGTGGAAGTCCTTGATCGAGAAAGCTGCCCCCTCCCGCGCCTGGCACTCGTCGCGCAGCTGCTCCCAGATGCGTTGGCCGACCTTGTACGAGGGCGCCTGGCCCGGCCAGCCGAGGTAGCGATTCACCTCGAACTTCACGAAGCCGTCGTTCATGTTCACATTCTTGCCGAGGAAGTCGAACGCGTAATCGGCCGTCCAGGGGCCCGAACCGTCGGGCAGCTGCTTCTCGAGGTGCACGCCGATGTCGAGTACGACGCGGGCGGCGCGCATCCGCTGCCCGTCGAGCATGCCGAGACGGTCGGCGGGGTCGTCAAGGTAGCCGAGCTGTTCCATCAGGCGCTCGGCATACAGCGCCCAACCTTCGGCGTGGCCTGAGGTGCCGGCCAACTGGCGGCGCCAGGTGTTCAGCGTCGCTCGGTTGTAGACGGCCTGGCCGATCTGCAGATGGTGGCCCGGAACGCCCTCGTGGTAGACCGTGGTCAGTTCGCGCCAGGTGTCGAACTCGGTGACGCCGACGGGTACCGACCACCACATGCGGCCGGCTCGCGAGAAGTCGTCGGTCGGACCGGTGTAGTAGATCCCGCCCTCCTGGGTCGGGGCGATCATGCATTCCAGCCGACGGATCTCCTCGGGAATGTCGAACTGGGTGGCCGAGAGCTCGGCGACAGCCTTGTCGCTCGTCTCCTGCATCCACTTCTGCAGCGCATCGGTGCCGTAGAGCTTGCGCGCGGGGTCGGCGTCGAGCAGCTCGATGGCCTCGAGCACGCTGGCTCCCGGCTTGATCTGGTCGGCGATGCTCTCCTGCTCCTCGACCATTCTGGCGAGTTCTTCGATGCCCCACTCGTAGGTTTCGTCGAGGTCGATCTTCGCGCCGAGGAACCGGCGGGAGGCGAGCTCGTAGATCTCGCGGCCGACGGCATCTTTCGAGGTCGCGGCGGGTTCCAGCTCGTCGCTGAGAAAGGAGGCGAGGGTGTTGTAGGCCTCGGCCGAGACACGTGCGCCGGCGTCGAGGTCGGCGGCCAGGGCGGCGGGGACGCCTCCCGATTCGAGTCGCGCGCCGGCGACGAAGCTGGTGAAGAAGCCGTCGGCCGCGGCCGTGCGCTTGGCCTGCTCGATGACCTCGCGCACCTGGCGCTTGGCCGGCGTGACGCCGCGTTCGATGCCAAGACGGAGCGTCTCGATATAGCCCTCGACGGCGGCCGGCAGCGCGGCGAGGCGCTGGGAGACCATCTCCCAGTCGTCAGTGCTGTCGGTGGGCATGAGGTCGAAGGCTTCACGGATGCTCTGGGCCGGCGACGCGATCACGTTCAGGTCGCGCAGCTGCAGCTGGGCCTCTGCGCTCTCCAGCTCGAGGGCGAGGGCGCTCCGCAGATCGGTCTGCGTGACGACGTCGACCTCGTCGACGGCGGTGGCCGCATCCAATTTCGCGATGACGCGCGTGATCTCGTGGACTGTGCGTTCGTGGCCGGCCGGCGAGTAGTCGCCGAAACGGTCGTTGACGTGGGTGCGCCCGATGTAGGTGCCGATGGTCGGGTCGAGTTCGACGAGGGTGTCGACCCAGTCTTCGGCGATCTGGTCGATCGCGGTGGGAGTGCGCTGAATGTCGTTGCTCATGGCTTCAGCCTGGCGTGAATCATCTGCCCGATGCAACCGCGACGCACATCGCTTGCGAAATCAGGCGCACATGCGTCCGGAAAAACAGCAAACGGCACCGGATGCCGCACCATGTGTGCGGTATCCGGTGCCGCTCAGGCAATCCTTGCGGTATCCGGTGACACCGATCGCCGCCTAGTGCGCGGCCGAATCCCAGTTCGTGCCGCGGCCGACGTGCACGTCGAGCGGCACCAGCAGCTCGGCGGCGGTCTGCATGCGGTGCGTGACGACGTCTTTCAAGGCGTCCCACTCCCCTGGCGCGACGTCGAAGATCAATTCGTCATGAACCTGCAGCAGCATGCGCGAGTCGAGCTGCTTCTCGCGCAGGTCGACGGCGATGCGGTTCATCGCGATCTTCATGATGTCGGCGGCCGACCCCTGAATCGGGGCGTTCAACGCCGCGCGCTCCGCGTTGTCGCGCAGCACCCGGTTCGGGCTGTGCAGTTCGGGGAACGGGCGGCGGCGACCGAAGATCGTCTCGGTGTAGCCGTCGACCTTGGCCTGTTCGACGACGTGACGCAGGTAGTCGCGCACGGCGCCGAAGCGTTCGAAGTAGTCGGTCATCAACTTCTTCGCCTCTTTGGTCTCGATGCGGAGCTGCTTCGAGAGTCCGAAGGCACTGAGGCCGTAGGCCAGACCGTAGGACATCGCCTTGACCTTGGAGCGCATCTCGTTCGAGACATCTTCCGGCGCGACGCCGAAGATGCGGGAGCCGACGAAACGGTGCAGGTCTTCACCCTCGTTGAACGCCTCGATCAAGCCGGCGTCCTCCGACAGGTGCGCCATGATCCGCATCTCAATCTGCGAGTAGTCGGCGGTCAGCAACGACTCGGCCTGGTCGCCCGCATGGAAGGCGGCACGGATGCGCCGGCCCTCCTCGGTACGCACCGGGATGTTCTGCAGATTGGGGTCGTTCGAGGAGATGCGCCCGGTTGCCGTTCCGATCTGCACGTAGTTGGTGTGGATGCGTCCGGTTTCGTCGATCGCCTTGTCGAGGGTCTCCACGATCTGGCGCAGCTTCGTCGCGTCGCGGTGCTGCAACAGGAGGCCGAGGAACGGGTGCGGGTTGCTGGCCTGCAGGTCGGCGAGGGCACCGGCATCCGTCGTGAACCCGGTCTTGTTGGCGCGCGTCTTGGGCATTGCCAGCTGGTCGAAAAGCACCTCTTGGAGCTGTTTCGGTGAGCCCAGGTTGACCTCACGGCCGATCTCCGCGAATGCGGACGCGGCCAGGTTGGCGACGCTCTCGCTCAGCTGGGTGGACAGCTCTGACAGCTCGTCGTGCGACACGGCGACACCGGCCAGCTCCATGTCGACGAGGGCCAGCAGGGTGGGAATCTCGATGTCGGTGAGAACTCGGAGCGAGCCGCCGTCGAGCGCCTCGAGAATGGCCGGGGCGACCCGCAGCGTGTACCACGCCTCGGTCGGGACACCGGCCGAGTCGTCGGGAACCAGCTGGTTGGGGTCGTGGATCGGGAGCGTCTCGTCGAGGTAGCGCGTGACGAGATCGGACAGGGTCTTGTCCGGTCCGCCCGGACGCAGCAGCCAGCCGGCGACGAGGGTGTCGGTGATGAGCCCGTCGAAGGCGAGTGCGCTGCGCTTGAGCGCCTTCAACTGTGGCTTCGCATCGTGCATGATCTTGGGGGCGGGGCCGGAAAGCCACGCCTCGAGCGGGGCGTAGTCGCTGCGGCCGGTCTGCCAGGGCAGGTTGAGACTCTCGGTTGCGCTCGACAGGCCGAACCCGATGACGTGGCCGTCCTGCACCTCGACGGTCAGGCCGAGACCGGCCGGGGCCGCCGCTGAATTGCGGGCGAGCCAGAGCTCGAGCTCCTCATCGAGCAGGTCTTGCGACTTCGGGGCCGTCGGAATCTCGGGCAGCGCCACCTCGGGCTCTGCTCCGGCAATGGCGCCGCCGACGACAGCACCGTTCTCGCCGCCTTCGAGCTTGATCACCCGGTCGAGCAGACTCTTGAACTCGAGACGTTCGAACACGGCGCGCACGGCCGGCTCGTCGATCGGCGCGCGCTCAAGCTCCGTCACCTCGACCGGGAGGTCGAGGTCGGTGAGCAGACGGTTGAGGCGGCGGTTGCGGATCGCGTTCTCTTTCTGCTCCCGCAGGTTGTTGCCGACGACGCCCTTGATCTCATCGGCGTGCTCGAGAATGCCGTCGAGGCTGCCGTACAGGCCGAGCCACTTGACGGCGGTCTTCTCGCCCACCTTGGAGATGCCGATCAGGTTGTCGCTGGTCTCGCCGACGAGCGCCGCGATATCCGGGTACTGGTGCGGATCGATGCCGTACCGCTCGCGCACGGCGGCCGGGTCGTAGCGCTTGAGGGCAGACACGCCCTGACTCGCCGGGTAGAGCAGTGTGACGTTCTCGTTGACCAGCTGGATCGTGTCGCGGTCGCCGGAAACGACGAGCACGTCGTAGCCGGCCTCCGTGCCACGTACCGACAGGGTGGCCAGGATGTCGTCTGCCTCGTAGTCCTCTTTGGTGAGGGTACGGATGTTCATCGCCGCGAGGGCATCCTGCAGCAGCGGGATCTGACCCTTGAACTCCGACGGCGTCTCGCCGCGGGTGCCCTTGTACTCGGGGTACTCGCGGGTGCGGAACGAGAAACGGGAGATGTCGAACGCCACGGCGATGTGCGTGGGCTTCTCGTTGCGGAGCAGGCTGAGCAGCATCGACAGGAAGCCGTGGATGGCGTTCGTGTGCTGCCCGTCGCGGGTTTGGAAGCTATCCACAGGCAGGGCGTAGAAAGCCCGGAACGCCAGGGAATGGCCGTCGATGATCATCAGGGTAGGCTTTTTTGAGTCCGACACAGACCCAGCCTACAAGCGTCGCCTTGAGCGAGCGGGCAGACGAGCAAAGGTGACCATGATCGATCAAACTGCGGATGCCCTCGACTGGGTCAAGGAGCGGGGCCTCGGGGCCCTCGCCGACAAGATGGGCATCGAGTTCATCGAGTTCTCGGTTGAGCGTTCGGTGGCGACGATGCCGGTGGAGGGCAACACTCAACCGGCGATGCTGATGCACGGCGGCGCGTATGTCGTTCTCGGCGAGTCGCTCGGTTCGATGGCCGCCAACCTCTACGCCGGGGCCGGAAAGCTCGCCGTCGGAATCGAAATCAACGCGACGCACACCCGTTCGGCGACATCCGGGCAGGTGACGGCAGTGTGCACTCCGATTCACCTCGGGCGCACGCTCACCACGCACGAGATCGCCGTCTCCGACGATTCGGGCCGACGCTGCTCGACCATCCGCATCACGAACCTGATCAAGGATGTCTCCGGCTACTCAGCCTGACCTCCTGCAGCAATAGAAAAGCCCGGCCGATATCGGCCGGGCTTTTTCTGTGTGTCTGGTGAAAAGTGTTACTTCTTGGCTTGAGCTACTTCTTGGCGCTGAGCTGCTCGATGATCGCCTGGGAGACATCGTGCATGGTCAACCGGCGGTCCATCGATGCCTTCTGAATCCAACGGAAGGCTTCGGGCTCGCTCAGGCCCATCTTCTCGTTGAGCAGGCCCTTGGCCCGGTCGACGAGCTTGCGGGTCTCGAAACGCTCGACGAGGTCGGCGACCTCGGCTTCGAGCGTGATGATCTGGCTGTAGCGCGAGAGGGCGATCTCGATGGCGGGAAGGAGGTCGTTCGGGGTGAACGGCTTCACCACGTAGGCGAGGGCGCCGGCTTCGCTGGCACGCTCGACGAGCTCCTTCTGGCTGAAGGCCGTCAGCAGCACAACCGGAGCGATGTGCTCCTTGGAGAGGCGCTCTGCGGCGCTGATGCCATCGAGCTGCGGCATCTTGACATCCATGATGACGAGGTCGGGGCGAAGTTCGCGCGCCAGGGCGACAGCGGTCTCGCCGTCGCCAGCTTCGCCGACCACTTCGAAGCCGTTGTCACGGAGAATCTCGACGATATCGAGGCGAATAAGGGACTCATCCTCCGCGACGACAACGCGGCGGGGAGGAGCGGGGGTAGTGTCTTGGTCGGTCACACCTAAAACCTTACGGTATTCTGATCGAGGTGTTGTGAGCCGGTGTGGCGGAATGGCAGACGCGGAGCACTCAAAATGCTTTGTTCGAAAGGACGTGTGGGTTCAAGTCCCACCACCGGCACCATCACGAAGACCCCCGTACATCCCTGTGAATCGCAGGATGTGCGGGGGTCTTCTGCATTGCGGGCACACGTAAGGCAGGGAGCCGGGGAGAAACACTCCCCGGCTCCCTGCCAATTCGCCAGACGCGTGCGCGCCCGACGCTCGTCTACTTCTACGTACTACCCGCGGCCGAGCGCGCTGGGCATCTCGCTGCGCCATTCTGCCGGGGCTTCGGCCGCCGGCGCGGCGGGCAGGTTTCCCTTGCCGTCCGGCTCAGGGATCGCCGACAGCAGGGCTTGGGTGTACGGGTGCACCGGGTCATTCCAGATGTGGTGCGACACGCCCGACTCCACAATTTTTCCGCGATACATCACGACGGTGCGGTCGGCGATCAACCGGACGATCGCGAGGTCGTGCGAGATGAAGAGGAGCCCGGCTCCGGCATCGAGGGCGAGCCGACGCATCATGTCGGCGACCGAGGCCTGGCTCGACGCGTCGAGCGCCGAGATGGGCTCGTCGGCGACGAGCAGGTCCGGGCGCGCCGCGAGGGCGCGGGCGATGGCGACGCGCTGGCGTTGACCGCCGGAGAGTTCTGACGGATAGCGCCCCACCATCGAGGTCGTTAGTCCGACCCGCTCCAGCCACTCTTCGGGCACCGAACCGGCCTCGCCACGGGCCAGGGCTGTGGTGATGCCCTCGCTGATCTGCTGGCCGACGCGCACGCGCGGGTTCAACGAGGAGTTGGGGTCCTGGAACACCATCTGAATCGAGGTGAACTGTTTGTCCCGACGGCGCACACCGAGCAGTGGCACCGTGCTCCCCCGGTAGCTGACGCTGCCGGAACGCGGCTTCTCCATGCCGACGACGGCGCGGGCCAGGCTGGATTTTCCGCATCCACTCTCACCGACGAGGGCGAGAACCTCACCGGGTTCGATCGAGAGGGAGACGTCGTCGACGGCCCGCACGACCTGCGTGCCGTGATACTCGACCACGAGGTTCGTGACGTTCAGCAGTGCGCTCATCGGGCATCCTCTTCACGTGCGGCCACGATCAGATCGCGGCTCGATGGACCCTCCTGTGCTCCGGGCAGGGAGTCCAGGAGTTCGCGGGTATAGGCGTGTTCCGGCGATCCGAAGATCTGCGCTCTCGGGCCGGACTCGACGATCGCCCCGTGGCGCATGACCGCGACGTCGTCGGCGATCGCGCTCATCACACCGAGATCATGAGTGACGAGCAGAACCGCGAGGTTGCGCTCGAGTGCGAGGTCTTTCAGCAGGTGCAGAATGCCGGCCTGCACCGTCACGTCGAGCGCGGTGGTCGGCTCGTCGGCAAGCAGCACGACCGGGTCGCAGGCCAGTGCGATCGCGATGGCGATGCGCTGCCGTTGCCCGCCAGAGAACTGGTGCGGGTAGCGCCGCAGCGCTTCCTCGGGACTCGGCACGCGCACGCGGGTGAGCAACTCGACTGCCCGAGCCCTGGCATCCGCCGCGTTCAAGCCGAGGTGCCGGCGCACATGGTCGGTGAGTTGCGCGCCGACCATGATCTGCGGGTGCAGGCTCGACGACGGGTCTTGAAAGATCATCGCGATGCGACGGCCACGGATGTTGTTCAGAGCCCGGCGGCCCATCCCAATCAGTTCAGTGCCATCGAGTTCGATCGACCCGCCCACGACGGCGTTCGCCGGCAGCAAGCCGAGGATCGCCAGGGACGAGACGGTCTTACCCGAGCCGGATTCCCCGGCCAGGCCCTGAATGCGTCCGGGAATCAGGTCGAAACTGATTCCCGTGACGATCGGTTTGGGGCTCTTCTTCGCACCGATGGCGATCGTGAGGTCGCGCACCCGCAGAACGGGGGCCGGGGTGATTCTTTCAGCGGTGAGTGTTGCGGTCATGATCAGACTCCTGTCCGGCCGAGCTGCGACGTCGGATCGAAAATGTCACGCAACGAGTCGCCGATGAAGTTGAACGCCATCACGACGGTGAGAATGGCCAGGCCGGGGAAGACGCCGATCCACCAGCTGTCGAAGTTCGCCATCGCGGCCGAGATCATCGATCCCCACTCCGGGGTCGGCGGCTGAGCACCGAGCCCGAGGAACGACAGTCCGGAGAGCAGCAGGATCGCCGTTCCGATGTCGAGGCTCGCGAGCACGAGGATCGGGCCGACCACGTTCGGGGCGATGTCGACCCGGAGTGTTTTGCCGGGCGAGAAGCCGAGCAGGCGGCCGGCCATCACGTAGTTCTGGCTGCGGAGGCCCAGCACGATGCTGCGCGTCATGCGGGCGTACTGCGGCCAGGAGACGACGAACGCGGCGATCACGGCGTTGAACAACGACGGGCCGAGTGCCGCAGCGACGACCATGGCGAGGATGACGGTGGGAAATGCCATCACCAGGTCGGTGATGCGCATGAGCACCTCGTCGACCCATTTGCCGAAGTAGCCGGCGATCGCCCCGATGAGGGTGCCGACGACCATCGAGAGCACCACGAGCAGCAGCGCGAGCGGGATCGTGACGCTTGCGCCGGTCATCAACCGGGAGAAGATGTCGCGACCCAGGGCATCCGTGCCCATGATCGTGTCGATTCCCGGCGCCTGCAGGCGCGGAAGGTCCTGCGCGAGCGGATTGAACGGAACCCAGAGCGGAGCCGTGAAGGCGACGACGACCCAGAACAGTCCGACGACGAGGCCGATGATGCCGAGCGGCGTCACCCAGGCTTTCGGAACGCGGTACCAGCGGCGCCTCATGCGAGTCTCACTCTCGGGTCGAGCACGCCGTAGAGCAGGTCAACGGCGAAGTTGATGGCCAGGTAGATGAAGCCGACGACAAGTCCGACGCCCATCACGCCGGGCAGGTCGAGGCTGGTTGCCGAGTTGAAGGCGTAGGTGCCGAGGCCCGGCCAGGCGAACACTGCCTCGACCAGAACGGTGCCGGAGAGCAGGGAGCCGAAAGCAAGCCCGACGATGGTCAGGATCGGCAGTGAGGCTCCGCGCAGCACATAGCCGAAAAGCATCCTCGAGCCGCTGAGGCCCTTGGCCCGGCCGGCCCTGATGTAGTCGGCGTCGAGCACCTCCAGCACCGAGGTGCGCACGAAGCGGGTCAGCAGACCGATGGTGAACAGTGACAGCACGAAGACCGGCAGCATGAGGTGCGCCAGGGCATCCATGAAGGTGGTCCACTGACCGGCCAGCAGCGCGTCGACCGTGTACAGCCCGGTCACCGTGGGCGGCGGGCTGAGGATTGGCGAGAGTCGGCCGGAACCGGGTGCGATGCGCAACTGCAGAAAGAAGAAATTGAAGCTGACCAGCGCCATCCAAAACGTCGGGATGCTCAGGCCGATCAACGAGAGCACGCGCACGAGCTGATCGCTAATCTTGCCTCGACGGTAGGCGGCGATCGAGCCGAGGGTCACGCCGAGCGCGAGGCTGACGATGATCGCACCGATCGCCACTTCGAACGTGGCCGGCAGCGCTTTCTGCAGGTCGGTCGCGACGGGCTGGCCGGTGCGGAGCGACACGCCCATGTTGCCCTGGAACAGATTGGCCAGGTAGGTGAAGTACTGCACGGGCAGCGGCTGGTCGAGTCCGTGCTTGGCGATGTACGCCTCGACGGTGGCGGGGTTGCTCGCTGCGCCCTCACCGAGAGCAGCCACGATCGGGTTGCCCGGAACGAGGTTCGCGAGAGTGAACGTCACGAGGGTGACGCCGAACAACAGCAGTACAGACATTCCGAGGCGACGAAGCACGTACCCGGCCAGGGCGGACCTGGCCGGGGACGTGCGGGTCGCGCGGGTGGTGTTTCCCACGCTGATGGTTCCTTCTACTTAGCTTGCAGCTCGGCGATGTCCATCGTCCACGTCGAGTTGTACGAGACACCCGAGATGAAGTCAGCCGTCGCGATGTTCGAGCCGGGAACGATCAACGGTACGAACGGGCCCTGCTCCTGCAGGCTCTGTGCGAATGCGCTGAACGCGCCGGCACGCTGGTCCATGCTCGTGGCGTTCTCGGCGGCCGCAGCGAGTGCAACGACCGACGGGTTCTGCTCGGCGGTCCAGCCGGCGCGCAGGCCGACCTTGGCGCCCGCAGCGAACGGCAGGAAGTTCGCCGAGTCGGCGTAGTCGGGGCCCCAGAACCAGATGCTGAAGCCTTCGCGTCCGTTGACGTACTCGTCGATCTGCGTGGTGAACGGTGCCGGAGCGAGCTCGATGTTGATTCCGGCCTCAGCCAGCTGAGACTGGACACGCTCGGCCAGCGGGGTGAAGCTCACGCCACCGACCGGGTAGTCGTTCGGGTACTCGAGTGTCACGGTCTCACCGGCATAGCCCGATGCGGCGAGTGCCTTCTTCGAAGCGGCGAGGTCCTGCTTGACGCCATCGGTCAGTGCGCCGAGGAACGACGGCGGGATGACGCCGGTCGCCTGCTCGGAGCCGGCACCGGCGAGCTCGAGCAGCGCGTCATAGTCGAGCGCGTAGCGCACGGCCGAAACGAATTCCGGCTTCGAGGTGACGGGGCTGACGTCGGCGTTCTGGTTCAGCAGCAGGAAGATCGTCTGGGCCGACGGGGTCGAGGTGACGGTGACACCCTTGCCGAGGCCGGCAACCTGGTCACCGCTCAGGTCGATGGCGACCTGGGAGTCTCCACCTTCGAGGTTCATCTTCTGCGTTGCGCTCTCCGAGACGCTGCGAATGACGACCCGTGAGAAGTCGGGGTCCTCTGCACCGTTGTACTTCTCATTTTCGGTGAGCACGACCTGCGACTCGAAGTCGATGGAGTCGATGATGTAGGGGCCTGAACCGGCCGACGTTCCGTTGAGGAACTTCTCGGCGGCATCCGTGTTGTCGGTGGTTCCGCCGTTTTCGATCACGACTTTGGAGTTCAGGATGGCCAGGGACGGGTTGGTCATGAGTGCCGGCAGCTTGAGCGACGGGGTTACCGTGGTCAGCAGGACGGTGTGGTCGTCGACCTTCGTGACCTCGATGCCCTCCATCAAGAAGTTCGCCTTGCTCTCGGTCATGCCCTTGACCCGGTTGAGGGAGAATACAACGTCGTCGGCGGTGACCGGGGTGCCGTCGGAGAAGACGCGGTCGGCGTCGAGCGTGAAGGTGAACTCGGTGGCGTCGTCGTTCTGGGTGTAGCTGGCCAGGCCGTCGACCGGAGTGCTCTCGTCGGAACCCTTGAAGTCGAGGAGGGTCTCATAGACGGCCTTGGAGACCATGTAGCCGGTCGGGACGTAGTTGCGGCCCGGATCGCCGGTCTCGAGGGTGAAAGCCGTGTCGATCACGACGCTCGTCGGTGCTGCTGCGTCGCCGCTCGGTGCACCGGCTGCGCAGCCGGTCAGGGTCAACGCCACGGTCAGGCCGAGGGCCGTCGTGACAATTCGGGTGTTCTTACGCAAGGGGGAACTCCTTCTGTGAACTCAGGGGTTGTAAATCGAGCATCGTTGCCGCGAAAAGCCAGGCTGAGGGGATGCTCCACGCTGCCGTCCGATGAATATGCCTCTGGACGGCTTTGGTTGAGATTTGCACAGATGGCGCTAGTCTGTCCAATCAAAGCCCTAATCGACAGAACTTGTGTCTTGCGCGAAGGAGAAATTCATCAATATGTCTAGCAAAGCAAGCGGTGTCTCTCCTTCGAGTGGACAATCGCCGCTGCCCCTCGACGAGACCAATCTGCGAATTCTTGCTGAACTCCGGGAAAACGGCCGAATTTCGATGGCCGCACTGGCCGAACGAGTGAATGTTTCGCGCGCGAACGTCTACACGCGGGTCGAACAGATGATTGACGAGGGTGTCATCACCGGCTTCACCGCGCAGGTCGATCCGGCCAAGGCCGGCCTCGGCATCTGCTCGCTCGTGTTCCTCTCCATTCATCCGCAGATGTGGAGCTCGTTCCGCAGCCGGATCGAGCAGATGACGGCTGTCGAGTCGTGCCGGATCACCACCGGCGAGCACGACGTCATGCTGCTGGTTCGGGCCAATGAGGTCGGTGCGATCCACGACTTCGTCATCGGCACCCTGGCGGCGCTGCCCGAGGTCAAATCGGTCGAGACGGTACTCGTTCTCGACGAGATCTTCGATCGGCCGTTTCTTCTCCCCAGCGACCTGCCCCCACGAGAACCCGCGGCAGCCCAGATCGGACTCACCCGGTTCACCCGCGTGGATCCGAGCAGGCAGGGTCTCGGCCGGTAGAGCCCCCGGCCGGGCGGGCCCCGGCCGGGTGCGGCTCAGTCAGCCGGGCTCAGGCTCAGGAAACCTGAACGCAGACGCTGTACCCGGGCACGCCGTCAAGCACGAAGTCCTCCACCAATTCGAGGCGCCCGTCCTCTCGCGTCTGCACGCGGGTGCTGCTGTCGCCGAGCAGGGTGGCGTCGCTGGCGACGACATGGTGCACGAAGTACTCATCAAGCACGCCGTCGCGATAGCGCCCGACGCAGTGCCCGGTCGTGACCGTGTCGCCGCGATACGTGCCCCAGACGATGCCGGCTGCCTCGCGGAATTCGAAACGGGTCGGATTCTCGCTCACGACACTCGCCGTCGTGCTCTCGAGGAGAAACGCGGCTCCATCGATCATCGGGAAACCCTCGCTCGCAACCGAGACGAGGTCCCGGTCGGTGGAGTCGCTGGCGGCGGGGGCTTCGATGCAGACGCTCGTGTGCAGCTCGCCGTCCTTCTCGAAGGTCTCGAAGAGACGCAGAGCGCCGTCTTCGGTCCGCTGCAGTTCGCTGGTGGCCGTGCCCAGCACAATCTCTGGGCCGCCACTGAGGCGGTGGGCGAAGCAGATGGTGATGGTGTCGCCGTCACGGCGTCCGACAAAGCGTCCGACGCTGACGGTGTCGCCCACATAGTCGCCCCAGACCATCTGCCCGTCCTGCCGGTAGTGAAAGCGGGTGGGGGCCGAGTCGGCGACCTCGCTTCCGGTCGAGGACGTCATGACGAATTCAATTCCGTCGATCGAGGTGGGAATGGCGAGAGTTGTCTGTTCAGCGGTCACGGTGTCGAGTATGGCGGAACCCCGGTCTGTATAGAAACAGGTCGAAATCAGTCCAGATGATCTTGAAATCATGGTGAATTCTGCGACTTTTGCCCACCCTTTCTCTGCATGCAGATACAAAACGTCTTGACGGCCTGTTTACGCTCCTATTCTGATTCCTCCCCGTACGCCGGTAGAGTTGCCGACACGATCCGCTCTGGAAGGCCCGCTCATCAACCGCCCGCACCTCGCTCCCCTCGCTGCCGCAGCCCTCGTACTCGGCGGCTCGCTGAGCATCCAGGTGTCTGCAGCACTCGCCTCAGAGTTGTTCGACAGCGTTGGAACGCTGGGCGTCAGTGGGCTGCGGATGGCGATTGCCGCGGCTGTGCTGCTCGTCGTCTTCCGGCCCCGTCTGCGCGGGCGAAGCACCACTGCCTGGCTCGGCATCGTTCTCTACGGAGTCGCGATGGCCGCGATGAACGTGCTCTTCTACAACGCTCTCGTGCACCTCCCACTCGGCATCGCCGTCACTTTGGAGTTCCTCGGCCCGCTCGCCGTTGCGGTATTTGCCACACGGCTGCGCTGGGAAGCGCTTTTACCCGTCGCGACGCTGATCGGCGTGGCACTCGTCAGCAATCCGTCGGGCGGCATGACCTGGATCGGGCTCGCGTTCGGTCTGGGCGCTGCCGTCGCTTTCGGCGGATACACCGTGCTCGCCGGTCGTGTCGGGGAAAGCTCGGACGGGCTGGACGGACTCACCCTATCCGTCATGGTCGGTGCCGTCCTGCTGGCGCCCTTCTCGATTGAGGCACTCCCCCGGGTCGACGGCCAGGCCTGGCTGATTCTCGCCGCCTCCGGGCTCATCGGAGTGGCCCTGGCGTTCAGCCTCGATTTCATCGCGGTACGGGTGACGTCGCCGCGCCTGGTCGGCACCCTGTTCGCGATCGACCCGGTGATGGGCGCGGTCATCGGCGCCGTTCTGCTCGGCCAGGTGCTGACCGCATCCGTGGTCATCGGGATCCTGCTCGTGGTGGTGTCCGGCGGCGTCGTCATTTGGCTGGCCGGCAAGGCGCAATCGAAGTCGCTCTCACTGCCCGCGGTCGCCGCACCCGAACAAGCCTGAGGCGACCCGGGTGCGCCGCGCGCGTTGGAAACCGTCACGCGCGTTGAGCTCAGCGCGCGCCGCGGTTTTCGACCCGCGCGGCTCATAGCTCAGGCTGACACACACCCGTGCGGCCACCCGACGCCTCAGCGGGCGACGGGCGTGAGAGCTCGCCGACGATGCCACTCCGCCCGCGCCGCCATGAGCCCGACCGCCGCGACGGCTCCCGCCACGTACCCGGTGGCCGTCACGAACGGCGTCAGCACCAGCAATGCCAACGGCAGCAGCACCCCGACAGGCGCCCAGCGCAGCACGTCGCGCAGCCGCTCGCGGTAGCGCAACGCGATCAGGGCATTCGTGCCGTAGAACAGCGCGATGCCGCCGGACACCGCGGCCGCTGCCCCCGGTGAAATTGGTTCCAGCGGATCGGCCACGGCGGTGCCGAGCCCCGCAGCCAACAGCACGATCGAACTGACGAGCAGGAACGGCAGATACATCACCGTGTCACGGAGAGCGCCGATGTTTCCCGCGGCGTGCAGGCGCCGCCAGCTGCGCTCGGCGCTGTCGGCACTGTAGGTGAAGAACGCCCAGGCCAGCAACGCGATGGCGGCGAACGCGAGGAGTGCGGTGAGCCCGGATGCGACGCTCCAGCTGGCACTCCACTCGGCGAAGACCGCGAGCACTGATTCCCCGAACACGATGACGACGAAGAGTCCGACGCGCTCGGTCACGTGGTCGATGTTCAGCGCTTGACGCAACCAAGACGATTCACGACCGAGAAACGCGAGCAACACCACTTCGATCCCGATGGCTATCGCCCAGAGCAGATAGCGCCCGGGCGGTGGCACGACGGCCGACACCGCCCAGAGCACGGCCGTGACGCCGCAGTACAGCACCGGCCGATACCAGGCGACGCCGTTTCGACGCCCCTGCGTCCACCAGGCGAAGAACAGCATCAGTCGCAGAATGGCGTTGCCGAGGGCATAGGCCCAGGCCCGGTCGCCGAGCCCGCCGATACTGGCCGCCGCCATCATCCCGACGGCGAACATCGCCACGCTGACCATCAGCCAGATTTTTCCGGTCACGCGTTCGCCGAACAGGTTGAGGGTGAGCATCACGTTGACCCACGCCCACCAGGCAGGGAAGAACAAGACGGCGAAAGTCAGAAACTGCAGCGGATGCGGGTCGCCATGCACTCCGAGGGCGAGCTGGCCGACGAACGCCACCATCACCAGATCGAAGAACAGCTCCAACCAGTTCGCCCGGCGGGGCGTGCGCGCGGTGGACTCGGACTCCGCACCCGCGGCATCCGCGCCCCCGTTTGGCTCTTCGGCTGTGGCCACGGCGCCAGCGTAGTCCGCGTTCCCGTGCCGCGCGCACGACAAAGCCCCGCCTGCCTGTCTGTGACGACGCGGAAGCGGGGCTTTGAACTGCTCTACCTACTTCTTGGCGTAGGCGGGTGCGACCTCGTTGTGAGCGTCGCCGACCCGGTAGACCCGGATGTCGTTGGTCGATCCGATGATTCCGGGAGGGGATCCGGAGATCACCACAACCTTGTCACCGACCTCGGCCAGGCCTTCGCCCAGCAGGATCGTGTCGACCTGAGCGAACATCGCGTCGGTGTGCGTGACGCGGTCGACGAGGTACGTCTGCACGCCCCAGGTCAGCGCCAGACGACGACGGATGCCGGGCTCCGGCGTGAAGGCGATCATCGGGATCTGCGAGCGGATGCGCGCCATGCGACGCACGGAGTCGCCGGACTCCGTGAAGATGCACACGTACTTCGCGTCGACGAACTGGGCGACCTCGCTGGCGGCGAGAGTGATCGCACCACCCTGCGTGCGCGGCTTGACGGTCAGCGGCTGGATGCGCTCCAGGCCGTGCACCTCGGTCGAGTCGACGATGCGCGCCATGGTCTGCACGGTGACGACCGGGTATTCGCCCACGCTCGTCTCACCACTCAGCATCACGGCGTCGGCGCCATCGAGCACGGCGTTGGCCACGTCGGAGGTTTCGGCGCGCGTCGGCACGGGGCTGTGAATCATCGATTCGAGCATTTGCGTGGCAACGATGACCGGCTTCGCCATGCGGCGAGCGATCTCGACGGCGCGCTTCTGCACGATCGGCACGGCTTCGAGCGGAAGCTCGACGCCCAGGTCGCCACGGGCGACCATGATTGCGTCGAAGGCGTCGATGATCTCTTCGAGGTTGTCGACAGCCTGCGGCTTCTCGATCTTGGCGATGACCGGAACGCGGCGGCCTTCTTCGTCCATGATCTCGTGAACGCGCTTGATGTCGGCGGCGTCACGCACGAACGACAGCGCGATCAGGTCGGCGCCGAGCTTCATGCCCCAACGCAGGTCGTCTTCGTCCTTCTCCGACAGAGCGGGAACGTTGACGGCAACGCCGGGCAGGTTGATGCCCTTGTTGTTCGAGACCGGGCCGGCGACGATCACCTTGGTGGTGACGACGACGCCATCCGTTTCGACAACCTGGACCTTGACCTTGCCGTCATCGATCAGCAGGAAGTCGCCGGGGTTCACGTCCTGGGGCAGGCCCTTGAACGTGGTGCCGCAGATCTGCTGGTTGCCCAGGATGTCTTCGGTGGTGATCTTGAAGATGTCATCGACAGCGAGGTCGTAGGGTCCGCCTTCGAACTTACCGAGGCGGATCTTCGGGCCCTGCAGGTCAACCATCACGGCGATGGCACGACCGGAGTCATTGGCTGCCTTGCGCACGTTGGCGTAGACGCCTTCGTGGACCGCATAAGTGCCGTGGCTGAGGTTCATGCGGCATACGTCGACGCCGGCATCGATGATCGCCCGAATCTGCTCGTAGCTCGATGCTGCCGGCCCGAGGGTGGCAACGATTTTCGCGCGTCTCATTCTGGTAATTCTCCGTTTTCCGCGCCCTGTCGGCGCATTTCTTGCGGGTAATGAAAGAGTGTTAGATCGAAATCGGTCGGTCGGTCGGCTTGACCGGCGAGGGAAGTCGAGTGCTGCCGACGAGATACTCGTCGACGGCTGCCGCTGCAGCGCGGCCTTCAGCAATGGCCCAGACGATCAGTGACTGGCCACGTCCGGCGTCACCAGCCACGAAGACTCCTTCACGACTGGTTTGGTAATCACCGGCACGTTCGACATTACCGCGCAGATCGAACGGAATCTGCAGCTGAGCAGACAGATCGTCTGATTCAGGTCCGGTGAAGCCGAGCGCCAGCAGCACCAGATCCGCGGGAATCTCCCGTTCAGTGCCCGCTTTCGGCACACGACGGCCATCCATGTACTCGGTTTCGGCGACTCGAATCGCACGAACTTCGCCGACCTCATTGGCCAGGAATTCAACCGTCGACGCGAGGAACTGGCGTGTCCCGCCCTCTTCGTGTGCGCTTTGCACCTCGAACAGGGTCGGCGACATCGGCCAGGGCTGGTTGCTCGGGCGTTCGTGGCCCGGCTGGGTTCCGATCGCCAGGTTGGTGACGGATGCGGCGAGCTGACGGTGCGCAGTTCCGATGCAGTCTGCTCCGGTGTCGCCGCCGCCGAGAACGACGACGTGCTTGCCTTCCGCGGTGATCTGCGCGTGCACACTGTCGCCGGCGCCGACCTTGTTCTGCTGCACGAGGTATTCCATCGCGAAGTGAACGCCGGCCAGGTCGCGGCCGGGAATCGGCAGGTCTCGCGGCACGAGGGCGCCCGTGGCGATCACGACCGCGTCGTAGCGGGCACGCAGGTCATCCCAGGTGATGTCGACACCGATGTTCACGCCGGCACGGAACCGGGTTCCTTCGGCAGCCATCTGGGCGAGGCGGCCTTCCAGGTGCTTCTTCTCCATTTTGAAGTCGGGGATGCCGTACCGCAGCAGTCCGCCGATCCGGTCGTCGCGCTCGAACACGGCGACGGTGTGCCCGGCCCGGGTCAGCTGCTGGGCGGCCGCGAGGCCGGCCGGCCCGGAACCGACCACGGCGACCGTCTTGCCGCTCAGGCGTCCGGGCGGCTGGGGGGTGACCCATCCGTTGGCGAAGGCCTGGTCGATGATCGAGACCTCGACCTGCTTGATCGTGACGGCGGGCTGGTTGATGCTGAGCACGCACGCCGATTCACACGGTGCCGGGCAGAGCCGGCCGGTGAATTCGGGAAAGTTGTTCGTGGCGTGCAGGCGCTCGATGGCCTGGGCGCCCTCGTCCCGCCAGGTGAGGTCGTTCCATTCGGGAATCAGGTTGCCGAGTGGGCAACCCTGGTGACAGAACGGAACACCGCAGTCCATGCACCGGCCGGCTTGACGCTTCAGAACAGCGGCGTCGCCCTGCTCGTACACCTCTTTCCAGTCCATCAAACGCACGGATACCGGGCGACGGGCGGGAAGTTCACGCTCCGTCGTCTTCAGGAATCCCTTCGGGTCAGCCATTGGTTACCTCCAAGATGCGGTTCCAGACGATGTCGCCATCGGGGTCGAGGCCTTCGTCGAGCGCCTGTTGGCGGGTCGACAGCACGGCGGCGTAGTCACGCGGCAGCACCTTGACGAAGGTCGACATGGTGGTGTCGAGGTCGGCCAGCAGGCGTGCGGCAAGCGCCGACTCTGTCAGGTCGCGGTGTTGTTCGAGCAGGTCGCGCACGATTTCACGATCGGCACTTCCGAGCTCCTGCAGTTCGAGCTCGCCGGAGTCGAGCGACTGCCGGTTGACGTTCTCGGTGCGGAGGCCATAGACATACGCGGTGCCACCGGACATGCCGGCGCCGAGGTTGCGCCCGGTTCCGCCGAGGATCAGGGCGAGACCGCCGGTCATGTATTCGAGGGCGTGGTCTCCGACCCCTTCGACGACGGCCGTCGCACCGGAGTTGCGCACCAGGAAGCGTTCACCGACGATGCCGCGGATGAACATGCTGCCCTGGGTGGCGCCGTACCCGATGACGTTGCCGGCGATGACGTTGCGTTCGGCCGGGAAGACGCTGTTGCGGTCGGGGCGCACGGTGATCGAACCACCGGAGAGCCCCTTGCCGACGTAGTCGTTCGAGTCGCCCTCGAGGTGCAGGGTGATTCCGCTCGGCAGGAACGCACCGAAGGACTGCCCGGCGCTTCCTGTCAGCGTCACGCTGATCGAGTCGGCGGGCAGGCCGTTGGCGCCGTGACGGAGGGTGACTTCGTGGCCGAGCATGGTGCCGACGGCGCGCTCGGTGTTGCGAATCGGCAGTGCGATGTTGATCTGACCGCCGTGTTCGAGAACTCCGGCGCTCTGGCGGATCAGCTCGTTGTCGAAGTGAGCCTCGAGTTCGTGGTCCTGCGGACGCGAGAACTGGCGGGGTTCTGAGTCGGAGAAGTCCGGGCCGATCAGGATGGGAGACAGGTCGAGACCGGAGGCCTTCCAGTGTTCGATCGCGCCGTTCATGTTGAGCATTTCGCGGTGCCCGATGGCCTGCTCGAGACTCGTGAAGCCGAGTTCGGCGAGGTATTCGCGCACCTCCTGGGCGATGAACTCGAAGAAGTTCACGACGTGGTCGGCCTGACCCGTGAAGCGCTTCCGCAGTTCCGGATTCTGGGTGGCGACGCCGACCGGGCAGGTGTCCAGGTGGCAGACCCGCATCATGATGCAGCCCTCGACGATCAGCGGCGCCGTGGCGAAGCCGAACTCTTCTGCGCCGAGGAGCGCGCCGATGATCACGTCGCGGCCGGTCTTCAACTGGCCGTCGACCTGCACGACAACGCGGTCACGCATCCCGTTCAGCATCAGCGTCTGCTGGGTCTCGGCCAGGCCGAGCTCCCACGGGGTGCCGGCGTGCTTCAGCGAGTTGACCGGGCTGGCGCCGGTTCCGCCGTCGTGGCCCGACACCAGGATCACGTCGGAGAGCGCCTTGGCGACGCCAGCGGCCACCGCACCGATACCCGACTGGCTGACCAGTTTGGTGTGGATGCGCGCCTTCGGGTTGGCTCGCTTGAGGTCGAAGATCAGCTGCTTGAGGTCTTCGATCGAGTAGATGTCGTGGTGCGGGGGCGGCGAGATGAGGCCGACGCCGGCCGTGGCGTGACGGGTGCGCGCCACCCAGGGGTACACCTTGGTCGGCGGCAGCTGGCCGCCCTCACCGGGCTTGGCGCCCTGGGCGAGTTTGATCTGGATGTCGTCGGCGTGGGTGAGGTACATGCTCGTGACACCGAACCGGCCGGAGGCGACCTGTTTGACCGCACTGCGACGCTCGGGGTCGAGCAGGCGCTCGAGGTCTTCGCCGCCCTCACCGGTGTTCGACTTGCCGCCGAGCCGGTTCATGGCGATGGCGAGTGTCTCGTGGGCCTCCTGCGAGATGGAGCCGTAGCTCATCGCACCGGTGGAGAACCGCTTGACGATCGAGGCGACAGACTCGACGTCATCGAGCGGCACCGGCTTGCGGGCGCCGGGGTTGAGCCCGAACAGTCCGCGCAGAGTCATCAACTCGGCCGCCTGGTCGTCGACGAGCTTCGTGTATTCACGGAAGATGTCGTAGCGACGCGTGCGGGTCGAGTGCTGAAGCCTGAAGATGGTGTCCGGGTTGAACAGGTGGGGCGGTCCCCCGCGGCGCCACTGGTACTCGCCGCCGGTGTTCAACCGTTCGTGGGCGGTGATCGCGGTGTCTTCCGGGTAGGCCGCGGTGTGGCGGTCGAGGTTCTCGGCCGCGATCACGTCGATGCCGATGCCGCCGAGCTTGCTCGTCGTTCCGGTGAAGTAGCGTGCGACGAAGTCCTGGTCGAGGCCGATCGCCTCGAAGGCCTGCGCGCCGGCGTACGACGACACCGTCGAGATGCCCATCTTCGACATGATCTTCAGCACACCCTTGCCGAGTGCCTTGATCAGGTTGTACACGGCCTTCTCGGGCGTCACGTTGGTGATCGCACCGCTGCGCACGAGGTTCTCGCAGGTTTCCATCGCGAGATACGGGTTGACGGCGGAGGCGCCGTAGCCGATCAACAGCGCCACGTGGTGCACTTCGCGCACGTCGCCGGCTTCGACGACGATGCCGACCTTCATCCGGTTCTCGGTGCGGATCAGGTGGTGGTGCACGGCGGCGATGAGCAGCAGCGACGGGACGGGGGCGAGGTCCTTGTTCGAGTCCCGGTCGGAGAGCACCAGAAAGTGGGCTCCCGCGTCGATCGCTTCATCGACCTCAGCGCAGATCGCGGTGATGCGGTTTTCGAGTGCGTCCGGCCCCTCATCGAAACGGTAGAGACCGCGGATGGTGGACGTCAGCCGGCTGCCCGGTCGCGGGTCGATGTGCTGGATCTTCGCGAGCTCATCATTGTCGATGACCGGAAAGTCGAGCACGACCTGGCGGGCGTGCTCCGCACCGGCCGAGAGCAGGTTGCGCTCCGGGCCGAGGGCGAGCTTGAGCGAGGTGACGACCTCTTCGCGGATCGAGTCGAGCGGCGGGTTCGTGACCTGGGCGAACTGCTGGGTGAAGTAGTCGAACAGCAGGCGCGGGCGCTCGGCGAGAACGGCGATCGGCGTGTCGGTGCCCATGGCGCCGAGAGGCTCCGCACCGGTGCGGGCCATCGGCGTGAGCAGCAATCGCACTTCTTCTTCGGTGTACCCGAAGGTGCGCTGACGCCGCACGACGGATGCCGGCGGGTGCACGATGTGCTCGCGCTCCGGCAGGTCCTTCAGGTTGATGCGTCCGGCATCCAGCCATTCGCCCCACGGCTCGCTCGCCGAGAGTTCGGCCTTGATCTCTTCGTCTTCGATCAGACGACCGGCGACGGTGTCGACGAGGAACATCTTGCCGGGACGCAGACGTCCCTTGCGCACGACGCGGCTCGGATCGATGTCGAGGACACCGATCTCGCTGGCGAGCACGACGAGGCCGTCGTCGGTGATCAGGTAGCGGCCGGGGCGAAGCCCGTTGCGGTCGAGGGTCGCGCCGACGAGGGAACCGTCGGTGAAGACGATCGCGGCCGGGCCGTCCCACGGCTCCATCAGCATCGAGTGGTACTCGTAGAAGTCGCGGCGCTCGGCCTCGAGGTCCGGCTGGTTCTCCCAGGCTTCCGGCACCATCATCATCACCGCGTGCGGCAGCGACCGGCCGGAGAGGCTGAGCAGTTCGACGACCTCATCGAAGGAGGCGGAGTCGCTGGCGCCGGGAGTGACGATCGGCAGCAGCGGGGCGAGTTCGCCGAGCAGCTCTGATTCGAGCTGCGACTGGCGGGCGCGCATCCAGTTGCGGTTGCCCTGCACGGTGTTGATCTCACCGTTGTGGGCGATCATCCGAAACGGCTGCGCGAGCGGCCACGACGGGAACGTGTTGGTCGAGTAGCGGGAGTGCACGAGCGCCAATTTCGACGCGAACCGCGGGTCGGACAGGTCGGGGTAGAAGGGTTCGAGCTGCAGCGTGGTGACCATGCCCTTGTAGACCATGGTGCGACAGGACAGCGAGGCGAAGTACACCTCGAGCTCCCGCTCGGCGCGCTTCCGCAGTCGCCAGGTCTGGCGGTCGAGGGCAATGCCGCCGACCAAGGCACCGGTCTCGGTCAGGAGCGTGCTCTGCACATACAACTGCTGGATGGCCGGCATGGCGGCCCGTGCCAGGTTGCCGACCTCGTCGGGCCGGACCGGCACCTCGCGCCAGCCGAGAACCGCGAGGCTCTCGGCGGCGGCGATCGCCGCAATCGACCGCTTGATGGCGCTCCGCGCCGTCGGGTCGGTCGGCAGGAACACGTTCCCGACCGCGTAGCGTCCGGGAGCCGGCAGGGTGAAGTCGACGACGTCCCGCAAGAACGCGTCGGGAATCTGGGTGACGATTCCCGCCCCGTCGCCCGTGCCCGCATCCGAACCGACAGCACCGCGGTGCTCCAGGTTGCGCAGAGCGTCGAGGGCCAACGTGATGATGTCGTGCCCCGCGGTGCCGCGCAATGTGGCGACCATCGCGAGCCCGCAGGCGTCACGCTCCTCAGCCGGATCGTAGAGTCCCTGCGGTTCCGGCATTGTGCCAAACCGCGAGAAGGGAGGCTTGACTGCCATGAAACCGTCCTCACATGCAAAGTGATAGCGAGGGACGACGCTGGCCCGCTAGGGGAAGAGAGACGCCACCAGATCGACCGGGTAACGGGCCGTGATCAGGGGGGTGGTGACGGGATCTCTCAGTTCGAGACGCTTCTGCTTGTGGCCGCGTGCTCCGCCGATCCGGTGGAATCAGAGGCTTCATTGCCGCCGCCATCTACTTCGGACTCGGTGTCGTCAGATTCTACATCAGCATCGGGAGCGCTCCACTCACGACCGGGCACGTAGGGGCTCAATTCGATCCCGGTGTGCTCCCGGTTCTGAATGATGATGATCAAAAGACCGATCAGAATCGCCAACAGGGCTGCCCAGACATTTGTGCGGATTCCGAAGAAAATCTCGCTTGGGTCGAGGCGAATCGACTCAAAATAGGTGCGACCCAGTCCATACCAGATGAGATAGACGCCAAACGCTTTGCCCCAACGGAGGGTGAATTTGCGCTCCAGGTAGAGCAGAACGGCGACGCCGAGCAAGTTCCAAATAATTTCGTAGAGGAACGTCGGAGTGAACAAAGTTCCGGCCGGAAGACCCGCCGGGAACGCCGGATTCGTCGACTCGATCTGCAGACCCCAGGGCAGGGTGGTCGGCTGGCCGAAGAGTTCGTGGTTGAACCAGTTGCCGAGGCGACCCATCGCCTGGGCGACGAGCATGCCGGGCGCGAGAGCGTCAGCGAACGACCAGAAGCGGATGCCCGTCATCCGGCATCCGATGAACGCACCGACGGCGCCACCGAGCAGCGCACCGAAGATGGCGTTGCCGCCCTCCCAGATGTAGAGCGTGCGCAGCAGATCGGCGCCGGGGTAGAAGTAGTCCCCCGGGTGGGTGAGCACGTGGTAGATGCGTGCGCCGACGATTCCGAGCGGCACCGCCCACAGAATGATGTCGAGCACGATGCCCGGCTCAGCCCCACGCTTGGTCAGGCGGCGAGAGGTCATCACGGTGGCGACGATGATGCCGGCGAGAATGCACAGCGCGTAGGCGTGAATCCTGAACGGTCCGAGGTCGAAATAGCTCCAGTCGGGGCTGGGGATGCTCAGGGGAAACGACACCTCGGTACTACCTTTCACGTCGTGACGCGAGTCACTTTCAGCGCCCAATCGAGCGCCTCGGTCAACTTATCTTAGTTTTCAGACTGCGGAGGCTCAGCACCACCGCGGGTGGCTAGAGTGCGCGGGTACCGGCAGCGAGCTGGGCGGCGAGGGTGCCGAGCGCGTCGATACCCCCATCGGTGAGTGCCTTCACCAGGGCGGAGCCGACGATCGCGCCGTCGGCGTAGCCCAGGATCTCGCGCACCTGGTCGGGGGTTGAGACACCGATACCGACGCAGGCGCTGGTCGAACCGGCCAGACGCAGCCGTTCGATGAGCACACGTGCCGCAGCGTCGACATCCGCGCGTGCACCGGTGATGCCCATGGTCGAGACCGCGTAGACGAAGCCACGGCTGGCCTCGACGGCCTGCTTGATCCGGGCGTCGGATGACGAGGGCGCGGCCAGGAAGACGCGGTCGAGACCGGTGCGCTCACTGGCGGCGAGCCAGGCGTCGGCCTCATCGGGGATGAGGTCCGGCGTGATCAACCCGGCTCCACCGGCCGCGGCCAGGTCGTCGGCGAACCGGTCGACGCCGTACTGCAGCACGGGATTCCAGTAGGTCATCAGCAGAATCGGCGCCGAAACCTGCGCAGTGATCGCCGACACCGCTTCGAAAGCGTGGTGCAGCCGGAAGCCGTCGGCCAATGCGCGCTGAGTGGCGACCTGGATGACCGGGCCGTCCATGACGGGGTCGGAGTAGGGGACGCCGAGTTCGATGACGTCCACGCCGTTCTCGACCAGGGCGACGGCAGCATCGATGCTCTCCCCCAGGCTCGGGAAGCCGACGGGGAGGTAGCCGATCAGCGCGCCGGAGCCCGCCTCACGCCGTGCCGCGATGGTGCGCTCGACGGTGCTGGTCGAACCGGTGCTGGTCGAACCGGTGCTCTGCTTCTGTTCGGTCACGACTGTTCCGCACCTTCGTCGAGCAGATCGAAGTATCGACCCGCGGTCTCCATGTCTTTGTCGCCACGACCGCTGAGGTTCACCAGGATCGTCGCGTCGGGGCCGAGGCGCTTGCCGAGTTCCAGCGTGCCGGCGAGGGCGTGCGAGGACTCAATGGCCGGGATGATGCCTTCGGTGCGGCTGAGCAGGCGGAGGGCGTGCATCGCCTCATCGTCGGTGACGGGTAGGTAGGTGGCACGACCGATGCTGGCCAGCCACGCGTGCTCCGGGCCGACACCCGGGTAGTCCAGACCGGCAGAAATCGAGTGCGACTCCAACGTCTGGCCGTCGGCATCCTGCAGCATGAGGCTGCGGGCGCCGTGCAGCACACCGGGGCTTCCTTTGGTGATCGTTGCCGCGTGACGGGGCGTCTCAGCACCCTCGCCGGCAGCTTCATAGCCGTAGAGTGCGACGTCGGCGTCGTCGAGGAACGCGTGGAAGATGCCCATCGCATTCGACCCGCCGCCGACGCAGGCGGTCACTGCATCGGGGAGACGACCGGTGAGATCGAGAACCTGCTGGCGCGCCTCTTCACCGATGATCTTCTGAAAGTCGCGCACCATGGCGGGGAACGGGTGCGGGCCGGCCACAGTTCCGAAGATGTAGTTGGTGGTCTCCACGTTGGTGACCCAGTCACGCATCGCTTCGTTGATCGCGTCTTTCAGGGTGCGGGAGCCCGCGGTGACGGGGATCACTTCAGCGCCGAGCAGACGCATCCGGGCCACGTTGAGAGCCTGACGCTCGGTGTCGACCTCGCCCATGTAGACGACGCAGTCGAGACCGAACAGGGCGGCGGCGGTCGCGGTGGCGACGCCGTGCTGACCTGCACCGGTTTCGGCGATGACTCTGGTCTTGCCGATGCGCTTGGTGAGCAGGGCCTGGCCGAGCACATTGTTGATCTTGTGCGAACCGGTGTGGTTCAAGTCTTCACGCTTGAGGATGATGCGTGCCCCGCCGGCGTGCGCGGCGAACCGCGGCACCTCGGTGATGATCGACGGGCGACCGGTGTAGGTCTTGTGCAGCTCCATCAGCTCAGCGGCGAACGAGGGGTCTTGCTTCGCCAGTTCGTACTCAGCGGTGAGCTCGTCGAGCGCGGCGACGAGCGATTCCGGCACCCACCGCCCGCCGAACTCGCCGAAGTACGGGCCGGATTCAGTACGTAGGGACATTTAGACCGCCAGAAACTCGGAAAGGGTACGGAGGGGATCGCTGGTCACGAGGGCTTCGCCGACCAGAACGACGTCGGCGCCTGCTACCCGGTAGTGGGCGACATCCGCCGCCGTCTTGACGGCGGACTCAGCCACTTTCACCACACCGGAGGGGATGGAGCCGGACAAACGGCCGAAGAGTTCGGTGTCGAGCTCGAAGGTCGCCAGGTCGCGGGCGTTCACGCCGACGAGCCGGGCATCGATGTCGATGGCTCGGCTGACCTCATCGGCACTGTGGGTTTCAACCAGCGCGGTCATGCCGAGCTCGTTGATGAGGCTGTGCAGCGACGCCAGGGTGCTCTGGTCGAGCGCCGCGACGATCAAGAGTACGAGGTCTGCACCGGCGGCCCGCGCTTCGAAGACCTGGTACGCGTTGCCGATGAAGTCTTTGCGCAGCACGGGGATGCGTACCGCTGCCTTCACCTGCTCAAGGTCGGCGAGCGAGCCCTTGAACTTGCGGCCTTCGGTGAGCACGCTGATCGCGCTGGCTCCGCCGGACTCGTAGTTGAGGGCGAGTGCCGCTGGATCGACGATGTCGGCCAGGGCACCGCGCGACGGGCTGGCCCGCTTCACTTCGGCGATGATCTTCACCCGGTCGGCCGGAGCCAGAACGGCCAGCGCGTCGAGTGCGGGCACCCGCAGAAGTGCAGCCTGTTCGACAACGGCGAGTGAACTCACCGCTTCACGTGCTTCGGCGTCGGCGAGTGAGCCGGCCAGAAGGTCGGTCAGCAGGTCGGTCGCCACGAAACTAGTGGTTCGCCGGAGCAGAGTCTGCGACGCCGTAGCCGACCTTCGACATGACGTAGCCGACAATGAGTCCGACGACGAGGAGACCGGCCGACGCCCATACCAGCCACGCCATCTCCAGGAAGAACGCGACGGTTCCAATGGTGAAGGCGAGAAGCATGATGATGACGGCGGTCCATGCTGCCGGCGAATGGCCGTGACCGGGGTCGATGGACTCGATGCTCATACTGCTCCTTGAAGTGTGTTGATGTTCATGCCAAGTCTAGCGGGTTGGGTCTTCGCCACGACTCAGGTCGTCCCAGTCGCCGATTGAGTCGCCGGAGCTGGTGCTGCGGTCGGTTTTCGTGTCGGGGCGGGCGGATGCGGCCGGCCCCGAGCCGTCGCCGCTGCCGTCAGTCGTGCCGTCGGTCGAAATGTCGGTCGACTCGTCAGCGCCGGCGACCGGCTCCAACCGGGTCGCCTGAAAACGACTCGTCGCCCCGGGCCAGCGTGATGAGGTGACGAGAACCGCGACACCGGCGGCGACCATGATGACCGCCGCGATGAGGGCCAGATACGGCCACAATGTCAGGCTCGTGGTCACGACGCCGTCGCCGGCGTGCTTGCCGGCCACGCCGGTCAGCTTGGTGATGGCGCCTGCGCTCGCGCCGGCCGGATCGCTCACCGCGCCATACGCCGCGATGCCCACCGAGACGCCGAGGAGCACCTCGAGAACGCCGAGAACAATGCGGATGATCGGCCCGGCAATGGTGAGTGCGCCGCCGAGGGCGAGTCCGGCCAGTGCCAGGGCCGTCAGGGCCGGGGCTGCGATTGCACCGTCGATCTCGAGCTGTTGGGCGCCGCCGGAGTGACTGAAAATGGTGGTTGTCACCCAGGTCTGCGTCCAGGCCAGCAGAGCGAGTCCGCTGCCGAGCAGAATTGCGACGATGATGAGCAGTTTGATGCGGGAGGCGGCTGCCCTGGCCTGCTTCTGAGCCGGCGTTCCGGCCGGTGACTGTGTCATCTAGAACACCCGCGCCATCTGGTTCGCCACGGCGACCGCGCGCAGCGGCGCCGCGGCTTTGTTCTGCGACTCTTGATACTCGGACGCCGGGTCGGAGTCGGCGACCAGCCCGCCGCCGGCCTGCACGCGCGCCACCCCGTTGATGATCGTCGCCGTGCGGATCGCAATGGCCAGGTCGGCATCACCGGCGAAGCCGAAGTATCCGACAACTCCCCCGTAGACGCCGCGCTGGGCGGGCTCGAGGGCGTCGATGATCTCCAGCGCCCGTGGCTTCGGTGCTCCGGAGAGAGTACCGGCCGGGAACGTCGCCCGGAAGACATCGATGGCGCTCTTGTCGGGGAGCAGATCGCCCTCGACCGACGAGACGAGGTGCATGATGTGGCTGAATCGTTCGACGCGCATGAATTCGGTCACCTCGACCGATCCTGCCGCACAGACCTTGAGCAGGTCGTTGCGGGCGAGGTCGACGAGCATCAGGTGCTCGGCCTTCTCTTTGGCGTCGCCGGTGAGCTCCACCTCGAAGTCCGCGTCGGCATCCGGAGTCGCACCGCGCGGCTTGGAGCCGGCGATCGGGTGAGTGAAAACGCGACCGTTTTGCACCTTGACGAGCGCCTCGGGTGACGAGCCGACAATCCAGTACGGCTCACCGGCCGGTGACTCGAGGCTGAGCAGATACATGTACGGGCTCGGGTTCAGGCTGCGGAGCACCCGGTAGACGTCGATCGGGTGCGCCGTGCACTCCTGATCGAAGCGCTGCGAGATGACGACCTGAAAGATGTCGCCGTCGACGATGTGCTGCTTCGCCGTGTCGACCGACGCCAGAAAATCGGCCCGCTCCGTGCGGTTGGTCGGCGAGGGCAGCGTCGAGAGGTCGATCGTCGACACCCAGGCTTCGGACGGAGCCGCCAGACGCGCCTGCAGGCTGTCGAGACGGGCCTGCGCGTCGTTCCAGAGGGCATCCGCAGAGTCGACGCCGTCGTTCAGAACGTTGGCGATCAGCTGCACGGTGCCGAATTTGTGGTCGAGCACGACGAGGTCGGCGACGAAGCTGAAAGCCTGCCCCGGCACGTCATAGTCGGCCGGCGGCTGGTCGGGAAGATTCTCGATCTGACGGATGGCTTCCCAGCCGATGAAGCCGACGAGGCCGCCGGTCAGCGGCGGGTGTTCGGGCAGCCGCGGGGTCTGCCAGGCCGCGTAGAGGTGGGCGAGCGCGGCAAGCGGGCCGAGGGTGATGGCGTCGCCGAGAGCACGTTCGGCCGAGAGGCCGTAGTCGAGCCACTCGCTCGTGTCACCAGTCTGGGTGAGCACGCCGAACGAGGAGACGCCGACGAAGGAAAAGCGCGACCAGATCCCGCCCTGCTCGGCCGACTCGAGCAGGAAGCTGCCCGGGGCGCCGTTGGCGAGTTTGCGATAGATGCCGACCGGCGTCTCGCCGTCGGCGAAAAGCTCGCGAACAACCGGGATCACCCGGTGTTCGCTCACCAGTGCGGTGAACTGGTCATGGCGCGTGGTTCCGGCTGTCGCGGCGATCAATTTCGGATCCTTTACTCGTGCGAGATCAGTGGCGTGGTATCCGGCCGGTGGCCGGGGGTGGCGGCGAGGTCGCGACCGTCGAAACAGGTGCGCGTGCCGGTGTGGCACGCGACTCCGACTTGGTCGACCTGCACCAGCAGGGTGTCGTTGTCGCAGTCGAGCGCCGCGGCGTGCACGTACTGCGCGTGGCCGGACGTGTCGCCCTTGCGCCAGTATTCTTGGCGGCTGCGCGACCAGAAGGTGACCCGGCCCTCACGGAGCGTGCGGCGGAGCGCCTCGCGGTCCATCCAGCCGAGCATGAGCACCTCATGGGTGTCGTATTGCTGGATGACGGCAGGGATCAGACCGTCTGAATTGAACACCGCAGCGTCCAGAGCCGTCTCGACGGCCGCCGTGTTGTCGTTGTTCGTTGTCATCAGCGCACCAGCATTCCTGAGTCGGCCAGCTCACGTTTGACGTCGCCGATGGTGAGTTCGCGGCTGTGGAACACGGAGGCGGCGAGCACGGCGTCGGCACCGGCGCGAATGGCCGGCGGGAAGTCTTCGACCCGTCCGGCGCCGCCGGAGGCGATCACCGGAACCGTGCTGATGGCGTGCATCAGGCTGATCAGCTCGGTGTCGAAGCCGGCCTTGGTGCCGTCGGCATCGATGGAGTTGACCAGCAGCTCCCCCGCGCCCAGTTCGATCGCGGTTCTTGCCCAGGCGAGCGCGTCGAGGTCGGTCTCGGTGCGGCCGCCGTGGGTGGTCACGACGAAGCCCGATTCGGTGCGGTCGCTGCGTTTGACATCGAGAGAGAGCACGAGCACCTGCGAGCCGTAGCGGTCGGCGATCTCGCCGATCAACGCCGGGCGCGCGATTGCCGCACTGTTCAGGCCGATCTTGTCTGCGCCGTGCCCCTGCAGCTTCGCGACGTCTTCGACGCTGCGGATGCCGCCGCCGACGGTCAGCGGGATGAACACCTGTTCTGCGGTGGCCTGCACCACGTCGTAGGTCGTCGCCCGGTTGTCGACCGTTGCCGTGACATCGAGAAAGGTCAGTTCGTCGGCACCCTGCTCGTAGTAGAGCCGGGCCAGTTCGACCGGATCGCCTGCGTCGCGCAGGTTCTCAAAGTTCACGCCTTTGACGACGCGGCCGTTTGCCACATCGAGGCAGGGAATCACGCGCACCGCGAGAGTCATGACCGGTACTCCTTCGCCGTTTCGCAGCTCGTCGAATCACTCAGGGTCAGATCACTCAATTTCAGAGCAGTCATCATCACAGCCTAAAGACGCGCGTTGTGAATTGTCGTGACGAGGATGGCGCGGGCACCGAGTTCGTACAGGTCGTCCATCACCGAGTTCATGTCCTTGCGCGGGATCATCACCCGCACGGCGACCCAGTCGGGATCGTGCAGCGAGGACACGGTGGGCGATTCGATGCCGGGAGCCAGCTGGCAGGCGGCATCCAACTGGGCAACCGGGATGTCGTAGTCCATCAGCACGTACTGACGGGCGACGAGAACACCCTGCAGGCGACGGAGCAGCGTGGCGATGCCGGGCTTGTCGTTGCCGGAGTCGATCAGAACCGCGGTGGATTCGAGGATGACCGGGCCGAAGATCTCCAAGCCGGCCTTCCGCAGCGTCGACCCGGTGGACACGACGTCAGCGACGGCATCCGCGACACCGAGCTGAACGGCGGATTCGACGGCGCCGTCGAGCGTGACGAGTTCGACCTCGACATCGTGGGTGGCGAGAAAACGCTCGACGAGACCCGGGTAGCTGGTGGCGACGCGGAGGCCCGCGAGGTCGGCGAGAGTCTGGAAACGACCGGCCGGGCCGGCGAAACGGAACGTCGAGTCGCCGAAGTTGAGGTTCGCGATCTCGACCGCCGGTGAGTGGGAGTCGAGCAGCAGGTCTCGGCCGGTGATCCCCACATCAAGGGCGCCGCTTCCGACGTAGGTGGCGATGTCGCGGGGGCGCAGGTAGAAGAACTCGACGTCGTTGGCCGGGTCGGCGACAACGAGGTCGCGCGGGTCGCGGCGACCGGTGTAGCCGGCCTCGAACAACATCTGCGCGGCGGTTTCGGACAGGGAACCCTTATTGGGAACGGCAATTCTCAGCATGATGCACTTTCGTATGGTTCAGGGATGGGCGGAGTCAACAGAGCAATCAGTGGCCGTAGGCCACAGTGATCACAGATGTCGGTAAATGTCCGCCGGGGTCAGTCCCTTGGCCAGCATGAGAACCTGCAGGTGGTAGAGCAGCTGCGAGATCTCCTCGGCCGTCTCGGTGTCGCTCTGGTACTCGGCAGCCATCCATACTTCGGCGGCCTCCTCGACGATCTTCTTACCAATCGCGTGCACGCCGGCGTCTAGCTCACGTACTGTTCCAGAGCCTTCAGGCCTGGTCAGTGCCTTTTCGCTCAGTTCGGCGAAAAGTGCGTCAAAATTCTTCACGAGTACAGGCTACTAGTGCGCGTGGCGGTGTTCGTTCGCCGCAGCCCGCAGCAGTGCGATCTGCTCGGCCGGTTCGCCGCGGAAGACGCTGGAGCCGGCGACGAAGGTGTCGGCGCCCGCCGCGGCGGCGATCTGGATGGTGTCGGCCGTGATTCCGCCGTCGACCTGCAACCAGATGTCGAGACCGGTCTTCTTCACCGCGTCAGAAAGCAGCTGCAGTTTCGGCATGGTCGACTGATCGAAACTCTGCCCGCCAAAGCCGGGTTCGACCGTCATCACCAGGATCTGGTCGAACTCGTGGAGGAGCGGCAGGTAGTCGGTGGCGTCGGTTCCCGGCTTCAGCGCCAAGCCAGCCCGTGCCCCGATCGAGCGCAGGGTGCGAGCCAACGCGACGGGATCGGCCGCCGCTTCCGCATGGAAGGTGACCGAGAAGGCGCCGACCTCCGCGTAGCCGGGTGCCCAGCGGTCGGGGTCGTCGATCATGAGGTGCACGTCGAGCGGGATCGGCGACACCTGCTGCAACCGTTCCACCATCGGCAGGCCGAACGTGAGGTTGGGAACGAAATGGTTGTCCATCACGTCAACGTGCGCGAGGTCGGCCGTGCTGATGCGCCCGAGCTCCCGTTCGAAGTTCGCGAAGTCGGCGGCGAGGATGCTGGGGTTGATTCGAGTCGACATTCTGCGAGCCTACTTCGTGCGTTCGATCAGGGTGATGAACATGGCGTCGGTGCCGTGGCGGTGCGGCCAGAGCTGCACGACACCGGGGTCCCCGGCCAGGTCGAGCTTCGATTCGGAGAGAGACTGCACGACGGCCGCGGTGTCGAGCTGGGTGACCGTGTCGCCCCACTTCTTCAGGGCGGTGGCCACGATCCCGCGGGTCTCGGCGATGTGCGGCGAGCAGGTGACGTAGGCGAGGATGCCGCCGGGAGCGAGGGCGGACAGCGCCGCGTCGATGAGGTTCGACTGCAGGCCCGACAGCTCGGCGACATCCTTGGGCTGCTTGCGCCAGCGCGCTTCGGGCCGGCGGCGCAGGGCGCCGAGGCCCGTGCAGGGGGCGTCGAGCAGGATGCGGTCGAAGGTGTCGGCATGCCGGGTCGCGATGGTCGTGCCGTCGGTCTCCCAGACGGGAACGTCGAGCGGAACCGGCGCGAGGGCGTTGCGCACCAGGGCCGCGCGAGCCGGGACCACCTCGTTGGCGACGAGGAAGGCTCCCCCGGCCAGCGCTTCCGCAGCGAGCAGGGCCGCCTTGCCGCCGGGGCCGGCGCAGAGGTCGAGCCAGCGTTCGTCTTTGTTCACCGGGCGGGCCCGGGTCAGGGCGAGTGCGGCGAGCTGGGAGCCCTCGTCTTGCACGCGGATGGTGCCGTCGTGCTCCTTCATCAGGTGGAACGGGTCTCCCCCACCGAGCACGAAACCGGTCGGTGAGAAGGCGTCGAGGTCGCCGAGCGACGCGCGGAGTTCCGGCGGGGTGAGGCCGGGAAGCGCGACCATGTTGACCTTGGCCGCCTCATTGTCGGCGGCGAGCAGTTCTTCGAGTTCGTCCTGGCGGCCTTCGGCGAGCAGCGCCTGGCGGAAGGCGCGCACAACCCAGACCGGGTGCGAGTAGAGCGCGGCCAGCTTGTCGTCGGCACTCGTGGCCTCGGCGACGACCTGGTCGCGCCACTCGTCGGCGCTGACTCGGGAGATCGCGCGCATCACGCCGTTGGTGAAACCGGTCGCGGAACGGGAGCCCACCTGCTTCGCCAGCGACACCGACTCGTTGACCGCGGCATGCGTGGCGATGCGGGTGGCGAGCAGCTGGTGGGCGCCGAGGCGCAGCACGTCGAGGATGGCGGGGTCGATGGCCGTGACCTCGCGGCCCGCCGCGATGGCGATCACGCGGTCGTAGTAGCCCTGCATGCGCAGGGTGCCGTAGGTGAGCTCGGTGGCGAGAGCGGCATCCGCGGTGTTCAACGCTGCACGCTGAATCTTCGTCGGCAGCAACAGGTTCGCGTAGGCGTCGTCAGCGCGCACGGCGGCGATGACTTCGTAGGCGACCCGGCGGGCGGGCTGCACGTAGTCTGCAGGTGACGGGTTGGAGCGGGGCGGGCGCGGGTTGCGCTCGGCGCGCGTGGGGCGCTGTGCGCGAGGCGGGCGTGGCGGGCGTTCGGCGCTCATGAGGCGACCACCTCGGTCGTTGCCACGCCACGCCACCAGTCGATTGCATTCATGGGGTTCTTTCCAGCCGGTTGAACGCGCAGCAGCTCGAGCGGCTCTGTCGCGGTGCCAATCAGCACTTTCTTGTCGTGTTCGCGGATGATGCCCGCGGGCAGTGTCGGGATCTCGCCGGCGACCTGTGCGGAGACAGGTGCGGCTTCGAGAAGTTTGAAACGTGAGTCGCCGATGACGGTGAAGGCGCCGGGTTCCGGGGTGACGCCGCGCAGGCGGTTGAAGACCGCGTCGGCGGGGGCATTCCAGTCGATCCGGGCGTCGTCGATGACGAGTTTCGGCGCCAGGGTGACGTCGCCGGTCTGTTCGATGGCCGTCGCGGTGCCCGCTGCGAGCTCGTCGACCACGCGGAGGAGCAGTTCTGCGCCGCTCAGGCTGAGGGCGTCGAGCAGGCTGCCGCTCGTCGCATCCGCGGGAATGGCGGTGCTGAAACTGCCGAACACGGCACCGGCGTCGAGCTCGGCGACAAGCTGGAACACAGCGGCGCCCGTCTCGGCGTCGCCGGCGATCACCGCGCGCTGCACAGGCGAGGCGCCGCGCCAGCGCGGCAGCAGCGAGAAGTGCAGGTTGATCCAGCCGAGGCGCGGGGTCGACAGCAGTGGCTCCCGCACCAGTCCCCCGTAGGCGACGATGACACCGAGGTCGGGCTGCAGCGCGGCGATCTCCGCGGTGGCCGACTCGTTCAGACGGTTGGCCTTGATGACGCGGATGCCGCGCTGGGCAGCGGCGTCGGCCACGGGCGACGGGGTGAGCACGCGCTTCCGGCCGAGCGGGGCATCCTCGCGGGTGATGACAGCCGCGATCTCATGGTCGGAATCGGCCAGCGCGGTCAGGCTGGGGATGGCGACGGCGGGAGTACCGGCGAAGACGAGCCTCATGCGCTGCGCCTTGTGTCGTAGAGGGCTTTCGTGATCCGTCGGAATGTCATCACTACGTCACAGTCCTGACTGCTCATTGGCCTGATGGTTCGTGGCCAGAATGTTCTTGGGCGATTCTTCGGCGCGCATCGCGCGCCTGGTGCTCACTGCGCCGCTCGTCGGAGCGGCGCATCCCACTATTCTCCGGCACTGGGCGCCATGCCGCGAATTCAGCGTCGGCCCGCCGGTGTTGCGAGGAGTTCACAGGGTCAACGACAGATCTGACCTTCTCGGTGGTTGAGGAGCAGCCGACGAAGGAGGCCGCGTCTCGAAACCTCGCGAGCAAATCCTCACACTCGGGTCGCGTCTGGAGATCGACTCACGAGGTTTCGAGACGCTCGCTGGCGCTCGCTCCTCAACCACCGGAGCGGAGAAGTCGACCGCCGGAGCGGGGACTGAGGTGCCATTTTCGCTAATGAACTACAGGCTCATATGACTCTGAAGCTCATGAGGGAAAACGGCAGTTCCGCCACCTGCGCAAAGCTAGATCAGCTCCGGATCATCGAACCGCACCTTGAGCGTCGGGGCCGGACGGAACGAGCCGCCCTTCGGCGCACGACGCTTGGTGGCGTTCTGCACGATGTGCGCCTTCAGCACCCGCGCCACCTCGTCGCCCCCCGCATAGGCGAACCGCACGATCGCCCGCACGAGCGGAGCCTCCGTCGTGACCGGGCCGAGCACGTCGACACCGGCGATCGTTTCGACCTCGACGAGCGCACGGGTGACGTCGTCGACAGTGCCGGTGACGGAGGCGACACGCACCGCCGGCGGGAATCGCAGCAGGCGTCGGTCATCGAGTTCCGATTGGGCGAACGCGTCGGCACGCCAGTTGTTGAGCGCCCGAGCGATCTCTCCCCCGACCCCGACCAACACGACCGATGCACCGGGTGCCGCCAGGGCCGCCGTGTTCGACCAGGACCGCAGCAGGTCTTCTCCGACGCGCAGCGACTCCCGCGCCAGCATCCGTTCGCCGTCGAGCAGCAGGATGGCGTGATAGCCGCCGGTCGGAGTGGGTTCGGCGCCCCGCGTCGCGATGACGAGGGCCGGCTCGGCGCCGAGGTGCTGCACGAGGTGGTCGCCGTCGGCGAGAATGACCCGCGAGCCGGGGAACGCGCGCCCGAGCTCTTCGGCGGTGCGCCCCGACCCAACCAACATGACCCGCAACGTGTGACCCTCACAGTGCACGCAGCGCCACTCGGCCGCCAGCGCGCCGCACCAGCGGCAGGCCGGGGTGGCGTTCGCCGACGCCAGGGCGAGCGGGCCCTGACAGTGGGTACACCGCGCCGCCTTCTTGCAGGTCTGGCAGGCCAGCATCGGCGCATAGCCGGGAGTCGACACCTGCACGAGCACCGGCCCGGTCGCAATCGCCGCTTTTGCGGCCTGCCACGCGGCGGTCGGGATGCGCGCCGCCCGCGCCTGCGGGTCGGGCTCGCCCTGGTAGTCGGTCGGGATCACCCGCGGATGAATGTTCTTGGTGGGGTGCACCTCCCCGAGCCAGCCGAGCGCGACGAGACGTTGCACCTCGACGCTGCGGGCATGGCTGAGAAAGACGAGGGCGGAGCCCGACTGCTCCTGGCGCACCAAAGCGGCGTCGCGGGCGTGAACGTAGGGGCTGAGCGGCTCCGCATGCAGGGGGTCGCCGTCGTCCCAGAGCGCGATCAGTCCCAGGTCATGTGCCGGTGCGTAGACGGCCGAACGGTTGCCGAGGATGATGCGCGGGGCGTCGCCGAGGCAGGCCAAGAACGCGCGGTAGCGATCGGGATTGCTTTGCCGGGCGTCGACCCGGCTGACCGATCCGGCGGGAGCGAGTTGCTCGAGCGCCGCCTGCACCTGATCCTGGTCGCGAAAGTCGGGCACGACGAGAATCGCGGTGCGCCCGAGCGAGTGGGTGTGCACGGCGAATTCGGCGAGCGTCTGCGCCCAGTGCCCGATCGTGCGGCCGTCGGCCAGGCGCACCAGGCGCGGCACCGCTGAGACAGCGCGGCGGCCCTTTTCGGCCAGCACCGTATCGAGGGCATCCGCGGGGTAGTCGGCGAATCGTGAGTGTGCGGGCGCTCCAGTCGCCGGTTGTCCAGCCACGGCCTCGGCTGCCGCCGGTTCGACAGCCACCTCGACCCCCACGTCCGTCTCACCGGTCGGCGCCGCATCCGCCTGCTGCGCGTTGGCAGCCAACCACGCCTTCTCCACACGCACCTGCCTCCCGGGAACAGCGAGCCGGATGATGTCGTTCGCGTTGCCGGCGGCCCGGTCGGCGAGGCGTCGGGCCAAGCGGTACACGGGTTCCGTCAGCACCGGAACGCTCGACACGACCGACTCGATCGGACTCAGGGTTCCGTGGAACTCCTCGGCGCCCTCGGCCGCCGCAGCGGCCGGATCGAACACCTCGACCAGATAGCCGTCGATGGTGCGGCCGGCCGACCGCCATGGAACCGTGACCCGCACCCCGGGGAGCGCCAGATCGGCGAGCTCCTCCGGAATGCGATAGTCGAAAAGGTGGTCGAGCTGCGGGAGCGGCGAGTCGATGAGCACCCGCGCGACGAGGCTGGACCCCGCCATAGCTAGAGGCCCGCCATCGTTACAGGCCGGCTGCGCTACGCAAGTCGTCGACGCGGTCGAGGCGCTCCCAGGTGAAGTCGGGGAGTTCGCGACCGAAGTGGCCGTAGGCCGCCGTCTGGGCGTAGATCGGGCGCAGCAGGTCGAGATCGCGGATGATCGCTGCCGGACGCAGGTCGAACACCTCCTGCAGAGCGCGAGTGATGTCCTTGTCGCTCATCACCCCGGTGCCGAAAGTCTCGACGTAGAAGCCGACGGGCGCGGCCTTGCCGATCGCGTAGGCGATCTGAACTTCAAGACGCTCGGCCAGCCCGGCGGCGACGGCGTTCTTCGCCACCCAGCGCATGGCGTAGGCGGCCGAACGGTCGACCTTCGACGGGTCCTTGCCGCTGAACGCACCGCCGCCGTGACGGCTGGCTCCGCCGTAGGTGTCGATGATGATTTTGCGACCGGTCAGGCCGGCATCCCCCTGCGGGCCGCCGATTTCGAAGCGACCGGTGGGGTTGATCAAGGTGGTCAGGCCCGAGGCGTCGAGGTCGATGCGCTCAAGAACCGGGCGGATGACGAGCTCGTTGACCTCGGCGCGCAGCGTCTCGTTCGACACCGTCGGCGAGTGCTGGGTCGAGACGACAACCGTTTCGACGGTGCGCGGAATGATTCCGTCGTAGCCGATCGTGACCTGGGTCTTGCCGTCGGGGCGCAGGTAGTCGAGCTGGCCGGTCTTGCGCACGGCAGCGAGGCGCTCGGCGAGGCGGTGCGCGATCCAGATCGGAATCGGCATCAGCTCGGGGGTCTCCCGGGTGGCGTAGCCGAACATGATGCCCTGGTCGCCGGCGCCCTGCTTGTCGAAGTCGTCTGTGCTCGACTCGACCCGTGACTCGAACGCGTTGTCGACGCCCTGGGCGATGTCGGGCGACTGGCCGCCGATCGAGATGGAGACGCCGCAGGAGCGACCGTCGAACCAGACGTCGCTGGAGTTGTAACCGATGTCGGTGATGCATTTGCGCACGATCGACGGGATCTCGACATACGCTTCGGTGGTCACCTCGCCGGCGACATGCACGAGTCCGGTCGTGACGAGGGTCTCCACGGCGACCCGGCTCTGCGGGTCTTCGGTCAGCAGCGCGTCGAGGATGCTGTCGGAGATCTGGTCACAGATCTTGTCCGGGTGTCCCTCGGTGACTGATTCTGATGTGAAGAGGCGAAGGTCGCTCATCTGGCCCGTCTTTGTCAAAAGCTGAAAGTGAAAATAGTGGGTATGAAAACAGCGAGTCGCAGCCGGGCCACGCCGAGCCGTTCTCGCAGCGAGCTGCTGCTAGACGGCGCCCTGGGCGATGACGTCGAGGATGCGATTGGCCACCGAAAGCTTGCTTCCGGAAGCCTCATTCACTATAGCTCCGGTCGCATCGAGCACGATCACGACGTTGTCATCTGACGCAAAGCCCTCGGTCCACCCGACCCGGTTCACCACGAGATAGTCGCAGCCCTTGCGCGCGATTTTCGCCTGGCCGAGCGCCAGCAGCGCATCGGTGTCGGGTTCGGTCTCAGCGGCGAAGCCGACCACGATCTGGCCGGGGACTTTGGCGGCGGAAAGCGCCGCGAGAATGTCGGGGTTCTTGATCAGGTCGAGCGTGAGCGTTTCGCCCGCCTGCTCTTTCTTGATCTTGCCGGTCGCCACCGTCACCGGGCGGTAGTCGGCCACGGCGGCGGCCATGATCACGACATCAGCCGTCGGGGCTTGCTCCCGCATCGCCGTGTCGAGGTCGAGAGCGCTGGAGACGCGCACGACATCGATGCCGGCCGGGACGTCCACTTCGAGATGCGCGGCGATCAACGTCACCTGTGCACCCCGGTCGGCAGCGGCCCGCGCGAGCGCGACTCCTTGCTTGCCGCTCGAACGGTTGCCGAGGAAGCGCACCGGGTCAAGCGGTTCGCGGGTTCCCCCGGCACTGATCACGTAGCGTCGACCGGTCAGGTCGCCGGATACGAAGCCGCCAAGTGACAGGACCGGCGCGGTGAGTCCGGATGCCGCAGCGAGGGTAGCCAACGCCACCTCGACGATCGTCTCCGGCTCTTCCATGCGGCCGGGGCCGACATCCGTGCCGGTCAGCGCACCGACGCCCGGGCCGACGATCGTGACGCCGCGGGAACGGAGGGTGGCCACGTTGGCGACGGTGGCCGCGTTGTTCCACATCTCGGTGTGCATGGCCGGTGCGATCACGAGCGGAGCAGTGCTGGCGAGGATCGTGTTGCCGAGCAGATCGTCGGCGAGGCCGGCAGCGAGCTTGGCGATCGAGTTGGCGGTGGCCGGAGCGATCACGATCAGGTCGGCGGATTGCCCGATCGCCACATGGCGCACCTCGGAAACGCCGTCGTACAGCCCGGTGTAGACCGGGTTGCGCGAGATCGCCTCGAGAGTCGGCGTGCCGACGAAACGAAGCGCCGCCTCGGTGGCGACGACGTGCACGTCGAATCCGCGCAACACAAAGGCGCGCACAACATTGACAGCCTTATACGCAGCGATGCCGCCGGTGATACCGACGACAATCCTGGGAGCTGACGACATTATGCGCGCCTCGGTGTAGTGGATGAGCTCAGTGAAATTGAATCAGTGAAGCTCACGAGAGAAGTTACTCGACGATGGGCTTCGAGGTGAGCTTGTCCTCGTTGATTTCGCGCAGCGCGACGGACAACGGCTTGTCGTCGACCGTCGAGTCGACGAGCGGGCCGACGTTGTCGAACAGGCTGCCTTCGTGAAGGTCTGCGTAGTAGTCGTTGATCTGACGAGCACGCTTGGAGGCGAAGATCACCAGGGCGTACTTCGAGTCAACCTTGGAGAGCAGGTCGTCGATGGGCGGGTCAATGATGCCAGCGGGCTTGGTGGCCATTGGTGTCTCACTCCTTCAGAGCAGGTCGCGCAGATGCGCAATTTCAAGTGGATCAGGCGTCGAAAGCGACGCGGATACGAATGCCAATGCGCTTATGGGCGCGCGGAATCCGTAGGAATCTGCATCAAGTCTACGACCTCGCGCGCCGCGTCGGCCACGGTGTGGTTCACGACACGGTAATCGAACTCGTCCTGAGCAGCCAATTCAAGCCGTGCAGTGTCGAGACGACGGGTCTGTTCCGCGGAATCCTCGGTGCCGCGACCGATCAGTCGACGCACAAGTTCTTCCCAGCTGGGAGGAAGCAGAAAGACGAGTTTCGCCTCCGGCATGGCCGCTCGAACCGAGCGGGCGCCCTGCAAATCGATCTCCAGCAGCACACTGTTGCCGTCGGCGATGGCCTGTTCGACCGGCCCCCGCGGCGTGCCGTAGCGGTAGGCGTTGTGAACGGTCGCCCATTCGAGCAGTTCGCCGGCCTCGACCATCCGGTCGAATTCTTCGTCATCGACGAAGAAGTAGCTCACGCCTTCGACCTCGCCGGGGCGCGGCTTGCGGGTGGTCGCCGAGACCGAGAGCAGCACGTTCGGATAGTTTTCCCGGATGTACCCGGCCACAGTTCCCTTGCCGACCGCGGTCGGGCCGGCCAGAACGAGAAGTCCCGATTCGGCGGTGGCCGGGTCGGCGGACGTCGACGCAGCAGTACTCGACGCAGCAGCGCTCGGCGCTGTGGTCGAACGCCGCGAAGCCTCGAGGCCGCTGAGGAAGTCGTGAAGCCGCACGCGCTGGTGCGTGCCCAGGCCGCCGAGCCGCTTCGACGGCGAGATGCCCTGCTGCTCCATGATGCGTTGCATCTTGGTGACCCCGATGGCGGGGATGCTGGTGAGCAGCTCGGTCACCCGCAGGCGACCTTCGACGCCGTTGGGTTCGGCGGTTGCCGCGGCCAGAACGTCGAGTGGGGTGCGTTCACGGGCGGCCACCGAGGCCTTCACCGCGGCGCGCGCACGACGTGCGGCGACGGCGGCCCGTGAGGCGGCGACCCGGTCGACGTCGGGTGGGGTGGAATGCTTCTCAGCCACGGGCAGATCCTGCTTCCGCTACTCGTTGCGTGATCGTCTCGGTGAGCCGGTCGGGTCCGGCGGAGAGGATGCTGCGCGATTCACTCAGGATAACGCCTGGTGCATAACCCCCGAAGAGGGCGTTCACTTCGGAAAGCTCCGCGCCCTGATGCCCGAACCCGGGTGCGAGCACCGGGGTCAGTGCACGCGTCGGCGCGGCGTGCACGTCGATGCCGAAACTGGCCAGATCAACCGTGGCGCCGAGCACAACGCCCAGCGACCCGATCGCACCGGAATCGCTCTCGGCGTTGCGAACGGCCACGTCATCGAGAACGGCACGGGCGACACTCGTGCCGGCATGCGCGCCCTCCCCCACGATGGCGCGCTGAAGTACCGCGCCCTCGGGGTTGGAGGTGGCGGCCAGCAGGAACAATCCCTTGCCGAAGCGCCGGGCCACGGCGATCGCGGTGTCGAGCGAACCGACACCCATGTAGCTGCTCATGGTGAGCGCGTCGACTTCGAGCGACGAGCCGGGGCTCAGCCAAGCGTCGGCGTAGGCTTCGACACTCGTGCCGAGGTCGCCGCGCTTGGCGTCACCGATCACGAGCAATCCGGCGGCCCTGGCATCGGCCAGCACCCGTTCGAGGGCGACGAATCCGGCCGAACCGAAACGTTCGAAGAACGCCACCTGCGGCTTGACGATGCCGGCCTGCCCGGCCGCAGCGGCGACAACCGTGCGGCCGAACGACTCGGCACCATCCGCGGTGTCGGGCAGATTCCAATCGGAAAGCAACCAGGAGTGCGGGTCGATGCCGACGCAAAGCTGGCCGTAGTCAGCGAACGTCTGCGATAGACGATCGCCGAACGACAAGACGTCGGACTGCACCGGGACGCTCAGTGTTCCGTCGGTCACAGGGCAGCCTCGCGCGTGATCGCATATTCCTGCAGCGACGTGACTTCGAAGCCTTCACGGATGGCGTCGATCGAGGCCACAGCGGCAGCGAGTTCGGCGATCGTCGTGAACAGCGGCAGGTCACCGGCGACGGCGGCCGCGCGGATCTCGTAGCCGTCGGCGCGTGCGGTGCGACCACCGGGCGTGTTGATGACCACGTCGACCTCTTCGCGACGGATCAGGTCGACGATCGACAATTCGCCATCGAGCGGCTCGCTGAACTTACGCACGACCTGCGCGTCGATGCCATTGCGCTTCAGCACGAGAGCGGTTCCCTCGGTGGCCATGATCTCGTAGCCGAGCTGCTTCAAGCGCAGCACGGGCAGGATGATGGCGCGCTTGTCGCGGTCGGAGACCGAGACGAACACGGTGCCGGTCAGCGGCATTCCGCCGTAGGCGGCCATCTGGCTCTTGGCGAACGCACGCGGGAAGTCGCGGTCGATGCCCATGACCTCACCGGTGGAGCGCATCTCCGGGCCGAGCACCGAGTCGACGACGTCGCCGGCCGGGGTGCGGAAGCGCTTGAACGGCAGCACGGCTTCCTTCACGGCAACCGGGGCGTCGAGCGGCACACGGGAGCCGTCGATCAACGGCAGCATGCCGTCGGCCTTCATCTCGGCGATGGTGCGGCCGACCATGATCAGCGAGGCGGCCTTGGCCAGGGTGATGCCGAGCGCCTTGGCGACGAACGGCACGGTGCGGGAGGCACGCGGGTTGGCTTCGAGCACGTAGAGCACGCCGGCGCCGATCGCGAACTGCACGTTCAGCAGGCCGCGCACGCCGATGCCCTGGGCGATGGCCAAGGTGGCGTCGCGCACCCGGTCGATCTCGGCGCGGCCGAGGGTGACGGGGGGCAGGGTGCAGCTGGAGTCACCGGAGTGGATGCCGGCCTCCTCGATGTGCTCCATCACACCGCCGATGTACAGCTCGTGACCGTCGTAGATGGCGTCGACATCGATTTCGATGGCGTCGTCGAGGAAGCGGTCGACCAGCAGCGGGTGCGACGGGCCGATGATGCCCTGACCGGCCATCCGGGTGAAGTAGTCGGCCAGCGAGGGGCTGTCGTAGATGATCTCCATGCCGCGTCCGCCGAGCACGTAGCTGGGGCGCACGAGAACCGGGTAGCCGATCTCCTCGGCCACGACGACGGCACCGGTGTAGTCGGTGGCCGTGCCGTTGCGCGGGGCCAGCAGGCCGGCTTCGTCAAGGATGCGGGAGAACTCTCCGCGCTCCTCGGCCAAGTCGATCGCTTCGGGGGTGGTGCCGAGGATCGGGATGCCTTCGGCCTTCAGACCCTTGGCCAGGCCGAGTGCGGTCTGGCCGCCGAGCTGCACGACAACACCGACGAGCTCGCCGCTCTGGCTTTCGGCGTGGATGATCTCGAGCACGTCTTCGAGCGTCAGCGGCTCGAAGTACAGGCGATCACTGGTGTCGTAGTCGGTCGAGACCGTCTCCGGGTTGCAGTTGATCATGATGGTCTCGTAGCCGGCATCCGACAGCGCGAACGAGGCGTGCACGCAGGAGTAGTCGAACTCGACGCCCTGACCGATGCGGTTCGGGCCGGAGCCGAGGATGACAACCTTCTTGCGGTCGCTCGGCGTGACCTCGGTCTCCTGGTCGTAGCTCGAGTAGTGGTACGGCGTCGCAGCGGGGAACTCGCCGGCACAGGTGTCGACGGTCTTGAAGACCGGGCGCACGCCGAGGATGTGACGCACCTTGCGGACATCCGCTTCACCGAAACCACGGAGCTCGCCGATCTGGGCGTCGGAGAAACCGTGGTCCTTGGCGAGGCGCAGGATGTCGGTGTCGAGGGTCTCGGAGGCGGCGACGGCATCGGCCACCTCGTTGATCAGCACGATCTGGTCGAGGAACCACGGGTCGATCTTCGTGGCTTCGAACAGCTGTTCAATCGTGGCGCCCTTCCGGAACGCCTGCTGCACGGTGACGATGCGGCCGTCGGTGGGGATCTCGGCGGCGATGAGCAGCTCGTCGAGGGTGCGGTCTTCGGCTCCCCAGTGGAACGAGGAGCCGCGCTTCTCGAGTGAACGGAGCGCCTTCTGCAGGGCGGAGGCGTAGTTGCGGCCGATGGCCATGGCCTCGCCAACCGACTTCATGGTGGTGGTCAGGCGGGCGTCTGCGGCCGGGAACTTCTCGAACGCGAAACGGGGAACCTTGACGACCACGTAGTCGAGCGTGGGCTCGAAGCTGGCCGGGGTGACCTTGGTGATGTCGTTGGGGATCTCGTCGAGACGGTAGCCGAGGGCAAGCTTGGCGGCGATCTTGGCGATCGGGAAGCCGGTGGCCTTGCTGGCCAGGGCCGAGGAGCGCGAGACGCGCGGGTTCATCTCGATCACGATGATGCGGCCGTTGGACGGGTCAATCGCGAACTGGATGTTGCAGCCACCGGTGTCGACACCGACGGCACGGATGATGTCGATCGAGATGTCGCGCAGCTTCTGGTACTCGCGGTCGGTCAGGGTCAGCGCGGGGGCGACGGTGATCGAGTCGCCGGTGTGCACGCCGACCGGGTCGACGTTCTCGATCGAGCAGACGACGACGGTGTTGTCCGCCGTGTCGCGCATCATTTCGAGTTCGTACTCTTTCCAGCCGAGGATCGACTCTTCGAGCAGCACCTCACTGGTCGGGCTCTGGTGCAGGCCGTCGCCGACGATGCGGCGCAGTTCTGCTTCGTTGTAGGCGAAGCCGGACCCGAGGCCGCCCATGGTGAAGGAGGGTCGAACGACCATCGGGTAGCCGAGGTCGGCGGCGAAACCGACGGCCTCTTCGACGGTGTGCGCGATGTGCGAGCGGGCGACATCGGCGCCGGCTGCGAGCACGAGCTCTTTGAAGATCTGACGGTCTTCACCCTTTTGGATGGCCTCGAACTTCGCGCCGATCAATTCGACGTTGTACTTCTCGAGGATGCCGAGCTCGTGCAGCTGCATGGCCGCGTTCAGCGCGGTCTGGCCGCCGAGGGTCGGCAGGATCGCGTCGGGACGTTCCTTGGCGATGATCGTCTCGAGGATCTCCGCGGTGATCGGCTCGATGTAGGTGGCGTCGGCGAAGTCGGGGTCGGTCATGATCGTGGCCGGGTTGGAGTTGACCAGGATGACGCGCACCCCCTCTTCGCGGAGGACGCGGCACGCCTGGGTGCCTGAGTAGTCGAACTCGCAGGCCTGACCGATGACGATCGGGCCGGAGCCGATGACAAGGACGCTGTTGATATCGTCGCGCTTGGGCATTACTGGGCGTCTCCTGCTCCGGTGGTTGCCGTCTGGGCAAGCACCATCTCCCTGAATCGATCAAAAAGGTAGTTGGCGTCGTGCGGGCCGGCCGCAGACTCGGGGTGGTACTGCACGCTGAACGCGGGGATGTTGAGGCAACGGATGCCTTCGACCACGTTGTCGTTGAGGCTGTAGTGGCTCACTTCGACGTTGCCGAAGCCCGTACGGGACTCGTGCACGCCCTCGATCGGCATGTCGACGGCGAAGCCGTGGTTCTGCGAGGTGATCTCGACGCGACCGGTCGACTTGTCGAGCACCGGCTGGTTGATTCCGCGGTGACCGAACGGCAGCTTGTAGGTGCGGAAGCCGAGTGCGCGGCCGAGCAGCTGGTTGCCGAAGCAGATGCCGAAGTACGGCAGGCCGGCGCGGAGGCATTCCTGCAGCAGGGCGACGTGGGCGTCGGAGGCGGCGGGGTCGCCGGGACCGTTCGAGAAGAACAGCGCGTCGGGCTTCAGCGACAAGACGTCTTCGGCGGTCACCGTCTGCGGCAGCACGAGAACCTCGAAGCCGCGCTCGGCGAGGAAGTTGAGGGTCGAGGTCTTCACGCCGAGGTCGAGCACGGCCACGGAGCCGATGCGCTCGCCCTGCGCGGGAAGCGAGAACGGGTCGACCGTCGAGACCTCGTCGGAGAGGTTGCGGCCGGCCATGTTCGCCGCGTTCTGCACACGCTCAAGCTGTTCGGCCTCGGACAGGTCGAAGTCCGGTCCGGAGAAGATGCCAGAGCGCATGGAACCCGCCGAGCGGATGTGACGCGTGATCGCGCGGGTGTCGATGCCGCTGATGCCGACGACTCCCCCGGTCTCCAGGTCGGAGTCGAGGCTCCGCTGCGACCGGAAGTTGGACACGACGCGGGAGGGCTCGCGTACGACGAAGCCGGACACCCAGATGCGGCGCGATTCCATGTCTTCATCGTTGGCGCCGGTGTTGCCGATGTGCGGCGCCGTCATCAGCACGATCTGGCCGGCGTAGGACGGATCGGTGAGCGTCTCCTGGTAGCCGGTCATGCCGGTCGCGAAGACGAGCTCGCCCAGGGTCTGACCGAGTGCGCCGTATGCCTTTCCGACGAATCGCTTGCCGTCTTCCAGCACGAGCACGGCCGGAGCAGCTCGGTCGGTAATGGTTCGGTTGCTGGCTGAGTAGCTCACGCTACGCCTCACTTTCGGTGGAGAGATCCGGGCCGGTGGCCTCGGGAGCGATGGTTCGAAGGGCTGCAACGATCCGAACCCGGTCGGCCGGGTCGGTGATGCGGAAGTAGCTGTCGACGCTGGTGGTCACGGTAGTTGACGGTGCAGTGGTCGACGGTGCGGTGCTCAAGCCTGCTGCCGGAGAGGATGCCGTGGCGGACGTTTCTGGAGCGTTCAGCTTCCAGCCGATCAGCAGGAGCCCGCCGGTTTCGACGGCGCGGTCGATGGCCCAGGTGGCCTCGGTCACACGCTCAAGCGCGGAGACCGGGATGAACACCGGGGCTTCCCCGTTCGGAGCGACGATCACGCCGGCATCCGTCACGGTCAGTGTGGCGCGAGCGCGGAAGGCTAGGCCTCGAATGGCCAGGCGCTCCAGCGGAGCATCACGGGGGGTTGTCGCGACGTACAGCGCGGTGGAGGACTCAAGTTCTGTGCTGGCGGCGGGAGCTTCGTAGCCGCCGAAGAGCCCGGCGTCGCGACGCGAGCGTCGGCGCCAGCTGCGCAGCATGAGCAGGAGAACCAGAAGCAGAACAACAACGACGATGACGGTGGGCAGAACCTTATCCACGGCTGAGCTCCCCTGCGTTGACGGTGCCGGCGAGGGCTGCGATCTCGGCGGCCTCGCGTAGCGCGCCATCCAGCACCGTGGCATACCCCCGGTGGAAGGTAGCCTGCACGCGGCCCGGAAGGGTCATGGCGAGGTAGGGCGAGTTGATGCCCTTGCCGGCGAGGTCGCCGGCGCCGAAGACGCGGCTGGCTGCCGGGTCGTAGAGGGTCAGTTCGGCGGGTGCGCCCACTTCGAGTGGCTGCCCCTGCGTGGAGAGGCCGCCGATGCGAGCCGGCGTGGCCGAGAGTACCCGGGCGACGTCAGACCAGCCGAGCAGCCCGGTGGCGACGACGGAGGCGTGCACGACCGACAGAGCCGATTCGAGACCGACCATGCCGTTCGCGGCGGCATCCCATTCGCAGTCCTTCGACTCGACGGGGTGCGGCGCGTGATCGGTGGCGACGATGTCGATGGTGCCGTCGGCCAGGGCGGCGCGCAGGGCCAGGGTGTCTTCGCGGCGACGCAGCGGCGGGTTGACCTTGTACCGGGCGTCGTAGCCCGTGATCAGTTCTTCGGTGAGCAGCAGGTGGTGCGGGGTGACTTCGGCGGTGACCTGGATGCCGCGGGCCTTGGCCCAGCGGATCACGTCGACCGATCCGGCCGTGGAGACGTGGCAGACGTGCAGCCGGGAGCCGACGTGCTCGGCGAGCAGCACATCGCGGGCGATGATCGACTCTTCGGCGACGGCCGGCCAGCCGGTGAGGCCGAGCTCGGCCGAGACGACGCCCTCGTTCATCTGGGCGCCTTCGGTGAGGCGCGGTTCCTGGGCGTGCTGGGCGATGACGCCGCCGAACGCCTTGACATACTCGAGCGCACGGCGCATGAGCAGCGGGTCTGAGACGCAGAAGCCGTCGTCGGAGAAGACGCGCACGGTGGCGCGGCTGGCGGCCATGGCGCCGATCTCGGCGAGTTTCTGGCCGGCGAGACCGACGGTCACAGCGCCGATGGGCTGCACGGTAACGTAGCCGGCCCGCTCGCCGAGGGCGAGAACTTGCTCGACGACACCGGCGGTGTCTTGCGCCGGGGAGGTGTTGGCCATCGCGAAGACGCTCGTGAAGCCGCCGACCGCTGCGGCCTGGCTACCGGTGAGCACGGTTTCGCTCTGCTCGTAGCCGGGCTCGCGCAGGTGGGTGTGCAGGTCGACGAGGCCGGGCAGGGCGACGAGGCCGTCGGCGTCGATGACCGTTGCGCCGGCAGCGGAGAGGCCGGTGCCCATCTCGAGGATGCGCGTGTCACCAAGCACGAGGTCAGACCGCGTGCCGTCGGGCAGGGTCGCTCCACGAATGAGGTAGCGTTCGTTTTGCTCATGTGACATCTATGAATCCTCCCGATCGCCGGAGAGCAGCAGATACAGTGCCGCCATCCGAACCGACACACCATTGGTTACCTGCTCAAGCACACTCGACTGGGCGGAATCCGCCGCTTTCGACGAGATTTCCAAGCCGCGATTCATCGGACCGGGGTGCATGACAATGCTATCCGCACGCAGCCGTCCGAAGCGCGCGTCGTYGAGACCCCAGTTGCGGGAATACTCCCGGCTGCTGGGGAAAAACGCGGCGTGCATCCGTTCAGCCTGAATGCGCAACATCATGATCACGTCTGGCCCGGCGTCGACGGCGGCGTCGAGGTCGAATCCAACGGTGGCGGGCCACGACGAGTGGTCGGCCGGCACCAGGGTGGGCGGGGCGACGAACGTGACGTCGGCGCCGAGGGTGGTGAGCAGCCAGAGGTTCGAGCGGGCGACCCGGGAGTGCAGGATGTCGCCGACGATGGTGACGCTCACCCCGTCGAGGTCCTTGCCGCGGGAGGCCGCGCCGTGCAGGCGGCGGCGGATGGTGAACGCGTCGAGAAAGGCCTGGGTCGGGTGCTCGTGGGTGCCGTCGCCGGCGTTGATGATGCCGGCGTCGATCCAGCCGCTTGCGGCGAGCACCTGCGGTGCGCCGGAGGCGTGGTGGCGGATGACGACGCCGTCGGCGCCCATCGCGGCCAGCGTTTGCGCGGTGTCCTTCAGGCTTTCGCCCTTCGAGACGCTCGAGCCCTTGGCGCTGAAGTTGATCACATCGGCCGAGAGGCGCTTGGCGGCCGCCTCGAACGAGATGCGGGTGCGGGTGGAGTCTTCGAAGAAGAGGTTGACGACGGTCTTGCCGCGCAGGGTCGGAAGCTTCTTGACTTCGCGGTTGGCGACATCCGCCATGTCTTCAGCGATGTCGAGCAGGCCGATCGCTTCGGCACGCTCGATGCCCTTGGTGGAGAGCAGGTGCCTCATGCGTCGTCACGCCCGTTCGTCGTGGCCGAGCTGGACTCGACAGGTGTTGATTCAGTGCGTGTGGTTTCGATGCTCACGAACTCGTCGCCGTCGACCTCTGCGAGGTGAACGTTGATGCGCTCGTCGGTGGAGCTCGGCAGGTTCTTGCCGACGAAGTCTGCGCGGATCGGTAGTTCGCGGTGACCGCGGTCGACAAGCACGGCGAGGCGCACGGCGCGCGGGCGACCGTGATCGCCGAGGGCGTCGAGGGCGGCACGGATGGTGCGACCGGAGAAGAGCACGTCGTCGACCAGAACCACGGTCTTGCCGTCAATGCTGCCGGGAACCGAGGTGGGCGCCGGGGTACGCGTCAGCGAGTGCGCGAGGTCGTCGCGGTACATCGTGACGTCGAGTGAGCCGACCTGAACGTCGGTCGCGCTCGGTTCGATCCGGGCGATGGTGTCGGCGATCCGCTGGGCGAGAAGAACGCCGCGGGTCGGGATGCCGAGAATCACGAGATTGTCTGGGCCACGATTGGACTCCAGGATCTCGTGGGAGATCCGAGTCAACGCTCGGGCAATATCAGCCTGCTGCAGCACGGTACGCGCCATCAACCGACTCCCTTCCCCGTCTCACAGGACGGCTCTTAAAGGTTGTCAACCTGTTCAGCATAACAGGGGCGGGAGGTGCGTCCGGCCGTAGGCTGGCGGCATGAGCGAGCAATCCCCGAAGCGACTGGTCATCATGCGGCATGCGAAGTCAGACTGGCCGCCCGGCGTTCCCGACTTCGATCGCCCGCTGCTCCCCCGCGGCCACGCCGAAGCCGCCTTGGCCGGCGAGTGGCTGCGCGACCACGACCTCGTGCCCGACGTCATCCTCTGCTCGTCGGCGACGCGAACTCAGCAGACCTGCGCGGGGGTGCTCTCGGAACTCGGAGATGACGCTCCCACCCCCGCGCTGCACGATGCGCTCTATGCGGCAGCACCGCTCAGCATGCTCGCCGTCATCAATCACCAGCCGGAGACCGCGCGTTGCGTGCTGGTGATTGCCCATATGCCTGGTGTGCAGGAACTCGTCGACCACCTGGCCTCCCCCGACTCCGACGACGATGCGGAGATGGACGCGACCTCGCGCTATCCGACGAGTGCGTTCACCGTGCTCGAACCTGAGACGCCCTGGGCCGAACTCGACGGCCGGGATGCCCGGGTCACGCACTTCGTCGTGCCGCGCGCGCACTGAGAGGCCGAAGAGAACCAGCAGAACCGGCAGAATGCTGCCGAATCACAACGGGGCTTCGCCGTGCGGGATGAGATCGTCACTTTTCGGAAATATATTGCCGAAATTGAATTAGTAGGTGATCATTGAACCCAGTGACTGCCAGAACCGGCAGTTTCTTGCTGATTTGGGAGGGCCACATCAACGATATTGAGGCGATCGCCGCACGCATCCGCAGCGCCCGCAAGTCCGCCGGACTCACGCAGGAGGATTTGGCCCACCTTGCCGAGACGTCAGAACGCACAATTCGAGCGATTGAGACAGCCACCGGAAACCCCTCTCTACGCGCGGTGACTGCTGCGGCTCGCGTGCTCGGCCTCCGGGTGGAGGCGCACTGATGGCCGGTGACCTTCAACAGCTCAAATTCCTTCGCGACGCCGACGTCTACAAGAGTGGGACTCTCGCCGGGCGACTGCGACGGACAGATTCCGGCGGAGTCGAGTTCTCCTATAGTGCCGGCTACCTCGTGAGCGGACTTCCACCGGTTGCGGCCTCGCTCCCGCTCTCTACCGACATCGTCGAGGCCCCGTCCGGCGCCCTGCCGCCATTCTTCGCCGGCCTACTCCCTGAAGGACACCGCCTCTCAGTTCTGAAGAATGCCGCGAAAACCAGCTACTCCGACGAGCTGACGCTCATCCTCGCGGTGGGGGCAGATGCTCCCGGTGACGTGCAAGTCGTGCCGGCCGGCGAAAACCCGCTCGAGCCCGATTCGCTGGCTGACCCGTCGCATCCTGCCGATCTGGACTTCGCCGCGCTCGCAGACGCCGTCGACCTGCACAGCCTCCCTGGTGTGCAGAACAAGGCAAGCGCCTCCATGTTGACGACACCGCTCGCACTCGCCGGCAAGCGTTACCTTCTCAAGCTCGACCCACCGGAGCATCCGCACCTGGTCGCCAACGAGGCCGCCCATCTGGCCGGAGCGGCCCGGCTGAAGATCCCGGTCGCCCGAGCCAGGATCATCACCGACCGAAACAACCTGCCGGGTCTGCTCGTCGAGAGATTCGATCGCACGCGAGGCGCTGACGGGATCTGGGGGCGACTCCCCCTCGAAGACGGAACCCAGGTGATGGGACTGCCGCCGGCAGCGAAGTACGGCGTCACTGCGGAAGAGGTCACCTTCGCCCTCTCGCGCCTCTGTGCTGCACCGGTTGTCGCCCGCCGCAATGCGTACCTGCAATTCGCATTCGCCTGGTTGACCGGCAATGGCGACCTGCACGCCAAGAACCTGTCGATCCTCGGCAATCACAGCGGCGCATTCGCGATGGCCCCGGTCTATGACGTTCCGTGCACCCTCCTCTACGGTGACAACACCCTCGCGCTTTCTCTCTCCGGAAAGACCCGGAATCTGAAAGCGAAGCACTGGGAGGAGTTTGCAGACAGCCTGGGGCTGCCGCAAAAAGCTGCGCAGGCGGCCAAGCAGATCGCGTTGAAGGCGGCCACAGCCATTCGTCTCGAGGATCTCCCGTTCGCCGGTTCTCCCCTCAACGGAACGATGCGGGAGCTCCGTGCGCGCCGCTCGGAATTTGCGGCCTGAGCTCCAGGAAATTCTGTCCCGGTCGCTTCTAGCTCGGGCCGCCCGTGTCGATGTTCTCGGGCGCCTTCGCATCAAGCTCAGACGGCAGCTCGAGCGGGCGGCGCCGGAAGTAGGCGGCTCCCTTGCGCCAGTAGATGATCATGGGCACGATCCCGAGAGCGAGTGCGCCGAGCCCGATGACGATCACAATCGTGTCGAGCGAGGGAATCGAGACGAAGAAGATCCACACCATGAACAGGGCACCGAGCGCCGGCCAGAGTCCGATGAAGATGAAGTTCTTCACCGAGGTGAAGATCACCCTGCGATAGGCGACAACCACGGCAATCCCGGCAAGGGCGTAGTAAAACGCGATCTGCAGCCCGATCGAGCTGATGGCGTTACTGAGAATCTCGCCGACGCTGCCCAAGAAGTTCGAACCGATGAACAGCACCACCGAAACACCGGTCACCACCAAAGTCGCGAACGCCGGGGTGCGCCACCGGCGATGCGAGTGACCGAACGCGGCGGGAATGGTGTTGTCCCGACCCATCGCGAACAACGTGCGGGTGACCTGGATCAACGTTGTCTCCAGCGTTGCGATGGTCGAGAGCATGACGGCGATGATCAGGATCTTGCCGCCGATGCCCGGCCAGATCGCGTCGCCGAGCACCGCCAGCACGTTGCCGCTGTTCTCCTCGATCGTCGCCGCCGGCAAAATCACCAGCGTCGCGACCGTGAAGATCTCGAACAGGAGAAACACGATGATCACCCCGACGAGTCCGCCGATGCCTGACGCCTTCTTGCCGTTCTTCGTCTCCTCGTTCAGGTTCGCCGCGACATCCCAACCCCAGTAATAGAACGCGGCGACCAAAGCGGCGGCGACGAAAGTGCCGACCCCGTTGAAGTGGCTGAAGCCGAACCAGTCCCAGGAGAAGGCCGGACCCGCCGCGGATCCGGACATGGCGTGCACAATGGCAACGATCGCAAAGACCACCAGGATGGTGACCTCGATCGACGTCATGACCCACTGTGCTCGCGCCGTAATGCGCACGCCGACGAGAACGCAGGCCGCCATGACCAGGAACCAGACGGCGCCGATAGCGGTGACCAGCGGCACGTTGTCCGTGTTCTCCGGGCTGAACAGCGCGACGGTCATCACTCCGGCAGGCAACGCGCCGGCGACCATGAAGATGGTGGCCGAGACGACGAGGGCCCAGCCCGAGAGAAAACCGAGAATCGGATGCAACGCCCGGCCGACCCAGGAGTATGCCGCGCCGGCATTGACATCGGCTCTGCCGAGATAGGCGAACGCCCAGGCGATCCCGAGCATCGGCAGTGCACACCAAAGCAGAGCAGCCGGGCTCGCCAGGCCGGCCACGGCAACCAGGGTCGCCGTCGTCGCGGCGATCGAATAGGCCGGGGCGCTGCCGGCAACGGCCATCACRATCGACCCGGCGGCGCTCACCCCATCTGCCTGAAGTTGGTGCTCGTGTTCCTGACGAGAATCGTTTGGTTGGGTGACATCGGTGTCGGCCACAATCGCCTCCTCGAGACGTGCCAGTGCGCGTTCACCGGGAACGCTAGCACCACGGGTCGACCGCATCAACGGCCCCCGTGCCCGACACCATGAGCAAGTGGTCAGAATCGAAAGCGCTCGGTATCAGCCCCATTTGTCAACCCCCGTCCTGTTTTCGGCCGCGCTGTCGGTGGTGCCCGGTTGACTGGGGGTATGGATCAGCTGGAGCTGTTGCACGACGAGGTCGAAGACTTCGGGGTGTTCACCGATCTCGACCCGCTGGAGTGTCACTTCGGGATGTCTCCGGCCGAGTTCCCGGGGTTCGTCGACGCATTGCTGCCCGACGATCCGGGCGAGGGCGAACGGCGGGAGTCCGGGTACACGGCCCGGTTGAATGAGTACCTCGATGTGGTTGTGGCCGAGGAGAAGCAGCTGGCGGTGCATTCCGCCCGCCGCGCCCGCGCCGTCGACGAGGCCCGGAGG
>NZ_JBFRCS010000004.1:0-235303 GCF_052113185.1 Leifsonia sp. YAF41
CAAACTCATCAAACAACAAACTCATCAAACAAAGAATGAAACGAACAAGTCCGTTTGTGTTTTGTTTGGGATTGGCCCCGCTTGAGGCCGCTCAGCTTGCCGCTGACCGAACCTTTGGGGTGACAAGAGATGACTATACGTGGGTTTTCGCAGACCCCGCAAACCGCACCTCATCCCGGGCGTGTCGCCAGCCGCCCCCACCCGGGCACCCCCGGCGCGGCCTGCCACCGTGTGCCGCCGAACCGCGGTAATTCACCATTTTTGTCGCCCGCAACTCGATCCCCCGAGAGGGCGCCCTTCGTGCGGGATCGGCTCCCCTCGGTCTCGACAAGCTCGACCACCGGCCCATCTGCCGGCCAACGACATCGACTTAACGAGAATCGGGCCCCAGCAAAAAGCTGGAGCCCGTTCGTGCGCGCGCTCCCCCTAGAGGGAGTTCGCACAGAGAGGAGAAAGTTACTCGACGAAGATTCCGGCGAGCGTCTTCTTGCCGCGACGCAACACTGCCACGCCCCCGGGAAGAACCGAACCCGCAACGGTTTGCGCTTCGTCGGTCACCTTCACGTTGTTGAGGTAAACCCCGCCCTGGGCCACGGCCCGACGCGCTTCGCCCAGGCTCGAGGTCAGTTCGGTGTCAACGAGAAGCTGCACGACCTGCGCGTTCGGCGCCGTTGTCGTGTTCGGGAGCAACCGCAATGCCGCCTCGAGCGTGGCCGGGTCAAGCTCGGCCAGGTCACCCTGACCGAAGAGTGCCTGCGCGGCGTGGATCGCAGCATCCGTTGCCGGCACGCCGTGAACCAGACTCGTCACCTCGAACGCCAGTGCGCGCTGCGCCTCACGCTTGAACGGCTCGGCCGCCACAGCCTGCTCGAGTCGCTCGATCTCGACGCGATCGAGGAACGTGAACACCTTGAGTCGGCCGATCACGTCGGAATCGTCGGTGTTCAACCAGAACTGGTAGAAGGCGTAGGGGCTCGTGAGCGACGGGTCAAGCCAGACGGCGTTGCCTTCGCTCTTGCCGAACTTGGTTCCGTCGCTGTTCGTGATCAGCGGGGTGCCGATGGCGTGAACGCTCGCACCCTCAGCCTTGCGAATGAGGTCGGTGCCGCTGGTGAGGTTGCCCCACTGGTCGCTGCCGCCGGTCTGCAACACGCAGTTGTAGGTGCGGTAGAGCTCGAGGTAGTCGAGGCCCTGCAGCACCTGGTAGCTGAACTCGGTGTAGCTGATGCCTTCGTCGCTGTTCAGGCGCGCGCTGACGGCATCCTTCTTGAGCATGGTGCCGACGCGGAAGTACTTGCCGATTTCGCGCAGGAAGTCGATGGCCGAGAGCGGCTCGGTCCAATCGAGGTTGTTCACCAGCGTGACGGCGTTACTGCCTTCGGCGCTGAGAAAGCGCGACACCTGCGACTGCAGGTAGCCCACCCACTCGGCGACGGTGTCGCGCGTGTTCAGGGTGCGCTCGGCGGTCGGCCGCGGGTCGCCGACGAGGCCGGTCGAACCGCCGACAAGGCCGAGCGGATGGTGGCCGGCGAGCTGCAGACGGCGCATCAGCAGCAGCTGCACCAGGTTTCCGAGGTGCAGGCTCGGTGCGGTCGGGTCAAATCCGCAGTAATACGTGATCGGCTCACCGGCGAGAAGATCGCGCAGTTCGGTCGCGTCGGTGGAGACATGAACGAGGCCGCGCCAGGTGATCTCCTCCCACACGTTGTCGAAGGAGGGATCGTTGGTCTGCTGGGTGAGGATGCTGGGGTCTGACACGTTGCCCAGATTACCAGCGCGACGCGCGTCGATTGCGTTCGTGCCGGGGCCACCTTCTTCTGATTGGCGTACCCGATGGTCAGTGAATTAAGGCCAGCAGCTTAATCGAGCTTGATTAAGTCTTGTGACTTGATTATGCTCGGTTCGAGATGGAGGCTTAACGCAATGTATGTCGTCACCGCCGATCAAATAGACAGTCGAACCGACCGCGACCGCGCCGGCGAACTGATCCACGCCCTGACCGATCAATTCGGGCCCGCATTTGTGCTGCCTCCCGATCAAACGGCGGGCGACGAGATCCAGGTCATGATCGTGGATGCCGCGGCAACGCTTGACGCGATCCTTCTGGCGCATCGCGCCGGTCACTGGAGTATCGGCCTCGGCCTCGGATCGGTGCGCACCCCGCTCCCTGCCGCAACACGGCAGGCCGCCGGCACTGCATTCATCGCGGCGCGCGATGCCGTCACCCGAGCGAAACGCAGCGACACCCGGTTCGCCGTGACCACGCTCGGTGCCGAATCTACGGCGAGCGGAGGCTCAGCCGATGAGCTCGAATCGAACAATCTCGCAGCGGCCGACCTCGAGGCGCTCCTCGGGCTGCTCCTGCTTCTGCGCCAACGCCGCTCGGACGAAGGCTGGCACGCCATCGACCTCGTGCAGTCCGGTCTCAGCCAGGCCAAGGCCGCAGCCCGACTCGGCATCTCCACCGCCGCGATCAGTCAGCGCCTCAAGACCGCGAGCTGGCGGGCCGAGCAGGCCGCGCGACCCGCACTCATTAAGCTCTTAACCGACCTGCACCGCCGAATAACCGAGACGGATCCCGCCGCATGAATTTCTATCCCGCTATCGACCTTTTCGGCTACGCGTATTGGTTGTTGCTGATTCTCGTCTCCGTCGCCTCGCTCGTCGCCGCAGCATTCGCCTTCAAGTTCGCGAAACCGGTCTACGCGATCGTGTCGGGCGGAACGCTTGCGGCCGCGTTGATCCTGGCGGCCATGCCGAACCCCGATGCGCATAGCTCGTTCGGCACGCTCCTCGGAATCATTGCGCTGGCCCTCTCGGTGATCGGTGGCGGCCCGGTTGCCGCCTACTCCCTCCGGCTTGCCACCCGCGGCTCGGTCGCCCCCGGCAGCCACGGCGGGATTCTGGTCGAAAACTCACCCAGCGCTGCCGCTGCCGTGTCGTCTGGCGCCGCGGGCGAGGGCGCCGCGGTGCACGAGGTGCTGCGCGGCGGCCTGGCCATCGGCATCCTGGAACGCCTCGCGGTGACCGGTGCGATTCTCGCCGGCTTCCCGGAGGCGATCGCCGTCGTCGTCGCGATCAAGGGTGTTGGCCGGTTCACCGAGCTGGCGGCATCCGAGGCCCGCGAACGGTTCATCATCGGCACCCTCGCCAGCCTGACCTGGGCCTGCGCCTGCGCTGCGCTGGTGTCGCTCGCGATCGCGTAACGGATCTCGAGAGTCTCGATCGGCGGACCTTCGGTGGTCGAGCTTGTCGAGACCACGCGTGCCGATCTCGAGAATCGGTCACCGGATCTCGACAGGCTCGATCACCGGTGCAGCTCGATCACCGGTGCAGCTCGATCACCGAGATCGAGGATGCCGCTTGTACGGCGACACCGATGGCTCCCCCGGCATCCAAAACCGCCACGGAAACTGTTCCGCAGCGCCGCCGTCGCCGCTGACCCCGGTGCGCGGACCGGTCTGGTACGCCACCGGATGCTCCGGCAACGTCAACTCGAACGGCTCCGCGAACAGGTCGGCGCCGTTTTCATCGAGCCTGATTCCGAGCGCAACGCTCAGGCGGGCCGGGCCACGGGCCAGATCCCGGTCGGACCGCGAGGTGGGGCGCCGCTCGCGAGCCAGTTCAAGCCCCTCGACCACGTCGCCCGCGCGCAGCAGCAGTCCCGACGCCTGCCCCACCGGTGAGCACACCACATTCGCGCAGACGTGCATGCCGTAGGTGAAGTAGGCGTAGAGATGGCCGGAGGGGCCGTACATGCTCGAGTTCCGGGCGGTCTGACCGCGGAAGGCGTGCGAGCCGGGATCGACTCCCCCGCCGAGATACGCCTCGACCTCGGTCAAACGTACCGAGACGCCCGCGTGGCTGAGCACGGCGCCGAGCAGAAATGGAGCGGCCTCGACCGCCGGCTGATCAAACAACGTGCGGTCGAGGCCCATGAGCGTCGCGGTGCGATCTACTCGGTTGTGATTATTCGGTCAGCGCCGTCGCCAGAACACGCACGCGTTCCACGAGGTGGGCGCGCTGCTCGGCGACACGAACAGGAGCGGTGCCCCCCTGTCCGTCGCGACTTTCAACTGAACCGCGGATGGTCAACACCTCGCGCACCTCGGGAACAAGGTGCACCGAGATGGACTGCAACGCAGCATCGTCGACCTCGTGCAGGTCGAGTCCGTGATCTTCGGCGTACTTGACCAGCGAACCGGTGATCTCGTGAGCGTCACGGAACGTGACATGACGCTTGACCAGCCATTCGGCGACATCCGTGGCCAGCGAGAAGCCCTGCGGGGCGAGTTCGGCCATGCGCTCGGTGTGAAAACGCAAGGTTGCGATCATGCCGGTGAAGGCCGGGAGCAACACCTCGAGCGTTTCGATCGAGTCGAAGACCGGCTCTTTGTCTTCCTGCAGGTCGCGGTTGTACGCGAGCGGCAGGCCCTTGAGCGTGGTCAGCAGACCGGTCAGGTTTCCGATCAGGCGACCAGACTTGCCGCGCGCGAGCTCGGCGATATCGGGGTTCTTCTTCTGCGGCATGATCGACGAACCGGTCGAGTAGGCGTCGTCGAGAGTGACAAAGCCGAACTCTTTCGTGTTCCAGAGAATGATCTCTTCGGCCAGGCGCGACAGGTCGATGCCGATCTGCGCGGTGATGTAGGCGAACTCGGCGACAAGGTCGCGGCTGGCGGTTCCGTCGATCGAGTTCTCGACGACAGCACCGAACCCGAGATCGGTGGCGACCAGGCGCGCATCCAGCCCGAGCGTGTTGCCGGCAAGTGCGCCGGAACCGTAGGGCGAGAAGTCGGCGCGACGGCTCCAGTCGGCGAAGCGTTCGAGGTCACGCACAATCGGCCAGCAGTGCGCGAGCAGGTGGTGCGAGAGCAGAACCGGCTGAGCGTGCTGCAAGTGGGTGCGGCCAGGCATGATCGCGTCGGCGTGCGCCTCGGCCTGCGAGGCCAACGCGTCGATGAGCTCGATCAGCAGGGTCGCGAGCTTTGCGGCGTGGTCGCGCAGCAGCATCCGGATGAGCGTGGCGATCTGGTCATTGCGGCTCCGGCCGGCGCGCAGTTTGCCGCCGAGCTCGACACCGGTCAGATCGATCAGGCCGCGCTCCAACGCCGAGTGCACGTCTTCGTCGGTGGCTGCCGGATGGAATCGACCGTCGATGACGGCTTCTTCCAACGTGTCGAGTGCGCTGATCATGCCGGCGAGCTCGTCATCGGTCAGGTAGCCGGCCGCAGCCAGCGCACGGGCGTGAGCACGCGATCCACGGATGTCGTACTCGGCCAGCTGCCAGTCGAAATGAGTCGACTTGCTCAGCCGAGCCAATTCGGGCGAGGGCCCGCCGGCGAAGCGGCCACCCCAGAGGGCACCCGCTTCACCGGCACGGTTTGCGACGTCGTCGCCAGACATGCGGATGCCTACTTGCCGGCGAGGTCGCGGCGTGCGGAGATCTTGCTCGGCAGCGACCACAGGTCGATGAAGCCCTTGGCCAGCGACTGGTCGAAGGTGTCACCGGTGTCGTAGGTGGCGAGGCTGAAGTCGTAGAGGCTCTGTTCCGACTTGCGACCGGTCACGACAGCGGTGCCGCCCTGCAACTTCAGGCGGATGTCGCCGGAAACGTACTTCTGGGTGTGGTCGATGAACGCGTCGAGCGAACGCTTGAGGCCGGAGAACCAGAGACCGTCGTAGACGAGCTCAGACCACTTGGCTTCGATGGAACGCTTGTAGCGGTTCTGGTCGCGCTCGAGCGTGACGTTTTCGAGCTCTTCGTGCGCAGCGATCAGGGCGATGCCGGCGGGAGCCTCGTAGACCTCACGGCTCTTGATGCCGATCAGACGGTCTTCGACGATGTCGATGCGGCCAATGCCGTGCTTGCCGGCGAGGGCGTTCATAGCGACGACCATTTCGAGCGGGGTGTGCGGCACACCGTCGATGGCGATCGGAACACCCTGGTCGAACGTGATGACGACCTCGTCGGCTTCGCGGTAGACACTGGGGTCCTGGGTGTACTCGTAAAGGTCTTCGATCGGCGCGTTCCACGGGTCTTCCAGGAAGCCGGTCTCGACCGCGCGGCCCCAGACGTTCTTGTCGATGGAGTACGGGTTCTTCTTCGACTGCAGAATCGGCAGGTTGTGCTGCTCGGCGTAGATGATCGCCTTGTCGCGGGTGAGCGCGAGGTCGCGCACGGGGGCGATGCTGGTCAGGTCGGGCGCGAGCGCGGCAACCGCGGCCTCGAAGCGCACCTGGTCGTTGCCCTTGCCGGTGCAACCGTGGGCGACGGAGTCAGCGCCGAGTTCTTTGGCGGTCGATGCCAGGTACTTCGCGATCAGCGGACGGCTGAGGGCGGAAACCAGCGGGTAGCGCTTCTGGTAGAGCGCGTTGGCCTTGAGCGCCGGAACGATGTAGTCGTCGGCGAACTCGTCTTTGGCGTCAACGACGATCGATTCGACGGCGCCGCAGTCGAGTGCACGCTGACGGATGTCATCCATGTTCTCGCCGCCCTGTCCCACGTCAACGGCGAGGGCGACGACCTCTTTGCCGGTTGCGTCTTTGAGCCAGCCGATGCCGACCGAGGTGTCGAGTCCGCCCGAATAGGCGAGGACGATGCGTTCAGCCATGGTTCTCCTTCAGAATTGATCACTTCGAGTTTACGCAGGTTACGGCTGGTGCCGTGCCCGGGTCTATCACTGGATGCCGTGCGGGCGACGAACGAGTTGCTACTCGTTCTCGTCGTCGATGTCGGCGATCAGGTCGTGCACGTCGGCTTCGAACTCGCCGGCCGCCTTCTCCAGGCGGGCACGCAATGCGGCCGCTTCGGCCGGGGTCGTGGTAGCCGAGTCGGCGACGGTCTGCAGACGGTCGCGCAGGATGCCGACGGTATCGAGATCGCCGTCGCTGATGACGCCTTGGCGGAGTTCGGCGCTGACGCGCCTGACTCGGTCAAGGGCGGAGGTGAGCTCGGTCGCCGCCGCGGTGATGACCCGCAGGTCGTCGGCATCCGTGTCGCTCAGCAGCTGGTCGAGCAGGTCGAGGTAGGCGGCAGCGGCGAGCAGGTTGTCGCGATCGTTGTCAGTCATGATCAGGCCGCGTTCTGAGCGAGCAGCCAGACGAGCAGAGCCTTCTGCGCGTGCAGGCGGTTTTCGGCTTCGTCCCAGATGATGCTCTGCGCGCCGTCGATGACGTCGGCGGTGACCTCAAAGCCGCGGTCGGCCGGGAGGCAATGCATGAAGTGGGCGTCGGTCTTGGCCAGCGACATCAGCGCGCTGTCGACGCGGTACGCGCCGAGGTCGGCCAGTCGTGCTGCCTTCTCTTCTTCCTTGCCCATCGACACCCAGGTGTCGGTGATCACGATGTCGACACCGGCGACGGCCTCGGCCGGGTCGGTGAACAGCGTCACGGAGCCGCCGGTCTGAGCGGCGATGGCCTTGGCATCCGCGACGACCTGGGGGTCGGGCGAGTAGCCGGCCGGCGATGCGATGCGCACGTGCATGCCGGCGGTGGTGCCGGCGAGCAGGTAGGACTGGGCCATGTTGCAGGCGCCATCGCCCAGGAAGACGAGGGTCTGCCCGGCGAGTTCGCCGCGGTGCTCACGAATGGTGAGCAGATCGGCGAGCAGCTGGCACGGGTGGAATTCGTCGGAGAGTGCGTTGACGACCGGAACCGTGGTTCCCTTCGACATCTCTTCGAGCCCGGCCTGGCCATAGGTGCGCCAGACGATGGCGGCGACCTGACGCTCGAGCACGCGTGCCGTGTCCGACGCCGTTTCCTTGCCGCCGAGCTGGCTGTTCGCGGTGCTGATGATCAGCGGGATGCCGCCCAGGTCGGCGATTCCGACCGCGAACGAAACGCGTGTGCGGGTGGAGGACTTGTCGAAGATCACCGCGACCGTCTGCGGCCCGGCGAGCGGCTTGACCGCAAATCGGTCTCGCTTCAGTTCCAGTGCAAGGTCGAGGATCTCGGCTTGTTCGGCCGGAGAGAGGTCATCGTCGCGCAGGAAATGGCGGGTCACGGGATCACTTTCGGTTGTGTCTGAATCTGTGTCTGGAATCAGACGGGGGGTTTGGACAACTCTAAAGGCTGGCGAGAGCAGACCGGAATCGTCGCTCGAACTCGGCCAGTTCGGCGTCACCGACGATCAGCGGCGGTGCGAGCCGAATCGTCGAGGCATTCGGGGCGTTGACGATGAGGCCATTGGCCATCGCGGCGGCCGCAAGCTCGGCGGCGACGGGCTGTGACAGGCCAAGGCCGAGGAGCAGACCGCGGCCGCGCACCTCAGTGATCAGCGGCGAGTCGATGCGGGCGATGATCTCGCGCAACTGCTGGCCACGGCGGGCGGAGTTGGCGACCAGGTCATCGGTCTCGATCACGGTGAGCACGGCGTTCGCGGCCGCGGTCGCCAACGGGTTTCCGCCGAAGGTCGAACCGTGCTGGCCACGGCTGAACAGGTCGGATGCCGCGCCGAAGGTGACCAACGCACCGATCGGCACACCGCCACCCAGGCCCTTGGCGAGGGTGAGGGCATCCGGCTGGATGCCGTCGTGCTGAAAAGCGAACCAGTCGCCGGTGCGGGCGACGCCGGTCTGGATTTCGTCGAGAATCAGCAGCACGCCGTGCGCGGTACAGAGTTCGCGGGCCCGCGCCAGGTATCCGGCGGGCAGGTCGAAGACTCCCGCCTCGCCCTGTACGGGTTCGACGACGAGGGCTGCGACGGTGTTGTCGATGGCCGCTTCATGCGCCTCGATGGTGGGTTCGATGTGGTCGACTCCGCCGGGCACCGGCAGGAACGGCCCACGCATCGCCGGCTTGCCCGAGAGGGCGAGGCCGCCCATCGTGCGGCCGTGGAACGAGTCGGTCAGGGTCAGGATGCGGGTGCGCGAGCCGTCGCCCATGTTCAGGCGGGCGAGTTTCAGCGCCGCTTCGTTGGCTTCGGTGCCCGAGTTCGCGAAGAACACCCGGCCCGCCGCGCCGGCGCCGGTCAGGCGCTGCAGGCGTTCGGCGAGTTCGATCTGTGGCGGCGAGGCGAAGTAGTTCGAGACGTGGGCCAGGGTGGCGACCTGCTCGGAGACGGCGGCGACGAGCGCCGGATGCGCGTGACCGAGGGCGTTCACGGCGATTCCGGCGAGAAAGTCGAGGTACTCGGTGCCTTGGTCATCCCAGACATAGCAGCCTTCGCCGCGCACGAGCAGGGCGAGCGGCATGCCGAACACCGGCAGCAGGGAGTCGCTGTAGCGCTGCTGCCAGGTCGCGGCTGCGTCGTTAATGCTGTCGCCGTTCAGGGTGTCGGTGCTCATGCGGGTACCACCTCGGTGCCAATTCCATCTTGCGTGAAGATCTCGAGCAGGATCGAGTGCGGGATGCGTCCGTCGATGATCGCCGCCTTCTCGACTCCGCCGTCGACGGCGTCGAGGCAGGCGGTCATCTTCGGGATCATTCCCGATTCGAGGCTCGGCAGCAGTGCGCGGAGCGCGCTCGTGTCGATGCCGGAAACGAGCGAATCCCGGTTGGGCCAATCGCTATAGAGCCCGGCGACATCGGTGAGAATTACGAGCTTGGCGGCGCCGAGAGCCACGGCGAGGGCCCCGGCGGCGGCATCCGCGTTGACGTTGAGGGACTGGCCCGGCACGTCCTCGTCGGGCGCGATCGAGGAGATGACGGGAATGCGGCCGGCGTTCAACTGGGCGTGCACGGCTTCGGGATCGACACCGACGACATCGCCGACGAGTCCGAGATCGACCTCTTCGCCGTCGATGACCACGCCGCGGCGGCGACCGCGGAACAGGCCGGCGTCTTCCCCGGAGAGTCCGGCGGCCAGCGGGCCGTGCTCGTTGATGTGGCCGACGAGGTCGCGGTTGATCTGCCCGGTGAGCACCATCCGCACGACCTCCATCGCCTCGGGGGTGGTGACGCGGTAGCCGCCGCGGAACTCGCTTTCGATGCCGAGCCGGTCGAGCATCGCCGAGATCTGCGGGCCGCCGCCGTGCACGACGACCGGGCGGATGCCGGCGTAGCGCAGGTAGACCATGTCCTCGGCGAACGCGCGCTGTAATTCTTCACTGACCATGGCGTTGCCGCCGAATTTCACCACCACGATCTGGTCGTGGAAGCGCTTCAGCCAGGGCAGCGACTCGATCAGGGTCGCGGCCTTGACCGCGGCTTCGGCGGGGGTGTTCGTGTCGGCGGCGGCGTCCGCTGCGGAGTCCGCTGCGACCCGGCTCGTCATCTCGTCGCCCATCAGCTGGAGTACGCGCTGTTCTCTTCGACGTAATCGTGGGTCAGGTCATTGGTCCACAGGGTCGCTGCGGCCGATCCCTCGTGCAGGTCGATGACCACCGAGACGGCGCGGGGTGTGAGGTCGACGAGCTCGCGCGGCTGGTCGGGCTCGCCCGCCGTGCACACCTGCACGCCGTTGATCGCGACGTCGATGCCGTACGGGTCGAAGGCGGCATCCGCCGGGTCGACGGTTCCGACGGCGGCGAGCACGCGGCCCCAGTTGGGGTCGTTGCCGTAGATGGCTGCCTTGAACAGGTTGCTGCGGGAGACGGCGCGGGCGACCCGCACTGCTTCGTCTTCGCTGCCGGCGTTCTGCACGGTGATCGCCACATCGTGAGCGGCGCCTTCGGCATCCGCCTGCAGCTGCAGAGTGAGGTCGGTGCAGAGCGCGGTGAGCGCGTCGGTGAACTCGGTGAGGTCGGCGTCGATGCCGCTGGCGCCGGAGGCGAGCAGGCTCACCGTGTCGTTCGTGGACATGCAGCCGTCGGAGTCGAGGCGGTCGAAGGTGACCCGGGTGGCCGCGCGCAGGGCCACATCGAGCTGCGGGGAGCTGAGAATCGCGTCGGTGGTGATGACGACGAGCATGGTGGCCAGGCCCGGCGCGAGCATGCCGGCGCCCTTGGCCATTCCGCCGATCGTCCACCCGGTCGGCGAGCGGTGGCTCGACAGTTTCGGCCGGGTGTCGGTGGTCATGATGGCCTGCGCGGCGGCCAATCCGGCGTCGGCGGATGCCGCGGCATCCGTGGCCAGGGCGGCGGTCGCCTCCTGCACGCCGGCGGTCAGTTTGCCGAGGTCGAGCTGTTCGCCGATCAGGCCGGTGGAGCAGACGAGCACGTCTCCGGCGGACACCTCGAGAGCGGTTGCGACGGCTTCGGCCGTGGCGTGCGTAGTCTGGAAGCCGATTTTGCCGGTGTAGCAGTTGGCTCCGCCGGAGTTCAGCACGATGGCGCTGACCCGGCCGTCGCTCATGACCTGCTCACTCCAGAGCACGGGGTTGGCCTTGCATCGGTTGCTCGTGAAGACGGTGGCCGCGTTCTGCAGCGGGCCGAGGTTCTGCACGAGCGCGAGGTCGAGGCCGCCCGACTTCTTGAGGCCGGCGATGACGCCGGCTGCGATGAATCCGGCGGGGGCGGTCACACTCACGGGGCAACTCCATTCACGCTAAGTCCCGAGGTTTCGGGGAGTCCGAGGGCGATGTTCGCCGATTGGATGGCGGCACCGGCGGTGCCTTTGGCCAGGTTGTCGACGGCGGTCACCGTGACGACGCGGCCGGCGGCCTCGTCGACGGCGAGGCCGATCAGGGCGGTGTTGGCGCCGAGCACGTCGGCGGTGCGCGGAAACTGCCCGGCCGGCAGCAGCTGCACGAACGGCTCGCTCGCATAGGCGTTCTCCCACGCGGCGCGCACCTCGGCGGCCGAGGTGCCGGGCACGATGCGCGCCGTCGAGGTAGCGAGGATGCCGCGCGACATCGGCACGATCACGGGCGTGAACGAGATGGTCGGGTCGACGGCCCCTGCCCAGCGCAGGTTCTGCTGGATTTCGGGGATGTGCCGGTGCACGCCACCCACCGCATACGGGTTGRCGGAGCCGAGGATCTCACCGGCCAGGTTCGGAACCTTCAGCGCCTTACCGGCACCGGACGGGCCGACCGCGAGCACGGCGACGATGTCGGTTGCTTCGATCACACCGGCGTGGATGCCGGGCGCCAGGGCGAGCGAGACGGTGCTCGCGTTGCAGCCGGGGGCCGCGATGCGGCGCGCGCCGACGAGGCGGTCGCGCTGTTTCCCTGTCGCCAGCGGGAGTTCGGGAACGCCGTAGGCCCAGGCGCCGTAGTATTCGCCGCCGTAGAACGCCGCCCAGTCGCTCTCGCTTTCGAGACGGTGGTCGGCGCCGCAGTCGACGACGAGAGTGTCATTCGGCAGGTGCGAGGTCAGTTCGCCCGATTTGCCGTGCGGCAGCGCCAGAAAGACGATGTCGTGACCCGAGAGGGTTTCCGGCGTGGTTTCGACGAGAGTCAGGTGGGCGAGGGAACGCAGATGCGGTTGTACCTCGACGAGTCGGGCGCCGGCGTTGCTGTTCGCCGTGACGGTTCGCACCTCGAAGTCCGGATGTCCGGCGAGCAGCCGCAGCAGCTCACCGCCCGCGTAACCGCTTGCGCCCGCCACTGCTACCGAAAAAGCCATAGAACAAACCTACCGGCCCGGACTGTTGCTGGTCGCCCCGGTCGCTCCTGGTCGCTCCTGGTCGCCAGTCGACCGCATCCGTGCACCGCCCGAACGCATCCGTCGCGTGCGGCGCGCAAAGCGAGAATCGCCGTTTGTGCCGAGAATCGCTGTTCTAGCGGCGACTCTCGGCAGAAACGGCGACTCTCGGCACAAACACCTCGCCGAGCTTGAGCGTTCCGGTCGAGTTTGCCTGGTACTGGGATTACGTGGAATTACTCGCGCAAGCTCGCGTTGAAACGCGCCGCCGCGACGGAGACGCCGTCGAGCTTGGCCGCACTGGCCTCTGCCGCGGTCAGCGTGCGGTCCGGCGCCCGGAAGCGCAGTGCGAAGGTAAGCGACTTGAGACCCGACGGAACTCCGGCGCCCCGGTAGTCGTCGACGAGTTCGATGTGCTCGAGCAATGCGCCCGCGCCATCCTGCACGGCGGTGAGAACATCGCCGGCCGGCACCGAGGCGTCGACGACGAGCGACAGGTCCTGCGTCGCCGCCGGCTTCGTGCCAATAGGGCTGGCCACGATCTGCGGATCGCTCAGCTCGATGATCAGAGACAGGTCGAGTTCGGCAACGCCGACAACGCTCGGAAGCTCTGCCGCGCGGGCGACGGCGGGCAGCAGCTCGCCGGCGTATCCGACGACCACATCCTCGCCCTCCACGCTCACGAACAGTTCGGCGGTGCGACCCGGGTGCATCGCCTGGTGGCTGCCCTGGCGCACGCCGATGCGGGCACCGGTCGCAAGGGCGACCTGCTGCACCGCGGCGAGGGCGTCTTCCCAGCTGGCCGCGATCGGAGTCTGGCCGGGCTGGTGGGTGACCACATTGCCGGTGAGCACGACGCCGATGAAGTGCGGCTGCGGCGGGATGCCCGCGTTCAGCTCGTCCTCGAGGGCTGCGCTCGGGCGTACCGCTCCGGCGGGCAGTGTGGCCGCGCCGTAGGTCACGCCGGGCTCCGGTCGGAAGACCAGGCCCTGTTCGAAGATCGACAGGTTCACCAGCCCGCGCGAGCGGTTGCGGTGTGCGATCTGCAGCAGGCCGGGCAGGATCGAGGTGCGCAGGAACGGCACCTCACCGTCGAGCGGGTTGGCGATCTTGATCTGGGGAACTCCGCCGGCAACCATTGAGCCGAAGAGGTCGTTCTGCTTCTCCGACACGAACGGGTAGGCGAGCACCTCGGTGTGACCGGCGGCGGCCAGGGTGGTCGCGACGGCACGGCGCAGCACCTGGGCGCGGGTCAGACCCCGGCCGGGAGGCGCGATCGGCAGCACCGACGGGATGCGGTCGTAGCCGACGATGCGGGCCACTTCTTCGGCCAGCGTCCACTTGTCGGTCAGGTCGGGGCGCCAGCTCGGCGGCGTCACGGCAAGTCCGGTTGCGGTTTCGGCCAGAGAGGCGCCGATCTCGGCGAGCGAGGTGCGTACCTCTTCTGCCGTGTATTCCAGGCCGATCAGGCCGGAGATGAACCCCTTCGGCAGGTCGATGGCGACGGCGTCGGGCGTGGCGTCGTGCAGCGAACCGAGATCGTCGGCCACTCCCCCGGCGAGCTCGACGAGCAACTGCACGACACGGGCCGCAGCAACGATCGCGACCTCAGGGTCAACGCCACGTTCGAAGCGCTTGGATGCCTCGCTCGGCAGCTTGTGACGTCGCGCGGAACGCGCAATCGACACGGGGTCGAAGTTCGCCGACTCGATCAGCACGTTGCGGGTGGTGTTGCCGACCTCGGTCGAGGCGCCGCCCATCACGCCGGCGAGGGCGATCGGGCCGGAGTCGTCGGCGATCAGCAGGTCTTCGGGGCTGAGCGTGCGGGTGACGCCGTCGAGCGTCTCCAGCTTCTCGCCCGGCTGGGCGCGACGCACGAGCATGCCGCCGGCCAGCTTGTCGAAGTCGTAGCCGCCGATCGGCTGGCCGAGTTCGAGCATCACATAGTTGGTCACGTCGACGACGAGCGACACCGAGCGCATGCCGGCCAGCTTCAGCCGGGCGATCATCCAGGCGGGGGTCGGCGTGCTTGGGTCGACGCCCCGCACGACACGGGTGACGAACACACTCGCGCCGACGCGGCCGCGAATCGGCGCCGCATCGTCGATGGTGACCGGGAACTCGGAGGCGGCCGTGACGGGCGGAACCGACAGGGCCGGGTCGCGGAAATCCACGCCGGTCGCGTGCGAGTATTCCCGTGCGATTCCGCGGATCGAGAAGGCGTAGCCACGATCGGGCGTGACGTTCACCTCAACCGCGGCGTCGTCCAGACCCAGCAAACTCAGCGCATCCGCACCCACCGGCGCATCGAGGCCGAGCTCGACCAGGCGCAGGATGCCGTCGTGCTCGTCGCCGAGACCGAGCTCGCGGGCCGATGCGATCATGCCGTCAGACACGTGACCGTACGTCTTGCGGGCGGCGATCGGGAACGGGCCGGGCAGCACTGCGCCTGGCAGGGTCACGACGACCTTGTCGCCGACGAAGAAGTTGTGCGCTCCGCAGACGATGCCGTGGACGGCCGGGCCGCCGTCGGCGGCGAGCGCGGTCCCCTCGGGTGCAACGCGCACCTGGCACCAGCGGATGACCTTGCCGTTGGACTGCGGTTCGTCGACGAATTCGAGCACCTCACCGACGACGACCGGACCGGTCACTTCGAAACGGTGAATCTCTTCTTCTTCGAGGCCCACACTGACCAGGGCAGCATGCACGTCTTCCGGTGTGGTTCCGGCTTCCAGGTCGACGTACTCGCCGAGCCAACTCAGTGGAACGCGCATCAGACGTTCATCCCATACTGCTGGCTGAACCGAACATCGCCCTCGACCATGTCGTGCATATCCTTTACATCGTTTCTGAACATCAGTGCCCGTTCGACGCCGACGCCGAACGCGAACCCGGAGTACACCTCGGGGTCGATTCCGGCCGAGCGCAGCACGTTGGCGTTGACCATGCCGCAGCCGCCCCACTCGATCCAGCGGGCCCCGCCGGAGAAGGTCGGGTGCCACAGGTCGAGCTCGGCGCTCGGCTCGGTGAACGGGAAGTAGTTGGGGCGCAGGCGCACCTTGGCCTCGTCGCCGAACATCGCCTTGACGAAGTGGTCGAGCGTGCCGCGCAGGTGAGCCATGGTCAGGCCCTTGTCGATGGCGATGCCCTCGATCTGGGTGAAGACCGGAGTGTGCGTGGCGTCGAGCTCATCGGTGCGGTAAACGCGACCCGGGGCAACAACGTAGACCGGCAGTTCACGGCTGAGCAGCGCGCGCAGCTGCACCGGCGAGGTGTGGGTGCGCAGCACGAGGTGCGCGTTGGTCGGCTCGATGAAGAAGGTGTCCTGCATCGCGCGGGCCGGGTGGTCCTCGTCGAAGTTGAGCGCGTCGAAGTTGAACCATTCGCTCTCGAGCTCCGGGCCTTCGGCGACTTCCCAACCCATGCCGACGAAGACGTCGGCGATGCGCTCCTGCAAGAGGGGCAGCGGATGACGCGCCCCGGCCGTCCAGGTGGAGGCGGCGGCCGTCACGTCAACGGCTTCAGCCGCGAGCTGAGCCGTGGCTTCGGCCTCAAGAATCTCGGTTTCCTGCGCGGTGAGCGCCTGGTTGACCCGGCCTCGGGCGGCGCCCACGAGCTTGCCGGCGGCGGCCTTCTGGTCGCCGGGAACGCTGCGCATCAGCGCGTTGAACTTCGCGAGCGGAGAAAACTCGCCGGTGTGCTCGGTGCGCACGGTCTTGAGGGCAGCGGAATCGGTGGCTGCGGAAATGGCGGCGAGGGCGGCATCGACAGCCGCGCTCACGCCTGATTCAGTGATTTCAGCGGGGTCGCTGTTCATAGGCTCTGACACGAGACCCAAGTTTAGTGCGTGCGGTTGCGTCAGCCACCTGCCGTCGATCGCTAGGCCTCGCCGACCCGGAGTTCGATCTTCTCGACGTCAATCGGCTTCGACTCCCGGTGGCTGCCGCGGCTGCGGATCTCGACCCACTTCGCGAGCCCGGCGAGCAACAGGCAGAGCGACACGTAGATGGCGCCGAAGACCAGTGTCGCCGGAATGATGGGCGAGCCGTATGTCACCTGCGATCCGTAGAACTTCGCCAGGTACAGCAATTCGTTGAACGTGACAATGAATCCGAGCGCCGTGTCCTTCAGCACGACGACCAGCTGTGAAATGATCACGGGCATCATCGCCCGGATCGCCTGGGGATAGAGCACGAGTCGCATCACGCCGCTCTTCCGCAGGCCGATCGCGTACGCGGCTTCCTTCTGTCCGTTCGGCAGCGACTCCACGCCGGCACGGAACACCTCCGCCAGGACCGGGCCGTTGTAGAGGGTCAGGGCCGTCACCACCGCGACGAGTGGGGTGACGAACGTCACCCCGAGCGGCGGCAGCCCGTAGTACATGATCATCATCAGGATCAGCACGGGTATCGCCCGGAACAGTTCGATGAATATCGTCACGGGAATGCGTATCCAGGCATGGGCCGAGAGGCGCCCGACCGATAGCAGCAGCCCGAGGATCAGGCTGAACACCGAAGCGAGACCGAACGCCGTGAGGGTGGAGAGAGTGGCTTTCACGATCGCCTGTTGCACGAGCGGGAACGTGAAGATCTGCCACTTCGCGGCCGTGAACTGCCCCGTCACCCAGAATCGGTAGACGATGAAAGCCAGCACGCCGAGAACAACGAGCACCGTGACGATCCCCCAGATCAGATTGCGCCGGATAGCGCGAGGGCCCGGCACGTCATATAGAACGCTGCTCATCGCAACACCTTCCATCGGCGCTCGAGATATCGCTGCAGGAGGGAGAGCAACCCGACCAGGAGCACAAAGATGGCGGCCACCCAGAGCAGCACCACGATGGCCGGTTCACCTCGTTCAGAGAGGGTAGCCCTGATCGCTCCCGCTTCGGCCACCGAGAAGCCGGCGGCGACTGTCGTGTTCTTCAAGAGCGCGATGAACACACTCATCATCGGCGGGATGACCGCGCGCATGGCCTGCGGCATGACGACGAGCGTCATGGTCTGCGCAAACGGCAGGCCGATCGCCCGCGCGGCCTCGGCCTGGCCGACGGGCACCGTGTTGAAGCCGGAGCGCAGCACCTCCGCGACGTACGTCGCCGTGTACAGGCTGAGCGCGATGATGGCGAGCACCTCGTACGGCCAGTGAATGAGGTTGAGCTTCGGATAGCCGAAGGCGAAGAAGAACATGATCAGCGTCAACGGGGTATTGCGCACCAGGTTGACGTACACGGTGCCGACACCGCGCATGATCGGTACCGGCGACACGCGCATCGCCCCGACGACGGTGCCGAGGATCAAGGCGAAGATCGCCGAGAAGAAGAAAAGAATCAGGGTGTTCCGAAACCCCGACACAAACAAGTCGAGGTTGTTGATCAAGGTGTCCATGCCGGATGCTTCTCACTCCCGCTCGTGACGTTCACATGCGACGGATGCCCACCGCACTCGATCCGCGCGGCGGCAGCCCCCGAAGGGAACTGCCCCCGCGCGCCGGTCGTCGTTAGTACTGATCGACCGCCGGCTGCTCGACACTGGTACCGGACTGGCCGAGTGTCGAGTCGTAGATCGCGGTCCACGTCTCGCCGCCATTGGTGAACATCTCATTGATGAAGGTGCGGAGTGCCTCGTCGCCCTTCGGAAGGCCGACACCGTACTTCTCGACGGTGAACGGTTCACCCACCACCTTGAGGGCATCCGGCTCTTGCGCCGCATAGCCGATCAGGATCGCGGCATCCGTTGTGACAGCGTCGACCGAGCCGTCTTTCAGCGCGTCAACGCACTGTGAGTAGGTGTCGAACTCGACGGTCTTGGTGTCGGGGAAATTGTCCCTGATGTTTTGGATGGGCGTCGAACCTGTCGCCGAGCAGACGGTCTTTCCGGCGAGGTCGTTTTCACTCTTGATGTCGGTGTTGTCGGAGGCAACCAGCAGTCCCTGCCCGGTCTCGAAATAGGGTCCGGCAAAGTCGACCTGCTCCTTTCGTTTGTCGGTGATCGAATAGGTGCCGACGTAGTAGTCGATGTCGCCGTTGACGATCGCGGCCTCCCGGTTCGCGCTCGGGATCGCGATAAACTCGATCTGATCCTCGGAGAACCCGAGCGAGGCGGCAATCCAGCGCGCGATCTCAATGTCGAAACCGGTACGTTCCCCCGTCGCCGCATCGAGGTAGCCGAGCCCCGGCTGGTCTTCCTTCACCCCGACCTTGACCGAGCCCCGTTCCGTCATGGCGTCAAACGTGGGGCTGCCGGTCAGGTCGACCGTCTTCGCCACTTCGAACGGCGCCCCCGACGGGCTGGACCCCGCGTCGGTGGAGCCGGTGGTTCCCGAGTCAGAACCCGAACATCCCGCCAAGGCGAGCGCTGCAACGGCCACGGTGGCCAGGAGAGTCATTCTCTTTCGCATTTTCGTCCCTTTCTTGGTGTGGGGCGGCTGGGCCGCCCCCGGCTCAGTGACTCGCAGTCAATGCGAGAGCAATTTCGACAAGAAGTCCTTGGCCCGGGTGCTGCGCGGGGCGGTGAAGAATTCTTCAGGCGTCGCCTCTTCGACTATCTCGCCGTCGGCCATGAAGATGACCCGGTCGGCCGCCTTCCGCGCAAACCCCATCTCGTGGGTGACGACGATCATGGTCATCCCGTCGTTGGCGAGATCGATCATCACCTCGAGCACCTCGTTGATCATCTCGGGGTCGAGTGCGCTCGTCGGCTCGTCGAGGAGGATCACCTTGGGGTCCATGGCCAGGGCACGGGCGATGGCCACGCGCTGCTGTTGACCGCCCGACAGCTGGGCAGGCATCTTCTTTGCCTGGTTCGCGACGCCGACCCGTTCGAGCAGTTTCATCGCGCGGGCGTCTGCCTCTCGTTTCGAGACGCCACGCACCTTGATGGGGCCCAGGGTGACGTTCTCGAGCACGGTCTTATGCGCGAAGAGGTTGAAGGATTGAAAAACCATTCCCACGTCGGCGCGCAGGTGGGCGAGAGCCTTGCCCTCAGCCGGGAGCACCGTGCCGTCAATCGTGATGACACCGTCGTCGATGGTCTCGAGTCGGTTGATCGCCCGGCACAGCGTTGACTTGCCGGAGCCGCTGGGTCCGATGACCACGACGACCTCGCCGCGGTTGACTTGGGCGTTGATGTTCTTCAGTACATGAAGCTCACCGAAATGTTTGTTGACATTGGTGACGACGACGAGTGGTTCGCCGCGTCGCACGCTGATGTTCGACGTTGGGGGCAGAGACTCAGATTGCTCCATGCCCCCCAACCTAGGGACAAGACGCGGTCTTCCCTATGGTTCCGGCCCGACGGTTACCGAGTTGTAACACACGCCGGCGTGCTTCTGCACGCCGGAGTTGTAACACACGCCGGCGTGCTTCTGCACGCCGACGTGTACGGCTTAGCTGCGCTGCGCGAAGGCACTCTCGTAGAGGCACACCGACGCGGCTGTCGCCAGGTTCATCGACTCGGCGTGGCCGTAGAGCGGTACCGAAACCGAGGTGTCGGCCAGCAGCAGGTCGTCGTCGGTGAGCCCGCGCGCCTCGTTGCCGAACAGCCAGGCGGTGGGCTTGGCCAGGAGTCCGGAGTTGCGCGCCTCCAGGAGGTCGCCACCCTTGACATCCGCAGCAAGAATCTGCAGCCCGGCGGCACGTGCACGCTCGCGCACATCGGCCAGGTTGGCGCCGACGGCGACCGGGAGGTGGAAGATCGAGCCGGTGGAGGAACGCACAACCTTGGGGTTGTAGAGGTCGACGCTGCGACCGGTGAAGATCACGGCATCGGCGCCGGCGGCATCCGCTGCACGGATGATCGTGCCGGCGTTGCCGGGGTCGCGCACCTCTTCGAGGATGGCGATGAGCTTGGGCTCGTCGTTGAAGATGTCTTTGACCGAGGTCGGGAACTGGTGGCAGACCGCGACGAAACCCTGCGGGGTGACGGTGTCGGCCATCGCGTCGAGCACCTGCTCGCTGACGAACTCGATGTCGACGCCGGCGTCGGTGGCCAACTGTGCGATGTCGGTGTAGCGCTCGAGCGCGGTCGGGGTGGCGAACAACTCAACGACCAGGTTGGGGCGGAAGGTCAGTGCTTCTGAGACAGCCTGGGGGCCTTCGAGAAGAAACATTCCCGTCTCTAAGCGAGCGGCACGCTTTTCGAGTTTGGCAACGGCGCGAACGCGCGGGGAACGGGGGTTATCAAGCATGGGTCAAGCCTACTTGAGGCTTTCTCGCCCGAAGTGCGTGGAGGAGCGTTAAAAACAGAACGGGAGCAGGCGGTGAAGCCTGCTCCCGTTCGGAGGTAAAGCGCGGGCGTGAGCCCGGGGGTCTGACTACGCAGCAACCTTCGGTGCTGAGGTGTCAGCCGGAAGAGCCTTCTTGGCGGACTCAACGAGTGCCGCGAACGTGGCGGGCTCGTTGACGGCCAGCTCGGCCAGCATGCGACGGTCAACCTTGATCTCAGCAATGCCGAGGCCCTGGATGAGACGGTTGTAGGTCAGGCCGTTGGCACGCGATGCCGCGTTGATGCGCTGGATCCACAGGCGACGGAAGTCACCCTTGCGGGCGCGACGGTCGCGGTAGCTGTAAACCAGGGAGTGTGTGACCTGCTCCTTGGCCTTGCGGTACAGGCGCGAACGCTGTCCGCGGTAGCCCGAGGCGCGCTCAAGGATGACGCGACGCTTCTTGTGGGCGTTGACGGCCCTCTTTACTCTTGCCATTTTTCTATATTCCTAACGAGATAACGAGGGTCTTAGTGACCGAGAAGCTTCTTGGCGGTCTTGCTGTCAGCCTTTGACAGGACCTGGTCCTGGTTCAGGCGAGCCTTGCGCTTGGCAGACTTGACCTCCAGGTTGTGACGCATTCCAGCCTGCTGCTTCATGACCTTGCCGCTACCGGTGATCTTGAATCGCTTCTTGGCCCCGGAGTGGGTCTTCTGCTTAGGCATTCTTTTCCTCCTGTTTCGCTGCTTTATCAGCAGCACGGTGTGCGAGGGCCTCGCCCTTGACCTCTGACTTGTTCTTCAGAGGGCCAATGACCATGACCATATTTCGACCGTCGATGGTGGGGGTCGATTCCACAGAACCGAACTCCGCCACATCCTCGGCAAATCTTTGGAGCAGACGTACGCCCTGATCGGGACGTGACTGCTCACGTCCACGGAACAAGATCATTGCTTTGACCTTGTCGCCGGCCTTCAGGAAGCCCTCGGCGCGCTTGCGCTTGGTTTCGTAGTCGTGCTTGTCAATCTTGAGGCGGAAACGAACCTCTTTCAGGATCGTGTTCGCCTGGTTGCGCCGGGCTTCTTTAGCCTTCTGCGCAGCCTCGTACTTGAATTTGCCGTAGTCCATGATCTTGGCAACCGGCGGCTTAGACGTGGGAGCTACTTCGACGAGGTCGAGATCTGCTTCCTGTGCCATGCGCAGGGCAACATCAATGGCCACGACCCCGATCTGCTCACCGGCGGGGCCGACGAGACGAACTTCAGGGACGCGGATACGGTCATTTGTACGGGGATCGCTGATGCGTCGCTCCTCTTTCTCAATCTTCGCGGCTACAACAGGTGACGGATGTCGCCCGTGACGAAGTGAGAAATCACGCATATGACTTGCACGAAATTAATTTCGCCAAACCACACACGACACCCTGTCTACCGCCTCGTTACTGAATCCAGTGCCGAGCCGGCGGAGTGCAAACTACCCGGTAACCTTGATGAAGCGGTCAAGCGCGGGTGGGAGATTATCCACTTTCGTACCGGAGCTATTGCCCCGGAGCCGCGTCGAGTCTAGCAGAGGATGGCAGTGAGTAACACATTTGATCAGGATGACGCAGCGCAGGCCACGCGGGACATCGCCGATGTCGCCGCAATTGAGGTCATCACGACCGCTGCAGTGCACTTGATGAGTGCCGCCGCGGTCAAGTGCGGACTGGCCGACGACCCCGAGAGCCAGCTCGATCTGGACGAGGCACGCAAGCTCATCACCGCCCTCGCCGGCCTGGTGACGGCATCCGCCCCCGATATTTCAGACATGCACGCGCGAAGCCTGCGCGATGGACTGCGTTCGCTGCAGTTGGCGTTCCGCGAGGCGTCGGCGATCCCCGACCCGATCGGCCAGGGCCCGGGCGAGAAGTACACCGGTCCGGTCAACTAGCCAGGCTTTCTCGATGCCCGGGTCGCTCTGGCGGCCCGGGCATTCGTGCGCGCGGCAACGTAGCTGTCATGTGTGGAACACGGTGTTACCTCCGGCATGTCAGCTCCTCATCTTCAGCCCGCGCGGAATCGCCCCAAAGCCAGCGGCCTGCAACGCGTATCCGAGTTGCGTGCCGAGGATGAACTGGCCGTTCACCGTTTCAACGCCGAGCTGCGCCACACCCCGGCGGGTGATCAGTTGGGCCACTGCCGCCGCGGCGGCGGACACGACCTGGTCGTCATCACCGAACGACAGAATCGACTTGCCTCCGCGTTCGATGTAGAGCGCCAGCTCACCCTCGACGATGACGACGAGCGCGCCGGCCTTGCGTCCGGGACGGTGGCTGGTGCCCTCCGGTAACCGCGGCCAGGCCAACGCCGCCCCATACGGATTCGCCGGGTCCGTCGCGGCGAGGGCCACCACCTCCAGCCGCCCGGCCTGCCGCCTGCGCTCCCGCTCTGACGGCGCGGGTAGCGACGCRCGCAGCCGGTCGACCGCCCCGCCGGTGGCGAACTGGGCGGCGCCGAGTCCATCGACGAAGTATCCACGGCGAGCGCGGCCGAGTTCTTCGAAGCCGGAGAGCGTGCGATACACGAGCGCGAACCCACCCGTGATTCCCTCGCTCATCACCGCGCCCCTGGTCACCACGCCATAGCGTTCGAGCAGCGTCTCCCCCAGCGCATGAGCTCTGACCGTGGGCGATTGCTCGGCCAGCGGCACGATCGACCAGCGCCCGGCGACCGTCGGCGGGCCGGTGCGGGTCGGCATGGTCGGCCTCGGCAGCGCTCGCCCCCGGTGCAGGCGTGAGCGCGGCGTCGGTCTGCTCGGGCGATGAGCGGTATGCCCGCCCGCGAGGAGCGCGCGAATGGGGGCGAAGGTGTCATTGTTCACCAGCCCGGCCCAGACGAGGTCCCAGAGCGCAGTGACCAGTTCGGTGTCGTCCTGACTGCCCACCGCATCGGCGAGCTGGCGGAAGAAGAAGGCACCGCCGCCGCCGAGCGTGGTCAGCACCTCCCGCTGAAGTGGTGTGGTCTCCACGTCGGGCAGCAACGACAGACTGAGCGGCGCGGTCTCCGCCAGGTGCAGGCTCACCCAACCGTCGTTGCCGGCCAGCGTGCCTGCCCCGGCCCACAACACTTCGCCGGTGGCCGTCAACTCGTCGAGCATCGTCGGTGAATAGTCGGACACCCGTGCGGGCAACACCAGGGATTCCCACGCCGACGCCGGGATCCGCACGCCTTCAAGCTGCTCAATGACGGATGCGACCCCGTCGATTCCCCGCAGCGCTCCTCCCACGTGTTGCCAGCCCGGCAGGAATCGGCCGATGGCCACCTGGTCGACAGGTTCCACCTCGCGCCGGAGCGCAGCCAGCGAACGGCGGCGGAGCCGCCGCAACACCTCGCTGTCACACCACTCTGCACCGTTCCGCAGGGGGTGGAACTCGCCTTCAATGACGCGGCGGGCCGCGGCGAGTCGGTGCAGCGCCACCTCGGCCACAGCAGCGCCCAGACCGAACCGGAGGGCGACATCTGAGCTGGTGAACGGGCCGCGCGTGCGTGCATACCGACTGACGAGGTCGCCGAGCGGATCGGACACCGATTCGGTGAAAGCCTCAGGGACGCCGAGTGGCAGCGGCACGCCCAGCGCATCTCGCAGCCGGCTCGCATCCTCAATCGCGGCCCACCAGTCATTCCCGGCGAATTGCACCTGGATCGCCCGCTTCGCGACGACCAGCTGATGCAGGTGCTCGTCGGCCTCGGCCGGATTCTCCAGCCGCTGTTCGACCTCCGCGCTCGTCAGCGGCCCGAGTCCGCGCAGCAGGTCGATGGCGCCTTCGAGCCCGCGCGCTTTGCGATCGGGGACGAGCCGCTGGAGTTCACGCTCCGTCTCGTTCGTCACCGTCGTGTCGAGGAGCTCCCGCAACTCAACCCGGCCGAGGAGTTCGGCCAGCAGCGTGGAGTCGATCGAGAGTGCTGTCGCCCGGCGTTCGGCCAGCGGTGAGTCGCCTTCGTACATGAACTCCGCCACGTATCCGAACAGCAGGGTGCTCGCAAACGGGCTGGCGACATCCGTTCTGGTTTCGACGAGGCGCACGGAACGGGCGGCGATCTGTCGTGCGATCTCGGTGAGCGCCGGGAGGTCGTAGACGTCTTGCAGGCATTCCCGCACGGTCTCCAAGATGATGGGGAACGTCGGGTACTCGCGGGCGACGTCCAGCAACTGCGTCGCCTTCTGGCGCTGCTGCCAGAGCGGCGAACGACGGCCGGGGTTGTAGTGCGGCAACAGCAGGGCGCGCGCGGCACACTCTCTGAACCGGGAGGCGAACAGGGCAGAGCCGCCCACCTCATCGGTCACGAGCTGTTCGAGTTCATCGGGATCGAATACGAACAGCTCGGCGCCGGGCGGCTCGTTCTCGGTGTCGGGGATGCGCACCACGATGCCGTCATCGCTGGCCATGCAGTTCCCGTCGATGCCGAAGCGCTCGCGTACCCGCGCACCGATAGCCAGCGCCCACGGCGCATGCACCTGCATGCCGAATGGAGAGTGCAGCACGACCCGCCAGTCGCCGATTTCGTCCCTGAAACGCTCGACCACCAGCGTGCGGTCGGTGGGCAGATGCCCGGTGGCCGCTCGTTGCTCCTCGAGGAAGGCGAGCAGATTGCTGACCGCGCGGGCGTCGAGCCCGCCAGCCGCACACCGTGCCTGCGCGTCTGCAGGGGAAGCGTCTGCCAGCTCCCGCACATACGCGCCGATGGCCTGGCCCAGCTCGACCGGGCGGCCGAGCCCATCGCCCTTCCAGAACGGCAATCGTCCCGGCTGTCCGAAGGCCGGAACGACCTGGACCCGATCATGCGTGATCTCCTGGATGCGCCAGCTCGTCGTGCCAAGCGCGAAGACATCCCCGACGCGCGATTCGTAGACCATCTCTTCGTCGAGTTCGCCCACCCTGCGGCCCTGACTGGTTGCCGAGTCGGTCGCACCGATCATGAACACGCCGAACAGCCCGCGATCGGGGATTGTGCCGCCGCTGGTGACGGCGAGACGTTGCGCGCCGGGGCGGCCGGTCAACGTGCCCGTGTCGCGATCCCAGATGATGCGGGGGCGCAACTCCGCGAACTGGTCGGAGGGATACCGCCCGGCGAGCAGATCGAGGGTGGCCTCATAGGCGGAGCGGGGCAGCGTCTGGAATGGCGCACTGCGGCGAAGCGTCACGAGCCATGCCTCGGCGTCGATCGATTCGAGCGCGCAGGCCGCCACCGTTTGTTGCGCGAGGATGTCCAGCGGGTTGGTCGGGACGGCGATCGATTCGATCATGCCCGCGGTCATCCGCTCTGCTGCGACAGCGGAATGAATGAGGTCGGCCCGATGCTTCGGATAGATGATGCCGCGGGAGATCTCCCCCACCTGGTGACCGGCCCGCCCCACGCGCTGCAAGCCGCTGGCGACCGAGGGGGGCGACTCCACCTGCACGACCAGGTCGACGGCGCCCATGTCGATCCCGAGCTCAAGGCTGGAGGTGGCCACCACGCACCGGAGGCGTCCGGACTTCAGCTCATCCTCGATCTGGGCGCGTTGCTCCTTGCTCACCGACCCGTGGTGGGCCCGGGCGAGAAGCGGCTCCGCACCGAAGGTCTGACCGGCAGCCCCCATCAGCTCGGCCGGGGCGCGGTGGGGCGCGGCCGACCGAGTCGCTGGCACGAGGGCGGGCGCGGGCACCCCGGCCGAGACCAGCTCTTGGCGTTCTGCGTAGATCTCGTTGAACCGCGCGGTGAGACGCTCAGCCAGCCGCCGGGAATTCGCAAACACGATMGCCGACGTATGCGCCAGGATTTGGTCGACGATCGCCTCCTCAACATGCGGCCAGATGGAACCGGCTTGGGGAGCGGCTGCCGAAGCGCTGCCCTCTCGCTCGGCCGGCGGGATGATCTGGCTCATGTCGTCAACGGGCACAACGACGGAGAGGTCGAAGCGCTTCCCGCTGGCCGGCGCGACGATCTCGACCGGCGCAGCCGCCGACAGGAAGCGGGCGACCTCGCTCGGGGGACGCACGGTGGCAGAAAGACCAATCCGCTGCGCCGGCCGCTCAAGCAATGCGTCGAGGCGCTCGAGCGACACGGCGAGGTGCGCACCGCGCTTCGTCGCGGCGACGGCATGAATCTCGTCGACGATCACGGTGTCGACGGCGCGCAGAGTGTCGCGCGCCGCCGAGGTGAGCATGAGGAACAGCGACTCCGGCGTCGTGATCAGGATGTCTGGCGGGTTCTTGATCAGCCGCCGCCGCTCTGAGCTCGGCGTATCGCCAGAGCGCAGCCCAACCGTGACAAGTGGGGGTTCGGCGCCCAAACGGCGTGCGGCCTGCCCGATTCCGATCAGCGGTGCCCGCAGGTTGCGTTCAACATCGACGCCCAGCGCCTTGAGCGGCGAGATATACAGCACGCGGGTGCCGGGTCTTGCCGGATGATCGGCGTCGCGCGCGGAGCCGGCCGAGTTGGAGCCGTCGGCCTGTCCTGCTGCACTGGCCTGTCCGGCGAGCCGGTCAATCGCCCAGAGGAATGCCGCCAGGGTCTTCCCCGACCCCGTGGGGGCAACGACCAGGGCGTGCGAGCCACGGGAAATCGCATCCCAGGCACCGAGTTGCACCTCGGTCGGAGCCGCGAACGCCTCGCCGAACCAGGCCAGTGTCGCAGGCGAGAATCGGCCACTGAGCGAGTCCATGTCACCATCCTGAACGACTCCTCCGACAATCCCTAGAGCAATTTGGTCGCGCCGGCCGCCCCATGGAACAGCGCTGCTGGCTACACCGACGCGACCAGCTGCACCCGCAGCGAGTCCACCCCGGTGGCGATGACGTCGCTGGCCGACCAGCGCGCAGCCAGACGGGCGAGCACGGCGTCGAGATCGGCCTGGGTCAGCCCGTCGATCAGCTCCAACCGCACGATCAGTTCCGGTCCGGCGAGACGGGAATCCGGATCCCCGGCCACGAGGGTGACGCTGAGCACCGAGAGTTCGGTCGCGATCGACTCCTCGAAAGCGGCAGCCACCGCGCGACTCGCATAACTGGGCGTCCACGGCAGACTCTGCGCGATTGCCCAGAGAGCCGGCCGACGCACTACGAACTCGGTGGGAGCGATCGGGTCGAGCACCACCAAATCTGTTTCTTCCTGCGCCGCGGCCAACGCCACCCGCACCGCATCCGCCGGCACCGGGCGCGCGTCGGGGTTCCAGACCGCCATCGCGGCCGCCGAGGTGAAGACGGGCATCACATTGCGCCCGTCGGGCCCTGCCACGGTGATGATCGAGAGCTCCTGACTCTTGTCAATCGTCAGACCGTGTTCACTGGTTCCGGCCTCACCGAGCTCGGCGATCAGCGGGATCAGCAGACGTGAACCTCGAAGCGCGTCGATGACGTTCTCCTCACCGACTTCGCGCGCACGGAAGGCCCGGAGCGCCTCGCCGAGTACCGGCGGCATCGTGCCGTCGTCTTCGGCGTGCTCGTTGGGTTCGAACTCGCGGCCGGCCCAGGGCTGGCCTGCCGAGTCGGCGGGTCCGCCCGGGCGGCCGGTGGAGCCGAGGTTATGAGCCGGAGACATCCAGCGCCTCAGGCAGCGTGAACGCACCCGCGTAGAGTGCCTTGCCGATGATGGCGCCCTCGAGCCCCTGGGGCACGAGCCGGCGCAGTTCGACCAGGTCGTCAAGGCTGGAGATGCCACCGGATGCGATCACCGGGCGGTGAGTGCGATCCATGACCTGGCGCAGCAGGTCGACGTTCGGTCCCTGCAGGGTGCCGTCTTTCGTGACGTCGGTAACCACGTAGCGGGCGCAACCGGCTTCTTCGAGTCGTTCGAGCACCTGCCAGATGTCGCCGCCGTCTTTGGTCCAGCCGCGGGCCGAAAGGGTGGTGCCGCGCACGTCGAGGCCGACGGCGATGGCGTCGCCATAACGTGCGATCACGCTGGCCGCCCACTCGGGGTTCTCGAGAGCCGCGGTGCCGAGGTTGATGCGCTTGACGCCGGTCCCGAGTGCCGCTTCGAGCGACTCGTCGTCGCGAATGCCGCCCGACAGCTCGACGTTGACGCCGCGAACCTGCTTGATGACCTTCTTGATCACGCTCGTGTTGTTGCCCCGGCCGAATGCGGCATCGAGGTCGACGAGGTGAATCCACTCGGCGCCCTGGTCTGCCCAATCGGAGGCGGCGTCAACCGGGTCGCCGTAGTTGGTCTCGGTGCCGGCTTCGCCCTGCGTGAGCCGCACGGCCTTTCCGCCGGCCACATCGACGGCGGGCAGCAGCACGAGACGCGGGGTGGTGTTGAACTCACTCATGGGAATTTCCTCAATCGGGATGGCTGCACATCGGCGGCCGAAATGAACACTCGATACTACTCGCGCGCACTGGGCGGCGCCTGTCACAACTGGTCCGAATGAAGCAGGGTCTGCCTCCACCCGGTCGCACTATGAGGTGCGCAGGGACTCCAGCCAGTTGGACAGCAGGCGGATGCCCGCCTCGCCGGATTTCTCCGGGTGGAACTGTGTTGCGGTGAGCGGACCGTTCTCGATCGCAGCCAGGAATCGGCCGCCGTGGTCGGCCCAGGTCAGGTGTGGGGCCGGGAACGGCGGCTGCACGTCAAGCGTCCACTCCTGCGCGGCGTAGGAGTGCACGAAGTAGAACCGCTCGTCGGCGAGACCGCGAAACAGCACGGAGTCTTCGGGGGCCTCGACGGTGTTCCAGCCCATGTGCGGAAGCACCGGGGCCTTCAGCTGCGTCACGGTGCCCGGCCATTCGCCGAGGCCTTCCGTGTCGACGCCGCGTTCGACACCGTGCTCGAACATGATCTGCATGCCCACGCAGATGCCGAGCACCGGCCGGCCGCCGGCGAGGCGGCGGTCGATGATCTCATCGCCATAGACATCCTTGAGCGACTTCATCACGGCGCTGAAGGCACCGACGCCGGGGACGACGAGGCCGTCGGCCTCGAGCGCGACCTTGCGGTCGGAGGTCAGGGTGACATCGGCGCCGGCCTGCTCGAGTGCCTTGGCCGCCGAGTGGATGTTGCCGGTCCCATAGTCGAGGACGACGACGGAGGTCACAGTGCGCCCTTCGTCGACGGGATGCCCACGACCAGCGGGTCGAGCGCCTTGGCCTGGCGGAAGGCGCGCGCGAATGCCTTGAACTCGGCCTCGGCGATGTGGTGCGGGTCGCGCCCGCCCAGCACGGTGACGTGCACCGTCAGCGCCGCGTTGTAGCTGATCGCCTCGAAGACGTGGCGCACCATCGAACCGGTGAAGTGGCCGCCGATGAGGTGGAATTCGAACCCGGCCGGCTCCCCCGTGTGCACGAGGTAGGGGCGACCGGAGATGTCGACGACGGCCTGCACGAGCGCCTCGTCGAGCGGAACGAGGGCGTCGCCATAGCGCGAGATGCCCGACTTGTCGCCGAGCGCCTGCTTGATAGCCTGGCCGAGCGCGATTCCGATGTCTTCGACGGTGTGGTGCACGTCGATCTCGACGTCACCGGTGGCCCGCACCGTGAGGTCGGTCAACGAGTGCTTGGCGAACGCCGTGAGCAGGTGGTCGTAGAACGGAACCGACGTCTGAATGTCGCTGACCCCCGTGCCGTCGAGGTTGATGCTGAGCTCGATGCTCGACTCGCTCGTCGCGCGGGTGATCTGCGCGACGCGGGGGGCGGTGGACACGGCGGAAGAAGTCATACCGCTAGCCTATTCGGCTGCGCCGGGCGCGACACGCAGGCCCGCCAGCGCGCTCAGGAAGGCTGTCGTCTCCGCTTCGGTTCCCGCGCTCACGCGCAGGTGGTTCGGGATGCCGATGTCGCGGATCAGTACGCCCTGGTCGAGGAGAGCCTGGAACGTGGCTTTCGGGTCGTCGACCCCACCGAACAGCACGAAGTTGCTACCGCTGCGGTGCGGTGCGTAGCCGAGGTTCTGAAGCTCAATCACGATGCGATCCCGCTGCACCCGGATGTCGTCGACCATCGCGAGCATCTCCGGGGTGTGGGCGAGCGCCGCGTTCGCTGCGGCCTGCGTCAGCGCCGACAGGTGGTACGGCAGTCGAACCAGGCGCATCGCATCCGTCACCGCCGGGTCGGCCGCCAGGTAGCCGACGCGGGCGCCGGCGAAAGCGAACGCCTTGCTCATGGTGCGGGAGACAAGCAGGCGCGGGCGCCCCTCAAGCAGGGTCAGAGCGGATGCCTCCCCGTCGGCCGCGAACTCGGCATAGGCCTCGTCGACGAGAACGATGCCGTCGGTGGCGTCGTAGACGGCGGCAATGGTCTCCAGCGAGAGCGGCGTACCGGTGGGGTTGTTCGGTGAGCACAGGAAGACCAGCGAGGGGTTGGTCTTCCTGACCCACTCGACGGCGGTCTCCGGGGACAGCTCGTAGTCGGCATCCCGCTCTCCGGCAATCCAGTCGGTGCCGGTGCCGGAGGCAAGAATCTGGTACATCGAATAGGTCGGCGAGAATCCCAGCACACTGCGTCCGGGGCCGCCGAACGCCTGCAGTACCTGCTGGATCACTTCGTTCGAGCCGTTCGCCGCCCAAATGTTCTCGGGGGTGAGGCCGTGACCGAGGTAGACGGCGAGGTTCTCGCGGAGCTCGGTGAATTCGCGGTCGGGGTACCGGTTGACGGTCAGGATCGCGCGAGCGAGGGAGGCGACGATGTCGTGAGCAACAGCCTCGGGAATCAGATGCGTGTTCTCGTTCACGTTGAGGGCCACCGGAACGTGAAGTTGCGGGGCGCCATAGGGAACGAGTCCGCGCAGATTGTCGCGCAGGGGAAGGTCATTGAGGCTGGTCACCCGAGCAATATTACCGGGCCGCCGTGGGCGTCTGAGGCGAGATGCCGACACCAGAACACGGGGCAGGGGCCGGGTGGGTCCGGCAGCGCAGCCGGGGTGGTGCTGACTAGTCTGTGGCCGGAAGAGCGAGGCGCTGGCCGGGCTCGACGGAGGCCGAGTCAAGCTGGTTGAGGGCGACGATGTCGGCGATGACATCGCGCGGGTCCGCTTCGGGGGCGATGGTCTCGGCGAGCTGCCAGAGGGACTGACCGGCCGAGACGGTGACGTAGTCGAACGTGGCCGTACCGACGGTGCCGTTGGAAGCGATTGCCGCTCCCCCGTTGATGGTGACGACGAAGGCGCCGACAACGAGCGGGAGTGCCGCCATCGTGCTGAAAACAATGCGACCACGTCGGGTCAGACGCAGACGGGTGGTGCCAATGGAGCCGTGCGGAGCTGCTGTGCTGACTGCTGTGCTCATGTTGAACCTCCTGGTAAGTACGGGTCCGGCTCCCGGGGAAGGGCGCCGCATCCGAATCTATGTTCCGAATATATATTCGATTGTTCGAAGAATCAAGCCTCTTTACGGTTGTTCTTCGAAACAATCGGGCAACACACTCGAAGAAGTGTTTGTTTTCCCGGGGTGCGGGGATACAGTTTTTCTTGACGGATCGAACACAACCAGACACCTCTGACATTCGAACGGAACGGCCGTCGCCGCCGCAGGAGTAGCGGCGGGGTTTGAGCAGTGGCGCAGTTTGAGACGCACAACATCGGCACGAGGAGCGAGTGACATGACGAAAGAGACAAGCGGCCCCCGCGAACGCGGCGGCACCCGTCGCCGAAAGAGCCTGAGCGAGAAGCAACTGGCAATTCTCGACGTGATCTCGCGTTCGGTCAGCAGCCGCGGTTATCCGCCGAGCATGCGCGAGATCGGCGATGCCGTTGGACTCGCCTCGCTCTCGAGCGTGACTCACCAGCTCAACCAACTGGAGTTGAGCGGCTACCTGCGTCGCGACCCCAACCGTCCGCGCGCACTCGAAATCCTCATCGAGCTGCCGCAGTCCACCGACGACAACTCGGTCGGCGATGCCGATTCGTCGGCGTCGAACGCGCAGATCGGTGACGCAGCGATGGTTCCGCTTGTCGGTCGCATCGCCGCCGGCATCCCGATCACCGCGGACCAGCAGATCGATGAGATCTTCCCGCTTCCTCGCCAGCTCGTGGGCAAGGGCGACCTGTTCATGCTCAAGGTCGTCGGTGAGTCAATGATTGACGCCGCCATCTGCGATGGGGACTGGGTGGTCGTGCGTCAGCAGAAGACGGCAGAGAACGGCGAGATCGTCGCGGCCATGCTCGACAACGAAGCGACCGTCAAGGTGTTCCGTCAGCGTGACGGCCACACCTGGTTGCTCCCCCGCAACACCAACTTCGAGCCGATCATGGGCGATCACGCCGAGATCCTCGGCAAGATCGTGGCGGTACTCCGGTCGGTCTAGCCCTGCACTCCCCGCGAAACAGCAATTGTCGGAGCCTCAACTCGTACCAGGCTCCGACAATTGCAGTTTCGCGCGAGAGGACTAGCGAACAGGCGCCTCCACGCGAGCCCGCACGATCTGTGTCGCCTCGACGATATTGGCCAGGGATTCGATCGTCTCGTCATACCCGCGGGTCTTGAGCCCGCAGTCCGGGTTGATCCAGACCTGACGCCCCGGAATCGACTCCAGGGCCCGCTCGATCAGCTCGGTCACTTCGGTGACGCTCGGCACACGTGGCGAGTGGATGTCGTAGACGCCCGGGCCGATTCCGTGGTCGAAGCCGCTGGACTGGATGTCGCTGACAACCTCCATGCGCGAGCGGGCCGCTTCGATGCTCGTCACGTCGGCATCGAGATTGCGAATCGCCTCGATCACAACGCCAAACTCCGAGTAGCAGAGGTGGGTGTGGATCTGGGTGACCTCCGCAACGCCGGCGGTGGCCAGCTTGAACGACCCGACCGACCAGTCCAGGTAGTCGGCCTGATCCTTCTTCTTGAGCGGAAGCAGCTCGCGCAGCGCCGGCTCATCGACCTGAACGATCGTGATGCCCGCCGACTCCAGGTCGCCGATCTCGTCGCGCAGAGCCAATGCCACCTGGCGAGCTGTCTCACCGAGCGGCTGGTCGTCGCGCACGAAGGACCAGGCCAGGATCGTGACCGGACCGGTCAGCATCCCCTTGACGGGCTTCTCGGTCAGCGACTGCGTGTAGACCGACCAATCGACGGTGATCGGCTTCGGTCGGGACACGTCTCCCCAGAGGATCGACGGGCGCGTGCACCGGCTGCCGTAGGACTGCACCCATCCGTTCTCGGTGACAGCGAACCCGTCGAGGTTCTCGGCGAAGTACTGCACCATGTCGTTGCGCTCTGGCTCGCCGTGAACGAGAACGTCGAGTCCGAGTTCGTGCTGCAGGTCGACGACCCGGGCGATCTCGGCGCGCATCAGCGCGGTGTACTCGTCGGCCGTCAGCTCTCCCTTGCCGAGCTGGGCACGGGCGCGTCGGATCTCACCGGTCTGCGGGAAGGATCCGATGGTCGTCGTCGGCAAGAACGGCAGGCCCAGCGCCTCCTCCTGGGCGACCGCGCGAGCGGCGTAGTCACCCCGGTTGAAGTCGGCCTCCGTCAGACCGGCGGTGCGGGCGCGTACCGCGCCGTCGCGCACACCCGGTGCGGCCAACCGGGCGGCCAGCGCCGCGGATGCCGCATCGAGCTCGGCCTGGATCGCCGACTTTCCGTGGGTCAGGCCGTGAGCCAGGGTCGCCACCTGATTCACCTTCTGGTCAGCGAAGGCGAGCCAGCTGGTCAGATCGTCGCCGAGTGAGGATTCGTCCTGCACGTCGTGAGGCACGTGCAGCAGCGACGTCGACGTGGACACGGCCACGCGCGGGCTGAGCTTCGCCACGGCGCCCACCGTGTCGAAGGCGGCAGCGAGGTCACCGCGCCAGATGTTGTGACCGTCGATCACACCGGCGACGAGCACCTTGTCGGCCAAGCCGGGAACGGCACCCGGCACCGATCCGCGCACGAGGTCGAGACCGATGGCTTCGACGGGCGACGCGGCCAGCACCGGCAGAGCGTCGTCGAGGCTGCCATAGGGCGCGGCGAGGAAGATCGCGGGGCGCGGTTCAAGCGTTCCGAGAACGGAATAGGCACGCTCGGCGGCGGCGAGAAGCTCAGCGCGCGGCACCTCGATGCTCTCACTGACGAGGGCAGGTTCGTCGAGTTGCACCCATTCGGCACCGACCTCGGCGAGACGCTGCAGCAGGGTGGCGTAGACCGGCAGCACGTCGTCGAGGCGTGACAGCGGCACGAAGCCGGCCGGAGCCTCATCGCTGGGCTTGCTGAGGGCGAGGAGCGTGACCGGGCCGACGATGACGGGCCTGGTGAGGTACCCGGCGGCCTTGGCCTCCGTGAATTCCCGCACGATTCGGTCGCTGGCGAGAGCGAAGTTCGTCTCCGGCCCGATTTCCGGCACGAGGTAGTGGTAGTTCGAGTCGAACCACTTCGTCATTTCGAGCGGCAGGTTGTCACCCTCACCGCGCGCCAGCGTGAAGTAACCGGCCAGGTCGATCCGGCCGTCTGAGTCGACGAGCGCGGAAAACCGGGAGGGGACGGCGCCAACGGTGACCGCGGCATCCAGCACCTGGTCGTAGTACGAGAACGACTCGGGGATCGACGAGTCGGCCTGGCCGAGACCCAACGCGACGAGGCGCGCGCGGGTGGCGTCGCGGAGTCCGGCGGAGGTGGCCTCCAGTTCGGCTTCGTCGATGCGGCCGGCCCAGAAGGCTTCGACGGCCTTCTTCAGCTCGCGGCGACGACCGATACGTGGGTAACCGAGGATGGTGCCGGTCGGGAATGCGGGAGTGGTTGTCATGCTCGTTCCTTGACTGTGAGGGCAGATACTGCGGTGGATTGGCTGTCGAATGGTTGGTAGTCGGCGGGCAGTGCACCGGCCCGGTCGAGCACCGAGAGCACGGTGCGGTGCTGGTTGAACGCATACAGGTGCAGGCCCGGGGCCCCGCCGGCCAGGAGCTCCTGGGCCAGATTGGCGGCATGGCTGATGCCGATCTCGCGCTGGCCTTCCTCGGTCGGCTCGATCTCCAGCTGGATCGAGAGCTCGGAGGGCAGCTCTTCGCCGGACAGCTGCAGGATGCGGGTGAGGCGTGCAGGGCTGGTGACCGGCATGATGCCGGGCAGGATCGGGAACTCGACGCCCGCCTGCTTGGCCCGCTGGATGAAGCTCAGGTAGTGGTCGGCGTGGAAGAACAGCTGCGTGATAGCGAGGTTCGCTCCGGCAGCCTGCTTGGCGAGGAGTGTGTCGATGTCCTGGGAGGTCGAGCGCGATCGGGGGTGGCCGTTCGGGAACGCGGCGACGGCGACGCGCACCTTGTCCCGCTCCGAGCTGACCGACCGCGCGCCGGGCAGGCCGGGAATGACTCCCTCGCGATACGGCACGCGCTCGGCCTGCACGCGGTGGATGAGCTGCACGAGCTCCCCCGCGCTCTTCAAATCGCCGAGGAACGTCTCCCCCTCCGGTGTGCCTTCCGGAGCGTCTCCACGCAGCGCCAGAAAGCTGCGCACGCCGGCATCGAGGAACTCACGGATGAGGTAGTTGGCTTCGGCATGCGAAGAGCCGACACAGGTGAGGTGTGCCATCGGTTCGACGCCAGTGGCCTGCAGGATGTAGCTCAGCACGTCGAGGGAGGAGGTGCGAGACGATCCGTTTGCCCCGTAGGTCACCGAGATGAATTCGGGCCGGGCCGCAGCCAGCCTGTCGATGGTGCTGTGCAGTGCTGTCGCTGCGGCATCCGTTCGAGGCGGATACAGCTCAAACGACACCGGAACGCGGCGAGGACAGTCTGGGTCCTTCGTCGTAGTCATGAAACCTCATTTGGCATAGGTGCTGCCGCAGCCGGGCAGCCGCGGACCGCCAACACAGGGCTGGCGATTTGTCGCGGGCGGGTGCCGGGCTCGGCTGTCGCTCCATGCCGATCAGAGTGGTCTGGTCGGCAACGATTGCAGCGACTCTAACAACCGAAAAGCCGATCCAAATGAGTGTGACCGAATGTTTCACGCGGTCGTCGAAGGGAGGCCAGAAATGCAGCGCCGAGCGCTGCGACTGTGACCGAATATTTCACGCGGTCGCCACAATTCATGTGGTCGCCGCCGTCGCGGGTCGGCGGCGACTCAGCCCCTCGCAGTGGCCGCATCGGACGGGTCGACGGTGCTCAGGTACGCGCGCTCAGGTGCACGCTCGGCTGTGGCGTGGCGGCCCGTCGAGGACCGCCACGTCAGCCGGTGAAAGCTAGGCGGTGACGGCGGGAACGACCCGGAACTCCGCAAACTGCGGCGCGATGTCGGGGTTCACCATCGCCTTGACCTCGGTTCCAGTCTCGGCGTATGCGGTTGAGAGAACCCGCCCGTGCTGATGCAGAGCGGAGATCAGATCGCCGCGCTCGTAGGGAATCAGCAGGTCGAGTTCGACCTGCGGGGTGGGGATGAGGTCGGCGATCGCCGCGAGCACCTCGTCGATGCCTTCGCCGCTGCGGGCCGACACGAAGATCGCTCGCGGTTCGAGGCCGCGCAGCAGCAGCCGGTCGTCTTCGCTGACCAGGTCGCTCTTGTTGAACACCACGATCTCAGGGATCTCGCGGGCCCCCACCTCGCCGATGACGTCGCGCACGGTGGCGAGCTGGCTGGCGGGGTCGGGGTGCGAGCCGTCGACGACGTGCACGATGACGTCGGAGTCGGCAACTTCTTCAAGTGTCGAGCGGAACGCCTCGACCAGCTGGTGGGGCAGGTTGCGCACGAATCCGACGGTGTCGGTGAGCGTGTACAGACGGCCGTCGGCCGTCGTCGATTTGCGCACCGTCGCATCCAGTGTCGCGAACAGCGAATTCTCGACCAGCACTCCGGCATTGGTGATGCGGTTGAGCAGGCTCGATTTGCCGGCGTTGGTGTAGCCGACGATGGCAACAGATGGCACGGCGTTGCGCTTGCGGTTGGCCCGCTTGGCCTCACGGGCCGGCTTCATCTCGACCATCTGCTTGCGCAGCTTCGACATGCGCGTGTGGATGCGACGACGGTCGAGCTCGATCTTCGTCTCACCGGGGCCACGGGAACCCATGCCGGCTCCGGTGCCACCCACCTGGCCACCGGCCTGGCGGGACATCGAGTCACCCCAGCCGCGGAGGCGTGGCATCAGATACTGGAGCTGGGCGAGTTCGACCTGCGCCTTGCCTTCCCGGCTCTTGGCGTGCTGGCTGAAAATATCGAGGATGACGGCGGTGCGGTCGATGACCTTCACCTTGACCGCGTCTTCGAGCGCGCGGCGCTGGCTCGGCGCCAGCTCGGTGTCCGCGATCACGGTGTCGGCGCCCATCGCCTGCACAATGGCGGCGAGCTCCTGCACCTTTCCCTTACCGAAATAGGTGCTGGGATCGGGCTTCGCCCGGCGCTGCATCAGGCCGTCGAGCACTGTCGCTCCGGCCGTCTCTGCAAGGGCGGCGAGCTCGCGCATGGAGTTCTCGGCGTCGTCGATCGTGCCCTGCGTGTAGACGCCGATCAGAATGACGTTCTCGAGACGCAGCTGGCGATACTCGACCTCTGTGACGTCTTCAAGCTCGGTGGAGAGTCCCGGAACCCGCCGCAACGCATTGCGGTCGGCGCGCTCCAGCTGCTCACCGTCGTATCCGCCGTCGGCAGAGTCGGCCTGCAGAGCCTGCGCGGTTCCGCTGGTGAAAAGCGAGTAGCCGGAAGCCCGGGAGTCAGCGCTGGCCAACACCCGCGCAACTACGTCGTCGTCGTCGTGTGGGGCAGTGGATTCAGTCATCGCTTTAACCCTAGTTCCTCGAACTCCGATAGTTTCCTACTATGGCACCAGAGCACTATTTCTCGTCTGCATCCGATAGCGAACTCAAATTGCGGCAGATCTCTGTGCAACTCGCCGGCCGTGAGTACACGGTGACGACGGCCAACGCTGTTTTCAGCCCGGAACACATCGATACTGGCACACGGGTTCTGCTGAACAACGCTCCCCCGCCCCCGAGCGACGGCGATTTTCTTGACATCGGATGCGGGTGGGGGCCCATCAGCCTGCACCTCGCGTTGACCTCCCCCGACGCCCGCATCTGGGCCGTCGATGTCAACGAGCGCGCCCTCGACCTGGTGCGGCGCAACGCCGCAGCACTCGGACTCACCAACGTGACCGCGGTTCTGCCGAAGGACGTTCCCGCCGATCTCACTTTTCGCACGATCTGGTCGAACCCACCGATTCGGGTCGGCAAGAACGAGTTGCACAACCTGATGACGACCTGGCTGCCGCGGCTGCAGCCCGGATCGGATGCCTGGCTCGTCGTGCAGAAGAACCTCGGCTCCGACTCGCTGCACCGCTGGCTCGACGAGGAGCTGAGCGACGAGTACACCGTGTCGCGGGCGACCACCAGCAAGGGTTTCCGTGTGCTTCGGGTGAGCCGGGGCGCGTAGTCCCGCCCGAACCCGCCCGAACCCGCGTTACCCCGCCGAACCAATCGCGGCGGATACCAAAATTAGGAGCGGAGGTGTGTCGCGGCCCTTTCGGGCCTGTTTTTCACGCGACACGCCTCTCCGCTCCTAATTTTGGTACGGGTTCCTAATCTTGGTGCGGGCGCGACAGCACAGAATCCGGTGGCCGAGGTGGCTCCCACCTAGACTGCGACCATGGCCGACACCCCGCCCGGCCCGCCCATCGTGACACTTGCGTCTCGCATCCGTGACCTTTTCGCTCAGTTCCCTGAACGCTTCACGGGAGCCGCGCAAGCCACGCTCGAGATTATGTTCTTCTGGCGCGACTGACCAGCGCGCACAGCCGGTGAGCCGACGCAGCCCCGCCGGCCGAACCCGTTGAGCCCCGGTACCAAAATCAGGAGTGGAGGCGTGTCGCGGCCCGGTCGGGTGGGTTTTTCGCGCGACCCGCCTCTCCGCTCCTGAATTGGGTACCGGGATGTCGAGCGTCAATCGGATCGGAGTGGTCGGTCTCGACAGGCTCGACCACCGAGCGTGCTCCTCGACCTACGGGAGGGTCACGGCCCATCGGGCGGGCTAGCCCAGGCCGAGCACCCCGTCGAAGACGAGCTCCGCCGGGCCGGAGAGCGAGACGTGCTCGCCATCCTCGGTCGGGAACATCCGCACACCGAGCACCCCTCCGGGCACCTCGACGCGCCACTGGTTCGGGGCTCCTGCACCGGCCCAGTGCCGGGTGGCCAATGCTGCCGCTGCCGCGCCGGTGCCGCACGACAGGGTTTCGCCGCTGCCGCGCTCGTGCACCCGCATGCGGATGTGACCGACACCATCAATGACGAGCGGGTCGCCCGGAACCACGAACTCCACGTTCGCGCCGGCGACGGGTTCGGGATCGAGCTGCGGAATGTAGCTGAGATCTGCCGCGTCGAGCTCGGCATCGTCGGCGAGGGCGACGACCACGTGCGGGTTTCCGACATTGATGCCAAGACCCGGCCGCGCGACCGAGAGATTGCGGGCACGCACGAGCGGTTCGCCGCCGTCGAGCGTCCAGCGCCCGAGGTCGACCTGGAAGCCCGTGCGGTTGCGCTGCACGTCACGCACGCCGGCGCGGGTGCCGACGGCGAGGGTGTCGCCTGGTTCCAGGGCGACGAGACCCTGGTCGATCAGGAAACGAGCGTAGACACGGATGCCGTTGCCGCACATCTCGGAAATGGTTCCGTCGGCGTTCCAGTAGTCCATGAACCACTCGGCGGCGCTGTCTTCAGCCAGTGCGGCCGCCCCGGCGTCGAGCCGGTTCGACTTCACGGCACGGATCAGACCATCGCCACCGACACCGAACTTGCGGTCGCAGACGGCACGAATCTGTTCGGGGCTGAGCTCGTTCTCACCCTCCGGATCGGCGAACAGCACGAAGTCGTTGCCGGTTCCTTGGCCTTTGGTGAAGTGCAGATCAGTACCCATTGATCCAGTTTAGGTGGCTGCCGTGACCCGGCTCTGATCAACGAGCTGTAGCGCTTGCTCGACGCGGTCGGTGGCCGTCGACGCGATCCACCGGGTGTCGACACCGCGTTTGAACCAGCTCACCTGGCGGCGTGCATAGCGGCGGGTGAGCTGTTGGGTCTGCTCAATCGCTTCCGCTTCGGTCAGCGTGCCGTGCAGCTGCCCGAGCGCCTGGGCGTAGCCGATTGCTCGGCTGGCCGTGACCCCGCGTTCCAGGCCGGCGGGGATCAGCTGCTCGACTTCACCGAGAAGCCCGCTCTCCCACATGCGCAACACCCGCTCGTCGAGACGCGGCGTCAGTTCGGCGCGCTCGGCCGTGAGCCCGAGCGTGCAGGTCGGACGCCAATAGACGGGTTCGTCGGGCAACGCCGCCGAGTGCGGCTCACCGGTAATCGCAATCACCTCAAGTGCACGCACCAGACGGCGCCCATTGCTGGAACCGATCCGAGAGGCGGCAACCGGGTCGATCTCCTTGAGCCGCGCATACAGCAAGCCGGGGCCGTCGGTCAACAGCTCGGCCTCCAGCCGCGCGCGCAGTTCGGGGTCGGTGCCCGGAAATTTGAAGTCGAAGACGACCGACGACACGTAGAGACCGGAACCACCGACGAGAATCGGCACGGCGCCGCGCGCGCGGATCTCATCGATCGCGCTCCGGGCATCCCGCTGGTAGTTCGCGACGGTCGCCTCATCGGTGACCTCGAGCACGTCGAGAAGGTGATGCGGGATGCCACGGCGTTCGTCAACCGAGAGCTTCGCAGTGCCGACATCCATGCCCCGATAGAGCTGCATGGCGTCGGCGTTGACGATCTCGGCCGGCTGACCACGATCGATCAGCCGTTCGGCGAGGTCGAGCGACAGTTCGGACTTGCCGGTTCCCGTGGGACCGACGATCGCGACAATCAACTCAGCGTTCGGAATCGTCGACAGTGTAAATCGGGATGGTCGTGGCGCCGCCCTGCAGGCGCAGCGACGGGAATCCGAGCGACACCGGGCCGGCGGCGCGCGGAGCACCGGAGGCGTCGGACGGCGTCGGCACGCCACAGGACTCGGCCTGCATGCGGTCCCAGGCGTCGCCGGAGATGGTGCGGCGCACCCGCAGCGGGGCGCCGTCGGTCGAATCGGCGATGAGGTGGAACGGGGCCGCCGCGGTGACGACGACGGTCACCATGTCGCCCGGGCGCGGAACCTCGGAGCCCGCCGGAACATCGAAGTGCACCAGACGACTGTCGGGGGCGCGGCCGCTCATGCGGTGTGTGTCGGCGTCTTTGCGGCCCTCGCCGTTGGCGACGAGCAGCTCGACCTCACGGCCGATCACCGCCTGGTTCTCTTCCCAAGCGATGCGGTTGGTCAGCTCAGCGAGACGTTCGTAGCGCTCCTGCACAACCTCTTTCGGAATCTGGTCGGGCATCGTTGCCGCCGGTGTGCCCGGGCGAATCGAGTACTGGAACGTGAACGCCGTGGCGAAGCGGGCTTCTTCGACGACTCGCAGCGTCTCTTGGAAGTCTTCTTCGGTTTCGCCGGGGAAGCCCACGATGATGTCAGTGCTGATCGCAGCGTGCGGAATCTGGGCGCGCACCCGTTCGAGAATGCCGAGGAACTTCGTTGAGCGGTAGGAGCGACGCATCGACTTGAGAATGGCATCGGAGCCCGACTGCAGAGGCATGTGCAGCTGCGGCATCACGGCCGGCGTCTCGGCCATCGCGTCAATCACGTCATCGGTGAAGGCGGCGGGGTGCGGGCTGGTGAAACGGATGCGTTCGAGGCCGGGAATCTTTCCGGCGGCCCGCAGCAGCTTGCCGAAGGCCAGGCGGTCGCCGAACTCGACACCGTAGGAGTTGACGTTCTGACCGAGCAGCGTGACCTCGATCGCGCCGTCGTCGACGAGTGCCTGGATCTCGGCCAGAACCTCGCCCGGGCGACGGTCTTTCTCCTTGCCGCGGAGAGCAGGAACGATGCAGAAGGTGCAGGTGTTGTTGCAGCCGACCGAGATGGAGACCCATCCGCTGTAGCTGGAGTCTCGCTTGGTCGGCAGCGTCGACGGGAAGGTTTCGAGAGAGTCGAGAATCTCCAGCTGAGCTTCACCGTTGTGACGGGCGCGCTCAAGCAAGCTCGGGAGTGAGCCCATGTTGTGGGTGCCGAAGACGACGTCGACCCACGGGGCCTTCTCGAGGATGACGTTCTTGTCTTTCTGGGCGAGGCAACCGCCGACGGCGATCTGCATCCCCTCGTGGCGGCGCTTGACCGAGGCGAGGTAGCCGAGGTTGCCGTAGAGCTTGTTGTCGGCGTTCTCACGCACGGCGCAGGTGTTGATCACGACGACATCGGCTTCTTCGCCGTTCGCCGAAACGTAGCCGGCGGCCTCGAGAGACCCGGTCAGGCGCTCGGAGTCGTGCACGTTCATCTGGCAGCCGAAGGTGCGCACCTCGTAGGTGCGGGCCTTGCCGTCTGCGTCAACCGCCGCGCTCGAAGGGGCGATCAGGGTGGGGCGTGCCAAAGTCTCACTGCTCATAGTGTGATCTAGTTTACGTTCACTACCTGAACCGAACGCCCGAGGCCTTACCGCTGCCACTTCGAGAGGCCATCGCCGCTTTCACGGCCGCGCGAACCGCCGCCGAGCTGTAGCCCTTGCGCAGCAGAAAACCGGTCAGCCGACGGTCAATGGTCTGATCGTCAAGGCGATCAAGTTGCCGGATGCGTTTGATCGCGAGTTCGCCGGCGCGCTCTGCTTCGTCGTCGGGAAGCTCCTCCAGCTTGGTGAGGATCAGCATCGGATCGATCCCGCGGCGACGCATTTCGGCTTCGACGCCGGATCGACCGAGGCCTTTGCGCTCGTGGTGGCTGTGCACGATCTGGTCGGCGAGCCGGTCTTCATCGATGTAATGCAGTTCACGGAACCGTTCGATGATCTCCTCCGACTCCCCCGCGTCGATGTCGGTGCCGGCCAAAACAGCGCCGGCTTCCTTCACCGAGAGGGAGCGGCTGCGCAGTTTTCGAAGTAGGAGGTGCTCCGCCTGCTCGCGCACTTCAGCCGGGTCAATCTCCTCGACGGCAGCTTCATCGTCGAGCACATCATCGTCGATCTCCTCGCGACCATCATCAGAGGAGTCGTCGAAAGCCGGCTCGGCATCGACGCCATCCGCATCGTTCGCGGCGGCCGAGCCCGGCTCAACGTGCCAACCCGGTGTCGCGCGCGGGGTGCGTACCGGAGCCTCACCGGGAAACACGCCGGGGAGGTAGGTCACGGGCGCCAGAGTGGTTTTCTTTGCCGTGTCATCTGCGGGTTCGAAATGAACCATGCCCGTGACCTTCCTTCTCGGTACTGCGTTGTTGCGCGGTTGCGACGCGCGCTACGCGCTCTTGCGCGCCGGCGCCTTGGCCGGTGCGGCCTCAGGAGCGCCGGCAGCCTTGGCCGCTGCTGCAGCGGCGGCTGCTTCCTTCGCCGCGGCGGCCTTCGCTGCGATGCCTTCCGGGCCGATGCCGAGCTTGGTCAAGATCTTGGTCTCGATCTCGTTGGCGATGTCCGGGTTCTTGAGCAGGAAGTTGCGGGAGTTCTCTTTACCCTGACCCAGCTGGTCGCCCTCGTAGGTGTACCAGGCGCCCGACTTCTTGACGATCAGGTGCTCGACGCCGAAGTCGATCAGGCTGCCCTCGCGGGAGATTCCGATGCCGTAGATGATGTCGAACTCGGCCTGCTTGAAGGGCGGAGCCATCTTGTTCTTGACGACCTTGACGCGGGTGCGGTTACCGACTGCTTCGGTGCCGTCTTTCAGCGTTTCGATGCGACGGATGTCGAGGCGTACGGAGGCGTAGAACTTGAGTGCCTTACCGCCGGCCGTGGTCTCGGGGCTTCCGAAGAACACACCGATCTTCTCGCGCAGCTGGTTGATGAAGATCATCGTGGTGTTGGTCTGGCTCAGGCCACCGGTCAGCTTGCGGAGTGCCTGTGACATCAGTCGGGCCTGGAGGCCGACGTGGGTGTCACCCATCTCGCCTTCGATTTCAGCGCGGGGCACGAGGGCGGCGACGGAGTCGATCACGATCAGGTCGATCGAGCCGCTTCGCACGAGCATGTCGGCGATCTCAAGCGCCTGCTCACCCGTGTCGGGCTGGGAGACGAGAAGCGCGTCGATGTCGACGCCGAGCTTCTTGGCGTATTCGGGGTCGAGCGCGTGCTCGGCATCGATGAAGGCCGCGATGCCGCCGTTCTTCTGTGCGTTGGCAATGGCGTGCAGGGTGAGCGTGGTCTTACCCGACGATTCCGGGCCGTAGATCTCGACGATGCGGCCACGCGGCAGCCCGCCAATGCCGAGCGCGACATCCAATGCGATCGATCCGGTTGAGATCGTCTCAACGGGCGCTCGCTCATCGCTGCCGAGGCGCATGACTGAGCCCTTGCCGAACTGGCGGTCGATCTGGGCGAGTGCAGTTTCAAGTGCTTTTTCGCGGTCTGCTGCTGAGGGCATGTCGGGCTCCTTATTGTCGTGCGTCGGTCGCCTATAGGCTGTCGGATCTGTGAGCGGGGAGGGCCCCACATCACTGTCTCGACAAGGCAAGTGCAGTCTGTCGTTGACAAAATCGACAGTACGCCGAGCCTCTGACATTGGTCAGAAAGCCCCGCACACCGTGGACGGTTCGCCACCGATAGCTGCTGTTGAGGAGCCTATCAAAACCCGAACACGTATTCGAGAGCAGCCCGGCGTGTCGGAGCGGAAAACTGGACACGCTCGAATCCCTGCCCGTGGGGCAGACCGGCGAACGCGAACACTGCGCGTCTATTTCGCGACGACCGGACGCCCGACGCCGTACCAACGGCTCTCGGGGACATCCGTTTCGGCGCAGAGCGCCAACCACACATCGCGTGCGGGAACGCCGCCGGAGAGGGCTTGTTCTGCCGTACGCCCCCCGAGCGGGGTCAAGACCAGATCATTCGTGACTACGCGCCCGTAGCCGTCACCGAATTCATCGCTGACGGCACGGCGAAATTCGCTCAAACGCATTGTGCGGGCGGGTGCCTAGCGCACCATCATGCCGGCATCGAAGTGAGCAACCAACTCGTCGGGCACGGTGTCGGGAAACCTGTCGATTCCCTCGATTACGGCCAGACGGTCGCCAACCTCACGCATGATGACCGAGATGGGGGTGTCGAGCGCATCTGCAACTGAGGCCAGAATCTCCGAAGAGGCTTCTTTCTGACCGCGTTCGACCTCGCTCAAGTAGCCAAGGGCCACACTTGCTTTACTCGCGACCTGACGCAGGGTACGACCTTTTTGCAGGCGGAAGTCCCTGAGCACATCGCCGATTTCCTGACGAACAAGAATCATCGGAACCTCCTTCTCTTGCCACTCAAACACGGAGGTTCATGTGGCGGATGTTCAACATTACTACGTACATCCGACACTATGACACTACTCACGATGACTGGGCTTTGTTTGTGAATGTGCTGTCTGTAACCGGGACATTACGGGAACTATTCCAGCCCTTCTGGGGCTATCAGCTGACGCACAGCTTCGATTGCCGCGGTCACTGTTTCTGCTCGAATCGTAGTCCTGTCCCCGGCAAGTTGCACCGGGATAGCGAGCGATCCGTTATCCGAGGAGACACCGATGAACACGGTTCCCGGCGTCTGCCCGTCTTGGGGATCAGGCCCGGCGACACCGGTGGTGGACACGCCGATATTGGCGCGGACTCCGCCGATGGCGACCGCGGTGCGCACGCCGACCGCCATCTGAATGGCGACATCCGCATGCACCGCTCCGTGCACGGCGAGCAAGCCGCCGTCGACACCGAGCAGGGTGCGTTTGAGTTCGGTGTTGTAGGCCACGATTCCGCCGTTGACCACGACGGAGGCGCCAGGGATGCGGATGAGTTCGGCCGTCAGGAGTCCGCCGGTCAGGGACTCGGCGACACCGATGGTGAGGTGTCGGGCGGTGAGGCTTGCAATCAGCTCCGCCGTCTCGTCAACGGCAGTCGCGCCAGCCGTTGCCGTACCAGCCGCAGTGGCGTCACCCGCTATCACACCTCCCGACGTCGCGTCGAGGCCACGCGGCGCAGCGGGGCCCGCGCTCCCCCCCGAGTGCTTAGGCATCGCGTCGTGACCGGTTCTCGCGCCGGGCGGCCAGCAGGTAGTCGATGCCGGTGACGACGGTGACGACCAGGGCAGCAGCCATCACGACGGCGTTGAGGTAGTGCACCCACTCGCCGAAGACGAGCCAGAGCGGTAGCAGGTAGAGCGAGATGGCGACCGCCTGCAGGAGGGTCTTGAGCTTGCCGCCGCGGGAGGCTGGGATGACCCGGTCGCGGAGCATGACGAAGCGGAACACCGTGATGCCGACTTCGCGCACCAGGATGACGATGGTGACCCACCACCACAGCTCGCCGAGGATGGAGAGGCAGACCAATGCTCCGCCGGTGAGCACCTTGTCGGCGATCGGGTCAAGCAGCTTGCCGAGATCGGTGACCAGTCCCTGGCGCCGGGCGATGGCACCGTCGATGCCGTCGGTGGCGATCGCCACGATGAAGAGGCCGGCCGCCCACCAGCGCAGGGGGCCGTCTTCGCCGTTGTCGGCCAGCAGCATCCACATGAACAGTGGGGCGAGCAGAATGCGAACAACCGTGATGAGGTTGGGCAGGTTCCAGTTGCTGGGAACCGCAGCCGGGACGTTGGGAGAAGCCATCGAAATCAGTCCCTGTCGGTCAAGTTCCAGGCATCCTCGTCGTCGGAGACCTCTACTTCAGGATAGCCCTCCGACATGCGGGAGACCGGGTCTTCGGCATACCGGGGATCCGGCGCCTCGGGCGGTGCAGCGGCCGGGGTGGCCAGGGCGTGTTGCTCGGCGTCGGACCCGCGCAGACGCGCCAGCACGGCGGGCAACTGCTCGGCGTTGACGAGCACGTCGCGAGCCTTCGAGCCTTCGGACGGGCCGACGATTTCGCGGGATTCGAGCAGGTCCATCAGGCGGCCCGCCTTGGCGAATCCGACGCGCAACTTGCGCTGCAGCATCGAGGTCGAGCCGAACTGGGTCGACACGATGAGCTCCGCCGCCGCGAGCAGTAGTTCGAGGTCGTCGCCGATGTCGGAGTCGATCTCCTTCTTCGCGGCGCTCACCGCGACATCCGCCCGGTACTCGGGCCGGGCCTGACGGGTGACGTGCGCGACGACCTTCTCGATCTCGGCCTCGTTGACCCAGGCACCCTGCACGCGCACGGCCTTCGACGCACCCATCGGCAGGAAGAGGGCGTCGCCCTGCCCGATCAGCTTGTCGGCGCCCGGCTGGTCGAGGATGACCCGGGAGTCCGTGACGCTGGTCACGGCGAAGGCGAGACGCGACGGAACGTTGGCCTTGATCAGACCGGTGACGACGTCGACGCTGGGGCGCTGGGTAGCGAGCACCAAGTGAATTCCGGATGCCCGGGCCAGCTGGGTGATGCGCACGATCGAGTCTTCGACGTCGCGCGGGGCGACCATCATGAGGTCGGCGAGCTCGTCGACGACGACCAGAAGGTAGGGGTAAGGCTTGAGCGTGCGCTCGCTCCCCTGCGGCAACACGATCTCGTTGCCCACGACCGCCTTGTTGAAGTCGTCGATGTGGCGGAAGCCGAAGCTGGCCAGGTCGTCGTATCGCATGTCCATCTCTTTGACCACCCAGGCGAGCGCTTCGGCTGCCTTCTTCGGGTTGGTGATGATGGGCGTGATGAGGTGCGGGACGCCGGCGTAGGGCGCGAGCTCGACCCGCTTCGGGTCGATCAGCACCATGCGCACCTCGCTCGGCTGAGCGCGCATGAGCAGGCTCGTGATCATCGAGTTCACGAAGCTGGACTTACCCGAACCGGTGGAACCGGCGACCAGAAGGTGGGGCATTTTCGCGAGGTTGGCGACCACGTAACCGCCGCCGACGTCTTTGCCGACACCGATGGTCATCGGGTGCGAGCTGTTCGTGGCGGCACCGGAGCGCAGTACATCGCCGAGGGTGACGATCTCACGGTCGGTGTTCGGGATCTCGATGCCGATGGCGCTCTTGCCGGGGATCGGCGAGAGGATGCGCACCTCGTTCGAGGCAACCGCGTAGGAGAGGTTCTTGCTGAGCGCCGTGACGCGCTCGACCTTGACGCCCGGGCCGAGTTCGATTTCGTACTGGGTGACGGTCGGGCCACGGGAGAATCCGGTGACCTTGGCGTCGACGTTGAACTGGCGCAGCACCTCGGTGATCGACTTGACGATGTCGTCGTTCGCCTCTGACCGGGCCTTGGCCGGGGGGCCGGCCACGAGGGTGGCGGCGTTCGGCAGTTGGTAGGGGGCCATCGGCTGCGATGACGACACCAGCTGGCGCATCCCCTCGCCGTCGGGGTCGTCGAGAGACTCGAAACCAGGAAGCTCGTCGGTGAGTTCTGACTCGTCGTCGGAGTGCAGGCCGATCGCCGGGTTGTGCACCGCGGTGTCGGGAACGAGGCTCTTGACCGCCGCCTCTGCCTTGGTCAGGTCGCCCAGGACGTTGAGCACCTCGGTGCCGGCGTAGTCCGGTTCGACCGGATGCGGGGTGTGCGGAACCCGCGGGGTCTCGGGTTCGAGCGCGCTGTCGAAGCCACCGCGGGAGTCGCCGGCGCCGCCGCCGAGCAGAACGCTCATCGGGTCGGCGTCGTGACCGCCGGCATCCGGATCGGTCACCATGGCACCCCCGAAATCGGGGTCTTCTTCACGCTTGCTCGTGTTGCGGCGCCACCACGGCAGGGCGTTCGGGTCTTCGTCGCCGTCGCCATCGATGCCGTCAAGTTCGATCTGCGCGGTCTTCTCGAGCTTGGCCGCCTTCGCCGCCTGACGCTCGTCGGCGTCGGGCAGTTGCGCGCCGAACAGCCACGCATAGAGTTCGCGGGCGCGTTCACCGATCTTGTTCGGCGGGGTCTTGGTGATGATGAAGAGGCTGAGCACCAGCAACAGGATGACGATGGCCGTTGCGCCGATCGAGGTGGTGAGCAGGATCAGCGGGGCGGCGATCATCCAGCCGATGACGCCGCCGGCCGCCGCGAGCATGTTCATGCCGTCGCTGGGTTCCGGCTGGCCGCCGAAGATGTGGCAGAGCCCGGAGACAGAGACAAGCAGCAGGGAGAGACCGATGCCGATGCGGCCGTTGTCGTGCACCGAACTGGGTTTGCGGAACAGCCAGATCGCGAAGATCAGCATGATCACGGGCAGGGCGAAGGCGACCCGGCCGAAGAGTCCGCCGAAGGTGTAGGCGTCGAGGTTCTGAGCGACCTCGTTGTTGATCAGGAACCATTCGATCACGGCGCCGAAGATCGACAGCAGCACGAGGAAGAAGGGCAGGCCGTCGCGGCGCTCGTCTTTCTGCAGCTTCTCGGGTCCGAGAGCGCGCGCAGCGCCGCCGGCGAGGTGTGCCAGCGCCATCCAGATGCGCACCAACAGGGCCGGTTTCGGCTCTGCAGCCGGAAACTTCACGGTCTTCGCGGTTGCTGTTTTGTTCGCCGGCTTGCGCGCGGTGCCGCCTGACGCAGGCGTGCTGCGCGCACGACCGGTCGACTTAGTGCTCGTAGCCATGGAATCAACGGTACCGCCGCCCGCCGACATTGGCAGTTTCCCACGCCCGCGATCCGTGTCTGCGGGGGCGTGGCGCGGCGTGTCGGCATCCGTCGTGCGCACCATGTGCCGAGCGTGCGCTCAAATCGTCGCCCCCAGATGACCGAGTCGACGATTCAAGCGCACGCGTCGAGGTCGTCCGGCCTCCTTCACCCGCGAGTGCGTTCACATGGTCGCTATCCAGAGCCGAATAGCGACCATGTGAACGCACTCGCGAGAAGGAAACGACGATTCAGCGCGAAATAAGAGAGCGACGAGGCGTCGGCTAGTAGCGGATGGCGTCGATCACCTTCACACGCACCGCCACGAGGGCGGGCAACAGACCGGCGAGGGCTCCGACGACCGTCGCACAGACGAGTCCGAGAATTGCCGCCTCGATGGGGAATGGCGGGAAGTCAGTCACCATGCCCTGGCCGATGAAGTTCTCGACCAAGGGGTTCTTGACGATCAACACGGCTGCGATCACACCGAACACGCCGGCGACGAATGTCGCGACCACGCTCTCCATCATTACCGAGAAGAACACCCGGCCTGCGGTCGCCCCGAAGCTTCGCCGGATCCCGATCTCCCGAATCCGCTGCTTGAGCGAGACGAGGGCGATATTGACCAGGCCGAGCGCCCCGAGGAGCAACACCAGACCCGCCACTCCCCCGACCATGAGCTTCATCGGGAGGAAGGGATCCATGCCGTCGTTGTAGGCGGCGTAGTCCTGCCGATTCACGCTCACCGACGCGCCGGCGCCGAGCGCTCCTTGGATATCCCGTTGCAGAGCGGTGGTGAGTTCGACCGCCGACTCGGGCGGAACCCAGGCTTCGTACGTCGGAGGCTGAGTGCCGAACGAGTTCATCATTCCGCCGTCGATTGCCATGCCGCCACCGCCACCGCCGCCGGGCGCCGCAGTGGTGGCGGGCACGAGCGCTTGCATCGCGTCGGCCAGCAGGTAGAGCGCCGGTTCGGTCTCCCACGACATCGACGGATAGACGCCGATGACGACGGCCGTCGTGTTCTGCTGTCCTACCAGGGTGGTGGTCGGATGCGTCGCCAGATCGGGCCGACCGATGCGGTCGTAGTACACCGAGTTCACGACGACCGCCGGAGCGAGCCGCTGGGCGTCGTCGGCGCTGAACCAGGATCCTTCGCTGAGGCGCACCCGATGCATCTCGCGGTACGACGGGTCGACGCCCTTCGCCTGAGCATTCACCGCGCCATCGGCGAACTGAATGAGCTGGGTCCCGGAGATCATGCGACTCGAATAGGTGATGTCGTAGCGTTCCAACGCCGACGTCCAGGCCGCGTTCATCGTCTCGGGACTCGGCGTGCTGCCGTCACCCATCGACGCGTTCACGCTCAGGTTGGCCGGGCGCCCGCCATACGTTTCGTTCTGCTCCTGCATGGACTGCCCGGCGACGGCACCGAGGCCGACCACCGTGGTGATTGCGCAGACGGCCACGGCCACCCCGATCAGGGAGAGCATGACGCGCGTTTTGTGGATGCGCACTTCCTGCCAGGCCTCGGCGAAGGCGCCAACAGTCCCGCTCAGAAAGCGCTTCATGCCATCACCGCCGGGGCAAGTGCCGGCGCATACGACTCGACCGAAGTCAGCACGCCGTGGTCGAGCCGAAAATGAGTCTGCGAGAGAGCGGCGATCGCCGGGTCGTGCGTGATCGTCACGAGAGCGGCGCCCGACACCGTCGCGACCTCGTCGAGCAGCTCCATCACTGTTGCACCGGTCTCCAGGTCGAGTGCTCCGGTCGGCTCATCGGCCAGGATGAGCCGGGGGCCACGCACCAACGAACGCGCGATGGCGACACGCTGTTGCTCGCCACCCGATAGCTTGTCAGGCATCGCGCTCGCGCGATTGCCGAGACCGACACGCTCCAGCATCTCGCCCGCTATTTTCGCGCGCTTCCAGAACTGGCGTCCTTCGGCGTAGAGCAGTGGGGTCATCACGTTCTCGAGCGCCGTACGCCCCTGCAAGAGGTTGAACTGCTGGAAAATGAAGCCGACATCGCGCCCTCTGGCCCGGTCTCTGGCATTCGCGGACAGCGATTTCACTGGCTTGTCATCGAAGAACATCTCGCCCGTCGTCGGGTTGTCGAGGAGGCCGAGAAGGTTCAACAAGGTGGACTTGCCCGATCCGGAGCGGCCCACGATCGAGACTCGGTCGCCGACCGACACCTCCAGGTTGACTCCGCTCAGGATCGTCAAGGGCGGCGCATCAATCAGCTGGACCGTGCGGGTCACTTCTTCCAGACGCAGCAGGCTCAACCCGACACCGCCATGTTGCCGGGGCAGGTCAAGCTTCCGTCAGGACCCGTGATACAGCCGTTCGCATCCGGTGCAACTGCGCCCGGAACGAATTGGTTGATCAGGTCGCCCTCGGCGAGTCCCTCGACGACCTGCACGTTGGTGCCGTCGCTCATCCCGAGCGTCACCGGCTTCTCCTCGGCCGCGCCCTTGGCATTCACCAGCCAGACCACACCGGTCTCGGCGGAGCCCTTGACCGCGGTCGTCGGCACGACGAGCACGTTCTCAGCCTTGCCGCCGGCGATGGTGATCTGTGCCGCGAGTCCGGGGAACACGGTGATGTCGCTCGGAATCGCACACCGCACGGTCGTTGCCGATCCGCCGCCGCTTCCGCCGCCGGTTGGCGCTCCCGGGGCGCCGGGCGTGGTTCCGCTGTCGGCGCCGGCGAGCGGCGTCGTGATGGTGAGGCCGGTGCAGGTGAAGGGGGCCGGGCCGTTGGTGATGGCAATGGATGCCTCGGTCGGCTGGGTGAGCAGGCGGTACTGCTGGTCGGGGCTGAGCGAACCGCTCACCGAGAAGGTGGGTGGGGCGATCTGACCGCCGGTCTCCCCCACGGCGACGGCCTGACCCGACAGGACGGTGAGCGAGCTGAGCACGCCGGTGATGGGTGCGTAGACCTTGGCGAAGGTGACCGTGGGACGCGGCTGCGTCATCCCGGTGACGTTGCCCGCGGCATCCTTCGTCTCGACCGGCTCGTTGATCTTCTCGACCTTGATGTCGTAAAGCTTGTCACCGGCGTTGACCTGCTGGCCGGCCTGGGCGAAGACCTCGTCGACGGTGCCGGCGCCGGTCGCCCGAACGGCAACGGCGGGGTCAGCCTGCACGGTGCCCGGCAGGGTGACGTCGTTGACGATGCTGCCGAGCGCCACGGGAATCTGCGGTTCGACGATCTGGCCCGTCGGCACGGCGGGGTCACTGGCCTCCGCGCTGTCGGGGAAGAATGCCACCTTCACCAGTGCGATGGCGATGGCCGCCACCAAAACCAACCGAATGATCGGAAAAATCCATTTTCGCGCGACGCTCAAACCGTGCCCCCAAAGTAGTGATTGGGTCGATCCTATGGGCCGGGCGCGCCGAAACCCGGCCATTCGCGCGGAAATCAGCCTTGAGGATGACCCCGCCGAAGCGGAGGGACGACGTCGTTAACGAAAGCTGCCGACCCCGGTCGAAACCGGGGTCGGCAGCAGTTCAGTGAGTGAGGGTTACGCCTCGATCACCAGGGGGACGATCATCGGGCGACGACGGAACGTCACGTTCACCCAACGGCCGGCGACGCGGCGCACCGACTGTGCGAGAGCGTGCGTGTCGCGCACACCGTTGCCGGCGGCCTCGGCCAGCGCAGCCTCGATCTTCGGCTTGAGGGCATCGAAGACTGAGTCGTCTTCGGCGAAGCCCTTGGCGTGAATTTCGGGACCGGTGATGACCTTGCCGTTGGCCTTGTCCACCACGACGATGATCGAGATGAAGCCTTCTTCGGCGAGGATGCGGCGATCCTTGAGGTCGGCATCCGTGATCTCACCGACGGTGGAACCGTCGACGTAGACGAAGCCGAGGTCAAGCTGACCGACGACCTTGGCGACACCGTCGTGCAGGTCGATGACGGTGCCGTCTTCAGCGAGGAACGTGTTCTCGCGGGGCACGCCGCTCTCCACTGCGATGTTCGCGTTGGCGACCAGGTGACGGTATTCGCCGTGCACCGGAAGAACGTTCTTCGGCTTCAGGATGTTGTACACGTAGAGCAGTTCGCCGGCGGCAGCGTGTCCGGAGACGTGCACCTTGGCGTTGCCCTTGTGCACCACGTTGGCGCCGAGCTTGATCAGGCCGTCGATGATGCGGTAGACCGCGTTCTCGTTGCCGGGGATCAGGCTGGAGGCGAGGATGACGGTGTCGCCCTGGCCCACCTCAATCTGGTGGTCGCGGTTGACCATGCGGGCCAGAACGGCCATCGGCTCGCCCTGCGAACCGGTGGACATGTAGACGATCTTGTTGTCCGGGATGTTCCCGGCCTTCTTGAAGTCGACCAGCACGCCCTCTGGCACCTTGAGGTAGCCCAGATCGGCGGCGATGGTCATGTTACGCACCATCGAGCGACCGAGCAGTGCGACGCGGCGACCGTTGGCGTGTGCGGCGTCAAGAACCTGCTGCACGCGGTGCACGTGACTGGAGAAGCTGGCCACGATGACCCGGCGCGGGGCGCGGGCGATGACGTCTTCGAGAACCGGGCCGATGGAGCGTTCGGTCGGCGTGAAGCCGGGAACGTCGGCGTTGGTCGAGTCGGAGAGGAAGATGTCGATGCCCTCTTCGCCGAGACGCGCGAAGTCGCGCAGGTCGGTGAGGCGGCCGTCGAGCGGCAGCTGGTCCATCTTGAAGTCACCGGTGTGCAGCACGGAGCCGCCGTCGGTGAAGATGGCAACGGCCAGTGCGTCGGGGATCGAGTGGTTGACCGCGACGAACTCGAGATCGAACGGGCCGATCTTCTCTTCCTGGCCGCCGGTGACCTGCAGGGTGTACGGCTTGATGCGGTGCTCTTTGAGCTTCGCCTCGATGAAGGCGAGGGTGAGTGCGGAACCGATCAGCGGGATGTCGGCGCGCAGCTTCAGCAGGTAGGGAACCGCGCCGATGTGGTCTTCGTGACCGTGCGTGAGCACGATGCCGAGGATGTCTTTCAGACGGTGCTTGATCGGCGTGAAGTCGGGCAGGATCAGGTCGACACCGGGCTGGTGTTCTTCGGGGAACAGCACGCCGCAGTCGACGATCAGGATTTTGCCGTTGATCTCGAAGGTCGTCATGTTGCGACCGATCTCGCCGAGACCACCGATCGGGATGATGCGAAGTGTGTCCGGTGCAAGTACCGGCGGGTCGTATACGTCGTTGGGCATATGCCCTCCTCAGGTGTTTATGTGCGCGTTCAGCGTGTAGTGCCGGCCACCTTCGGCAACGCGCCACCAGCGGCGGCGTTGCGGTCGGGCCGGAAGTTGGAAAAGTCGACGCCGGGAATGTTCTTCACGAGGTCGATCTCGTCTTCGATCTGTGCGGCTTCCCATTCTTCGGGGCCGACCAGCGGAAGACGAACGCGCGGGCTCTGGATGCGTCCGAGTCCGTGCAGGATGTACTTGGCCGCGACGGTGCCGGGCACGTGAGTCATCACGGCGCGCACGAGCGGTTCGAGCTGCTTGTGGGCAGCGGTGGCCGCCTTGAGGTCGCCGGCGTTGACCGCGTCGACCATCTGGCGGTAGGGGGTGGCTGCGATGTTCGCGGTGACGCCGATCAGGCCGGTGGCGCCGATCGAGAGGTGCGGCAGCACATTGGGGTCGTCGCCCGAGAAATACATCAGGTCGGTCTGGTTCAGCACGCGGCTGACCTGTGCCAGATCGCCCTTGGCGTCTTTGACCGCGAGGATGTTCGGGTGCTTCGCCGCACGCAGAATCGTCTCGTAGTTGATCGGGATGCCGGTACGGCCCGGGATGTCATAAAGGATGACCGGGAGGTCGGTCGCGTCGGCGATCATACGGAAGTGGGTGAGCACACCCGCCTGGGTCGGCTTGTTGTAGTACGGCGTGACGATCATGTTGCCGTCGGCGCCGGCCTTCTCGCTCTGCTTGGCGAGGTGGATGGCGTGGGCGGTTTCGTTGGAACCGCCACCGGTGATGATTTTTGCGCGGCCGGCGGCGACATCCTTGCCCACCTCGACCAGACGGATCTTCTCCGGGTCGGTCAGCGTCGACGTCTCCCCTGTCGTACCGGTGACGACGATGCCATCGGCACCGGCGTTGATGACGTCGTCGATGTGCTTTTCGACGTCAGACCAGTTCACCTCACCATCGGCGGTGAATGGAGTCACCAGAGCAACGAGCACCTGACCAAAGGGGTTAGAAGAAGTAGACACAATTTACAGGGTATCGGTTCACAGGCCCTCTCGTGACTGCTGACTTTGTCAGGTGCCCGGCGTAGCATCCGAAGTAGGTAGAAACGCACGACAGAGTGTCGGCAACCGTCGGTGCTCTCGGTCAACAGTGGGAGACACCGATATGAATATGGCAATGCAAATGATGGAGATGCACGCCGCCGAAATGCCGGCGACGGGCATGGACATGGCGATGATGCAGGAGTGCATCGAAGCCTGTGCGGCCTGCGAACAGGCCTGCACGATGTGCGCCAGCTCGCTCATGGGCGACGAGATGATGAAATGCAGAAGCATGTGCATGAACTCGGCGGACATGGCGAACATGATGATGCGGATGATGATGCGTCCGGCCGGCATGCACGCCCCGAGCATGATGACGGCGCTGCAAGCGACGATGTCGATGAGCAACGCCTGCGCCGACGAGTGCATGATGCACGCGGAGACGAGCGATGACGCCAAGATGTGCGCCGACGTCAACCGCGAGCTCGCCGCATGCTGCCAGAAGATGATGGACGCTATGGGGATGATGCCGACGAGCTAGCCAGACTGAGCAGACGGATGTCGCTCGCTAGTCGAGCGACGTCACGTGCACAGACGGATGTCGCTCGTTAGTCGAGCGACGTCACCAGAACATTGAACCGCTCCTGACCGACGGCGAGCGCGTGGTAGAGCGCGTGCACGGCGACGGGTTCGCCGATCGACAGTGCGGAGCCGAGGTCGCGGTGGTTCCAGAGCCAGAGGGTTTCAACGTTCTGGGTTTCAACGCCCTGGGTTTCAGCACTCTGGGTTTCAGCGCCGAGCAGCTCCACCCCGATCCAGCCATCGGTACCGAGGTGGCTGACGAATCCGTCGCGCCATTTGCTCGGGGTCGCAGCGGTCACCCGGTTCTGCAGGTCGTTTCCCGCGTGTCCGGCACCGTGGCTGAGGCAGGATTCGCCAGCGCTGCTGTCGCACTGCATGACCTGTCGTACTCCTGGTGTGAGATTGGTCATCCTGACCTCCTGTCCGGTGTCTGCTCCGGCGATAGTTCGCCCGAGACGGTGTTGACGATGTGATGAAGCTGAACTGTGAACCATTGATTGTGTGAAAACCAATATCGACGAGTGTAGGTTTTCGAAGCTGAACATTCACTCGGTGATGTCACACAACGAAACATAAACGAGCGTCGCTCAGTTCTCACGAGGCGGCCCACACGGGGCAGCTGCGAAGTACGCTGATTCACATGATCATTCCTCCGGTCGCAGCGAAGAAGCCCGTGGAACGGGTTCACCACAATGACGTCTATGTCGACAACTATGAGTGGTTGCGTGACAAGGAGAGTCCTGAGGTCATCGCTCATCTCGAGGCCGAGAATGAGTACACCGATGTGCGGACCGAGCACCTCACTCTCCTGCAGGAGCAGATCTTCGAGGAGATCACCGACCGCACCCAGGAGACCGATCTCAGCGTTCCCGTGCGACGCGGAGAGTGGTGGTACTACACCCGCACGGTCGAAGGGCTGGAGTACGGCATTCACTGCCGGGCGCCGATCAGCGGGCCAGAAGACTGGGATCCCCCCGTGGTCTCCCCCGCCACCGCCGCGACGGTGCACGGCCAGACCGACGGTATGCCGGCGGTTCCCGGCGAGCAGGTGCTGCTCGACGACAATGCCGAAGCGGCAGCACACGACTTCTATTCGCTCGGCAGCTTTGATCTGAGCTCCGACGGCGGCCTCCTGCTCTACGGCGTCGACACGGAGGGTGACGAGCGGTACACGCTGCGCATCCGGGACATCGATCCCACCCGCATCCGTCGCCCCGACAGCGTGGGCGACGACGACACCGACACCGTCGATCTGTCGGCCGACAATCTGACCGATGAGATCCCGGGCACCGCGGCCGGGGCCATGTTCGACCGCAGCGGCCGCTACGTCTTCTACACGACGGTCGACGAGGCTTGGCGGCCCGACACCGTGTGGCGCCACGAGATCGGCACGGCCCGCGAGACGGATGTCTCGGTCTTCCATGAGCCCGACGAACGGTTCTGGGTCGGCGTCGGCCGCACCCGCAGCCGCGCCTACCTCGTGATCGAAGCCGGCTCGAGCGTGACGAGTGAGACGCGCCTGCTCGCATCCGATGACCCGACCGGCGAGTTCGCGGTGGTCTGGCCGCGTCGCGAGGGCGTGGAGTACGACGTCGAGCATGCGGTGATCGGCGGCGAAGACCGCTTGCTGATCGTGCACAATCACAACGCGGTGAACTTCGAACTCGTCAGCGTTGCCGCCGCCGACCCGCAGGGGGCCGCGCTCACGATGCTGCCGCACAACCCGGCGGTGAGGCTGGAAAGCGTCGACGCTTTTCGTGATTTCGTCGTGGTCGAGTACCGCTCGGAGGGTCTCACCCGGGTGGCAATCGCCCGACGCGACGACAAGAAGAAGATCGGCCTCACCGAGCTCAAGTTCACCGAGGCGCTGTATTCGGTCGGCGCCATGGGCAATCCCGAATGGGAGCAGCCGACGATCCGGCTCAACTACACGAGCTTCGTCACCCCGTCGACGGTGTACGACGTGGTCGTGGCCACCGGCGAGCGCCGACTGCGCAAGCAGCAACCGGTGCTCGGCGGGTACGACCCCACGTTGTTCGAGCAGCGTCGTGAGTGGGCGACCGCGACCGACGGCACACGCATCCCGATCTCGCTGGTCTACCGGCGCGATCTCGTCACCCCCGGCGTTCCCGCCCCGACCCTGCTCTACGGCTACGGCGCCTATGAGCACAGTGTCGACCCGGGCTTCGGGATTTCACGGCTCAGCCTGCTCGACCGGGGCATGATCTTCGCTGTCGCCCATGTGCGCGGCGGCGGCGAGATGGGCCGGCTCTGGTACGAGAGCGGCAAGAAGCTGCACAAGCGCAACTCGTTCACCGACTTCGCCGACTGTGCCGAGCACCTCATCGACGCGGGCTACACCGAGGCCGACCGGCTGGTGGCCGATGGCGGCAGCGCGGGCGGACTGCTGGTCGGCGCCGTCGCGAACATGACCCCGCATCTGTTCTCGGGGATCCTGGCCGGAGTGCCGTTCGTCGACCCGCTCACGTCGATCCTCGACCCTGCGCTGCCGTTGACCGTGATCGAGTGGGACGAATGGGGCGATCCCCTGCACGACCCTGAGGTCTACGCGTACATGAAGTCCTACTCGCCGCTCGAGAACGTGCGGGAGACTCACTATCCGCGCATCCTCGCCACGACGAGCCTCAACGACACGCGCGTGCTCTACGTGGAGCCCGCGAAGTGGGTGGCCAAGCTGCGCGAGGTGAACGCGGATGTGCTGCTGAAGACCGAGATGTCCGCCGGGCATGGTGGGGTCTCTGGCCGGTACAACGCATGGCGGGAGCGGGCGTTCGAGTACGCATGGGTCATCGACGCGGCGGGCGCGCATCCGACGGGCGAGGAGCGCACCTTCTCGTAGGCGAGCCCCGTCGCACGCATCACGCTGGTCGCATCCGTCGCACCTGTCACGCCGCGAGCCATTCTTCTCTCCTGCGTGCGCGCAAATCGTCGCCCGACGACACCGGGAGGCGACAATTTGAGAGCACGCATGTGGATGTCGGCCAACGATTGCGTGACGCGCGCAGGTGCATCCGCCGCATGCCGCGCCCATGTCAGTCGTGGGTCGGTCCCGCCTGGTTCCGCGAGTGCGTTCACATGGCCGCTCTGACTTGTCGCATCGCGACCATGTGAACACACTCGCGAACAGAGGCACGCTACTCGCGTCACTTGCTTGCGTCACTTGCGTCACTTGCTTGCGTCACTCGCGTCACTTGCATCACTTGCGTCACCTGCGTCACCTGCGTCACTCGCGTACCGGCCGACACACACGACACACACCTACCGACGGAACGGCTTCTTCCCGCTCCGCGGTTGAACCATTCGACGGAGATTCTGCTGAGTTCGCCCGCTATGCGGCCGAAACTCGGCGATTTCGTGAAAATCTCCGTCGAATGGGACGAATGGGAGAGGACTCTGGGCGCTACGGCTAGCGCGCCACCAGCTCCGCAGTTGCCGCATACGCCGCCGCAAAGACCCGGGCGACGGATGCCACAGCCTCGTCATCGGGGCAGAAGTCGGCACTGTGCAGCGAGAGTCCCTCGCGATGCGACTCGGTGCCGAGGAACATCATCAGGCTCGGGTACAGGTCGCTGTAGAACGAGAAGTCATCCGACCCGCAGGAGCGCATCGGATCGATCACTTCGAATCCCTCGGCACGCAGCAGCGGGTCGACCACGGCGACCAGGCCGGGGTCGTTGCGAAGCACCGGCTCCCCCGAGGTGAGCTCGAGCCGGGCGGTGCAGTGGTGAGCCTCCGCGACATGCGAGACGAGCGCGGCCAGTTCGCGGGCGATCAGGTCGCGGTCCTCATAGTTCGTGGTGCGGATCGAGCCCGTCGCATACGCGGTCGTCGGAATGACGTTGGCCGCGTTGCCCGACAGCACGCTGCCGAAACTCAGCACCGCCGGATGCATCGGGTCGATGCGACGGCTGACGATGGTCTGCGCCGCGGTGATGATGCTCGCGAGGGCGACGATGGGGTCGGCCGTCTTGTGTGGGTAGGCCGCGTGCCCGCCGCTCCCCTCGACCACGATCTTGAACTCGTCGGACGCCGCGTTGACGACTCCCGCCCCGGTCGTGACCGATCCGCGCGGCACATTCGGGTGCACATGCACGCCGATGACCGAGCGCACATCGTGCGCTTCGAGCAGCCCGCTGGCCACGATGTCCTTCGCCCCCGACGGGTACGACTCCTCGCGCGGCTGGAAGATGAAGAGCAACGCGACCGGCAGGTCGACCTGCATCGCCGCCTTGGCCAGGGCCACCGCACCGGCGATGTGGACGTCGTGGCCGCAGGCGTGCATGGCCCCGGTCGTCGACGCGAAGGCCGCACCGCTCTGCTCCCGCACCGGCAGGGCGTCGAGCTCGGCCCGGATGCCGATGGCCGGGCCGGTGGCCGGGCCGATCCGCACGAGCCGACCCGTCTCGGCGACGGTCTGCTCCCCCACGACGCCGAGCGCCGAAATCACGGCGTCGGCGGTCGGTCCCTCGTGACCCGACAGCTGCGGGTCGCGGTGGATCTCGTGCCGGAGGGCGACGGCTGACGGGATCTGCTCGTCGATCAGGGAAAGGAGAAGCGTCAGGTCGAGCTGGGAGGTGGTGCTTGTCATCGGTAGCCTTTGATTCGATTCACTCACACGACGGCCTAGTAGGCGGCGGTGTAGGCCCGGTAGCGGTCGGCGGTAGAGAGCGACTCGACGTATTCGATCTCTGCACGTTTGACGGCCTGGAATGTTTCGTAGAAGCGCGGCGAGAACCAGCCGGTCACGACGGTGTCGCGGTCGAGCTGATCCAGCGCGTCACCCAGCGATGTGGGCAGGGTTCCGACGTCATACTGGTCGAGCTCGGCAGGCGTGAGTGCGTAGAAATCCCCGGAGATCACATGCGGAGCCGGCAGCTGGGCGCGGATGCCCTCCAGCCCGGCCCGGATCAGTGCACCGAGCACGATCCACGGGTTGGTGGTGGCATCGGCGGCGCGGAACTCCAGGTTGTACTGCTTCTCCGGCTTGCTGCCCGGCCGCTCGAACAGCGGGCAGATGCGCAACAGCGCCTCCCGGTTGTTCTCGCCGAGAAAAGCACCGCCGACGCTCCAGCGCCCCGGCGCGAGGCGCTCATACGAGACGACGCCCGACGCGGCCAGCGCGATGACGGCGTTGGCGTGACGCAGGATGCCGGCGGCGAAGGAGCCGGCCACCGCGGAGAGGCCGCCTTCCCGCGTCGGGTCATAGGTGACGGGAGTGCCGTCGGCATCGAGCAGGCTGACGTGCACGTGCACCCCGCTGCCGCCGCCGTTCTCTTCGACGACCGGGCTGAAGCTCGCGCGATGCCCCAGCTGGTGCGCGGTGTTGCGCACGATCTCACGCAGCAGGATGGCGCGGTCTGCGGCGGTGAGCGCGTCGGCCGGGCTCACCGTCACCTCCCATTGCTTGGCCGAATACTCGGGCAGCCACATCTCGGGCTCCAGCCCGGCGTCGTGCAGGGCGGCGAGGATGCTGGAGCCGAGCGGCTCCTTCTCGAGCAGATTCTTCAGTGAGAACGCGATGTTGGTGCTGACGCCATCGTCATCCGCCTCATCGTCTTCGAGCAGCATGAACTCGTGCTCGAACGAGGAGAGCACTGACAGACCGGTCTCAGCCTTGAGATCGGCGATCGCGTCACGGAGGAAGGTGCGCGGGCAGCAATCCCAGGGAGTGCCGTCTTGGTTCACGATGTCGGAGAGCACGAGCGTCGTCGGCTCCGCGCCGGCCGTGGAGATCTGGGACAGACTCGCCGGGTCGGGGCGAAGGCGCAGATCGCCGACCGAGCCGAACGGGTTCGGCTCCACGATCGCCCCGAACGGGTTCAGGGCGAGATTGGCCGGAACCCAGCCGCATCCGTTCGAGAGATACTTCTCGAAATCAGCCTGACGAACCGAACGTCCGCGGCACTGGCCGGACAGGTCAGACGTCAGGATGACGGCCAAAGGATCTTTGCGCATCTGTTGCTCACTCACTGTTTCACTGGATTGTCAGTTGTCGTCGAGGGGAACGCCTGAGGAACGCACGGTGCGATCCTGCAGGGCGTCGAAGGCTTCAATACGTTTGCGGGGGGACTCACCGAGCTCGTCAACCACTCCGGCGATCACCGTCTCCACCAGCGCGAACGCCGAGGTGAGGGAGTCGAACGGGGAGGCCGCGGTGACGGAGCACGACAACAGGTGGTCGGCATGCTTGGCCGCCGGCGACAGCCATGGGTCGGTGAACAGCACCGTGGTCGCCTTGGCGTGCTTCGCGTTCTTCAAGAATTCGACCGTGCTGTCCTGGTAGCGGCGGTAGTCGAAGGCGATGAGCAGGTCGCGCGGGCCGAAGTCCATCAGGGCGAAGGTGCGGTCGGCCTCGGTCGAGTTCACATGCTGCACGTCTTTGCGCAGCAGCTTGAGGTGCATGTTGAGGTACTGGGCGAGCAGGTTGCTGAACCGGCCACCGACCGTCCAGATGCGCAGGCGCGGATTGGCCAACAGCCGGGTGATCTCCAGGATCTCGCTCTCCGGGATCGAGCTGAACGTGGAGTCGAGCCCCTCCGTCAGCACCCGGCGCGAGTCCGCGACGAAGCCGAGACTGCTCTCGGGACCGGTCTCGCTCGCCGCCGTGCGCTCGCCATACATCTCAAGCGGCGAGGAGGTGCGGGCCGAGATCTCCCCGCGCAGCAGCTTCTGCATCTGCGGGTACGACCCGATGCCGAGCTTCGAGATCAGCCGCAGCACGGTCGGGGCGCTGACGTTGGCGCGTTCGGCGAGCCGGTGCACCGGCTCCAACCCGGCGACCGGGTAGTCGGCGATGAGAACGCGGGAGACGCGTTTCTCCGCCGGACTCATCGAGTCGTGCGCCATTTTCAGCTGTTCTGCGAGCGTCGTTGTTCCAGTCATGACCGAGTACCTTCCACGGGACGAATGGCGAGGCGAAGTTCTCTCGTGCCCATCAGGCCGAGAGGCGCTTTCACCAGCACCAGGAGCAGGACCGCCGCGAGGAGCAGGTCGGCAACGCCGGCCGGTAGTGAGTTCCCCGCAGTAAACGCCCCATCCTGAAACCTTCGCAGAACTTCTTGCAACACGGTTACCCCAATTGCGCCGAGTACGGCACCCGAGAGCGAGAGGTAGCCGCCCAAGACGACCATCATGATGAACGAGAAGGTCAGGGTGAGAAAGAACGTCTTCGAGTTGAAGGTGGTCATGTACCCGGCGTAGAGGGCACCGGCCATGCCGGCGGCGAGGGCGCTGAGCACCCAGGCGATCGCCCGGTGGCGTCCGACGGCGATGCCGGCGGCCGTGGCGGCCAGGTAATCCTCCCGGGAGGCCTGGAGCTGCAGCCCGCTGCGGGATTTCTTGTAGGCCCAGGCGATGATGATGGCCACGATGGCGACGCCGAGCGCCCACCAGACCGTCGTGGACTTCGGCAGCCCGATCATGCTCGACGAGCCCCGGGTCACGTCGGTCCAGCTGTTTAGCACCGTGAAGACCATCACGAGCAGCGCGAGGGTGGCGATGCCGGCCTGCAGCCCGCCGAGCCGGGCGACCGCCGGTGAAACGATCAGGGCGAGCAGCATGGCGGCCAGGCCGCTAACCAGGATGGCGACGGGAAAGCTGGCGTGCACGGTGGCCAAGAACCCGAGACTCTCGGGCAGTTCGGAGAACATCGATTTCTTCAGCCCGACCGGAATCGTCAGGTACGCGGTGACGTAGGCCCCGATCGCCATGAACGCGACGTGCCCGAACGACATCACCCCGGAGTTGCCGGAGAAGAGCGAGAGCCCGGTCACAAAGACCACAGCGATCAATGCTTGCACGGCGACCCGGGAGATCGTGGCGTCGGCGAACAGCCCGATGGTCGCAACCAGTACGGCGATCAGAATCAGCAGAATCGGGGTTTCGAACGCCCGACGGAATGACGATGAGGTTGTCATGAGGTGCGTACCTTCGTTCCAGACAGGAGACCCTGCGGACGGATGACCAGGATGCCGATCACTGCGGCGTAGAGGAACGCGTCACGGAACGCGATCAAGTCGGTGGGCAGCATCGCTTCCAGCGCGGCGGTGCCCATGCCGAGCAGGAATCCGCCGAGCGCGGCGCCCTTGAGGTTGCTCATTCCGCCGACGACCGCGCCGACGACGCCGATCAGCAGCGGGCTCAATCCCATCTCCGCCGATACGGCGCCCTGCCGGGCGACGAGGATCACGCCGGAGATGGCGGCCAGCACACCAGTGATGGCGAAGGCGCTCATGATCACGAAGCTGCCTTTGACGCCGAGCGTCTTGGCGATGGTGAAGTTTTCGGCCGCGGCCCGCAGCTGGATACCGAGCGGCGTCTTCTTCATGAGCAGCGCGAGGCCGATCAGCATGACGCCGCAGAGCACGATCGTGACGATCTGGAGCATGGTGATGCGCGTGCCGAAGAGGCTGAACGACTGGGTGAGGAATGGCTGCGGCGGCACCCCCTGCGTGCGCGGGAGAACGGTCATCCGCACCACGCTTTGCAGGGCGAGACTCACGGCGAACGAGGCGATCATCAGGGTGACCGGGTCGGCGTTCCGCAGCGGCCGGAAGGCGAGGCGTTCGGTGAGCACCGAGACGACCACCGCGAAGATGACCGCGCCGATCACGCCGACGATCCACGGGAGATCTTTGAACAGCAGCATCGAGAACGCACCGATCATGATGATCTCGCCGTAGGCGAAGTTCATCAGACCGAGGATGCCGAACAACAGGGCGATGCCGATGGTGAGCAGGGCGTAGGTGGCGCCGAGCCCGACCATGTCGACGAGGGTTTGCAGAATCACAGCACGTCTCCAGCCAGGGGGTCGCCGATCACGGCGACGGGTGAGAAGCCGAGGTACTCGCAGACCGCGGCGTTGTCGGCGAGCTCGGCGGCGGTGCCGCTGCCGAGAACCTTGCCGGGCGCCTGCATCACATAGGAACGATCGGACACCTCGAGCGAGCGCACCGCGTTCTGTTCGACGAGCAGAATGGTGACGCCCTCGGCGCGCAGCTGCTCGATCACGTCAAAGATCAGGTCGACGATGATCGGCGCAAGGCCGAGAGTCGGCTCGTCAAGCAGCAGCAGCTTGGGGCGGAGCAGCAGGGCCCGGGCGATGGCGAGCTGTTGCTGCTCACCGCCGGAGAGCAGGCTGGCCCCGCGACTCCAGTACTTCTTCAGAATGGGAAAGCGCAGCAGCTCACGCTCGATATCGGCTTCGATACCGGCCTTGTCTGTGCGGGACACGGCGCCGATCTTCATGTTCTCGCCCACGGTCAGGCTGGCGAAAATGCCGCGCTCCTCCGGAACGTAGGCGATCTTGTTCTTGATGATCGAGAACTTCTTCTCGGCCACCGACTGCCCCTGATAGGTGACCGTTCCGGAATGGATCGGCGCGAGGCCGATGATCGCCTTGAGCAGGGTTGACTTGCCGGCACCGTTCTGGCCGATCAAGGAGACGAGCTCCCCTTCGGCCACGTGCAGCGACGAACCCTGCAGCGCCATGACCGACTTGCCGTAGCGCACGTACAGGTCGTTGATTTCTAGAAGCATGTCAGTGTCGCTTTCCGAAGTAGATCTCGACAACCTGCGGGTTGCTCCGGATGTCGTGCGGCAGGCCTTCGATGACGGTCTTGCCGCTGTCGAGCACGTGCAATCTGTCGCAGGTGCCCATCACGACTGACATGTCGTGTTCGACGAGCAGTACCCCGCAGCCGCGCTGCTGGGAAATGTGACGGATGGCCTCGATCAGTTCGACGGCCTCCGATTCGTTCTGGCCGGCCGCCGGTTCGTCGAGCAGCAGAAACTTCGGCTGGGAGGCGAGCGCCCGGGCGATGCCGATGCGGCGGATGAGTCCGGCCGGCGAGGCGTCGGTGCGGGTGTCCGCGACCGGCTCCAGCTGCAGCTCGGCCAGGATCTCGGCGGTCAGCGCGCGCGCGTTCCTGCGGCTCAGTCCCCCGCCGAGAGCCGCGGCCTCGATATTCTCCGACACCGTCAACCGGCCGAACACCCGCACGCTCTGGAAGGTGCGCACGATGCCCAGCCGGGCCCGCTTGCGCATGGGCACCGCCGAGACATCCTTGCCGTTGAGGGTGATCGTGCCGGACGTGGGCTTCAGCATTCCGCTGATCAGGTTGAGTGTGGTGGTCTTGCCGGAACCGTTTGGGCCGATCAGCCCGACGACTTCGCCGCTCGCGATCGAGAGCGAGACTCCGTCGACGGCCTTGACGCCGGCGAAGTGCACTGCTCCCGCCTCGAGGGTCAGGGTGTCGGTGCGACGCGCGACCCGGGGCGCGGCGAGTGTTGCAGTCATCTCAGCACCCGGCCGACGCCGGCGCCGAGGCCAGAAGTACAGGGGCCAGAAGTGCTGGGGCCCGCAGTGCGGAGGCCGGCAGATCGTTCGCAGCGAACACTGGACGGGCGGCTGTGCGGTGAGGGCCACATTCCATGATTGTTCGACTCCATTTCTCGTATCACGTCGTTGGGTACTTCTGAATGGGCGGACAACATCGATAGGTTTGGCACGCCTTCTGCCAATCGCAACCGGAGAGAATATCCGTAGATCGCGATGTTACTATCATTAGGATTCAAGCGTCAACCATTCGGAATGTAATTTTCGTTACCAACTCAGTTGCAGTGTTGCATCGGCTTCGATGCGGCAGTGGCAGCATCAGACGGGGAGCCGCATCGTGACCATCAATCCAGAGATTCGCGACTATCTCGACGCCTTGGAACTTGTGGACCATCACGTGCACAGCACCCTGATTCCGCGGCTGACGCGCGCGGAATTCGAGCTCAACATGACGGAGGCCTCCGCCCCCATCCCGAGCTGGATGACCCAGTTCGACTCTCAGGTCGGCTTCGCGATCCGCCGGTACTGCGCCCCGCACCTCGGCCTGGACCGGCATGCCGACGCCGACGCATACTGGGCGGCACGCAGCGCCGTGAGCACCGAAGAGGCCACCCGGGCGTTGGCCGGGTCGTCGGGGATCGCCACCTCCCTGATCGACACCGGGTATGTGCCGACCGGAACAACCGGCCCGCTCCTCTTCGATCTGGACGAGTTCGCCACCCTCTCCGGCCAGCAGGTCTTCGAGATCGTGCGATTGGAGACACTGCTCGAGCGGCTCGCGTCCGCCGGCGTTCCCGCGGCCGAGCTCGAGCGAGAGTTCGATGCCGCGCTGCAGAAGGCAACGCAGACGGCCGTCGGATTCAAGAGCATCATCGCCTATCGCTTCGGTTTCGACTTCGACCCCAGAGAACCGACGAGCGCCGATTTCTTAGCGGCCGCCGAGGCCTGGCTCTCGACCCCCCAGACTCACCGCCGGGTCAGCGATCCGGTGCTGCTGCGCGCCCTGCTCTGGAAGGGCGCGCGCACCGGGCTGCCCGTGCAGATCCACGCCGGATACGGCGACCCGAGCCTGGACCTGGATCGGTGCAACCCGTTGCTGTTGACGCCCTGGCTGCGGCTGCTTCCCGCCGACGCCTCCGACATCATCCTGCTGCACTGCTACCCGTATCACCGCGAGGCCGGCTACCTCGCGCAGGTGTTCCCCCGCGTCTACTTCGACGTGGGCCTGGCCATCAACTACGCCGGGGCCCAGTCGGAGCAGATCATCGCCGAGAGTCTCGAGCTGGCCCCGTTCGCGAAGATCTTGTTCTCGACCGACGCCTGGGGGCTGCCGGAGTTGCACCACATCGGTGCCGCGCTCTGGCGCCGGGGCATGGCGCGCATCCTGTCGAAGTGGGTGGCCGACGACGAGTGGTCGCTGGCGGATGCTGTGCGCGTGGCCGACATGATCGGCCGCGGCAACGCGCGGCGCATCTACAAACTCGCCGACCGCTAGGCCCTTACGAGGCCAACCACTCACCGGCGTCGTAGCCGGTGCCACCCGGTTCACGACCGCGTTCGGATTGATTGATCTCGTCCCACACGGCGTCGAGAGAGAGTCCGAGGACATCAGCGATCGCCGCGATGGTCGGGAAGGCCGGAGTCGCTACGCGGCCCGTCTCGATTTTGCGGAGGGTCTCCGGTGAGACACGCGCGGCAAGCGCGGTCTCGAGCATCGAGCGCTCTCCCCTGGCGCGACGCAGCAGCGCCCCGAGGCGCTGCCCGCGCTCGACCTCTGCGGGTGTAAGCGGCAACCTGACCATGACTCCAATACTAGTACCGGGATAATATGGCCGGTATAGTTATTGGATCACTCAGAAAGGCGCCGCATGATCGAGATCCTGACCCCGACCGAACTGGACCGAGCACGAGAGACCGGCGCCCTCGTCGCTCACATCCTGCAGACTCTGAGGCGCCGCAGTACGGTCGGCACGAACCTCCTGGACATCGACGCGTGGGCCCAGGCCATGATCGCCGAAGCCGGAGCGCTGTCCTGCTACGTCGACTACGCGCCATCGTTCGGACGCGGACCGTTCGGCCACTACATCTGCACCGCCGTCAACGACGCCGTGCTCCACGGATTGCCGAACGACTACGCGCTTGCCGACGGCGACCTCCTCACACTCGACCTCGCCGTCTCGACCGGTGGAATCGCCGCAGATTCTGCCATCAGCTTCATCGTGGGCGACTCTCGGCCGCCGGAGAGCGTCGCACTGATCATCGCAACCGAACGTGCGTTGAGCGCCGGCATTGCGGCCGCCGGGCCCGGAGCTCGCATCGGCGACATTTCCTTCGCGATCGGCTCGGTACTCAGCGAGGCGGGGTATCCGATCAACGTGGAGTTCGGGGGCCATGGCATCGGATCAACCATGCACCAGGACCCGCACGTCTCAAACACCGGGCGACCCGGTCGTGGATACACACTGCGCCCTGGGCTGCTGCTCGCGCTGGAACCGTGGGTCATGACGGACACCGCCGAACTCGTCACCGACGCCGACGGCTGGACGCTCCGCAGCGCGACGGGCTGCCGGACAGCTCACAGCGAGCACACGATCGCCATCACCGACGACGGAGCCGAAATTCTCACCCTGCCGAAGTAGGGGCGATCACAAGCGAGCGCCCGCATCCGCTGGCGGGGGGGGGTCAGCGGATGCGGGCGCGGTCACCTCGCTACGACGCGGCGCAGGCGTTGCCGTCGTCGAGGTTCGGGATGCTCTTCAGCGTGTGCTGCTCGACGTAGGTGACGGCGCCGCCGCTGACCTTGACCACGCTGAGCGGCATGTCGATGATCTTGTGGCAGGTCGGCGAGAAGTACGTCATCGAACCGATGGGCGTTTCGACCGGTCCGGCGTCTTGTAGGGAGTCCCGCAGAGCCGCGCCATCGAGTGATGGAGCCTTCTCGATGCCGTTGGCCAGGGCGATCATCATGTTGTATCCGAGCAGCGCGTAGCTGGTCGACGGCGGGGCGTCGTACTTCGCGGTGTAGTTCGTGACGAACTCGTCGAGGGTCGCGGAGTCCTGGCCGCTGCAGTAGACGTAGCAGGCGAACGGCGTGTAATAGATCTCGTCGGCGTTTCCGACGATGTCGAGCAGCAGCTGTCCGTCGAGGGCGGCCGGGCCGACGATCGGGCTTTCGATTCCGGCCTCACGGATCTGGCGGATGGCCGTGGCCCCACCCGGGTTCCAGCTGGCGACGTAGATGAAGTCGGGTGCCGTCGGCAGCGCCTTCAGACGCGAGATCTGGCTGCTGACGTCGACGTTGTCACCGCCGGGAAAGCTGTCGTTGCCGGCGATGGTGCCGCCCAACTCCTTGAACTCGGCTTCGAAGTAGCGCCCGGCCGACTTCGTGTACTCGATGCTCTCGTCCTGCAGCAGGTAGGCCGACTTCCAGCCCTTCGACGACGCCCAGGATGCGCCCGTGGCGCCTTCGACGTCGCTGCCGGCGTTGGCGGTGAAGACAAAGTCTCCGAGAGTGGTGGCGTCGGCCATCTTCGGGTCACCGGCACAGATGGAGACGGCGGGGATGCCGGCGGTCTGCGCGTTGATGGCGCCCTGTGCGCTGAGGTCGAAGTCGCACGGGGTGACGAGCAGGTTGATGCCCTGGTCGATGAGTTCGGTGGCGACGGTGCCGACGGTGGCCTGGTCGCTGCGCACGTCCTTGACGATGGCCTTGATCTTCTTGCCGTTGATGCCGCCGGCCTTGTTGATCTCGTCGATCTTCAGGAGTGCCGCGTTGCCGGGCTCCACATCGAACGGCGCCATGTTGCCACTCTGCGAGAGGGCGAAGCCGATCAGAATCTCGTCGCTGCCGCCGCCATCGCCGCCGCCGCTGTCACCGCCGGCCGTGGCCGAACATCCGCTCAACGCGAGGGCGGCTGCGATGCCGGCGGTCACGAGGATGCGTGACCGTGTCACACGCTTCATTGCTGTGCTCATTGTCTCTTCCTATCTCTGTCAGTCAATTGGTGCAGGGATGGTGCAGGTGGAGCAGGTGGAACGGGTAGAACTATTCAGCGGCCGCCCGGAGGGCGACGCGGTTCGCTTCGATCGTGCGATCGATGTCTTCGAAGGTTGTCGACGCGTTCAGGCGGCGGTCACCGGTCGGGAAGGCGGGTTCGAGGATTCCCTGCGAGAGCAACGAGGCGTGATAGGTGGCGTAGCGGGTCGCATCCGATTCCATCGCCTGGCGAAAGTTCGTCGGCAGCTCCTTGCGGAAGTACACGGTCCATTCGGAGCCGAGGCCTGACACGCAGGCGTCGATGCCCACCTCGGTGATGGCGGCGGCGATGCCGGTACGCAGGCGCTCCCCCAGTTCGTAGAGACGCGGGATGACGTTCTCGGTCTCCATGAGTTCGAGGGTCTTGCTCGCGGCGGCCATCGCGTAGGGGTTGGCGTTGTAGGTGCCGTCGATGGTCGCCTCCTTTTTGGAGTACGCCCCGAGGTGGCCCATCCACTCGTTCGAGCCGGCCAGTCCGGCCAGCGAGTAGCCGTTGGCGACGGCTTTGCCGAACGCGGTGAGGTCGGGGGTGACGCCGCAAATCGACTGGAAACCGCCGATGGCCGAGCGGAACCCGGTCTTCACTTCGTCGAACACGAGCGCCGTGCCGTTCTTCGTGCAGAGTTCACGCAGCTGCTCGAGAAAACCGGGAGCGGCCGGAACGCAGCCGAAGCTGTGCACGTAGCCCTCGGTGAAGGCGGCGGCGAGATCGTCACCGTATTCGTCGAAAGCGGCGCGCACCCCCTCGAAGTCGTTCCATTCGACGACCACGACGTCGGCGACGGATGCGGGGTGAAGGCCGGCACCGTTCGGGGTGTTCAGCGGGGAGCCGGGCGTGAGGTCGGCGCGGGAGCTGCCGACCGCGACCTGGTCATTCCAGCCGTGGTACGAGCCGTGGAACTTGAGGATCTTCATGCGGCCGGTGGCAGCCCGGGCGATGTGCACGGCGTGCATCGTCGCATCCGTGCCGGAGGTGCAGAAGGCGACCTTGTCGGCCGACGGCATGACCTCGCAGATCTTCTCGGCGAGGGCGACCTCACCGAACTGCGGGCCGACGCCGGTGAGGTCGCAGGTGTTCGCCGCGGCGAAGACCGCCTCGTTGACCCGGCGGTCGCAGTGACCGAGCACGATCGGGCCCCAGGAGTTGATGTAGTCGATGTACTGGTTGCCCTGGTCATCCCAGATGTTGGCGCCGGAGGCCTTGACGAAAACCTGCTCCCAGCCGACCCTGTGCCCCGACGAGACCCCGCGCGGAACGACGCGGCGGGCGCGCTCCCAGGTGTCGGAGGCGGAGTTCAGAGTGCGTGTGTCTGTTGACAACTGTCGTTGTCCTTTCTCTCGGGTGGGGTGTGTCTGTTGGTGGGATCTAGCCGGCGCGAAGCGCGGAGTAGATCGGGGTGGACTGTTGTTCCGCGATGTGCAGCGCGGCTTGCGCGGCGAGCATCCCGGCAGTGATGCGTTCGGCGATCATCGCGGTGGGCAGGTGGGTGTTGGCGCTCGGCACCTCGGGCATGATCGAGGCATCGATGATGCGCACCTGGTTCAGCCCGTGGATGCGCCCCTCCTCGTCGACGACGGCGTTCGGGTCGTTTTTCGTGCCCATCCGGGCGGTGCCGCAGGCGTGAAAATAGTCGCCAACGTAGTTCGCCAGCCAGGCGTCGAAGACCGTCTCGTCTTGCAGCGCGGACACGCTGGTTCCGAACTCGTCGATGAACGCCTGCTCGACGATCTGCTGAAAGCTCGGCGCTTCGATGACCTTTTCGAGCGCCGTGATGGCGTCGTGCATGGCGGCACGGTCGTCGGGGGTCGACAGCATCCGTTCGCGTACGGTCGGCGGGGCGAGCGGGTTCTCGGGGTTCAGCGCCAGGCTGCCGACCGAGGTCACCTTCATCACGGCGGCCATGATCAGGCCGTGGTCGGGTTGGGCGCCGTTCAGCAGGGTGCCGTGTAGGGGAAGCAGGTGGATGTCGCCGGTTCCGGCGGTCGAGGAGAGCCGCATGACGGCCCCGATGCATGGCCCGGTGGAGGTCTCCCGGTACTCGGGCTTGAGGGTGAAGTAGACGCTGGCAGCCGGGTGATCCTGCAAATTGGCGCCGATGCCGGGGCGGGTGAGGCCCGAGCGCAGCAGGATCGCCGGGGTTTCGAAGGTGCCGGCACAGAGGATGACCTCGTCGGCGGTGAGTTCGGTTCCGTCGGCGAGACGCACGCCGGTAACGGTGGGCGTCTCGCCGGTGTCGTCGGTGATGAGCATCCGCTCAACCTGGCTCCCGGCCTGGATCGTGAGATTCGACCGGCCCCGCGCCGGGTCGAGGTAACGCTCGAGGCTCGAGAAGCGGCCCTCGGCGTTGGCGTTCCGCCAGAGTCGGCCACTGCCGTCGTCGGGCGTGTAGGTGTCGACCTCACTCGGCAGCCCGAGGGCGTCGGCCGCGTCGAGCAGCGCCCGGTCGACCGGTGTGAGTTCGTCGTCAGTCGAGACGACGAGGTCGGCCTTCAGCTGTTCAAACCAGGGAGCGACCTCGCGCCACGACCAGGTGTGGAGACCGTAGACATCCGCCCACCGGTCGTAGTCGGTCGGCAGCCCGGGCAAGGCGAGCATCGCGTTGACCGCTCCCGACCCGCCGACGCCCGTGCCGCGCTGATAGAGCTTCGGCTCGCTGCCCTCGAGCTTCGCGGCGAACAGATCGGGGTAGAAGGCCGACCGTTCGCCGAGTGCGTCGATCCAGTTGAGCGAGCTCAGGCCGGCCGGGGCGTCTGCGCGGCGGTCGGGACCCGATTCGAGAAGCAGCACGCTGGCATCCGGATCTTCGGAGAGGCGCGCGGCGACGATGCACCCGGCGGTGCCCGCCCCGACGACGATGATTCTGCGCATCTGAGTAACTCCTGGTCTGCAGAGCGATCGACGGCGACCGGGGGTGCCGGGATCGTCGCGGATCGAGTTCTGGTGGGTGGGATCACGAGGCAAGTCCCGTGACGTTTCAAGCAGGGTGTTGACGTGCGGGCAGTGCGTGGCTGCCGGCCGCTGGGTGCGACCGACCGACCCGACCGGGATATCCCGGCCGGTTGGTGGTGCTGCGAGGTGGTTCTGCGAAGTGGTTCTGCGAAGTGGCGACCTGCGCGTCAGCAGGCCGGTTTGACCAAGAAGTCCCGGTTCAAGATGAGCAGGTCGTCGATGGAGAGTTCGTCGAGTGAGCTCTTGCCGATTCCGAACATCGTCTCTTCGATGCCGTTCTTCAGAATCTCGAGCACCTTGTAGACGCCGTCTTCGCCCGAGACGGCGAGCCCGTAGAGGTAGGCCCGTCCGATGAAGACGGCCTTGGCGCCGAGTGCGATCGCCTTGACGACGTCGGAGCCGCGGCGAATTCCGCCGTCGACCATGACGTCGATGTCGCTGCCGACGGCGTCGACGATCGAGGGCAGGAAGCGGATCGGGGCGGGGGTTCCGTCGATGTTGTTGCCGCCGTGGTTGGAGACGGAGATGGCATCGGCACCGAGGTCGACGGCGCGCTTCGCATCCTTGATGCTCGAGATGCCCTTGACCATGAAGGGGCCGCCCCACAGCTCGCGCAGCCACTTGACGTCGTCCCAGGTGGGGGTGGGGGTGTCGACGAACTCGGCCCATGCCTCGCCGAACGTCGGAACCTGGTCCTTGGTGATGAAGAGGTTCGGAACCTTGAGTTCAGGGATGCGCCCCTTCACCAGGTAGCGCGCGAGCCAGGCGGGCCGCGACAACGCCGCCGGGGCGAGGCTGGCCATCGTCGGGATGTCGAGCTTCATCGGCGGGGCCGGCGGAACTCCCCAGTCGCGGCGCGGGGTGAACGACCAGTCGAGGGTGACGATGAGCGCCTTCGCGCCTGAGCGCCGGGCCTCTTCGACGCGGGCTTCGATGCGGTCGCGGGTGCCGACCCAGTAGAGCTGGAAGAACGATTTGTCGTTGGCGGCGGTCACCTCGCTGATCGAGTTCGACGCGTAGGAGCTCAGTCCGATTGCGGTGCCCATGCGGGCCGCGGCCCGAGCGGCGGCAACCTCGCCGCCGGGGTGGATGGCTTGCGCGCCGACCGGAGAGACGATGACCGGAAAATCGATATCCACGCCGAGGATGCTGGTGCGGGTGTCCTGACGTACGGGCCGGTCGAAGATGGTCGGCGAGAAACCGAGGTCGTTGTACGCGCGAATGTTCTCGTCGAGCGTCCAGCCCTGCTCGTTGCCGGCCTTGATCGCCAGCCAGACCGCACGCGGGAGACGCTTCTTGGCCAGCATCTCGGCTTCGGCAAGGTTGTTGAAAGGAACGTTCTTCCCCATATGTGTGGCCTAAATTCTTGGTAGTTATTGTCGACGCTGAATCAATATCTGTTCAATCAACATTCGTTGCCCGGGGCGATCTCTCGCCATCCGGACTATTAACGTTTGTTAGATTTAGGCTCGACCGTAACACTATGTTGCAAGAATTTCAATGATTTTGATTCACTGTTGGGCCACTGTCGGGTCGCCGATGGGTCACCGTTGGGCCGCTAATGTGCCGCTTCCGTGGAGGCGGAACGCCAAGTTGGGTGCGCGTGCGCCCAACTTGTCGCGTCCGACCAGGTGGTGGCGACGATTCGAGCGCACKCGCGAGGTCTGGGTGAGTGGCTCTCCATCCTTATCACGCGCGTGCGCACAACTTGTCGCGTTCGACCTGGTGGTGGCGACGATTTGAGCGCACGCGCGAGAACTCACTGGTCGCCGGCTCCGTCGGTCGTCCGCGAGCATCGGTCACTCCGCCGCGAGCATCCGCGCATCCGGATGGACGCCGCGCCCTCGCCTGGCCCGTACCGTTCGACGGAGATTTCGTCGATTCAGGCGACCAGACGGTCGAAACGAGGCCAATTCGTGAGAATCTCCGTCGAACGGGGTTGAACGGGATGGGCAGGCGCTACTTCACCGCGCTCGACGCCGCCCAGAGGTTGATGCCCTGGTCGACGGCGTGCTCGTCGATCGCTGCCAGCTCCTCTGCGGTGAAGGAAAGGTTATTCAGCGCGCCCAGGTTGGTCTCCAACTGAGCGACCGACGACGCACCGACGAGGGCGGAGGTCACGACATCGTTGCGCAACACCCAGGCCAGGGCGAGCTGCGCGAGCGACTGGCCGCGGGCATCCGCGATCTCAGTCAGGGCACGGATGCTGGCCAACGTCTGGTCGGTGAGCATCCCTCTCCACGCCGATCCCTCCTGGGCGACGCGGGAGTCACCAGGCACACCCTGCAGGTAGCGGTCGGTGAGCAGACCCTGCGCGAGCGGCGAGAACGGGATGCACCCGACGCCGAGTTCGGTGAGGGTGTCGAGGAGGCCCTCTTCGACCCAGCGGTTGAACATCGAGTAGGAGGGCTGGTGGATCAGCAGCGGGGTGCCGAGGTCGGCCAGGATGCGGGCGGCCCGGATGGTGAGTTCCGGCGAGTACGAGGAAATGCCGGCATAGAGCGCACGCCCGCTGGTGACGGCGGTGTGCAGGGCGCCCATGGTCTCTTCGAGCGGGGTGTCGGGGTCGGCGCGGTGGGAGTAGAAGATGTCGACGTAGTCGAGGCCCATCCGTTCGAGGGACTGGTCGAGGCTGGCCAACACGTACTTGCGGGATCCGAATTCCCCGTATGGGCCGGGCCACATGTCGTAACCGGCCTTGGTGGAGATGATGAGTTCGTCGCGGTGGGCGGAGAAGTCCTCACGCAGGATCTGACCGAAGTTGGTCTCGGCGCTGCCGAAGGGCGGGCCGTAGTTGTTGGCCAGGTCGAAGTGGGTGACACCGAGGTCGAACGCGCGGCGCAGAATCGCGCGCTGGGTGTCGAGGGGCTTGTCGTCGCCGAAGTTCTGCCAGAGCCCGAGCGAGATGGCGGGAAGTTTCAGCCCGCTCCGACCACTGCGTCGGTAGGGCATCGAGTCGTAACGGGTATCAGCGGCGATAAAGGTCATGCTTCATGGTGACAGTTCGGCCGGTACGAATGCGAGTGCCAAACCGACTTTCCTCGCGCGTCCCTCGCGCTTTCACTGGCGCCGAACTGTGAGTTATTGCGCGTCTCGGCCCGGAGACGCGCGTTGAGTCACAGTTCGGCGACGACGGAGTGAGTTTTACGTCAGTGGAGGGTGAGAGCATTGACGGATGCCGACCCCCGCGACCCCCACGGATTCCGGGGGCGATCGCGCGTGGAAGCGTGCCATCGGCGCGCTTACCAACCCGAGCGCGCCATCCGCCCCGTTCGGCTACACCCGAGCAAGCTCCACGGCGAGCGCGAGCGGCGACTCCCCGCCGGTGCCGATGGCCCTGCAGTTCGAGCTGCGCGAGCAGTTGCCGCGCACGCTGGAACGCTGGAGCGGACCGTCGGCACGCACCGTGACCGAGCCGGTCGCCGGTTCGTCGAGCTACCGGCTCGGCGTGCGTCCGGTGATGCGGGGCGCCTCCGGCAAGTGGGTCAAGGGCTCGCTGAGCTGGACCAATCTGTCGCACCAGGGCAACCGGCTCAATCTGCTGGCGGCGCATCACGAGTGGTTCAGTCAGTTCGCCGCGCTGCACCGCGCGGTGCGGGCTCTGTATTACGGCCAGGAAACGGACTGGCTCTACCTCGACGAGTTCACCAGCCCGCTGCTCTGGAATCTGTTCGCCCAAGCGCGACGCCTCGACATTGTCCTCGTCGGCACATCGAAAGATGTCGAAGTGCGAATCGGGAGCGAGGCGGAGGTCAGCCTCGACGCGATTGCGACGACTCCCCCTGGCACCGCTCGGCCGGGCACTACGCCGCCGGCGACTGGAGTGACCGTCAGCACGATCGTGCGCATCGACGGCCGCGCCTACCCGCCGGAGTTCACCGCACCGATCGGCGACCACGGCCTCTACGGATACGCTCCCGCCTCCCCCACGGTCTTCGCCCTTGCCCCGACCGGGCCGGCCCTCACCGAAGCGCAACGCGGCCTGCTCGGGCGAGAGGCCACGGTACAGGTTCCAGCGGATGACGTCGCCGAGTTCATGCACGACGATTTTCCCGAGCTCAGCCGATTCGTGACCATCACGAGTTCGGATGCGTCCGTCGAGTTTCCGGCCGCCCTCCCGCCGGTTCTGGTGCTCACGGCCAGCTACCGCCCGCGGCACATCCTGCAACTCGACTGGGCCTGGGAGTACCGCCGCGGATCGTTGGCGACGCGGGTTCCGGTCGGCCAGCAGTCGACAGATTCGGCTGAGTCGGCCGCTGTCGAGTCAGATCCGGTCACGAGCCGTGACCTCGACACCGAAAACGTGATCCTCGCACGAACCGTGGCGGCGCTCACCCCGGTTGCGGCGGTGCTGTTTCACCAGCCGCGAAGCCCTGACGATTTCGCACCGCGCCAGAGCCTCTCCGGCATCGACGCCGCCGAGTTCACCGAGCGAGCCCTGCCGGTTCTGGCCCGGCTGGCCGGGGTGCGCGTCGACATTGTCGGCACTCAGCCCCAGTACCTCGAGCTGACCGAGCCTCCCCAACTCACCTTCACAACTATCGAGACCGACCAGCGCGACTGGTTCGACCTCGGAGTGCTGGTCAGCGTCAACGGAAGGAACATTCCGTTCGGCCCGCTGTACAAGGCGCTGGCGAAGGGGCAGAAGAAACTGCTGCTCGTCGACAACTCGTACCTGTCGTTGCTGCAGCCGCAGTTCGAGCAGCTGCGCGAGCTGATCGAAGAAGCCAAGTCGTTGCAGGAATGGGAAACCGAACTGCGGATCAGCCGCTACCAGGCCGGGCTCTGGGCCGATTTCGAGGATCTCGCCGACGAGACCGAGGAAGCGGTCACGTGGCGCGCGGCCGTGTCGGGCCTCCGCGATCTCACGGAGGTGCCGGTGACCCCGCTGCCGACCGGCGTGCACGCGACACTGCGCCCGTATCAGGCCGAGGGATTCAACTGGCTCGCCTTTCTCTGGCAGCACCAGCTCGGCGGGGTGCTCGCCGACGACATGGGGCTCGGCAAGACGCTGCAGGCACTGGCGCTGATGGAGCATGCGCGGGGCGCGGCGGCGGATGCGCGGGGCGCGGATGCGGACCAGGTCACGAGGTCTCGACAAGCTCGACCAACGAAGGACCCCTTCCTCGTCGTCGCCCCCACCTCCGTTGTCTCGAACTGGGCGTCGGAGGCCGCACGCTTCACGCCCGGCCTCGTCGTGCGCACGATCAGCACCACCGAGGGCACGCGCGCCGAGAGCCTCGCGGATGTCGCGGCCGGGGCCGACGTGATCATCACGTCGTATACGCTGTTCCGTCTCGACGCCGAGGCCTACCAGGCACAGTCGTGGGCTGGTCTGATCCTCGACGAGGCGCAGTTCGTGAAGAATCACGCCAGCCAGGCGCATCTCGCCGCACGTGATCTCGACACCCCGTTCAAACTGGCGATCACCGGCACGCCGATGGAAAACAACCTGCTCGAACTCCACGCGCTCTTCGCAATCGTCGCCCCCGGGCTCTTCCCCTCGGCACGCAAATTCACCGAAGACTATGTGCGCCAAATTGAGCTGGCCACCAACCCGGTGCGACTTGCCCGACTGCGCCGACGCATCCGCCCTTTTCTGATGCGTCGCACCAAAGAGCTCGTCGCGAGCGACCTGCCGGCCAAGCAGGAGCAGACCCTGCAGATCGATCTGAACCCCGAGCACCGCAGGCTCTACGACACGTTCCTGCAGCGGGAACGGCAGAAGCTGCTCGGGCTGATTGAAGACCTGGACGCCAACCGGTTCATCGTGTTCCGGTCGTTGACCCTGCTACGGCTGCTCAGTCTCGACGCGTCCCTGGTCGACCCGGCGTATGCCGCGGTGCCGAGCAGCAAGCTCGACGCCCTGTTCGAGCAGCTGGAGGATGTCGTCGCCGAGGGCCACCGGGCCCTCATTTTCAGTCAGTTCACCTCATTTCTGAAGAAGGCCGCCGCTCGTCTCGATGCGCAGGGCACCCCGTACTGCTACCTCGACGGGTCGACTCTGCGCCGCTCCGAAGTGATCGACCGGTTCAAGACCGGCGCGGCTCCGGTGTTTCTGATCAGCCTCAAGGCCGGCGGCTTCGGCCTCAATCTCACCGAGGCCGACTACGTCTTTCTGCTCGACCCCTGGTGGAATCCGGCGAGCGAGGCGCAGGCCGTCGACCGCACGCACCGCATCGGTCAGACCAAGAACGTGATGGTCTACCGCATGGTCGCCACCGGCACCATCGAAGAGAAAGTGATGAAGCTCAAACAGAAGAAGGCCAAGCTTTTCACCGCGGTGATGGATGATGACGCCGCGTTCAGCGACGCGTTGTCGGCCGACGACATCCGCGGACTGCTCGCCGAGTAAACCGGCTCTGTTCAGCCACCCGTCGCGAACGTAGACTGGCGCCACGGTCGAGTTCGTGACGAGGTAGACCCAGCGGAAAGCCTCGCCGCTGGCTCTCATTGCGTCAAAGGAGATCCATATGCTGCACACTGATATCCCGAACCGACTCGATGTGGAAGCTCTCGCAACCACCCGGGAACCAGGGTGCGTTTCGATCTATGTCCCGGCCGGCACACTGCCGACCGAAGCCGATCAGGCCAAGATTCAGCTGAAGAATCTGCTGCGCACCGCCGTCGACCAGCTCGTCCCCGCCGACACCCCCGCCGCCCTCGTCTCGGCAATCACCGAGTCGGTCGAAGAGCTCATCGGCGACCGCGATTTCTGGCGCTACCAGTCGACGAGTCTCGCCGTCTTCGTCACAGCGACCAGCCGCACCACCTACCGGCTGCCGAGCGTTCTCGTGTCTGCGGTCGAAGTGTCTGACCGCTTCTACATCAAGCCGCTGCTGCGCGCAGTGACCTTCCCCCAGGCCGCCCTCGTGCTGGCCCTCGCCCAGAACTCGGTGCGGTTGATCGAGATTTCTGCCAACCAGCCGGCGAACCGGCTCGACATTGAAGATCTGCCCGAGGATGTCGCCGACGCGGTCGGTCTGGAATCCGTTCGAGGGCGCAACCCCGAAACCAACGATCGCGGCGGTCGGGTACAGGGCGATGAAGGCCACAAGGTGCGGATGCGGGAGTATTCGCAGGCGATCGTCAAGGCAATCCGCCCGAAGGTGGTCACCACCAGCCGCCCGATGATTCTGGCCGGCGCCGAGCCACTCGTCAGCATCTACCGGTCGGTCTCCTCGCATCCGCGGCTCACCGAAGACGTGATCGCCGGAAACCCGGAGGAGCGCTCCGACGAGCAGCTCGCCGCAGCGGCACGCCCGATTCTCGATGCCCTGTACGCGGCGGAGCTTGACGACATCAAGGAACGATTCGGATCCAACGCCGCGCATGGTCGCGCGGTCACCGATCTGACCGACATCGCCCGCGCGGCGATCGGCAATGCAATTGACACTCTGCTGTTCGACATCGACCACTCGATCAGTGGCTCGATCGACGAAACCACGGGGGCGATCACCTTCGATGACGAAGATGACGCCATCAACTACGGCGTCATCGACGAAATCGTGCGGCGCGCACTGCTGAGCGGCGCGAAGGTGTTCGCAGTCAGACAGGATGACGTTCCGGGCGGCAACGGTGTCGCCGCGATGGTGCGCTTTCCGTCGTAGACGTCGCGTAATCGGGCTTGTCGAGATCAGGTCACCGGGTCTCGACAGGCCCGACCACCGAGCCACACCCCTGAGGAGTGAACTATGCCCACCATTTTCGAACACGAACCGCCCTACAGCGTCGGCTATTTCGTCGGCAGTCTGTCGGTGCATTCGATCAACCGCACGCTGTCCAAGGCGCTGATTCGACTCGCACCAGACGACCTCGAGTTCACCGAGATCGTGATCAAAGATCTACCGCTCTACAACCGTGACCTCGACGCCGACTATCCGCCCGTCGCGCGGGAGTTCAAGCGGCAACTCAACGGCGTCGACGCGTTGCTGTTCGTCACCCCCGAGTACAACCGGTCGGTGCCGGGCGCGTTGAAGAACGCCCTGGACTGGGCGAGCCGGCCGTGGGGCTCGAATGCACTCACCGGCAAGCCGTGCGGCGTGATCGGGGCCTCGTCGGGGGCGATCGGAACGGCGCTCGCGCAGCAGAGCCTGCGGGGCACGCTCGCCTTCAGCAACGCCCCTCAGATGACGGCGCCCGAGGCGTACATTCACATGACGCCCGGCCTGATCGCCGAGGACGGCCGAGTCACGAATGAGGGAACCGAGGAGTTTCTGCGCGCATACATGGCAGAGTTCCACGATTTCGTGCTGCGGGTGCTGACCGTGTTGCCGCCGCGGTAGGCGTCTGGCCTAGTCTTTGCCCACTGGTCACCCGCGCATGGTAAGCAGTGCGGCATGACAGTTTTGACGATCGACCCGTTGCCGGGCGGAACCGTAAGCATGATCCGCTCGTTGATCCCGTCGTTGGTGCCGAGCGAGCAACGAGTGGCACAGGCTTGTGCCGACGACGCACCCCAGGTTGCCATGCTGTCGGTCGCCGATCTCGCGGCGCGCACCGGCACGTCTCCCGCCACGGTGATCCGTGCCTGCAAGAATCTCGGGTTTCGCGGTTTTCAACACTTGAGACTCCTGCTCCTCCGCGATCTGGGCGTGGCCGAGCACAATCGGGACCTTCTGGTCGACCCCGCCGCCGGCAGCCGCGGTCGTGTTCCCGCGCTGTTCGAATCTGCCGCGCGCGACCTGAACGGTGCACTCGGCGCCCTGGACTACGAGGCGTTTGACGCTGCAACCCAGGCCATCGTTGCCGCCCGGCGTGTTCTCCTCGTGTCCAATGGTGGCTCGGGTCCGTCGACCCAGATGATGGCGCTACGACTGCTCACCTCGGGGCGCCCGGTCGAGGCTCCGTACGATTCGGTGACACAACAGATGTCTGCGCGCACCCTCGGCCCGGATGACGTGTGCATTGCCGTCAGCGACAGCGGCATGAACAGCGTGACTCTCCGTGCCGTCAAGGCGGCCCGGACCGCCGGTGCCACCGTCATCGGCGTCACCAGCTACGGGCGTTCGCCGCTCAGCCAGCTGGCCGATCACTCCCTGGTGGCCGGCGCCACCTACCATTCCTGGGCCGACGGTGCCATCAGCGGCAACATCATCCAGATCCTCCTGCTCACGGCGCTGCAGGATGCGGTCGCAACAGCAATCGGTCATCCGGCCAACGCGTCGAGCGACCTGCTCGACGAAGTGTTCGACATCATCGAATCGGACTAGCCACCACGCTCTGAGCTCGATCGGCCGATGATCGGGGCGCTTCGTTGACCCCGCGTGCGGCCGGTCGCAACCGATTGTTACGTTCCCGCAAACCCTCAGTTCACCCACCCTCCCCTCGTCATTCATCGGCGCCAGCAAATCTCCATTGAAACGGAATTTCCGCAGCTATCCATCTGAGGAAGCGCCATTCCGCACCGAAGGAGAACAGCCCATGGGAACCATTCAGATCGACCAACTTTCTCGAGAGTTCGCGAACGTCGCGGCGGTCGACAACATCAGCTTGACGGTCGACGATGGCGACTTCCTCGTGCTTCTCGGCCCCAGCGGCTGCGGCAAGACAACGCTGCTGCGCATGATCGCCGGCTTGCTCGAACCGACGAGCGGCCGCATCCTCCTCGATGGCCGGGACATCACTCAGGAGCCGTCGAAGAAGCGCGACCTGGCCATGGTGTTCCAAAGCTATGCGCTTTACCCGCACCTGAGCGTCGCCCGCAACCTGGGATTTCCGCTGCGTGTCGCCGGTGTCGACAAGGCAACCATCCGCGAGCGCGTCACCGAAGTCGCCCGGATGCTCGAAATCGACCACCTCCTGCAGCGAAAGCCCAAAGAACTCAGCGGTGGCCAGCGCCAGCGCGTCGCCGTGGGCCGTGCCCTGGTACGCAATCCGCGCGCCTTCTTGATGGACGAGCCTCTCTCCAACCTCGACGCGAAGCTACGCACGGCCACCCGCCACGAGCTCACCAGCCTGCACCGCTCCCTCGGCGCCACCTTCGTCTACGTCACCCACGACCAGGTCGAGGCCATGACGATGGCCACGAAGATCGCCGTACTGAACAAGGGCCGACTCGAACAGCTCGGCACCCCGGAGGAGGTCTACGACCGTCCGGCCTCGGTGTTCGTGGCTGGCTTCCTCGGCAGCCCCGCCATGAACCTGCAGAACGTCGATGTCACCTCGATGTTCGGCACCGTGAACCTGAACGCCCCTGGAATCGACGGTCAGCTCTGGGACGGCATTGTTGCCCCGTTTGAGGCTGTCCTCGGAATCCGGCCGGAACATCTCGCCCCGGTCGCGGTGCGCTCGCGCATGACCGAGCCCGGCGTCACCATCACCGGCGTCGTCGACATCGTCGAGAACCTGGGCAGCGAAGAGGTCATCTATGTGAGCGTCGGCGAGCACCGGGTTGCCACACGGCGGCCCCGCCCGAGCAACATCACCGCGGGCGCCGAGATCACCCTGTTCGCCCCCGCCGACCAGGTGCACCTCTTCGACGCGGTATCCGGCCGCCGACTCGAATGGCGCCCCGAAAGCAGCGAGGCAGGCGGAAGCGTCGCAACCCCTGCCGACGCTCTGGCCGGCGTCTGATCCCCCACACTTCATCCCTCCCATCCGCACCATTCCTCACCCACCCAGAAGGAGTCCCCTCTCATGCGAATTCGTAAACCCCTGGGCGTCCTGGCCGTTCTGACGGCCGCGACGCTCGCGTTTTCCGGCTGTGCCGCCACCGCCTCGTCGACCGAATCGTCCTCCGGATCGATCCCCGAACTCAAGCCCGATCAGAAAGTCAGCATCGTCTTCGAGACCTACAACCTGCTGCAGGCCGGCCCGTGGACCGACACGGTCAATAGCCTCGTTGCCGACTTCATGGCCGAGCACCCGAACATCACGGTGACCGCCCAGCCGACTCAGGGCGACAGCGGCAACACCGTTGGCAGCGTTCAGACCCAGATGCTCGCGGGCGCAGCCCCGGATGTCGCGCAGATCACCTTCGACGCCCTCGACTTCACCGTCAACGAACTCGGTGCCCAGCCGTTGGAGAAGCTCGTCGGGACAGAAGCTATCGAAGAGCACTTCGGCGGAGACTACCCGTTCCACGAACGAGCGGCGACCCTGGCCGACTGGGACGGCGTGACCTACGGCATACCCTACGTCTTCTCCACACCGGTGCTGTTCTACAACGCCACCGCATTGCAAGCGGCCGGAGTGCCGGCCGATGCCGACCTTTCCACTTGGGACGCCGTCGCCGACGTGGCTCGCACCGTCACCGCGAAGACCGGCAAGCCCGCGCTGACCATGTCGTGCGCGGTCAAGGGCGGCAACTGGTGCATGCAGGGCCTCATCCGCTCGAACGGCGGAAGCGTGCTCAGCGACGACCGCAGCACCATCGAGTTCGGCGAGAAGAACGCCGTCGGCGCGGTTCAGGAACTTCGCGATCTGTTCGACGAGGGTGTCCTGGCCAATCAGGATGCGACCGCCCAGTTCGAGAGCTTTGCTCGCGGCGACTCGGTGATGCAGCTTCAGACATCGGCCCTGCAGGGAATGTTCATGGGCGCGGCGAAGGCCGGCGGCTGGGAGCTCAAGAACACGGGCATGCCCGCCTTCGGCGACAAGCCCGTCGTACCGACGAACTCGGGTTCGGCCCTCTTCACCTTCAGCACCGACCCGGCGAAACAGCGCGCCTCGTGGGAGTTCATCAGCTACATGACGAGCGCCCACGCCTACGAGAAGATCAGCAGCACCATCGGCTACCTGCCGCTGCGCACCACGATGACCGAGGGCGACGGGCCACTCGCCGACTGGGCTGCAGGCAACCCGCTGGTCGCCCCGAACCTCGCGCAGCTCGACCACCTCGAGCCGTGGGTCTCTTACCCGGGCAACAGCTACGTGCAGGTCGACGACATCCTCGCGACCGCCGTCGAAGAGTCAGTCTTCTATGGCAAGGACCCGGCGAAGACTCTCGGCGCAGCTCAGGACCGCGCCCAGGAGCTGATCAGCAAGTGAGCACCGAACAGTTGATCTCCCCCTCGGTCGAAACCGGCACCCGTTCAGTCCATCGCTCTCCCCTCCGGGTTCCCGGCACCTACAATCTGCGTGACGCGGGGGGCTACGCGACCACCAGCGGGCAGCTGCGTCTGGGCAAGCTCTACCGCTCGGACGGTCTGCACCAACTGACCGACGAGGGTCAGGAGATTCTTCGCCAGATCGAGATCGGACTCGTCGTTGACCTTCGCGACGCGACCGAGCTTGAGCGGGAGCCAAGCCGCCTCGACGGTGTCGGCGCCCGGGCCGTGCACGCGCCGATCTTCGAGGGCGCCGCCCCCGAGGCACTGGCCACGGCCGACGTCACGCTGGCGGGAATCTACGACGCGATGATCGACAGCTTCGGCGCCAACGTCGTTCGTGCGATCGAGCTGATCGCTCGATCCGAGACTCCCGTGCTCGTGCACTGCACGGCCGGAAAAGACCGCACCGGCGTCGTCATCGCGCTCGCCCAGCTCGCCGCCGGCGCCAGCCGCGCGGATGTTGTCGCCGACTACGCGGTGACGGAGGAGAACCTGCGCGGCGAATGGGTGGAAAACATCCGCAGCAAGATGCTGGCGCACGGCATCCCCGACACCGCGGAACTCAACACCATCATGAGCGCCAGCCCGCCCGAGCTGCTCGACACACTTCTCGACCGGATCGACCGTGAACACGGTTCGGCGGCGGAGTATCTACTCGCTCAAGGCCTTGGCACCGACGACCTGCACGCGCTCCGCCGGGCGCTCGTGCAGGAGAACACCGACTCTTCGATCGACACCGACACCACCCAGGAGAACCGAGCATGACCGCATCCACTGGCCAGTTTCCGACCGCCGACCACTTCATCCTGCACCTGAGCGACACGCACTTCGTCGAGACCGGCGACCTGCTGCACGACACCATCGACAGCGATGCCAACCTCGTGAAGCTGTTCGAAGGCTTCGCCAAGTCGGGCGCCCGCCCGGAAGCCATCGTCTTCACCGGCGACCTGGCCGACGCCGGGCAGCCGAACGCCTATGCCCGGCTCCGCGCGATCATCGAACCCGCCGCCGCCCAGCTCGGCGCCGAGGTCATCTGGGTCATGGGCAACCACGACGAGCGCGGCGCGTTCCGAGTCGGCCTACTCGACGAGCCGGCCGGCACCGACCCGATCGACCGTGTCTTCGACATCAATGGCCTGCGGATCATCTCGCTCGACTCGACAGTTCCCGGCCAGCACTACGGCGAGCTGAGCGACGAGCAGCTCGACTGGCTGCGCGCGGAGCTCGCCACACCGGCACCCGACGGCACCCTCATAGCCCTGCACCACCCGCCCGTGCCTAGCCCGCTCGGTCTGCTTGCCCTCGTCGAGCTGCGTGACCAGCACCGGCTCGCCGAAGTCATCGAGGGCACGGACGTCCGCGGCATCCTCGGCGGCCACCTGCACTACTCGACGAACAGCACCTTCGCCGGCGTACCCGTTTCCGTGGCTTCGGCCACCTGCTACACGCAGGATCTTCAGGTGGCCTACCCGGCGGCACGCGGTCAGAACGGCGGACAGTCGTACAACCTCGTGCACGTGTACGGGGACCGCGTGCTGCATTCGGTTGTACCGATCGGTGAATTTCCGACGGTCTACGAAATGTCGGCCGAGATGCTGGAGTCGTTCATGAAGTTGAGCGCCGACGAACAGCTCGCCCTCGTCAACGCCTCGACCGAGGCGTAGGCATGTTCGTTCCGTCCGTGGCGATGGCGCCGGCTTCTGCCGGCGCCACCCGCCCCGGGCGGCTGCGGCGTAAGCCGCAGCTCGCCCCGTACCTCTACCTCATCCCCGCTCTCGTTCTGCTCGTCACATGGATCTACAAACCCCTCGTCGAGAGTTTCTGGCTGTCATTTTTCGACTGGAACCTCATCCCGACCAGTCCGAAGAACTTCGTCGGAACCGAGAATTACGCCACGGTGCTCGCGCTGCCCGAGCTGCATCAGGCGCTCGTGAACACCGGCGTGTACGTGCTCGCCTTCCTCGTGTTCTCCCTTCTCCTCCCAGTAGCCATTGCGCTGCTCGCCCGCCGTGTGAAGGGTCGGGCCAAGACGGTTTACCAGGCCCTCATCTTTGTTCCGTTTCTCATCACCCCGGTCGCCACGAGTGCCATCTGGCGCTGGCTGTTCGCTCCGGAGGGCGGGACCATCCCCGCCATCGCGGCCACCTTCGGCTGGGACATCGGCAACGTCTTCCGCGATCCGGCGCTGTCAATCTGGGCGGTCATAGTGATCGTCGGCTGGCAGATGCTCGGCTTCGGCGTGCTCGTGATCTCAGCGGGTCTCGCCGGTATCAACCCCGATTACTCGGCGGCGGCAGCGCTCGACGGCGCCAGCAACCGGCAGATCACGTGGAAGATCATCGTGCCGCTGCTCTCGCCCAGCCTGGTTTTCATGGGGCTGATGACGATCCTGCTCTCCGCCCAGTGGACCTACCCGATCATCGACATCGTTACTCAGGGCGGCCCCAGCGGGTCATCCACCAACATCTACTACCTGCTCTACCAGTTCGGCTTCCGCAATTTCGACGCCGGGCTCGCTGCGGCGGCCGGCACCCTGTTCTTCGTCGGGTTCGGGCTCATCGCCCTGATCTTCGTCGAGCTGACCGAGCGACTGAGCTTCCACGACAACTAGGCGGACCGCATGGCTTTTGTAACAATCGACACCCCTCTCGTTCGCCCGACCCCGACCCGCTCCGCGGCATCCGCTGCGTCTCGCAGCAAGGCCAGCGACGAGCCTGTGGCCACCAGGTCCCGCCCCCGGCTCCTGGTCGGCCATATCCTGCTCATCCTGCTCGCGCTGTTCAGTGTCTTCCCCGTGTACTGGATGTTTGCGACAGCGTTCCGTGCGCCCGAGGATGCCCTCTCCCAGAACGTCGTCACCTGGCCACTGAGCCTCGAAAACTTCAGCTATGTGGTCGACGCGATCCCGATCATGGGCATGCTCGGCAACACGTTCGCCATGGCGGCGATCCTGGCGGTTGCCCAGTTGTTTGTCGCCCTGCTCGCTTCCTACGGTTTTGCGATGTGGGATTTCCCTGGCAAGAAACTGCTCTTCCTCCTCTTTGTCGGATCGTGGCTCGTGCCCTTCCAAGTCACCATGATCCCGAACTACGTATTGGTGTCACAGATGGGACTGCTCAATACGATCGCCGGTGTTGTGGTGCCGAACCTGTGCTCGGCTTTCGCCGTGATGCTCATGCGCCAGCACATGGAATCATTCCCCCGGGAACTGTTGGACGCGAGTCAGATAGACGGCCGGTCGAGTTGGGGAACACTCTGGCTGGTCGTCGTGCCGAACCTGAAGCCGGCATTGGCGGCACTTGGCATCATGCTGTTCATCTCGGCGTGGAATGAGTACCTCTGGCCGACCCTGATTCTGCAGAACTCGGATGCCCTCATCCAGGTGGGTATCCGCAGCTTCCTCGGCGCGGAGGGGAACAACTGGGGCGCGGTGATGGCCGCATCCGGACTCGCCTGCCTGCCGATCTTCTTGATCTACATCTTCCTGCAGCGCTACGTCGTTGACGCGTTCGTGCGCTCAGGGCTCAAGTAGGGCGTCGACACGACATCGAGCATCTAAACGACAATGGCCCTGCGCCTCGAGACCCGAAACGGGTTTCGAGGCGCAGGGCCAGCGGTGTTGGTGCTGTTAGACCTCGGTCGTCTCTTCGGACGGCAAGAACCACGGCGGGTAGACCGCGACCTTGGTGCGGTAGCCCGAGGGCTTGAGGATGGCCTTGACGGCATCCCGCACGCGGTCGTTCGAGACGCCGATCAGCACGATCTGCTCGAACGGGAACTCATCGCGCACAAGGAATTCAGCCCCGAGCAGCGCGCCGGCATCGGCGTTCTGACGCACGTGGTGCAGCAGACGCAGAGCCGAGTCGCGCGTCTCACCAAAACGGGTGCGCTCCAGCGCCGCGTCGGCATCCGTCACAACGATCGCCGCGTCGTTCTCGGCAACGTCGGCCGGGTGCAGCTCGGTGGCGTTCTTGACGGCGCTGACCAGAATGACGAAGTCGGTCGCCGCGGCATCTGTCGCCTTCTTGGTGAGGCGCGGGTCGAGCGAGTGCGAACGGATGCTCTCCCAGACGCTCGCATCAGGCGAGAGAAAGAAGGGCACATAGCTGGCGATGCTCTCGGTGTCGTCACCGGCGACGCGGGTGGTGCGGCGCCACTCCCGGTTGCCCTCCGACGACATGTCGAAGGCGGGGCGGGACTCGTCCCAGGCCTCGCTCGCGTCGGCGTACAGGGTGCCGCTTTCGAGGATGCTGGCCAGGTTCTTGATGTGGGTGAGGTGGTAGATCCGCTGGTCGCCGACCTTTACCGGGGCGGAACGCAGCGAAACGGTGGGCTTCAGCGCGCCACCCTTGGGAGCAACCGGTGCGGAGCGCAGGGTCGTCGGCGCCACCTTCTCGCGTGCCTTGCTGGCGCGCTGCGAAGGGTTCGAAACCACACGGGCTACATCAGGTACAGCTTGGGGAAAACAACTGGCACACAGTCCGTCGTCAAAGCCATGGATACATTCGTCGCTCACGGTAGTGCCTCTCCTGGGCGTGGCTCCAGTGACCTCGAAGTCCAAGATATGAAAACCACCTGTTAACGGTACGCGGGAAATGAGGCGTCCGTTTACCGTCAGAGGATTTCGCGCTGAGAAAAACGTGCGAATTGCGTGCAAGAACACCGTTCCGGTGGTCGAGCCTGTCGAGACCTGGTGACCAATTCCGTGCACGCGACGCACGTGTGAAGGTCGGCTCGCGGGGTCTCGAGACACGTGCTCGCTGCGCTCGCGCGCTCCTCGACCACCGAGACTGGCTACACCCCCGACTCGACCACCGAGACTGGCTACACCCCCGACTCGACCAGGGTGATGAACGCGCTCAGCTCGGCCACCCCGTCGGGCGTGACCGGCAGCCCCTCGGTGAGCGCCGGAGAGAAAACCAGGTAGGCCGCCCATTTGGCTCGCGAGATGGCCACGTTGAGCCGGTTCTTCATGATCAGGAACCCGAGACCGCGCGGCACATCGTCGGCCGAGGATGCCGCCAGGCTCACGATCGCAATCGCCGCTTCCTGCCCCTGGAACTTGTCGACGGTTCCCACCCGCACCGCGGCAAAACCCGCCGCGGCCAGGGCATCCCGCACCGTGTTCAGCTGGGCGTTGTACGGGGTGACCACGATCACGTCAGCCTCGGTCAGCGGGTCGGCCTCGCGGTGTTCGTGCGGGTCGGTCCACGGCGTGCCGAGCAGCGACTCGACGAGAGCGACCACCGCGGCGGCTTCTTCGGGTGATTCGACCGAGTTGCCGAGGTGCCGCACCGGCACGATGTGCAGGCCCGGCTCGATTCCGTCGAGGTGACGCAGCGCCGCGGCGGGGTGCGAGTGCAGCTCGCCCTCGTAGGAGAGGCGGGAGACCGGGGCGGTGACGGCGGGGTGCATCCGGCGACTCTCGGCCAGAAAGTAGCCGAGCGAGGTCGGCAGCACGTCGTGGCCGAAACTGACCCAGCCGAGCGCCGATTGGTCGATCGGCTCTGGGTGGGTGCCTTGGCTGACCTGCGGCAGCTGTTGCGGGTCGCCGAGCAGCAGCAGATTGTCGGCGGCGACACTGGCCGCGATCGTCGAGGCGAGCGAGAATTGGCCGGCTTCGTCGACGACGAGCAGGTCGAGGCTCTGCCGGGGCACCCGGGCCGGGTTGCTGAAATCCCACGCCGTGCCGCCGAGCACGAAGCCGGTGTCGGCGTTGTCGAGTCCGAAGAGCAGTTGGCCGTTCGGCGCGAGCACGGTGAACGGAGTCTCGTCGACATCGTCGAGGGGGTCATCTGCTGAGTCGGATGAACCGCTCGCCGCGGATGCTCCCGCCTCGCTGCTGGCCGTGCCCGTCTTCGCCACCTTGCCGACCAGGTCGCGGTTGAGACCGGCCTTCACCACGGCGCCGAGCAGGTTCTCGACGACGGCGTGCGATTGGGCGACAACCCCGATCTTCCAGCCGTGCTGCTGCACGAGCGCGGTGATCACGTGGGCGCCGAGATAGCTCTTGCCGGTTCCCGGCGGGCCCTGCACCGCCACATAGGAATGGTCGAGGTCGAGCAGGCTCGCCACGACAGCGTCGATCCGTTCGTTGCCGGCCGGGTCGTGCGGTGCCGGAGCGAGCATCCCCGAGCGGGTGCGCGGCGGCACCCGGCGCAGGATGTCGACCATCGGTTCGGCCGGCCACTCCGGCTGGGCGTCGACGATGGCCTGGGCCCACTCCTCGATGGCCGGCTTCTGCTGGCCGGCGGGCGGTGGAGCAGCGGGAGCGAGCGCGACGGGTTTCTGGCCGTGCTGGGCGGCATCCTTCGGCAGCGTCTCTTCGATCAGGTAGCTGCCGTCGTCGCTGACCTCGAGCACCTTCACGGTGCGCGCCGAGCGGGCGCCGGGCGACGCCCGCGGGTCGAGGTAGGGGCCGGGGTAGTCATAGAGCAGGTAGGGGCCGGCCTGGTCGCCCGGTTTGATGCTGCTGCCCGGAGCCAGCCGGCCCCAGACCCGGATCGTGCGGCGATCGGTGCGCTGGCGCCCCTCGCGGTACCAGTCCTGTTCGAGGTGGGCGCGTTCGATGCGCAGCACGTCGCGGGTGTCTTCCCATTCGTCGATCGGCTGGTCGAGCCGGGCGAAGTGGCCCCACCAGAAGCTTTTCTGCTCCCGCTGGTGGTAGTCGAGGGCGGCCGCGGCGAACGCGGCGGCGGTCTGATCATTGCTGCGATCCGGGTCGAGTGGGTCTCCGGCGAGCGCCAGCAATCCGTCGCGAAGCGGCGACGCGGGCAGCTCGCCCGGTTCGTCGTCGGTCGTGTCATGCAAGCCGACCGGGATGCCACCGGCCGCGGCCTGCTCGAGCAACCAGTCGCGCAGGCGCAACGTGGACACGCAGTCGTACCGGTTGTAGTCGGCAATCGAGTCGAGCATCCGTTGGGCTTCGACGCTGTCGCCGTGCGCCGCGAGCTCGCGGGCGTCGGCGTATTCGGTGATCGAGTCGGCCGCGTTGGTCACCTCGCCGCCGCGCAGCTCGTCTCCCATGTAGAGCGGTTCGAGTTTCTTGATCGAGTAGGAGCGGGAACCGACCCGCAGCGCCTTCCGCACCAACGGATAAAGGTCGACGAGGGCGCTGTCGCGCAGCAGCTGGTCGATCTCGTCTTCGCCGACTCCGTGCCGGGCGGCGATGCTGAGCAGATGCGTGCGTTCGTAGGCCGCGTAGTGGTAGATGTGCATGCCCGGAAACTGGGCCCGGCGGGCACGCAGGTAGTCGAGAAAGTCGCGCAGCGCCTGGCGTTCCTCGGCGAAGGTGTGCGCCCAGAAGGTGCGGAACGTGCCGTCGGGTTCGACCAGCCCGAACAGGTAGTCGAGCCCCCATTGCTGGGCGGCACCCTCGGTGTAGAGCGGATCGCCCTCGAAGTCGAAGAAGATGTCGCCCGGGTCGGGCGTCGGCAACGCGGCGAGCGCCGACGCGTTGTACACCTCGATCGGAGGGGCTTCACCGGGCACCGCGTTCATCTGCAGTTGAGCCTGCGTGCGGAGCGCCGCCAGAGTGTTCTCGGCGATCCCCTCGATCTGACCGCCTGTGGCGAGCTCCGCGGATGCGGCGAGCTCGTCGATCGAGCGGATTCCCGCCTGCACCAGCCGGGCACGCTGGGTGAGCCTGAGGCCGGCCACTAGGAGCAGGTCCCGGTGTTGCTGCACCTCTGCTTCACACGTCACGCACCGCCCACAGACCGTGTAGCGCGGGTCGCCCCAGGCCACCGGATTCTCGTCGGCAAGACGTTCACCGATCAGCTGCAGCAGGCGCTGCTTGCGCCGGCGATAGACCGGACGAATGTCGGCGAGCCGGTGCACGCTCACTCCCCCGTCGCCGAGCAGCAGCTCCACCGTGTCGGCCGGGCGCACGCCGATCAGTTCGAGCTGGTCGGCATAGGCAGCCAGCTGCAGCAGCGCCGTGACTTTCGCGCGGCGGGCCAGTTTGGTGTCTTGGATCAGGTAGCTGCCATCGGGTTGACGCACGATGAAGTCGGCGAAGCCGATGAAGGAGACGGCGCTGGCTTCTGCGGTCGTGTCCTCGGTTGCTCCCGCGCCGACCGCGCCGAATCCGTCGTCGAAGAACGTGGCCTGAAAGACCAGTTCGGCGCCGGAGGCGAATGCCGTGGCGGTGTCGACGGCCACCGCTTCGATGCCGTCGCGGTCCAGTTGCTCGGGACGCGCAATCTCGATGACACCGGCGCCCAGCTGGGCTCGGTAGCGTTCGAGCACCCGCAGTTCGTGGGCGTCGCCCAGTCGGGCGGTGCGGTCGAGCATGGCATCGACCGGGTCGGGTTCCGCATCTTTGTGGCCGAGCTTGGCGTCGAGTTTGCGCAAAAACGCGAACTCGCAGGCGGATGCCGCGGAGAGATCGCTGGCACTCGTGACCACGCTGCCGTCGAGCAAGAACATCGGGCCCACTTTCGATTGGTGATTCGAGCGTAGCGGCGACCTCCGACAGCAGCTGGGAAAGCACGCAGTACCCCCGGACCGCAAAGGGCCGGGACGACAGCGGTCGTCCCGGCCCAGTGAGTAGTTCCGAAGTTAGTTCAGGGTGGGCAGGGCGGACAGCTGCGTCAGCAGGTTGACCGTGCCGCTCACGGCGCCCACGACATAAAGGGCGACGGTCACAATGAGGGCAACCATCTTGTTCTCGGCATACCCGGCCAGCGGCAGGCCCTGCTTGTCACGGGTCGCGCCGGCAAGAACAATGATGAGGTCGATCAGGGCCCAGATTCCGAAACCGCCGAGCGTGATGAGCTTGAGGATGCCGGTGCCGACCTTGCCCAGGTAGAACCGGTCGATGCCGAGCGTGCCGAGCAGCATCGCGAGAAGCCAGGTCGCGACAAACGACTTCTGCGAAACGGGCTGGGCGGCGTAGCCGGGGGTTGCGGTCTGAGTGCTGTAGTCGGTCATCTCTGCTCCATCTGTTCAGTAGACGAGGAGAAGCTCGATGATCCCCCCGGATGTTTCTTATCAACGCTGACACCGTGCAGGTGCGTACGAACTTTAGCGGTGGGCGAGCTGTTGCGCCAAAAGATGTCGGGCACACGGCGGTCCCAGTCGTTTCGCTGGCGCCATGACTACGCTAAAACCATGGCCCACGAATTCGTTCACGAACCGGATGCCCGCCGCTACGCCCTGCGCATCGACGGCCAGCTAGCCTGCATTCTCGACTACTCGGTGAATGGCAACGCGATCGCGCTCACCCGCACGTTCACGCAGCCGCCGATGCGCGGTCACGGCTACGCCGGCGAGCTCGTCGAGTTCGGAATCAACGACATCGAGGCCAGCACGCCCTACCGCGTCGTACCCTCCTGCTGGTATGTCAGCGACTGGTTCGAGAAGAACCCCGAGCGCGTGGGGCTGCTCAGCCGCTAACGCCAACGTCGTCGCGAGCTGGGCATCCGCTTTTGCGAGCCGCCGCGTGCCGCATTCATCGCCGACGTCGGCGCATCGACCACCCGCCCGCGCCGAACCGGAGAGTAGCCTCGAGTGAGACGGGCGACCTCTCACCCACTACCGAGGACAGCGCGCCGCCCGGGATTGGTCACTATCACCATGAAGGCACTGCAGTACCGCACCATCGGGTCGCGTCCGGAAGTCGTTGACATTCCGATCCCTGAGGTCGGCCCGGGCCAGGTGCTCCTCAAAGTCACCGCGGCCGGTGTCTGCCACTCCGACGAATTCGTCATGAGCCTTCCCGCAGAGGCCTACACGTTCGGCCTGCCGCTCACCCTCGGCCACGAAGGCGCCGGCATCGTGCACGAGCTCGGCGCAGGCGTCACCCAGTTCGAGGTCGGCGATGCGGTTGCCGTCTACGGGCCGTGGGGCTGCGGCCGCTGTCACAACTGTGCGGCGGGCAAGGAGAATTACTGCAGCAATGCCGCAGCCGAGGGAATCGCCCCTCCCGGGCTCGGCGCCCCCGGCGCGATGGCCGAGTACATGCTGATCGACGACCCGCGACACCTGGTTCCGTTGGGCGATCTCGACCCGGTCGCCAATGTGTCTCTGACGGATGCCGGGCTCACCCCGTATCACGCCATCAAGAACTCGCTTCCGAAGCTCGGCGCCGGCACCACCGCCGTCGTGATCGGTACCGGCGGGCTCGGCCACGTCGGCATCCAGATTCTGCGCGCTCTGTCGGGCGCGACGATCATCGCCCTCGACGTGAACGAGGAGAAGTTGGCGCTGGCGCGCAAGGTCGGCGCACACCACGCCATCCTGAGCGACGCGGATGCCGTCGCCACGATCAAGGAGCTGACCGACGGGCTCGGCGCGAACGCAGTCTTCGACTTCGTCGGGATCCAGCCGACCGTCAACATTGCGGGCGCCGCGGTCGCGACCGAAGGCGATGTGACGATCGTCGGAATCGGCGGAGGCGCCCTGCCGGTCGGCTTCGGCGGAATCGCCTACGACGCCGCGGTGCGCGCTCCCTATTGGGGCAGCCGCAGCGAGCTGATCGAGGTGCTCGACATGGCACGCCGCGGTCAGCTTCATGTCGAGGTTGAGACGTTCTCGCTAGCGGATGCGCCGACCGCGTATGAGCGTCTGCACGCCGGAACGATCACGGGTCGCGCGGTGATTCTGCCGAACGGGTAGTCCGCGCGAGCTCTGCCCTCGAACGCGCTCTGAACTCGAACGAGCTCGGAGCACGAACGCGCTCGGAGCACGAACGCGCTCGGAGCACGAACGCGCTCGGAGCACGAACGCGCTCGGAGCACGTAAAGGAGGAGATTCTGCGCCACGCCGAGCCAACCTGTCAGGTTTGCGCGGGGTGTCGCCGAATCTCCTCCTTTGCGTAGTGTGCAGCGGTCTCAGTCGGCATCGCGAATCGGTGCCGTCCACGAGGCCGCGCCGCGCACGACCCCGTACGCAACTTCGGAGATTCTCGAGAATCGAGGTGAAATCGGGCCAGAACCGTTGGTTCTGGCCCGATTCGCCGAAGTTGTGCACGCGACCTCGACCAGAGGTCGGTCGGGCTCACCGCGCAGGCACGCTCAACACGTCCAGGGTGCGCTCGATACCAGCCTGATCTTCGTCTGAGAGCAACCGCGCAACACGGAGCACATCGGCCAGAGCCGGGAGATTCGCTCCCGCCCCAGTTGTTCCGACGGCCGCTGTGCCGCAGCAATTCGCGAGACGACCGATGACGGCGAGATCGGTCTCACCGGCCAGCTCGGCCGCGATCAGGCCGGCGCAATACGAGTCTCCGGCTCCCGTCGTGTCGACGACCAGCACGCGATGGGTGGGAACCTGCACCATGACGCCGTCGCGCAGGAGCAAGCTGCCGTCTGCGCCCTGTTTGATGGCGACGAGGGAGACTCCCAGCGCGGCCAACGCCTCGGCCGCACGCACGTCATCGCTGAACCCGGTGAGCTTCTGCGCCTCCGGAGACCCCACAATCACGGTGTCGACGAGAGCCATGAACCGGCACAGCGTCTCGGGGACCGCCGTGACAGGGTCGACCGGCACATCCAGTGAGACCGTGCCGCCACCGGCCCGCGTAATTTCTGCGGCACGGAACGCCGCCGTTCGCTGCGGATCACTGAGCAAGGCATAGCCCGACACGTGCAGGTGCCGAGCCGTCGACAACGCGGCGACCGGCAAGGCATCCGCCGAGTACTGCCCGCTCGCGCCCCGATAGGCCAGCATCGTGCGCTCCCCGTCGGGGGTGACCGCCACCACATTGAGCGAGGTCGGCTGGGTCGGGTCGCGCACAATGTGAGTCGGATCGATGCCCTCCTCGATGAGCTGCCCCACCGAAAAGTCACCCCATACGTCGGTGCCCACACAGCTGAGCAACGACGTCGGCAGACCCAACCGATGGATCATCAGAGCGCTGTTGGCCGCAGAACCACCGAACCCGAGGCGTTGTCGGTGCGCCACGCCATCCCCGCCCGGCGGCGGGAAGGCGGGGATGTCGAGGCCGAGATCGACGTTGAGGTCGCCGAGCACACACACCGAAGTCGCGCCGTTCACCGTGATCGTTCCTTTCGCGTTTCGTTCAGTTAGCCGAGTGCCGGTGCGAGATCGCCGATGAGATCGTCGGCAGCGTCAGCATCCGCACCATCTGCTGCAGCCGAACCCACCGCCCCGGCGATCGCCTGAGCGAAATCGTTGATGAGGTCCTGAGCGTTCTCAATGCCGACCGACACCCGGATCATGCCCTGCGTGATTCCCATCTCCAGGCGTTCTTCCTCTGAGATGTCCAAGAATGCCATCGTGGCCGGAATCTGCGTGACGGTGCGCACCCCGCCCAGGCTGGCCGCGAACGACGCGAGCTTGAGGCCCTTGCACACGGCTGCCGCCTCCTCGCCCGAGCCGACGCTGAAGGTCAGCATCGCACCCGACGAGTCGAACATCTCAGCGGCAAGGTCGAACTGCGGGTGAGAGGAGTGTCCCGGGTAGAAGATGCGGTTCACCGCCGGGTTCTGTTCCAGCCACGCGACGAGGGCCTTCGCGTTCTCCGTCATCCGTTCGACGCGCAACGGCAGCGTCTGGATGCCGCGCAGCAGCAACCAGGCGTTGAACGGCGACAGGGCGCCGCCGAGTTTGGTCAGCGTGCCCCAGCGCACCTGTTCGAGCCAGTCGGCGGGAAGGATGTCTGAGCGCAGCGTGATCACGCCACCCACCGCATCGTTGTGCCCACCGATGAACTTGGTCGCGCTCTCGACCACGATGTCGACGCCGAACTCGTGCGGGCGGCAGACCGCCGGGCTTGCGAAGGTGTTGTCGCAGATGAGCACGAGTCCGCGGCTGTGAGCGAGATCGCTCAGCGCACGCAGCGGCGCAACCTTCATCGTCGGGTTCGCGATGGTCTCGACGTAGATGGCCTTCGTGTTATCGGCGATGGCCGCGGCGACGGCGTCGACATCCGTTGAATCGACGAAGGTGACGGTGATGCCGAAGTCCTGAATGCGGTGGTCGAAGAACTCGTGGGTGGAGCTGTAGGTGGTGAGGTCGACGACGATGTGATCGCCGACTTTCAGCAGCCCGAAGATCGTGTGCGAGATAGCGGCCATGCCCGACGCCACCGAAAGTGCACTGTCGGCACCGTGCAATTCGGCCATCTGGTCGTCGAGTTTGTACTCGTTCGGGTTGCCGCACCGGCTGTAGATGTTCACATCGCGGCGGGCGCCGTCGACGACCTGGTCGTAGAGGTCGTCGGCGTACTGGTAGTTCGCCGACATGAAGATCGGGTAGCTGATCGATTGCGTGCTCTGCTCGGGCTCGTAGTAGACGGCGCGGCTGAAGATGCTCATCTTCTCGGATGCGGATGCGGAAGCGTCATTGCTCATTGAGAACTCCGTTTTCTGTTGCGTTGGTGCGTTGTGTTCGAAGGAAGAAAAGTGGGTCACTGTTTGACCGCGCCGCTGGTCAGACCGCCGATGACCTGGCGTTGGAAGATGACGTAGACCACGAATGATCCGAGCGCGGCGAGCAGGATCGCAGCCAGCAGCACCGGGTAGTTCGTCATGCGTTCGCCGACGAAGTCGGTCAGGCCGAGCGGCAGGGTCTTCTTGTCGGGACTGTTCAGCATCACCAGCGGGAAGAGGAAGTCGTTCCACACCCAGATGACATTGACGATGGCGGTGGTGAACATGGCCGGTTTGGCGATCGGCACCATCACCTTGAGAAACGTCGAAAACTCCGATGCCCCGTCGATCCGCGCGGCCTCAACCAGGTCGCGGGGAATCGTGGCGAAGAATCCGCGCATGATCAGCACCGAGACGGGAAGGTTGAATGCGACGGTCGGCAGGATGACGCCGAGGTAGGTGTCCATCAGGCCCATGTCGCGAATCGTGGCCACGAGTGGCACCAGCGCGATGTAGGCGGGGATCGCCATCCCGATGAGCATGATCAGCTCGACCGCGGGCATCCAGCGCGTTCTGAAAATGACGAACGCGTAGCCGGCCGCGGTGGCAATGACCACAGTGATCAGCACCGACGACAGCGTGACCAGCAGCGAGTTCGCGGCATAGAGCACGAGTTTGCCGTCGGCGAGCGCCTGCGCGTAGTTGTCCCATTCGAGCGCGGTGGGCAGGGTCCAGACGGATGCCTGGAACGCCGCGTTGGTTTTGAACGAGCTGTAGATCATCCAGACGAACGGGAAGAGCACAACCAGCAGGTGCACGGCCAAGACCCCGATGACGACGATCGCGCCCCAGCTCAGCGACACTCTCGGCTTCCGACGGCTGCCGCGCGGGGCAGCGCCCGTCGTCGCGCGGGCAGCCGCACGGGCGGATTCGGTTGTGGATGCAAGTGCGGTTGTCTGTGCAGTTGTCGGTGCGGTTGCAGTGCTCACAGTGCAGCTCCCTTCCCGCGGCGGCGGAAGATCCCGAGCACGAAGACTCCGATGACAACGGTGATCAGCAGTTGGGCGATGCCGATGGCCGAGGCGTAGCCGGCTTCGAAGTTTCCGAACCCGACCTTGAACAGATAGGTGGAGACGACATCCGTCGCGTTGCTCGGACCGCCCCGTGTCATCACGAAGATCAGTGAGAACGTCTTGAACGAGCTGACCACCGCGAGAAGGGTGGTGGCCTGCACGTTCGAGAGGATCATGGGCACGCTGATGCCGAAGAAGGTGCGGAAGTGCCCGGCGCCGTCGAGCGCTGCTGCTTCATACACCGACTCGTCGATGTCTTGGAAGGCGGCGACGAAGAGCAGGATGTAGAGCCCGAGGTAGGTCAGGTTCATCACGACGAGCACAGCCGGCATCGCGGTGTTTTTGTCGCCGAGCCAGCCCTGAGCAAGATCGCCGAGCCCGACCACGTTGAGAAAACCGTTGAGCAGACCGAAGTAGGGGTTGTAGACGAACGACCACAGCAACCCGATGCAAATCTCGCTGATGACGACCGGGATGACGTAGAGAAACATTGCCGCGCGCTTGAACCGGGGTACGACGCGCACCAGCCAGTAGGCGATGACCATGCCGAATCCGACTTGGAACAGCACCGCGGCGACGGCGATGAGTGCGTTGTTCTTCAGCGACGACCAGAAGACGGCGTCGCCGGCGAGGCGGGTGAAGTTGTCGAAGCCGATCCAGACCCGGGGCGAGAAGCCGTCCCAGGAGAAGAAGGAGAGCACACCGGCGGTCAGCAGCGGGTAGGCCACGAAGGCGAACAGGAATCCCAAGACCGGGGTCAAGAAGAGGATGGCGATGAGGGACTCGCGGCGCGCAGCCCGGCGACGACCTATTCGGCGGCGGTCAGGCTGCCGAGTCAGAGGTTGCTTCGAGGGCGCACCGCCATGACTGCGCTGGTCGGGCGCAGTCATGACGGAGGTGGTGGCCATGGTGGATCCTTACTTTCCGATTCCGGTCACTGTCTGGCTACTGTCCGGCTTTGACCGCGGACTCAATGGCGGCTGCCGCATCCTCGGCGCTGACCGAGCCATCGACCAGACCCTGCAGCGTCGTGTAGTAGGTCGTGGTGGCCTTGGGCGGCAGCGCGGTGTCGTAGAACGCGTCGAGGTGTCCGGCCTTCTCGATGAGATCGGTAACGACGCCCGAGAGCACGGGGCCGGCGACATCCGGGGTGGTCGCACCCTTCAGCGTCACCATCGTCTTGCGCACCTTCACGTACTCCTTCATGACGTCGGGGCTGGTCATGTACTTGAGGAAGTCGACGGCAGCCTCTTTGTCGGCGGGCTTGCTGGATGCTGCGAACGCGGCGGCGACGCCGGCGAGGACATCCGTTTGGTCGCCGGCCCCGCCCTTCATGCTGGGGAACGGGAAGTAGCCGAGGTCGAACCCGGCCGGGGCGTCGGCGGACATGCCGATCTGCCAGGTTCCGTTCAGCACCATCGCGGCCTGACCGTTGAGAAAGAGGATGTTGGCTTCCTGGTCGCTCATGCCGTTCGCCCCGGTGGGCAGATACTTCTTGTCGGCGAGGGTCTTGAGCACGTTCGCGGCTTCTGGGGCGTTCGGGCCGAAGGTGGCGTCGGGCTCCTTGTTCACGAAGTCGGTGACCACGCCGCTGCCCTGCTGGCGCATTTCGGCGTACTGGAACCAGAACGTGGCCGGCCAGCTGTCTTTGTTGCCGAGCGCGACGGGAACGATGCCATCTTTCGCGATGGTGTCGCTCAGGGTGAGGAACTCGTCCCACGTGGTCGGAACGGTCCAGCCCTTCTTCTCGAAGAGTGCCTTGTCGTACCAAATCGCTGCTGCGTCGATGTCGATGGGGGCGGCATACGCCGAGCCGTCGAACGAGACGGAGCTCATGGCGCTGGGGATGAAGCTGTCGCCCCAGCCGTCGGTGGCGAGGGCGTCGTCGAGGTTCATCACCTGTCCGCTGTCGACAAACGCCTTGAGGAAACCGCCGGGGAGCGTGTAGAAAACGTCAGGGGCGTGGCCGGTCGACATCGCGGTCTGCAGCTTGGTCTTGTACGACGACTGCTCGGCGGCGACCTCTTTGACGGTGATGTCCGGGTACTTCTTCTTGAAACCGTCGAGTGCCCAGTTGATGAATTCCACCTTGTCGGGCTGCCCGGCGTAGGCATGCCAGACCTCGAGGGTCTTCGAATCACCCGATGCTGCAGGCGCTGCTGCACCGCCCGCGCCGGCGCAGGCGGTCAGCCCGAAGAGCGAGGTGAGGGCCGCAACTGCGACGATGGATTTGAGGTAGCGAGACTTCATTGTGCACTCCCTTTGACAACACTGTCGGTACAAGTAGTATCACCATATACACCTCGTTCATAAAGTGGTAGCACTGCTTTTTGGAACGCGATGATGGTCAATCGAAGGAGATGGGCTTGATGACACAGACCGAGAAAGTCGGAGCTTTGGTGCGCCTACGTGCTGCACTTCCGGGCTTGTCGTCGACGGAGCGCATCGTCGCCGAGTGGATCTTGACCCAGCCGGAACACCTGCTGGCGGCATCCATGCTCGACGTCGCGCAGGCCTGCAAAGTGAGTGATACGACGGTGCTGCGGATGTGCCGCAACAGCAATTTCGCCGGCTTCACCGACCTCAAGCTCGCACTCGCGCGGGATCTCGCGTCGCCGATGCAGCTCATCCACGACGATGTCGCCACCGGGGACAGCCCGATGACCATCCTCAACAAGGTGTTCTCGCGCACGGCCCGCTCACTGGAGTACACGGTCGAGGCGGTGTCGGAGGAGAGCTTCCTGGGCGCCCTCGACCTGCTCGAACAGGCCAAGCATGTCTTGATCGGCGGCCTCGGCACCTCGGGAGTGGTCGGGCAGTCGTTCTATCAGCGCTGCCACCGCCTCGGTATCAGAGCGGATGCCCCGCAGGACTCGCAGCTGCAGATCATGCACGCCGCCTTGCTCGGACCGGGCGACCTGGTCGTGGCCATCTCCTACTCGGGTGCGACCATGGCCGTGGTCACCATGGCCGAGGAAGCGAAGAAGGCCGGCGCCTCGGTGCTCGTGGTCACGGGCAACCGCGACTCGCCACTCGCGCACGCGGGAGATGTTGTGCTGCAGAGCGTGTCGCATGAGATCCGCAACGAGCCGCTTGCGGCGCGCATCTGCCAGATGGCCCTGCTCGACTCGTTGTGCGTCGCGTTCAGCCATCGTCATCTCAGCGAGGTGTTGCGGCGTGACGAGTTGGCCGGTCAGGCCATCGTCAAGAGTTCGTACTGAGGCGCCGCGCCTCGTCTTGTCTTCCCGTCGTCTTCGTTCGCCTTCGTTCTCGTGTTCGTTCTCGTCTTCGTTCTCGTCCCACCAGCTCACAAGGAGTCACAGTGATTGTTCAGATCTACACGGCCCAGTCGGCAGCCGAAGCGCTCAACCTCGCCCGGTGCGGTGTCGACTATGTCGGGCTGACCCCCACCGACATCGGCTTGCCGGGTCAGATCTCCGATGCGACGGCGGCCGAAGCGGTGCGTGCGCTGAAGGGCGTTGCCGTCTCGGTCGCGCTGTCGGTCTCGGCCGACCTCGACGAGATCGAGCGGATGGCCACCACAGTGAAGCCCGACGTGCTGCACCTCTGCGCAGAGACCGGTGCGGTGAGCGTCGAGTCGGTTCGGCAGCTGCGCCGCCGCCTGCCCGACCTGAAGATCATGCAGGCGATCGCCGTCGGCGCTGACGGCGACTACGAGTTGGCGATGGAGTACGCCGGCGTCTCCGACTTTCTCATCCTGGACTCCGTCACCGAAGACGTCAGCGGTGTCGGTGCCGCGGGCGTGACCCACGACTGGTCACGCAGCGCGCGCATCGTGGCGGATGCCGGCATCCCGGTGATCTTGGCCGGCGGGCTCTCCCCCGATAACGTCGCAGAGGCTATTGAGGTGGTTCGCCCGTGGGGGGTCGATTCGCTGACCCACACCAGCCGTCACTTCGGCGACGGAAAGTTCGAGAAGGACCTCGATCTGGTGGAGCAGTTCGTGCGTGCGGCGAAGACGACGCGGGTCTTTGCCTAGCTGACGCTCCAATTTCTCTCGTAGCGGTGATTGAGAGAGCGCAAAGGAGGAGATTCTGCGCCACGCCGAGCCAACCTGTCAGGTGTGCGCGGAGTGTCGCCGAATCTCCTCCTTTACGTCGCGTCTAGGCAGGGGTCCGTAGCGTCGAGGCCGTCGGCCCGTTCGCAACTGCGGAGATTTTCGAGCATTCAGGCGAAATCGGGCCAGAATCGGTGGTTTCGGGCCGATTCTCCGCTGTTGTGCACCCAACCTCATCCTGCAGGCTGACCCACTGTTCATCAGGATGACACTTCGGACCGACGCGCCACCCACGGCCCGCTTTCTACGCTTGAAGCATGCCCATCCTTGAGTCACTCAGCGAGTTCGTCATCGCTCTCGCCGCGTCACCGTGGGTCTACCTGGTCGTGCTGCTTGTGGTGATCATCGACGGATTCTTCCCGCCCATCCCCAGCGAATCGATCGTCGTCGCACTCGGCGCCCTCGCCATCTCGACCAACGCGCCGAACCTGATCCTGCTCGTGTTCGTCACCGCCGTCGGCGCCGTCATCGGCGACTCACTCGCCTATCTCATCGGCCGCCGCATCGGACTCGATCGGTTCACCTGGATGCGACGCCCCCGCATCACGGCCGGCATCGCTCGAGCGCGCACCGCCCTGGACCGCCGTGCCGCAACACTTTTGCTGACTGCTCGATATGTTCCGGTCGGACGTGTCGTCGTGAACATGACGGCGGGGGGAACCGGTTTTCCACTGCGTCGCTACCTGCCGTTGGCTGCTCTCTCGGCGCTCGGTTGGTCACTGTGCACCGTGTTCATCGGAGTGCTCGCGGGCACCTGGCTGAAAAGCAATCCCGTGCTCGGGGCCGTCGCCGCGATCGTGATCGCCTTCGTGCTCGGGCTGCTCGTCGACGCTGTTCTGACATGGGTCGCGCGTCGTCGTGATGCGCGCCGGGTGGGCGAGAGCAGTTGTGACGTCACCGTCGATCTCGAAGAGCCGTTGGTCGAGCTCGTCGAGACCTCGTAGGTCGACCTTTGGACGCAACCAGGTTCGGGGGTTGAATCACGCGATCTCGACAGGCTCGATCACCGGCGTTTCGGTGGTTGAGGAGGCCCGCCAGTGCCGTCTCGAAACTTTGTGCGCCGATCTCCAGACACGACCACGGCTCGGGGGTTGACTCACGCGATCTCGACAGGCTCGATCACCGGCGTTTCGGTGGTCGAGCTTGTCGAGACCTCGCAGGTCGACGTCCAGACGCAACCACAGTTCGGAGATCGACTCGCGAGGTTTCGAGACAGGGGCTCGCAGGCTCGCACCTTCCTCAACCACCGGGAGGATGCCCGCCCGATACGCTCTGACAATGCCTTCCCCCACGAAGCGACCAACCGGCAGCACAAGCAATGCTCGCGCCAACGGCCGCCCCGGCACCCGCAACAGAACCGCCAGCTACCTCACCCTCCTCGCCTTCGTCGTCGCCGCGGTCGTCGTCAACTTCCTCTGGCCACTCCCGATCTGGGTCGCTCTGCTCTACCTGGGCGCCAGCATCCTGTGCTTCATCGTCTATGCGGTCGACAAGTCCGCGGCCAAGGCGGGGCGCCAGCGCATCTCGGAAAGCACCCTGCTCGCGCTCGGCGTGATCGGCGGTTGGCCGGGCGCGATCGTCGCGCAGCAGACGCTGCGGCACAAGACGATCAAGCGCAGCTTTCGTCGCTCCTTCTGGGGCAGCGTGATCGTGAATGTCGTCGCCTTCGCACTGTTCACCACTCCACTGCTCTCATCGCTCCTCTCATTGCTCCCGGCATAGCCGACGTCTCCGGTCGGGCGCACGGGTACCGCACCTAGACTTTTCATCATGAGACTCGTGATCGCCGCGGTAGCGCTGGCCTGCACGCTCGCCCTGACGGCGTGCACCTCCGGCGGCACGAGCGACACGGCGACCGGTTCGCCGGGCGCATCCGGATCGTCGACGGCGAGCCCCACCACACCGCCGACTCCGGCCGCTACTCACACGCCGACCGCACTCACCCCCATCGTTCCTGATCCAATCACCGAGGCCTCGGCCGCCACCGAATCGGTGCGCCTGGCCGACGCCATCCAGGCGCTTATCCCCGCCGATGCCATCGTGCACGTCGACGACCACAGCCAACTCCGCGACACCGGAACTGGTCCTCCCCACTTCGCCATCATCCGCACGATCACAACAACTCCGACGACGGATGCGCCGGCGACTGCCACCTCAATGGCCGCGTCACTGGTGTCGTCGGGTTGGATCAGCCGCGAGTCCTCGACGGATGCCACCAGCTCCCTCACCGCACTGAACAGCAGCGCCGACCCGGCCACCTCCTGGTTCGTCATCGTCGGTGCCGACACGAGCGACCCGAAGGCGCCCGTGATCTCGCTTCAGTTGCAGAGTCCGGATATCCCGTAGCGCGGTTCTCTCGCATCGAAACCACCTGATTCGCTAACATCGCACAGACCACACACACCTTCTGCGATGGAGCACAGATGTCATTTCAGGCGTACCTCGACAACATTGAAGACAAGACCGGGCTGACCCCTCGCCAGTTCATCGCCCTCGCTCACGACAAGGGCTTCGACGATCCGTCCACAAAAGCCGGGGTGATCGTCGACTGGCTGAAGGCCGACTACGACCTCGGCCGCGGTCACGCGATGGCGTTGGTGCACGTGATCAAAAAGGGCGAAAAGATCGACGCCAAGCACGTGGGAACCGGCACCACGCACAGCGATGATTCCGACACCCTCTGGCTCGACGGCAAGCAGAGCCGCCCGGTCTAAGGCCCGCGGCTGCTTGAGCCACGGCTGCCAAGCCCCGGCTACCAAAACTTCGCGAGGTCTCGACAAGCTCGACCAACGAAGGTTTGGCCACGGCCGCTAGGCCAGGGCTATCAAAAACCCACAGCCCGCTCCCAGCCAACCGGGAACAGCATCCGTCTCCCATCCGTTCTCTCCAGTGACTCCGAACAGAAGGTGTCACCAGGCGCCGCAGCCAGCGACGCCGAGAAGGAGGAATGACGTGTCAGACGAGTACCGCAAGACTCCCGAGGCGCTCGCCCGCCTCACGCCCGACCAGTACCGGGTCACGCAGGAGGAGGGCACCGAGCCCGCCTTCCGCAACGAGTACTGGAACAACCACGAGCCCGGCATCTATGTGGATGTCGTCTCGGGGCAGCCGCTGTTCGCCTCCACCGATAAGTACGACAGCCGGTCGGGCTGGCCGAGCTTCACTAGGCCGATCGAACCGGATGCCGTCACGTCGAAAACCGACCACTCACTGTTCATGAAGCGCACCGAGGTGCGGTCGTCGGGCGCGAACAGCCACCTCGGGCACGTCTTCGACGACGGCCCGGCGGATGCCGGCGGGCTGCGTTACTGTATGAATTCAGCGGCATTGCGCTTCGTGCCGGTCTCCGAGCTGGAAGCGCAGGGGTACGAACGTTACCGTTCGCTGTTCCCTGCGGCATCCCCCGGGGCTGGCACCCCGGCATCCGCTGCCACACCACCCACCATGCCCAATCTCTCGAAGGAGAACGAATCATGAGCACCGTGACCGAAACCGCTATTCTCGCCGGCGGATGTTTCTGGGGCATGCAGGATCTCATTCGCAAGCGCCCGGGCGTGATCTCGACACGGGTCGGCTACTCGGGTGGCGACGTGCCGAACGCGACTTATCGTCACCACGGCACGCACGCCGAGGCGATTGAGATCGTCTTCGACCCGACGCAGACGAGCTACCGCGAGCTGCTCGAGTTCTTCTTCCAGGTGCACGACCCGACCACGCGCGACCGGCAGGGCAACGACATCGGTTCGAGCTACCGGTCAGCGATCTTCCCGACAAGCCCCGAGCAGGATGCGATCGCGCGCGACACCATCGCCGACGTCGACGCGTCAGGCCTCTGGCCGGGAAAGGTCGTCACGGAGATCGCGCCGGCCGGCCCGTTCTGGGAGGCCGAGCCTGAGCACCAGGACTACCTCGAGAAGTACCCGAACGGCTACACCTGCCACTTCGCGCGTCCCGGTTGGGTGTTGCCGAAGCGGGATGCGGCGGAGTCGGTCGCGTAGCGCCTTGGTGTGACCGCCACCTCGGTGGTTGAGGAGCGCCCGACGTAGTCGGCCGCGTCTCGAAACCCCGTAAGCCGACCTTTGAACGTTGTTCGCGTTCAAGGGTGGCTAGGCCGAACGCCCCGGTCGATCGTGAGATCGCCGGGGCGTCTTGCGTTGGGGGGCTAGGACTGGGGCGGATGCGCATCCCGGCGAGCGCTCGGGCGCGCGCCTCGAGCATGCGCTCTGCGCTCGTAAAGTACCTGCAGCGGCCAGCCGAGGAACAAGACGAGCAGCGCCAAGAAGTTGATCGCGGGCACGAATGTGCCGAGAAGCAACGCCACGAGAAAGAGCGTCGTCGCCGTGATGCTGGCAAACACCTTGCGATTCTCGACCGGATTGCTTTCGAGTTCGAGCTGCGAGTTGCCGCGAATCATGAGGGTCATCGCGGTCAGCAACAGGCTACTGAGGGCCATCGTGCCGATGTAGAGGGCGACGGAGGTCTTGCTTGTGGGGAATTGGGAGATGATCTCGGTCGGAAGGGGCAGAAACACCACCGTGAACGCCCAGGCCAGGTTGATGATGAGAAGCCCGCCGGTGTAGGACTTGACGTGTTCGAAGATCGAATGGTTGGTGATCCACAGGCGGGCGATCACGGCGAAACTCAAGGCGAACGCGGCGAGCCCGTCGAGGTTGTCTCGCAAGAATTGATCAACGCTGATTCCCTGCTGTGCGGCGCCCGTCACGGAATCGACGAGCGGCAGAATGAGCAGGGTGATCGCGATGGCGGCCACGGCATCCGTGAAGAAGACAACTCGGTCGAGGCCTCGCGTCGTTGGCATGCGCTCAGTATCGCGTGATCGCTCCGCTGCAGCCAGACGCCACGCGACCAGTAACCCAAGGGCGAAGTACCGCCCGCCTCTCGAGAGAGATCGGCCGGCGCCCTCAGCTCGAATTCGCTTGACGCTCGTCTCGACGAATGCGTCGGAGCGCCGCCTTCTCCCGGTCGATCCCTACCCGGAGGTCGATGAGCTGGCAGCTCATCTGTTCTTGATCGATGAGGCGAGCCGTCAGCACCTGCGCAGTGAGGTATTCCGTCAACCGCAGTTGCGTGGCACGCTGCACCGGATTGTCGGGGAGCCAGGGATCTCGCACGAACAACATCAGGATGAAGATCAGGTCGTCGGCGTGCATCGTGCGGGCGACGGCTCCTTCCCAGGCAAACTGGCGTTCAGCAGCGAGGATTTCTTTGTCGTCGCTGACGAGAATCCGCTCTGCCTCTGATTCCAGGCATTCCCGGAGCCGACGCTCGACAAGCTCGATTCGGGACCGGGCTAGGCCGCTTTTGTTGGCGACTGAATCGTCGAAGAATTGCCGGAGGATGGGGTCAATTGTGGGTCGTTGAGTTTTCATGCGGCAATGCTCGCGCGCACGACCGACACAAGTCTTGGGTGCGAACACATCGGTGGTCGAGGAGCACGCGACGCAGGAGCGCGCGTCTCGAAACCTCGCGAGATGATCTTTGGAGTCGGGTTACGTCTGAGGGGTGGCTCGCGCGGTCTCGACAAGCTCGACCACCGGGATGGTTACGTCTGAGGGGTGGCTCGCGAGGTCTCGACAAGCTCGACCACCGGGATGGTTACGTCTGAGGGGTGGCTCGCGAGGTCTCGAGAAACGGGCTCGCTCCGCTCGCTCGCCCTCGACTACCGAGATGGCCGAGAAGGCTCAGATCGCCCCGCCGATGTCGTCGCGCAACTCGCCGCTCGCGGCATCCACGGCGGCGCCCACGGTCGGCGCGAACCGCTCTGGCGGGAACCGGTCGCCGAGACCGAAGGCCTGCAGCTGGTCTTTCACCGGCCCTTTCATCTCCGCGAGGATGAGCGTCATCCCCCGGGAGGCGAGGTACTCGTCGAGGTCAAGCAGCTCGTCGATCGCAGTCGTGTCGATGTCGGTGATGGGTTCGGCAGCGACGATGACGGTATGGATGGGCGTGCCCGCGTGGCCGGGACCGCCTGCGCGAGAAGACTCGCCGGCGTCGGCGCCCGTGCCCCTGCCTCCGGCCTGCGCCTCCTTCTCCGCCCGCCGAACTACCGAGCGCACGTAGTCGTCGAAGATGCCTCCGTTGGCAAAGAAAAGCGGGGCGTCGAAACGCACGATCACGATGCCGGGCACACGCTCGGCATCCGGATGCCGGAAACGGTCGTGGTATCCGCGCACACCTTCGATGCGCCCGAGCTCGGCCTTGTAGGGGCGCCACGCGCGGATCACGAACGCGATAAACGAGAGTCCGATCGCCACGAGGATGCCCTGCAAAACGCCCACCAGAAAAACGCCGAGGAACGCGGCGATCGAGAGCAGGGCGTCCGTTTTGTCGAATCGCCACAATCGCGCCAAGCCCGAGATGTCGAGCAGGCCCGCCGCGGCGACCATGACCACGGCGCCGAGGGTCGCCGACGGCAGATAGCCGGTGACGCCGGGGGCCAGGAGCATGAAAAGTACAAGAACTAGCGCGCCGACGACATTCGCCAGCTGGGACCGCGCGCCGGCCTGCTCAGCGACGGGCGTACGCGAAGCGGAGGCGGAGACCGGAAACCCGCCGAGGAATCCGCCCCCGATATTGGCGAGGCCGAGGCCGGCCATCTCCTGGCTGCCGTTCACGGTGTCGCCGCGGCGCGCGGCGAGCGTGCGGGACAGAACACCGGTGTCAGCGAAGGCGATGAGCGCGATGCCGAGCGCCGGCCCGAGCAGCGAGCCCACGTCGGCCCAGACGAGGCCGCCGAGTGCCGGCGCCGGGAGCCCCTGCGGCATGACACCGACAACCGGCACCACGTTTTGCAGCGAGAAGATCGCCGTGACCACGACGGATGCGACCACCGCGACGAGCACACCGGGGATCCGACCGCCGAGCACGAAACGCAACCCGATGATGACGGCGAGGGAGGCGAGTCCGAACAGCATCGCGGCAGGGTCGATGCTCCCCGCCGCGATGCTCTGCCCGATCGCGCCGATCTCCTGGATCGGGCCGGCCGCGTCGACAGAGAAGCCGAGCAGTTTGGGGATCTGCGAGATGATCACGAGCAGGGCGATGGCGTTGAGATAGCCGACCCGGATCGGTTTGGAGAGCAGGTCGGTGACGAATCCGAGTCGCAGCAGGCCGGCGATGAGCAGGGCGAGGCCGACCAGGATGCCGAGGAGTCCGGCGAGGGCGACCGCCCGTTCGGTACTGCCGGCGGCGAGCGGCAGGATCGAGGCGGCGATGATCGGGGCGAGTGCGGAGTCGGGTCCGAGCACGAGGATGCGCGACGGGCCGAACACGGCGTAGACGAGCAGCGGCACGATCGTGGCGTACAGGCCGGTGTAGGCCGGCAGCCCGGAGGCCTCCGCGTAACCCATCCCAGCCGGGATTAGCAGGAAGCTGAGCACGACGCCGGAGCGCAGATCGGGCACCAGCCACGCGCGCTGGTAGTGCAGGGCGGTGTCGAGACCCGGGATCAGGCTGAGGGCGACGCTGCGGGTGCGGCCGGTGGGCATGCCCTCAAAGTAGTCCCGACCTTGGTTACTGTCTGGTTCGTCTGCACCGGCTACACGGGCAGGTTCTCTTGTTGGCACTCGTCGCCTGCATGCTGCTAGATTGATCGCGCAGTCCCACCATGAGGTGGACACGGGCGCCGGCTATCAGGCCGGGCGCTCAGGTGATGGGCGGTATGAGCCGCAGCGCACCCCTTACAAAGGGTGCGACTTGCCATCTTCCACTTGCTACAAAATTGCTTACTCCAGCCGAAGCGCTGCCACGCAAGCGCTGCGTGCGATTCGCTTGAAGCATCATGATCGAGATCGCAAGATCCCCGTCGGGATCTATCCCTGTTCATCGTGTATCTCAGGCACCTGGCATCTGACGTCGCAATCGTCTATTTGGGTGTCAAAGTGGACGAATCTCGGCAAAACGACAATACCGACCGCTTGAGCAGGCGCTCCTCGTGCCCACCTACTTCACCAGCGCCGCCCGATACTTCTCATACTTCGACTTGCCGACGAGGCGCCAGATCATCCGAGCCGGCGCAGGCAGGTGCTTGTGCTGCCACTCAACGCCGCCATCCGGCTGCGCGGCGAGGATCGCGCCGAGCTGAATGAACGTCTTGCCCTTGGGCGTCGCGTGGCGACCGTGTTCGGAGAGGGCGTCGACATCCGCCGGCGCGAGCACCGTCTCCATGACGGGCACGATGTTGGTCTCCTCATCGGGAAGGTGCACGGCGAGCGCCGCATTGATCCCGTCGAGCGCGGCGGCGACGGATGGTGCCTCCGCGGCCCGCCCGCTCGCGCGCCAGGCCGGCAGGCTCGCGTCGAGCTCCTTGAGGTGCACGAGCATCTCGGCGTGCTGCTGCTTCATCCGCGCGACATGCACCGCGCACGAAGGGGCGCGGCCTTCGAGGCGGTCCCACAGCATCGTGTCCTCGCCTTCGTGGTGAGCGTGCAGCGCGATCGAGAGCATCGAGAGGTAGTCACCGACGTTCTCGGCGTGTGCCGCATCACCCTCGGCGACCCCGCGAACAAGCGTCGGGCCTTCGGCGAACCCGGCCCGGAACATCCGGTGGATCTCGGCCATGCCGCTCGCGTCACAGGTCTTGACGCCGCTCGCCCCGGTGCCGGAGCCGCCGGTGCCATCCTCGGGGCTGGCGCCGCTGGAAGGAAGTGCATGTGCTGGCATGGGGGCTCCGATCGTCAGAAAGCTGGCGCTGGAACCCTATTCGTGTGCTGCGCGACTGACAAGGGTACGGCCGGTGATCGAGCCTGTCGAGATCACGCGAGCCGATCTGAGTGCACTCGTCGGCACCCTTGAACTCCCACTTCTCGCGCGCTACCCCATCGCCACAACGAGACACAGCCCGGCGAGAACCACGCTCACCGGCGTCATCAGGTTGCGTTCGGGTTTGCTGCGGGAGATCCCGTTCATGAGCACGCCGAGCGCGAAGTAACCGGTGAGCACCCACATCGCGACGGTGACGAATGTCTCGCTCTGGATGAGCGACGTCAGCCCAGCTGCTTCAAGCACGATCAGTGCGAACAGTACGTAGAGCACGACGGAGACGGCACAGCCGATGCGCAACCGGGTGGGGAGTACCTCGTTCTGGCCGCCCCAGGCGAACCGTCCCAACGGCAAACCGGCGATCAGCAGAATCTGGAAGACAGTGAGGAGTCCCAGGATGATGCAGATGAGCACGGCGGCAACGGATGTCATGGGCCTCATCCTAGGGAACACCTGGCCAGCGACTGCGCCAGCGACCGCGCCTGGCATCCGTGTTCCCAATTGGATACGCCACAGGGGCACCCGCCGGATCACCGACGAATGCCCCTGTGAAAGAAACGCTCGAGCTAGCGCGACGCCTCGGCGAGCTCCGGCTCGACACCGGGCTGCGACAAGTCGCGGGTTCGCGACACTGCGCTGTCCGGCCCTTCGAAGCGACGCCCCCAGCCGGTGAGGATCGCGAAGATCATCACCGCCGTGAGTACCAGCGGGTAGAGCGTTCCAGCGAAGATCTGCGTGGTGCTGAGCGCCGGCACCCCGTCGTAACCGCTCGTGAGCAGAGCCGCAATAAAGAGGAACGCGCTCAGGAACGGCACCACACACGCGACACCCATCGCGAAGCAGTCCATGATGTTCGAGCGGCGGTAGGGGTGCAGGTTCATCCGCGAGCCGATCTCGTCGGCGACCGGGCCGAAGGTCATCATCGACGCCGAGTTCACCCCACCGAACAGCAGCGTCGTCACGCTCGACCCGATGGCGATCGCCGCCTCCGCACCGCGCGGGGTGCGGGCCAGCTTGCCGCGCACCAGTGCGTCGACGACCCGGTCCAGTACGCCAGCGGCGGTGAGCACGCCCATGATTCCGAAGACCGAGATGACGAGCGCAACCGTGCCGAGCATGCTCGCAACACCACCGACGAGGAATCCGGTGGGTGCGCCATCCGTCACACCGAGTATGTCGGCCGGCACAATCAAGCCGGCGAGCAGCCCGGTGATCGTGCCGAGCACGAGACCCACCGTCACCGCCTTGAAGATGTCGCGGGTGAGGAAAGCCACGATCAGCATGATCGCGATCGGGATGAGCATGACGAGGGCGATCGGGTTGGAGCTGGCGTCGAGAATGGCGGATGCGCCGCCCTGCGCTTCGCCGCCGCCACCGAAGATCAGGAAGAGAATCGCGCTGATGCCGGCGGCCAGCAGTGCGTAGCGGGCGCGGGAGGAGACAACACCGGAGATATCGGCGACGCCTTCCTTGCGACGAAAGCGCTGGGTCGATGACGAGATGATCGTGGTGTCGCTGATCGGGGCCAGGTTGTCACCGAAGATTGCGCCGGAGAGGATGGCACCGGCGAGCAGTGCCGGGTCGGCACCGAGTAGAACACCGGCCGGGTAGAAGATCGGGAATGCGGTGAACATGGTGCCGATCGACGACCCTGTGGACATCGCGACGACACAGACCGTGACGAACGCGAACAGGGTGAAGCCTGCACCGCCGATGCCCAAGGTCGTGCCGATCCAGACGAATCCGCCCGAGACGTTCGTGGCCTTGACGAGCGCCGAGAACATGCCGATCACGAGCAGGATGACGACGATCGAGACCGACGTCGGGCTGCCGATCCCGCGCATCACCGCGTCCCAGAATGCACCGTAGTTGCGGGCGAAGACGGCACCGATCAGCAGGGCAACGATGCCGCTCATCGCGAGGGCGGTCATGTCGAACGCCTTGAAGACGACGAAGAACAGAACACAGAGCGAGAGGAAGACGGCGATGGGCACGAATGCCATCAGCCACCCTCCTCGGAAGGTCAGGCGCGGGTGCTGGGTCATACAAGTTCCTCTCGTCACTGCACTGTGAGCTCCGAGCGACAATAGCCAGGAGTGTGCACTCAGTATCCACAAGTCGAATAGAAAATGCAATACAACTGCACATCGTTTATTCTTGAGCTCATCGAGCGACTGCGCTCGCGAACCCTTAAGTTCGGCCATTTTTGAGCAGTTTTGCGTCGTCAGGCGCGTCTTTCCGGCCTTTCCGATGCTATCCGCTGTCCGTTTTCGTGCAGTTAGAGTGCACATGAGTGTGCAGCATGTGTGTAGAGTGTCGTCATGATCGGAACCAGATTGAGAGAGCTCAGAACCGCACGTGGCCTGAGCCTGCGCAGTCTCGCTGCGGAGACCGGCCTGTCGGCCACCCTGCTCAGTCAGATCGAGCGCGGGGTCACCGAACCGAGCCTCAAGTCGCTGCGCCTGGTCGCCGATGTCTTCGGCCAGTCAGTCGCGATGCTCTTCGACGAGGACGCCGTGCCGGCCGTGCATATCAGCCACGCCGGCGAACGCTCGAAGATCACCTCACCCAGGGGGCACATCCAGTATGAACGCCTGATGCCGGGCAACGCCCAGCTGGCCGTTCTGCGCGGTGTGCTCGAGCCGGGTGAGTCGTCGAGCGACGAGCCGTGGTCGCACGTGGCCATCGAATGCGCCTATGTACTGACCGGCGTGCTCACCGTGATGGTCGGCGACGCCGCCCACGACGTGGTCGCCGGTGACGCGATCACGATCGATTCGCGCCAACCCCACCGCTACTGCAACACCACACACCACACGGTGGAGTTCATCCTCGCGGTGAACCCGCCTACGCCTTAGGAGGATCAGAGTGGATCGCAACTCAGTTCAGTGGACCGGATACATTCCGGCCATCACCACCCCATTTGATGAAGAGGGTGCGCTCGACTTCGGCGCCTTCGAGACCCAGCTGGGCTGGCTCATGGAGCAGCGCATGCACGGCGTCATCCTCGGCGGCACGACCGGCGAGTGGTTTGCCCTCAACGATGACGAGCGCGCGCAGCTATTCACCGAAGGCGCCAAGAATGTTGACGGAGCCATGTGGGTGCTCGGCGGATGCAACGCGTTCACTCAGCAGGAAGCCATCCGTCACGCGCACGCAGCTGAAAAGGCCGGCCTCGATGGAATCCTCATCACTCCCCCGCCCTATGTCGTGCCCACGCGCCGCGAGATCGTCAAGTTCTACCAGGATGTGTCTGACGCCAGTGACATCCCGATCTGCATCTATAACTGGCCGCGCGGCTGCATCGTCGACCTCGACACCGAGCTGCTCACCGAACTGGCCGCGATCGACAACGTCGTGGCCATCAAGAACTCCACCGGCGACACCAAGGCGTTTCTCGACGGTCTCTACGCGCTCAGCGGCAGCGTGCGCTACTTCGGCATTCCGACGAGCCCGCTCGGCGCCGACCTGGTCGAGCTCGGTTACGGCGACGGCCTGATGGGATCGGGCGCTCCGCTCGGCTCCGACCACCCCGACTTCTGGCGCGCCCTCGCCGCCGGCGACAAGACCCGTGCCCTCGAGCTCGGCGCCCGCGACCGTGTCGTGATGCAGCGCTGGTTCACGCAGGACTACGGCGCCCAGTTCGGCAACGCCCAGGCGATCATGAAGACCGCGCTGCGTCTGCAGGGTGTGCCGGCCGGTTTCGTGCGCGACCCGCTGCTCGAGCTCACCGTCGACGAGGTCAGCATCGTCGAAGAGACTCTGAACAGCCTTGGCATCGAGACCGTTTCCCTGTGATGACTGAGCACCGCGACGTCGTCGTCGTCGGGGGTGGGCTGTTGGGCGCTGCGCTCAGTTGGATGCTCGCCCGCGACGGCGTCGACGTGGCCCTGCTCGAGCGCGACCAGCTCAACCAGCATGCCTCCGGGCAGAATGCCGGCAGTCTGCACTTTCAACTCGAATACCGCATGCTCGAGCACGGCCTCGAAGCCGCCCGGCAGGCCGCCGAGGCGATGCCCCTGCACCTGGATGCGGCCCGGCTCTGGGCCTCCCTCGGCGACGAGCTGGGCGAGAGCCTCGGCGTCGTGCAGAAGGGCGGGCTGATGCTCGCCGAGACGGCCGCGCAGGCGGCCGTGCTCGAGCAGAAGTCCGAGCTGGAGCGCTCGTGGGGTCTCGACGTGACGCTGCTGAGTGGCGATGAGGTGCGTGAGATTGCGCCGTACCTCTCCGATTCCGTCGTCGCGGCGGCCTATTGCCCGATCGAGGGCAAGGCCGACACCCGCACCGCGGGGCCTGCTCTGGCGCGGGGTGCCGCGCGACTCGGCGCAGACATCCGCACCCGCACCCGTGTGGTGTCGATGACGCGCGCGGGTGCGTCGTGGCTGGTCGGCGTCGAGACGACTTCGCCCGACGGCACGTTGCTCAAATCGGAGATCCGCACGGAGGCCATCATTCTGGCCGGAGGCGTGTGGACCACGGAGCTCGGCGAGATGCTGGGTGCGAGCCTGCCGACGATCGCCCTGGCGCTCACCATGACGGTCACGTTGAAGACCGAGAAGTTCATTCCGCACCTGGTGCAGCATGCCGGCGCCAAGTTGTCGCTCAAACAGTCGCTCGACGGCAATGTGCTGATCGGCGGTGGCTGGCCGGCCCGGCTGCCGGTTGATCGCCAGGGCAATCCCGATCTGAATTCTCGGCCGGAGTTGCTGCGGGCTTCTGTGGCCGGCAATGCGCGTGCGGCGATCGGTGTGGTTCCGCGCGTCGCTGCGCTGCCGGCGCTCCGCACCTGGGTGGGCACCACCACGGTCACGCCCGACCAGCTGCCGCTGGTTGGTTCGGTGCCGGGCTGCCCTGGCGTGTTCGTGGCCACGGGTGGCTCGGCGTTCACGCTCGGGCCGAGCTTCGCCCGAGTGCTCAGCGAAATGGTGCAGGGGCGCCCGCCGAGCATGGATCTCTCCCCCTACGACCCGAGCCGCTATGGAGGTGTTCATGTCTGAGGATGTTCGTGTGACCGAGGGTGCCGTGTCGGTAGGTGCAACGCCTGCGAGTGGTACTTCGTCGGCGGGTGCTGCTCCTGCGAGTCGCCGGCTGGACGCCCACCGCGGCGTGCCCGTCGAGATCACGTTCAACGGCGTCGCCGTGTCATGCTTCGATGGTGAAACCCTGGCCACCGCGCTGCTCGCCGACGGTGTCACCGAATTCGGCACCACGCGCACCGGCGCTCCCCGCCAGCCGCTCTGCAACATGGGCACCTGTTTTGACTGTGTCGTCGTGGTCGATGGCGCTCCGCTCACCCGCTCCTGCCTGACATATGCCGTCGACGGCATGAACGTCGAATCGTCCCGAGGTGCCTGAGTTGTCTGATCACATCACGTCGTCTCCTGCGTCGGTTCCTGCTGTGTCCTCTCCCTCTGAATCGCCTCAGGCCATGTTCGATCTCGCCATCGTCGGCGCCGGTCCGGCCGGCATTTCCGCCGCCCTCGCCGCATCTGCTGCGGGCGCCCGTGTCGTCGTCGTCGACGAGCAGCGTCGCCCCGGCGGGCAGATCTTCCGCCAGCCGCCGCGCGAGTTCGTCGGTAGCAAACCCAAGTTCTCGGCCGGCTACCCCTGGGCGTACGACCTACTCGAGCAGGCGGATGCTGCACCCGGCATCACCTGGAAGCACGAGTCGACCGCGTTCGGCGTCTTTCGCGACCGCGCCGAGGGCAGCCTGCAAGGCAACGCCGACCCAAGCCCCGAGGGCATCCAGCTGGCGATCAGCGGACCCGGCGGCGCCGAGCGCCTCCCCGTGCGCCGCCTCCTGATCGCGACCGGTGCCTACGACCTGCCCGTCGCGATTCCGGGCTGGACGCTCCCCGGCGTGATGATGGCTGGCGCCGTTCAGGGCTTCATCAAGAGTCAACGTCTGCTCGTGTCGGAGCGCCTGGTGTTGGCCGGGTCGCATCCGTTGCTCCTCGTGGTCGCCGACCAGCTGCGCGCATCCGGGGCCGATATCGCGGAGATCGCGTTCGCGCGCGGCCTCCCTTCGATTCGTGAGGCGTTCGGCGCCCTTCCCGCGGCGCCCGGACACACGCGACTGTTCGCCGAGACCGGCGTGGCCGTGGCCCGCCTGCTCGCGGCCGGAGTGCGCATCAGCACGAACACGATCGCCACGAGTGCGCTCGGCACCGACCGTGTCGAGGGTGCCGCGCTCGCCCGCATCGACAAAGACTGGAAGGTCACGGGCGCCCCGCGCTCGGTTCAGGCGTCAACCCTGGTGCTCGGCTACGGCTTTCAAGCCTCGACCGAGCTTGCTCGGCAGGCCGGCTGCACCATGCTCTACAACTCGGCCAAGGGCGGGTGGATCGTCGCGCATGATCAGAACATGGCTACTTCGAGCCCGGGCATCTATGTGGCGGGTGAGCCGACCGGGGTCGCCGGGGCGGAGCAGTCGCGGGCGGAAGGACACCTGGCCGGTCTGGCGATTGCGCAGGAGCTGGGGTTCGGGCGTGCTCGTACCCGTGCCCGCGCTCGTGCCGGTGATCGAGCGGCGCCGCTGACTCAGGCCTCTGACGACCTGACGAGCGCCGTGGATACTGCCCGCAAAGACGTGCACCACGCGCAGAGGTTCTCGACGGTCGTGCAGCGCATGTTCGCGCCGAACCGCAAGGGCCTGGCCGCACTTGCGACGCCGGAGACGATTGTCTGCCGCTGCGAGCTGGTGACGCAGGACGACGTGTCGACGGTGCTCGCGCACAACCCGCATCTCTCGTCGGCAAGTGGCGTCAAACTGGAGTGCCGAAGTGGGATGGGTCCGTGTCAGGGGCGCTATTGCGAGACGACAGTTGCCTCGTTGGTGGCCGCAAAGCGCGGGCGTTCGATGGCGGATGTCGGCAGCTTCACGGCGCATGTGCCGGTGAAGCCGGTGCCGGTGAGTGCGTTGATGGTGTTGGACGATCAGTAGGCACTTAAGCCGCTACCTACTGGCAGACATCGAGAAAGGCAGATAGTCGCCGACGTACTCTTCATGCGCCGCATCGCCCGCGGTGACCCCGCGAACGAGCGTGCATCGGCTGCCTAAAGCTGTTCAACGAACCATTCCAAAGCCTGCTGAATCTCTTGTCGTGCGCTCTTCGAGCCCAGAATCTCGATGGGAAAGGTCGGTCGTTTCATCAATTTGTTCGCAGTGATTTCAATGCCTCGGATTCCCAAAAGGTGAGTCCGGAACTCCTCACGCAACCCTTCGGAATCGAACGGATGACGCGCAGCCATATGTTGAAACACGACCTCGACAGTGCCAGATGGATAGATGGCAAAGGGCCACACTCGCTTGTGGCCCGGGATCTCTGGTCCCATTAGAAACGCAGTCACTTGATCGGCGACTCCGAAGGTGACTTCCCCTCCGAGTTCTTCCCAAGAGCGCAGAAGTTCGATCACTCCATGAACAGCTGCGGCATCAACGTTTTCACGCAACTGCGACAAAAATCGTTCTTCGTCCCCCGTTGAAGCAACCACCTCGTCGGCCGCTGCCCCGATGCCGATCGCTGCGGCCAGCGCCGAGGCGTGCAGTCGGCTCGATTGCTCGGCGCGACCCATGGCATCGAACCGCAGTCCTTCTAATTCCAATACTTCTTTTGCGTCGCGGCGATCCTTTGGGTCGATCCACTGGAAGCCGGGTGAAATTGTGCCCGCAGCTTGCAGTACCCGCCAACCTCCCGGAATGAACACGGTCGCCAAATGTTGTCCCATCGGCACCGGGTGGGTGCCGATGAGCGCGGCGAGGTCGCCATAACTAGTCCAGCTTCCGGGCGGTATCGCCATCACCGCTTCGTGCGCCACTGACCACTGCACCCCGGTGTCGACTAGGTCGAGAGCCTCCGCTGGCGCTTCCCACTCCAAGATCGCGCGCTCTGCAAGCTCCACACCTCGCTCGAGGATCTGCTGACGTCCCCATACTTCCTCGTCCGCAATCATGCTGTTGAGGCGGATGCCGCTCAATCGAAGTTCATCACGCTTGTGAGAGAACTCCCGGTTACTGAGTTCAGAGTTGTAGGCCGTCAGAGTGAGATTGCCCAGGGTGTGCACGAGTGATTCATGAACCTCGTCGACAGTCTCCCCCTCACCGAGACACTCATTCAGCGCTGCACGCCAGCCCGGAGTTAGCGTCTGCGGCAGTACGTGTTCGATCGTTGCCTTACTCACGTCAACCGCTTCTTTGCTACCGAAGGACTCATCCAGCCATTTAAGGATCAGCTTCTGCTGGTTCGCCCGACCGTGAAGGTAGAGAGGCTGCTCTAGCACAGCCTTGCGCACGCGCTCGTCACTTCCGTAGTGTTTGCGGCCGCTCGCGAGGTACTCCATCATCGTGCGATTAACGGGGACGCCTGGGCGTAGCTCGGCCCCAGCTTGCAAGAGAACTCGGTTGATTCCTGCACCTGGTCCTCCAACAAGAACTCGGCGAACGAGGAACGATTCGATGATCGCCATCGCCTTGGAAACTTCCAAAGTGGTCGCTTCATCTCGGTCACGCATCGCGAGCAAACGGAGGATTACCGGATCAACTGTCGTGGTACCCCACTCTTTGAGCCGTTGAAGTCGGAGACGAACTGAAATGTCTTTCTCCAGCTCAGGCTCACGCATGGACATAAGGAGCTTCGAGAGAGCCTCAAAACGAGTAATCTCCGCCTCGATCTCAATGGCAGTCAGCTTCTGTAGTCGAGCGTGCTGAAATGTGTAGATCTCTGCTTGTTTGAGAGTTGGCGCATCTGCGACAGCGTCGAGCCAAAACAGAAGCTCGAGATCGGAAGGACTCAGGCGTCGCTGCATCGGTAGCCACCACGAGTTGTAGACGTCCTCACCTCGACGCCCGAGCCGCATAAAGAGGTAGTTCCGAAGCAAGTCACCTTGCGTAAGCCGCAGGCCCGTGTTATTCAATGATTCAAAGATGCGGTAGACGTTGTCCGCATCCTTCGCTGTGATTGACACGAAAGCCAATCCGTCGAGCACAGCATCTTGAATCCGCTGAATATCGTGCGGGTCGTCGGGATCGTCGGCAATCTCCAGCTGTCGGCGAAAGAATCGGTAGGCGTCGCCCACGCCAGATCTTGAGTCAGCCCCACTAGCACGATCGACAACAGCTCGGAAATTGTCGCGATCTGCTTGAGTGGGCAGCAGTTTGAGTCGGTCGTCGCCTGACTTGTACCGATCTGCAATGTACTGCTCGTGGATCTGATCAGCGAGCATGGGCTGCCCAGGATTGTGGTCGCGCACATAGTCCCTGAGCGCGCAAAGCAGGATCGACAGCGTGGTGAGGCGCTGCTGACCGTCGACAACCAGAAATTGGAGTCCGTTCGGCCCGACATCACCCAACGCAAGCACCAACGAACCCATGAAGTGTGACGCTGTCGGATCAGTTTGGCGGTCATCAGCCAGCTTCAGGATGTCGTCCCACAGGCGGTCTCGTTGCTTCGGCTCCCAGGCGTAAGGCCGCTGATACAAGGGCACGAGATACTGTTTTCCGCCCTCGAGGATCTGTCGAACTCGGGTTTCCTGCACGTCCAATTTGAGTCCCTACTTCTGGTTGCGTGTGAGTAGAGTATCGGCGTTCTTGTCGGAAGCGGAGAAGACTCGAGTCGTAAGGCAAGAGCGGACGACCATGATGCCGAAGAGTCCGGCGAGGCAACCGTTCGTTCCGCGCGGCCTGCGGCAAACGGGACGATCGAGGCTGCGGCGATCAGGGCGAGTGCGGATTGACCTTCGAACGGTGCGCCGCCGGCATTGTGGAGGTCCCGGGTATCGCAAGCCTCGAAGGAAGTGTCTGCTCGCCGAAGGTGTGTTTTCAGGATCTGCCGCTGGCGACCGCTCGATCAAGCGCAGCCGATCGCACGATCTTCCCCTAGCGATCGATCTGCTTGCCGTTTTGTGCATCAGCATCGGTGCACTCCAGCCCGAAGCCCTGTCCTGCACTCGGCAAACCTTGACGGGGCGCGCACGTCGCCCCTCGACTCCCGGCGACCTATACTTCCCTAGCGGATGAGGACGTTCTGAACCCGCTCCGCATCCATAGCGCTGGCCGGCGTAGCAGCGACTTCACTGATCTGGTGCCGAGCGCTTTGCGCACCATTTGCACTGAAATCGTTGTCTCGTTTGAGGCCGCTTGGGCGTGAATTCCGTCGTAACTCGTTGCCATCGATGCTCGAGCGATATGTCGATCCGATCGATGAAACGACGCACCCACGTTGGCGTCCGGGCTGCCTGCCACACTTGGCTTCTCGAGTCGGCCGAACGGAGCTAGAAATAAAGTTCACAATATTTACTTCACAGACTTGACACGCGAACCTGGGCATCGTACTGTTGTTCACACAGGGAAGTTCACATGAAAGGCGGGAAAAGAAATGAACAATCGCGGGATTCATCTCATCGATATTGAGAACCTCGCCGGACACTCTGCGCTGACGCCCGCGTCGGCGCGGTGGGCGGCCGCGGGTTACCGGAAAGAAGCCGAGCTCCACCGCGGAGACCTCGTCATCATTGCGACGAGCCACCGAAACGCCTTCGCCGCCGCCGCAGCGTTTCCCGCGGCCAGGTTGCTCCTTGGCAGCGGCCCGGACGGCGCAGACAAAAAACTACTCGAAGTTATGCGTGAAGAAGCGCTTAATGTTCGATTTGACAGGCTTGTCATTGGGTCGGGCGACGGGATCTTTAGCTTCGAGGCAGCTCGGCTCGCCGCGCACATGCACGTTGCCGCGGTGGGACTCCCAGGACATGTCGCGCCCCGGCTCCGCATGGCCTGCCACGCCACTCGGTACTTTGGTTCACACCACGATAATTTCAGGATGTCCGCATGAGTAGCAACAGCCCTCAGGGTTCATTTACCGACGACGAGCTCGTAACATTGAGCTGGCTTGCAGAGACTGCGCTTGCCCAGCCCTCGACGGTGAGCAACTGGCGGAGGCGCGACCCCAGTTTTCCCGAGCCGGCAGGAGGAACGAGCGCGCGACCTCTGTTCAAGAGGAATGAGTTGCTCGAGTGGGGGCGCCGTACCGATCGCCTTGACCCGTCACGGGTAGTCGCGGACCGTACAACTGCAGAACGGGCTTCGGCGGTACTCAATGCCTTCCGTGGAACGGTGGCTCCCCGAGAGTATCTGGATGCGGCGATCGCCGTATTCGAGAATTTGTACGGGACGGCGAAGCACCCATATGCGGGCGTGTACGGCGCATTGTTCGACAGTCCAGTGGTCGATGAACTCACCGCTGCAGCGCGGCCAATCATCAATGGAGTGGAGCCCTCGGACCTTTTCGAGGCAATTCTTCAACAGGTCGCAGCAAAGGGGCTCGGGCGCGAAGATCACCAGACGCCGGTGTGGCTCGCCGGCTTCATGGCAGTTCAAGTGGCGGCCTCGGCCTCGTCTATCATCGACCCGGCAGCCGGGATAGGAACCTTGTTACTCACGGGCTTGCGTTCGCTGGGGGCCACCTCCGCTACGGCATTCGACATCAACTCGGCCGCACTTCGCATCCTGAGGCTTCGTGCGATGCTCGCGGGAGCCGATGTCACTGTTGAGATGCGAGATATTGTCGGCGACCCGCCTTTCCCGCTTCCGAAGGCGGAGGTAGTGCTCCTCGACCCGCCATTCGGATTGAGGAATCTCGGAAAGGAGCTGCGGGATGACCCACGATTCGCTGCCTTCGCCCACGGTTCCGCCTCCGGTGACGGTCTCTGGGTGCAGATCGCGCTCTCGCATCTCCGTGGGGGAGGCACGGCAGTGGTTCATGTCATCGGGTCCGCTGCTTTCAGCCCACGAGATCGACAATTTCGCGATGAACTCGTATCTTCGGGCGCAATACTGGCCGTCATCGGGCTCGAAGGCGCGCTTGCCCCGCGCAGTACGGTTCGCTCGAATATTTGGGTCCTCGGAACGCCAACAGGAACCCCATCTTCCACGGTTCGATTCGTGGATGCAGGGCGCGTTCGCCCTGAGGAGCTTGTCGGGTTACTTGGAAATGCGCTTGATTTGGACTTGTCTATTCCAGCGGCCGAGTTCGACTGCGCCGACGTCAGTCGACTGGAGCTGCTCCGCGCAGAGTCAGTGCTCAACCCGACGCGTTGGACGGCCACCCAGTACGCGGAGCGCGAGGCGCTGACCGACATACGTCGGGCCAAGATCATGCTCGAAGACATCGAACGAGAAGCGCGCGTGCTGGGCGACACTCGTCTGAACGTCGCGGTGCCTGACTTTGCCGAGCCGCCGATTCGGGCCATTTCTCTGCGAGAACTTCGAGATCGAAAGATGGCTCGACGACTTCGCCAAGTGAGTGATTCGCGACCCGCTGGCGAACTCGCTCACGTCGAGTCGTTGCCCGTGATCACGACTCGAGAACTGCGCGAAGGATTCAACTCTGACGCGGCCGGGCGGGTTCCGAATACAGCCGTTGGCGAGGAACTCCGTTACGGAGACATACTCTACGGAGAGGTCGGCGAGAATTCGCAGATCAAGGTCTGGACGAACAGCGACGCATGGGTGCTCGGCCGAGGTGTAGGTGCTTACCGACTCGACACTGACGAACTTCTTCCCGAGTATGTCGCAGCACTGCTGACGAGCACACAGGCCGGCGCGTTCAACACGGGCACCACAATATCCAGGCGAAACGTGGACCTGGTGCCAATCCCGCTCATTCCCATTGCACAGCAGCGCGAGATCACAGAGACATTGCGGGCGCTCCGCGGGGCGGAAGAGCGAGCAGCCACCCTTGCGGGTCAGCTCGCTACGGTGCAGCGGACGCTCATCGATGTCGCTGCTGCCGGATACCTTTCAATTGCGCACCAGGGGCAATCATGACGCCTCAGACTTCGCGACTCCCCGTCGCCGAAAACCTCTATCTTCAGAACTAGCCCGAAAGGCCCACATTGAGTAACAACCACGCGACCTTCATTTGGTCGATCGCGGACATCCTCCGCGGTAGCTTCAAAGCACACCAGTACGGCGACATCATCCTTCCATTCACTGTGCTGCGGCGACTCGACGCCGTGCTCGCACCTACGAAGAAAGCCGTGTATTTGGCAGTGACCGAAGCGAAGGAGCAGGGGATGCCGGTGCGAGCCGCGCTGCTCAAGAGCAAGGCCGGCCACAGCTACAGCTTCTGGAACGAGTCCCGCTTCGACCTGAACGCGACACTGGGCGATGCCGACAACCTGGCAGACAGCCTTCTCGAGTACATCAACGGCTTCAGTGAGAACGTGCGCGACATCTTCGTGAAGTACAAGATCGACGACCGTATCGCCGAGCTCGAGGAGCACGGTCTCCTCTTCCTCGTGACGCAGGATTTCGCCAAGGTCGACCTCAGCCCGGCCGTTGTGCCGAACGAGGAGATGGGCCACATCTTCGAGGAGCTCATCCGCAAGTTCGCCGAAGCCTCGAACGAGACGGCCGGTGAGCACTTCACCCCGCGTGACGTGATTGAGCTCATGGTCGACCTGCTTCTTGCGCCGGATGCCGAAGCGCTCGCGACCCCGCACATCGCCCGTTCCATCTACGACCCGACGGCGGGAACTGGCGGCATGCTGAGCGTGGCCGAAGACCACATCCGGGCCATGAACCCCACGGCAACCCTCACCCTGGCCGGGCAGGAGATCAACCCGCAGTCCTATGCGATCTGCAAGGCAGACATGACGGTGAAAGGCCAGTCGGTCGACGCGATCGTCTTCGGCGACACGCTGCGCAACGATGGTCACGAGGGCAAGACCTTCAACTACGGCCTCTCGAACCCGCCGTTCGGCGTCGATTGGAGAAAGCAGCAGAAAGACGTCGCCGAGGAGCACGACCGCCGCGGATTTGCGGGGCGCTTCGGGCCGGGCCTGCCGCGCGTCTCGGACGGGTCGATGCTCTTCCTCATGCACCTCGTCTCGAAGATGCGGCCTGCGGATGCGGCGGGCGCCGGTGGACGCGCCGGCATCGTGTTGAACGGCTCGCCGCTCTTCACCGGAGGAGCGGGGTCGGGTGAGTCGAACATCCGCAAATGGATCCTCGACCGTGACCTGCTCGAGGCGATCGTCGCCCTGCCGTCCGACATGTTCTACAACACCGGCATCGCCACCTACGTTTGGATTCTCTCCGCGGCGAAGAGCCCCGAGCGCAAGGGTAAGGTACAGCTCATCGACGGCACGAAGCTGTTCAAGAGGATGAAGAAGGGTCTCGGCTCCAAACGCAACAAGCTGGGCGCCGCCGACATCGCCGAGATCGTTCGCCGCTACGGCGCGTTCGAGAAGTCGAAGACCTCGAAGATCTTCGACCGGGAGGCGTTCTTCTACCGCACCATCACAGTGGAGCGCCCACTCCGCCTGAACTGGGCGCTCACCCCCGAGCGGCTGGCCAGTGCCCGCGACGTGAAGTCACTGGCCAAGATCGACCTCGACTGGAACGCCCTCGCTGATCGAGTAGTGACCGAGCGAGGCGAGGTCGCGTGTCGAGAGTCCGCAACCGACCTGCCGGCATTCACCAAGCAAGTAAAGGCCTTCCTTACTGGCGCCGGCGTTACACTCACTACGGCACAGCTCAAGGCGTTCATCGCCGCACTGAGCGAGCGCGACGACACCGCCCCGGTTGTCACCGACGGCAATGGGAAGCCCGAGGTCGACTCCTCGCTGCGCGATACCGAGAACGTGCCGTGGAACGAAGACATCCACGAGTACTTCGCCCGCGAGGTCGCCCCTTTCGCCACCGACGCGTGGATCAACGAGTCAAAGACGAAGGACGGCTGCGAGATTTCATTCACGCGGCACTTCTACGAGTACGTGCCCCCACGCCCTCTCGAAGACATCGACCGCGACCTCGACGCCGTCCTCGGACGCATTCGCGCTCGCCTCGAGCAGGTGCGCGCGTGAGCCTGAAGCCCTATCCGGGGTACAAGGACAGTGGACTTCAGTGGCTCGATTCAGTCCCAATCGATTGGTCGATCGCCAAACTGAATCAGTTCTTTCAGCTTCAGCATCGCGCGGTACGCAAGGTAGACAACACTGTCACTGCGTTTCGCGACGGACAAGTGACTCTTAGGAGCAATCGGCGGTTGGATGGATTTACCGAAGCCGACAAAGAGATTGGCTATCAAGGGGTGCGTCCGGGCGATCTCGTTATCCACCAGATGGATGCGTTTGCCGGTGCGATTGGTGTCTCGGATTCCGAAGGGAAGTCCACTCCGGTGTACTCGGTCTGCGCTCCAATCGGAGAAGCGTCTTCGTACTACTTCGCGTATCTTCTGAGGCATCTCGCGAGGACTGGGTACATCGAGGCGCTGGCAAGAGGAATCCGCGAACGTTCGACTGACTTTCGATGGGCAACCGCAAAACAACTGGAACTGCCCGGACCACCGCCAGCTATTCAGCAGGCAATCGTGGAATTCCTCGATCGGGAGACTGCGGAGATCGATGCGTTCATCGCGGATCAGGAGGAGCTGATCGCCCTGCTGAATGAACGCCGCGCCGCTACGATCTCCCACGCCGTCACCAGGGGTCTCGACGCATCCGCTCCGATGAAAGACACTGGCGTCGAATGGTGGGGCGAGATACCGGCGGGTTGGAGACTCACTCCATTGAGGTTTGCGGCGAACTTTCAAGAGGGCCCAGGAATTGGCGCGGTGGATTTCCGCGACGAGGGCATCCCGTTGATTCGGGTCAGCGGGGTTCGTGCGCGCTTTGCGTCATTGAACGGCGCAAATCATCTCGAACCCGAAATGGTTCGCGCACGATGGCAGCACTTTCAGATTCGGGAGGGAGACCTGCTCATCAGCGCAAGTGCGAGCATGGGCACTGTTTCAGAAGCCGGCCGTGAAGTAGCCGGGGCCGTTCCGTACACCGGGATCATAAGAATGAATCCGACCCGGCTTCTGACGCGTGATTTCCTACGTTTGTGCCTGCAATCGGCCATGTATGTAAATCAGATTGATCGTCTCAAGACTGGCTCGACAATTCAGCATTATGGACCGCAGCATTTGCGGGAGATGTATCTGCCAGTGCCCCCTCTTGTTGAGCAGAGGGAAATTTCCGACTTAGTCGCATCGGAGGTGGCAAGAATTGACGCGGCGACTGCCGATGCTCACGAAGCAGTCAAATTGTCGCGGGAGCGCCGTGCCGCGCTCATTTCCGCGGCAGTGACGGGCAAGATCGATGTACGCAACCACGGAGGGGTGGAGTAGTGGGCATTCAGCATGAGGGGGCGTTCGAGGACGAGTTCGTTGAGCATCTGGCCGCCAACGGGTGGGAGTACTCGCCCAACGATGACGGATACGACAAGGCGCGGGCACTCTTCCCCGCCGATATTTTTGCTTGGCTCGCCGAGACGCAGGGTGGTGAGCTCGCGAAGATCGTGAAGCCCGAGTCATCCGTTGCCCTACAAGACAAGGCGCGGACACAGCTGCTTGACCGCATCGCGCAGGCCCAAAGCACYGACCCCATGAACGGTGGAGGCACGCTTAACGTGCTGAAAAAGCCGATTGGTCAGGGGAATGCTAGATACTCGCTATTCCAGGCGCGGCCAGCGACCATGCTGAATCCTAAGCTCGGTGAGCGGTACGCCGCCAACAGACTACGCGTGATGCGGCAGGTCGAATACTCGTCGAAGAACGCCAACCGCATCGACCTCGTCCTCTTCGTCAACGGTCTTCCCGCCGCTTCGATCGAGCTCAAGACCGATCTCACCCAGAGTGCACAGGCCGGGCTCAAGCAGTACGCGCACGATCGTGTGCCGACGGGCGAACCGCTGCTCGAGTTCGGGCGCGGTGCGCTCGTGCATTTCGTTGTCTCGAACGAGCTCGTCTACATGACCACCAAGCTCGACGGGGCAAACACTCGTTTCCTGCCCTTCAACCGTGGCAAGGGCAACGGTGCTGGCAACGACCCGATCCATGGCACCAGCCCCACCGCCTTCTTCTGGACCGAAACCCTCGGCCGCGACGCTTGGCTCGACCTGCTCGGTCGCTTTCTTCACTATCGGTTCGACGAGAAGCGCGATCCTATCGACGGCAAGAAGAGCTACGACCGTTCCCTGCGTTTTCCGCGTTATCACCAGTGGAGGGCCGTCACAAAGCTTGAACGTGCCGTCCTCGACGAGGGCGTCGGAAACACCTACCTGATCCAGCACTCGGCTGGCTCGGGCAAGACCGACTCGATCGCATGGACCGCACACAGGCTCGCGTCGCTGCACGGCCCGGATGAGCAGAAAGTGTTTGACGGTGTCATTGTCGTCAGCGATCGCCAGGTTCTCGATGGGCAGCTACAGCGCGCGGTCGAGCAGCTCGAAACCACGCCCGGTGTGTTCCAGCCGATCACCAAGGGTGCCGAAGACTCCAAGTCGAAGCAGCTCGCCGAGGCACTTCTTGCGCGTACGCAGATCATCGGCGTGACCCTCCAGACGTTCCCGCACTCGCTGAGCGTGATCGAGGCGAACGAAGGCCTGCGGGGTCGGCGCTACGCCGTTATCGCTGACGAGGCGCATTCCTCGCAGTCGGGCGAAGCGGCGGCATCGCTCAGGCAGCTGCTGACGGCCGGCAAGGCGGGCGCAACGTCGTTGGCTTCGGTCGGCACAATGTCTTCCGACGCTACGAGTGACATGATCACGGACGAGCTTGCGGAAGCAGCCGACTTCGACACCGAAGACGTACTTGCAGACCTCATGGCGCGCAAGGTTGGCATCGGCACGATCTCGTTCTTTGCATTCACGGCGACGCCGAAAGGAAAGACCGTTGATCTCTTCGGCCGGGCAGATGCGAACGGGGTCAAGCGGGAGTTCGATCTGTACTCGATGAAGCAGGCGATCGAGGAGGGCTTCATCCTGGACGTACTGAAGAACTACCTGTCCTACGACCTGGCGTTCACCATTGCGCAGGCCGGCGAGACGGATGTTGAGGTCGACGTGTCGAAGGCGAACTCGGAGGCGATGCGGTGGGTGCGCCTGCACCCATACAACATTGCCCAGAAGGTCACCGTGATCGTCGAGCACTTCCGTGCAAACGTGCGTAGTGAACTCGGCGGGCGGGCGAAAGCCATGGTCGTTACTGGCTCGCGCAAGGAAGCTGTGCGCTACAAGCTCGCGATCGACAAGTACCTCGTCGATAACAAGCTCCAGGGGCAGCTCGGCGCGCTGGTCGCCTTTTCCGGTGCCGTCGCCGATACGGAGTCGGGCCCAGAAGAATTCACCGAGTCGAACATGAACCCGGGGCTGAAGGGTCGCAGGCTCGAGGACGCTTTCAAAGGTGACGAGTTCCAGGTGATGATCGTCGCGAACAAGTTCCAGACCGGCTTTGACCAGCCCCTGCTCGTAGGCATGTATGTCGATAAGAAGCTTTCCGGTATCACGGCAGTGCAGACGCTTTCGCGGTTGAATCGTGTTATCCCCGGCAAGGAGAACACATACATCATTGACTTCGTCAATGACCCTGCTGAGATTCTCGCGGCCTTCCAGACCTACTATGAGGACGCAGTTCTCCAGACCGAGTCAGATCCGAACGTCATCCACGACATGCTCGGCAAGCTCAGCTCAATCGGTATCGTCGACCCGCATGACATTGACGGTGTCGTCGACGCTTGGCTGAACAAAACCAGCCACAACCAGCTGTACTCGCACGTTGCAACGTCTCGCGACCGCTTTTGGGTGCGCTGGAACGACGCTACGGAGACTGAAGACGAGCTGGAGCTCGGCCGGCTCGAGGAGTTCCGCGGCACTGTGAACGCGTTCGTGCGCGCTTACGATTTCTTCTCGCAGATTCTCGACTACGGCAACACTGACATCGAGAAGTGGGCGATCTTCCTGCGGGTCTACCGCCGCGTGATCGAACGTGAGGAGGCTTTCGCTCCCACGATCAACGCCGACGACATCGTGCTCACCCACTACCGACTACGGAAACTGGAAGCCGCCTCATTCGGACTCACGTCCGGCACACCGGGGGAACTGTCCGGAATCACGGCCGCCGGCTCGGGTACCCCGCACGAGACCAAGTACGGGCTGCTACAGGAGGTCATCGACAAAATCAACACGCTCTTCACCGGCACGGGCATCGACGAGGTCGACGCGGTCAGCGTCACCGAGACGGTCTTCCGTCACATTGTCGAGAACGAGTCGATCCAGGCCGAGGCGATGGCGAACTCCTCGGTCGACTTCAACTCTTCCCCGACAATCTCGGCGGAACTTGAAGAGGCCATCTACGCGTCCGGAATCGGACACAACGCCGGTATCAAGGCATTGCTTCAGATGGGCGACCTCGCGCCGCTCGTGAACGTGCTGATCGCGATGGGGTTGTACGAGAAATCGCGTGTGGTCGCGACTACGGGATCGTGAGGATGGTCCGATCTGACGACGGTTGGCTGTCTCGAGGCGACGGTCGAAATTTGAAGTCGCGGACGCGGCAAATGAGCGCGGCATCGCAGCCCAAGTCTGACCTCAGGTTCGATCATGATCTGCCCGGGGGGTCGAAAAGAGGAACGGAGGGAATCGGCTTCCGCCTCGACCAGACGCGACCGTCGCGGCTCCCGGAATTGCTACGCATTTTCACCGCGATGTCAGCCCCCAACAACCAAGCTCAAGGAGTTTTGCGGTGACTCGTCTGGTGGTCTATCTCATTGGGCTCCTGGTTTCGATAGTTGCGATGGCAAATTCGGACCCAGGCGGTGTGGCCTTCACTTTGTCGAGTGGTCTCGCGATTGGCTTCGCAATACCTTTACTGGACACTCTGATTGTCCATTCTCAATTGCTGAAGATCATTTGTTACTCGGTCAGGACTTGGCGAACCCGCGTCCGTATCTCCGCGTCATACTTGTATCGCATTCACGTTGATGGCGAATACCTGCTCGTAAAGGGGAAGCGGTTCGACCAGTACCAACCAGTCGGGGGTGTCTACAAAGCGCATGTGTCGTCCTCGGGCGATCGCAAAAGCATGAAGATCTTAGGTGATGATCTGTTGCTCCCAGACACCGTGAGTGAGGGTGACTTGCGCGTGCGCATTCCGGGCAAGAACCTGGTTGCGTTCGTTCGGTGGTTTGAGTCAGAACGTGGGCGGGAGACCGACGGCTGGCGTGAGTTCTATGAAGAACTCGTCGCTACTGGCCTTCTTTCCCCGAAGGTCTTCCGATTCATAAAGTACGACCGAATCGAACGAATCTATCGTCCGATGAGATACAGCCCACAGGCGAAGAGCCAAGAACTGTTGATCGCTGACATCTTGGAAATTATCCCAACCTCCGAGCAACTTGAACAACTACGGCAGCTGAAGAAAAGTTCGGATGCTCGGATTCTGTGGGCTACTGAGGACCAAATTCGTCGTTTGGGGGCCGCGAATGGCTCAGTCGCCCAGACCACCCAGATAGCCCAAACAGCTGAGTGGACAATTGATGCCGGTGCTTGAGGGCACCGTGCCTTGCTTCGCTACAGAACTAATTGAACTTTCTAAGGGGAACAACTAGTGAGCCAGTCGAGTGATTTCAAGGCCTTTCTTGCAGACAAGGTCAATTTGAATCAGACCAGATTGAATTTACTCTCTCAGCGCGTGACTGCCATTGAGAATCATCTGACGAGCGATGAAGTGCTGGGTGAACATGTAACGGAGTTGATCCCGCAGGGCTCTTTTGCCCACGGAACCATCATCAAGCCGGTTGGTAGCAAAGAGTTCGACGCAGATGTCCTGGTTCCGATGCACGAGGTCGACGGTTGGGCGGCCAGCGATTACGTCCAGAAATTGTACGAGGCCTTTGGGCGCAGTACTACGTACAAGACAATGCGCTCGCGCAACAAGCGCTGCGTGACGATCGACTACGCGGGTGACTTTCACGTTGACGTAGTCCCGTTTGTGAGCCGGGATGGCTCCACCTTTGTCACTAACAGAAGCACAGGCATGTTCGAAGTTGCCGCCCCGGACGATTTCACGGAATGGCTGGAAGGAAAGAACCGGATCACGAATGGGAACCTGGTCAAGGTTGTCCGGCTTCTAAAATACTTGCGTGATCACAAGACCCGCTACGCAATTCCATCGGTAACGCTGACCGCCGCGCTGGCCTGGCACGTCAGCGAGAACGTGAAGGTCTTCAACCCAGATGCTTACAAAAACGTGGCCAACACGCTGCGAACGCTCTCAGACGCGCTGGTCGTTCAACTTGCCAGCTACCCGAACAGCGCTCCGTTCATCGCAGACCCAGGCACCAGTCGGAATCTCGCTGACCGCTGGCAGGACGACAACTACCGGACCTTCCGGACCAGGTTCACGTCGTATGCCGAAACGATTGGTAAGGCGTGCGACGAGCCCGACGACAGCGAGGCAGCGAAAATCTGGCGCAATCTTTTCGGGGACGATTTTGGCAGGGCTGCTGAGACCGTTGTACTTGCGTCGGCCACTCCTTCGAAGTCGGTGGTGCCGGCATCCGAGCGTTTCCTTGATCGCGATTTCAATCTCCCGGAAGCGCTCGACTCTGCCTACCGTTTTAGGACTGTCGGCTGGGTCGTCGCTCGGAAGGGTTTTCGCGATGGCTCTCTGCCGCAGCGCGGTAACCGGGTGGGGAAGCACCGAAGTTTGAAGTTCAAGATTGAAAACTCAAACATCCCTGAGCCATATGACCTGTACTGGAAGATTCGAAATTATGGCGAGGAAGCCGAGAACGCTGGCTCGCTGCGAGGCGATATCCACAAAGATTCCGGAACGCGCCGGTGGGCTGAGACGACCTTGTACATCGGCCGTCACTATGTCGAAGCGATGATCGTCAAAGGCGGAGTATGCGTCGCGAAAAGTCGCCAGGATGTCATTGTCATCTGATCTCGAGGGCCGGACATACTCAGCCGAGCAGCGGTGACATCTACGCTCAGTCGCCAACCATTACGGCGTATTCGAGGCACCTCTTCGGCGATAGTTGCGGCCCATTTCCGATGGGCTCCCGCAGAGGGACTCGATTCGTTAGTTGAATGCAGCGATTACTCCCGCTGGCCCGCGAACGATCACCTGATCTCCTAGTCGCCGATTTCGCAAGGTTTGACGGCCGCCTTCCGCCTCGTCGTCACTCTATCGACGAACGCATTTCGCATCAGAGCTATCTCCTCAGGCGAGGCATTCCGAGCGACGACCTCCCCGGTCGCGGCGATGAGCTTCACCATCGGCGAGTTGAGGGCTGAAGTCGATGGTGAGGTCGTGGATCCTGTCCCAGGAGTTCCCGTTTACTGGGGTTGGTCATCAGTTCTCCTCACTCTCACTGTTTCTGCCCCTTTCGAGTCACTTCGGTGGGAGCACACGGCTGGACTTCTCCTACCAGCGCCCCAGCACCCGCCCTACGTCGAAGGTGCCGTTCTGGGCGGTCCGATGACTCGATAGGCGGGCCAAGACATTTCCCTCCGCCTTGATGCGCTCGATTGGCATCACATAGGCATCGCGCAACTGTGGGCGTTAGTCGATTGAGGTCGTCGGCTCCGGCGGGCGCCGCACATGTCGTAGGTCATTGATGCACGACCGCAGCTGCATACGTATCAAACAGCGCGGTGATCAGGGGCGGGCCAAGAAGCATCGCCGCTACCGTCACGGCAGCGAGACCGAGCAACTTCCAGAGAGTGCGTCGCACACGCGCGGAGCGAACTTCGAGCTCGAGCGCCTTGAAATGCTCGAGAGCATTCTCGGTCGGAGGCAGAGCCGCCATTGCCCAGGTGCCGGGGTCGTCGAAGACGGCGGCGAGCTCGTGCACCTCGTCGGCACTCATCACGGTGGGGCGCGCCAGCAGCCAGCGCCACAGGCCGCCAGCGGTGAGCACCTTCACGTTCTCGGGCTGCTTCTTGATCGACAGTGACTTGGGGTTTACCAACGCAAGCACCGGCTGCGCGGGCGCAAGCTGCGGCATCCGCTCGGTCAGCATTTTGGAGACCCGCTTTGCTTCGAATTCGGCGTTGCGGATGTATTGCTGCTTCTGCCCAGACACCATCAGCGTGCGCCCRGCGACCCAGACGGCCTTGCCGTTGTGGTGCTTGGTATTGATGGTGAAGATGCCGCCCGGGCCGATGACCAGGTGGTCAATGTCAGCACCCTTCGTGCCAACAGGGAGGGCGTGGAAGACCGCCCAGTCCGGCGGCATCGCGTCCAGGATGGCGCCGACGACAATCTCGCCCTGGGCACCCAGATACCAGCTGGCGCTGTCGTCGCCGAGCGGGGAGTAACCGAAGAAGCGTCCGAATGCGGTGCGCTGCGGCGTCTCACTTTGATGCCGCAGCAGCTCCTCGACCACGGCCTGCGCGGCGAATTGTTGCCGCATGCGTGGTAGTTCGATGGTCATTGGTCCCCCTGTCCCCTGGGTTGAATCTAGTGGGCGGGGCGACACGGGTCGTAGCCCCAGTACGGGCCCCGACCAGCTGCAAACGCCGGCCATGCTCAGCGATCTACGCTACGAGCAACTGCACCTGACCTTGCTCACTGACCACCGGAATCCCGTAGTCGCGCGCCTTGCGTGCCTTTCCCGACAGAGAATCCAGATCGGCAGCCACGACGAGTTTGACCTTCTTGGTCACGGCCGGAGCGACCAAGAATCCGCGCAGTCAACTCGCTGTGCCAGTCGTCGCGCCCACACGACGTCTCCCCGGTCAGCACGATCCGGTCGCCGACTTCAAGGGCGAAACGCGGGATGCCGAGGGCGGCCGCCTCACCGGTGGTGTGCTCGGCGTGGCCACCACTGGCTGTGTGCGTGGCGTGCCTCGACGCGCTCGGCTGTTGGAGGGCATCCGTCAGCGCTCTCGCGGGAGGATCAAGAATTCTGTCGATGGTAGCCGGGTCGGCGATCTCGTCGGCGGTCAGGACCCCATCGGCCAGGCCACCCGTGCCGGCGACTCGAAATACTCGAGGTGCAGGGCGATGCAGGTGTTGCGGTCGAGTCCGAGGTCCTCCGCCAGCCCAACCAGAGCGCTGGTCTCATGTGCCGAAAGTGACCGGTCTAGCAGGCAGCGGTCGAGCAGGGCCAGGTGGTCGAGGTACTCGGTCGGGCCGCCGTACTCGGGCAGCTTGAGCGTGATGCGTTCGATGAAGTCGGCGGTCGTCAGCGTGGGTATTGCCTTAATCGCAACGCCGGCTCCCGCTGCATCCGCGGAAGCTGCTGCAGCGAGCTGCCTAAACACACGCTGGATGATTCACCGCGACCAGTTCCGAAGGGGCAGGAGGGCGCACCCAAGGTCAACGGCGAACCTCTCCCCCACAAGAAATGCCGATCTCCTTGGGGACGCATCGTCAACTCGCGAGAATCGCGACCCGGCCGTTCTCACCTGACGCCCAGCAGCTGCCATCTTCGGCGCATTCGACAGAGTCAAAACCTTCATTCAAGGGCAACCACTGCGCCCCATGATCGTAGCTGATGTCGCTTCCGCCCATCCCGACGGTCACGACGGTGTTTGGCCGGTGAGGGAAGACCGCAACCGCTGAGCGAAATCCGCGCGAAACGGGCCCGCCTGTTGCTTCCCATTTCGTGTTGCCCGATTCTGTCGTCATCATCGTCGTCATGTGAGGTAGACCTGGGTTGAGGTAGTTCCCTCCGACGGCAAAACCACGCCCCTCGCCAGTGAAGGTGAGTCCAAAGATTCCAGCCATCTCCCGTGAACCCATCACGGTCTCAGAAACCGTCCATGTCTGCCCATGATCGGCCGAACCAAAAACCCGGGCACGTTCAGCACCACCGGTCCCGAACCAAGCGGAGTTATTCCGCACCGCAAGGCAGCCGCCGCTCGCGGCGAATGCCCCTTCCCCCGGAAGTGCTTGCGGCATCGAGTCGGCAACCACTTTATGCCAGTTCCGGCCACCGTCAGTTGTTCGAAGGACCAAGAATCGCCCGTCAATCGGGTCTCCAAGGAGCAGCCCATTGTTACGGTCCGAAAACCGCAAACTGTTGAAATAGCTGTCGGGCTCTGTGCCCCGCATAACTTCGAGCCACGTGTTTCCACCATCTTCTGTCCGGTAGATGCGTGAGTCTGCGCCGATCCCGGCCGTCATCGCAAGAGCAGCGTGCGTGTCGAAAGCCGCAATCGCACGGAACTGCAGTTGTTCCGCGCCCTGTGGTGACACATTGTCCCAGTTGCGCCCGCCATCGATCGTACGAAGGATGACGCCGTCGTAACCCGCTAGCCAGACGATCTCCCGGTCAACTACAGCGAGTCCGCGAAAATGCGTGGAGTGCCCAGTGTCGACAAACTCCCATTGATAAGCGGGTGATTGTGTGCGGGTCACGCTAGCTCTCCACCACTCACCACGTCCTCATGGTTATGGACGAGCACCGGCTGCCACACCATATCCTCGGATGTTCCCGGGAGAGGCCCGCAAATACGGTCGAAGTTCGCAGAAACACGGTTCATCGCTCTTACTTTCCTCCGGGAACGGGCTCGCTCAGCACACGCGCCGGCGAGAAAATGTAATCGACTATTCACTATGCTCGTCGCAAGTTCCCCGGGTCGCGGGGTTAGATTAGCGGAAGTTTGTGCCCGTTGTCACGCGGAGTAGTTCGTTGGACCCGGCGGCGTGGTTGCGGAGCCGGTAAGAGCCCGCCCGTCAGCAGCAGCAGATGGCCCAGTTCGGTCACGAGCAGCGTCGGGCCGGCGAAGAACCGCATCATCGTGCCCCACTTGCTGCGGCCGCCATCGTCTACTGGTGGGTCACGACGCATTGGAAGGCCCACTGCCCCGAACGACACGCGCCGATGACCGCCGACTCGCCCGTGCCTCGGGATACGGTCGAAACTTCGTGCCGTTCGCCACCAGGAGTTCCATGCCCCACCCCACCCAGCCCGCTTCCGCTCAGCCTCGCAGCCCTTCGCCTCGCAAATCGCGTGCGCCGCGCAGCGGCTGGATCGTCGGGGCCATCGCCCTCCTCCTGCTCATTATCGGAGTGTCGACGAGCGGATACCCCGGGGTCCTGATGATGGGCGGCCTCATCACCCTTGTGACCGCCGCCTACGTGCTCGTCACCGGGCGGGCATCCTGGGCGCGTCTACCCTCACGCAAGTTCGCCGCCGCAGTGCTCGTCGCCGGCCTTGTTTCGACGGGCATCGGCGGTGCCCTGGCACCGGACACCGACCGTGCCGAGTCCAACGCGCTCGGAGCCTCGACGGCCAGCGGATCCGCGACCCCGGCGCCGGCGCCGACGCCAGCCGCTGGTGCGACTCCGACTCCGTCCAGTCCCCCGGTCGCGACGGCGTCCGCAGCCTCCGCCGCATCTGCCACCGAGTCGTCCGCCGCACTCGCCCAACTCGCCACCCTGCCGGTCAAGGGCAAGGCGCCGAAGACCGGCTACGACCGCGAGGGGATGTTCGGCTCCGCCTGGCTCGACGTCGACCGCAACGGATGCGACACCCGCAACGACATCCTCGCGCGCGACCTCACCGAGATTGCGAAGTCCGGGCGGTGCCGCGTGCTMACCGGGACCCTCACCGATCCTTACACCGGCACCCAGATCATGTTTGTGCGCGGCAACGCCACGTCGACAAAGGTGCAGATCGACCATGTCGTGGCCCTGCAGAATGCCTGGATCACTGGGGCGCAGCAGCTCACGCAGGAGAAGCGCGAAGCTCTCGCCAACGAGCCGCGCAACCTGCTCGCGGTCGACGGTCCGACGAACTCGGCCAAGGGAGCCGGCGATGCGGCGACCTGGTTGCCGCCGTCGAAGTCGTTCCGTTGTGCGTATGTGGCGCGGCAGATTGAGGTCAAGGCCGCGTATGGACTGTGGGTTGCACCGGCCGAGCATGATGCGATGGTGCGGGTGCTGGGTGCGTGCGGTGGGCAGGCTGTGGCTCCGGTACCGGTTGCGGTTCCTGAGCCTGCTCCGGCCGCTCCCGCTCCGGTCGTCGCGCCGGTTCCGGTTCCTGCTCCGGTCGAGCCCGCTCCCGCTCCGGCGCCTGCGCCTGCGCCGGCGCCAGCACCCGCGCCCGCGGACAATGTGCACCCCGGTTCGTTCTGCTCCACTCCCGGCGAGACCGGAGTCGCCGACAACGGCCGCACCTACACCTGCGGCAGCAAGGGTGCCGACGCGAACGGTAAGTACCACTGGAACGCGTAGCGGTCGCAGCCGGCATCCGTTTCAGCTGATCGTCAGTGCGCGCCACTGGGGTGAGGCCGACCATCTCGTTGGTCGAGGGCGAGCGAGCGAAGCGAGCCCGTTTCTCGAGACCTCGTGAGCTGACGTTCAGACGCAACCAGAGTTCAAGGGTCGGCTCGCGAGATCTCGAGACACGTCCGACTTCGTCGGGCGCTCCTCGATCAACGAGATGAGCAGACACCAAACGAGTGCATCTAGGCGACGGCCGCCCTCTGCGCACTCCGCGGCAGGAGTACGGCAGCGAGGATCGCCGTCACCAGATAGACCGCGCCCTGGATCTCCAGTAGCGGCACGGTACCGAGCCCCGACTGCAGCATCCCGGCCGCCAGCATCCCGATCGCCTGCCCAATCGCCATGACGAGGCCCAGCGCCGCGAAGACGCTCCCCCGCTCGCCATCGTCGCTGCCGAGCTGCAGGATGCTGACCAGCCCGGCCCCCATGAACACCCCGGGCGCACCGACGATCGCGAACAGCACGACATAGAGCCAGAGCTCATTCGTGATGAAGGGCAGATTCCAGGTCACCAGCGAAATGAGCGCAAACGCCGCCACGCCCATTACGCTCAGCTGCCGCATGTCGGCCTTCGCCGCGACGAATCCGAGCAGCAAACCGGCCGCGATCGCCCCGACCGCCTGCACGCCCCGCAGCAGCCCGACATCCGCATCCGACCCGCCCAGCGTCTCTGTGACGAAGAAGACGAAGAGCACCACGAAGAGGCCTTGCGCGATCGAGGCGGTGAAGCACACCACGAACGCGCCGCGCAGCCGGGGGTCTCTGAGCACCCGAGTGATGCTGGATTTCTTCTTCGCCGCACCGGATGCCTGCGGCCGGGAACGCGGAAGCGTCGCGACGAGCACGGCCGACGCCAGGTAGCTCACGAAGTCGACGGCGACGACCAGGCCGAGGTCGCCGATGGCGAGCAGCACGCCGCCGAGGGGGCCGCCGACGAGTCGGCCGAGGTTCTGATTGAGTCCGACGAGTGCGTTGGCCGAGACGATGCGATCGGAACCGACCAGATCGGGCAGCAGCGCATTCTTGGCCGGTTCGAAGGCGGCGCTGAACATGGCCTGCAGCACGATGACGAGGTAGACGAGCGGCAGATCGGCCTCGGTGCGCACGAACATCAGCGGGATCAGCGAGAGCGCCTGCCCCACGTTGACGGTGCACATGAGCGCCTTGCGGTCGAACCGGTCGACGAGCCGCGCGACGAACGGGGCGAGCAGGACCGCCGGGACGAGTTCCAGTAGGAACGCAAGCGACGTCGCCAGAGCCGAACCGCTGAGTTGCAGCACGACGAGCGGGAGTGCGATGAAGAGGAGCCAGTCCCCCGCATCCGAGATGAGGCCGGCCGTCCAGAGGCGGCGGAACGGGGCGATCGCGAAGGCGGAGGCGCCGCGGGGCGGGCCGCTGGGCGGGGTCGTCGCGTTGGAGGATGTCGAGCTGGAGGACATCAAGTTCGACGGCCCATCTCCATTACCGGACACAGAGCTTGCTGGGCTGAGACTGCCGGCCGTCGAGCGGTCTGCCGAGGTCCCGTCACCGGGCCATGACAAGCCATCTGACACGGAGCTTCCGCCGACCTTCGAGCCACCCGACAGTGTGTCGCCGTCCGATGCGGAGCCGCCGGAGGCGGGGCCGCCGGAGGCGGGGCCGCCGGAGGTGGGGCCGACGGAGGTGGGGCCGCCGCCTGCCGCTGCATCCGTCATGGCCGGCTGAACTGCGGTCGTGGGAACGCCGTCAGCGACAGGTGCGCGTGGCCGGCGTCGTCCGGGGCGTCGGTGCGGGTCGCGGCCAGGAACGGTCGGATCACCGCGTCGATCTGCTCGACGATGGTGCGGAGCTCGTCGGGCGTCACCTGGAGTCCGTAGGTCGCGTGCGCCTCGACGTCGCGCCACGCCTCGGGCACGGTCGCCCGCGTTCTCACGTGCTCGCGAGCCAGCTGGTAGTCGAGCTGCAGGGATGCCTCGAGCATGGCGTCCAGGCCGGGCTGTTCGCCGGAACCCTCGGGAAACTCATTGGTGAACCCGGTGATCGTCGCGCGCCACGGCCTCGTGCGGCCGTCGGTCGACTCTTCGGCCGCGACGAGTCCATGACTCGCGAGCACGCGGAGGTGGTAGCTGCAATTCGAGGGAGTGTCGCCGACGGCCCGGGCGCATTCCGAGGCGGTCGCCGCCCCGACCGACATCAGGTAGCCGAGCACGTCGAGCCGCACCGGATGCGCGAGGGCATCGAGCACCGCTGGGTCGGTGAGGTTCGGGCGGTGCTCGGGTGTGGGCTGCTGGGGTGTGGGCTGCTCGTTCATGCGTCACTCCTCGCGATCTGAAAGCGTCTTTCAGACTGTAGCCAGGGTCGGGGAGATCTGCAAGAGTCTTTCAGATATTGCGATGGTCTGGCGACGGATGCTGCGCGACCGCACTGCAGGACGCGTCGGGTGTCCGCGAAAACCGCAAGTGTCAGCGAATGCCGCACGATTTGTGCGGCCTACGGTGACAACCTGCCAGAACTTGCGGTTCTTCGCGACAGGCAGCTTTGCAAGACCGATGGTTCGGGTGGCTCAGACGGGAAAGGTCGCGGGGCAAGGTCGCGGGGTCTCGGCAGGGTCCACCACCGTGGTGGCGGCCTTTTTCTCGCTGGTTGAGGAGCGCCCGACGGAGTCGGACGCGTCTCGAAACCACGCGAGCCAATCCTTGAACTCGGGTTACGTCCGGAGGCCGGCTCGCGGGGTTTCGAGACGATCGCTGGCGCTCACTCCTAAACCAACGGGAAGGTCGACCGGTCTCGATGGGCGCGCCTAGAACCAGCTACTCAACCACGGCGTCACGGGCGAGTGGAACGCGGCGTCCACCGCATCCGCCGAACCCGCACGCAGCTCAGTGATCCGGCCGGCCCGCACGAGCGTGCGCGCCGAGACGCCTCCGAGATACAGCGCGCCGAGCTCGTTCACGCTCAGCGCGAGCGACGCCGCGTCAGCCGGAGCCGAACCGTCGAGCGGCGACACCGTGGCCGTTCCCGAGTCGTCGATCGAGACGAGCACGCGGCCGTGGGCGAACCCGAGCGGATCCGAAATGTCGAGCGCGATACGGCCGGGTGCGGCGTAGCGACGGGCTTCGAGCGCCGCGGTGACGTCGAGGATGCGCGCCCAGAGGTGGTCCCGGCGGCGCACGGCACGCACGGCCCGCGGATCGCTGACCTGCCAGACGAGCGGCTCATCGACCGTGCGCAACGGCGCCGACACCGTCGCCACCAGCGGCAACTCGAGCAGGTAGCGCCAGAGTCCTGCGTAGGCGTCATCCGTCACCGTGCGCAGGTGCTCCACCGTCGCCGTATGCGACGAAAAGTCGGCGGGATCACCTTTGAGCCGGTAGAGCGCGAAGCCCTGGGGCTGCCCGTCCGCGTCGTGGTAGATCACCGCGCGCAGGTTTTTGGACTCGCCCTTCTCGTCACCGAGCAACCCGATCAGCCGCCCCCACAGGTGGTCGTCGAGTTCGATCTCGCCGGGCACGGCGCGCCGGGCCCGCTCGGCGACGTCTCGACCGACCTCGTTCAGCTGCTCCAATGAAATGAATTGCACGCGACCGGATGCGGCGGGTCCCGTCCACGAGGCACGGCGCGTGTCGATCTCGAGGTCGGCCGTCATCGTGGTCGGGGAGAAGCCGAAGCGCGAGTAGATCGTGGCCTCCGACACCGTGAGGATCGCCAGCGGAACGCCGAGGCTGTCGGCGGTGCGCAGCTCGGCCTCGAGGAGCGCTCGCGCGATGCCACGGCGCTGGTGGGTGGGCGCGACGGTGACCGAGCTGATCGCCCAGCCCGAAACGCTCGTGTCGCCGGGCAGCGTCAGCGGGGTCGGCCAGGAACTGACGGTGGCGACGGGGGTGGCGGCATCCGTCGTGCTGTCGTCCCAGACGGCGGTCGTGCGACGGTAGGCGATGCGCTGCCGTTGTTCGTCGATGTACTTCTCGGCCAGCGCGCCGGCGTGGAACCCACGCATCTCCGCCTGCACCCAGGCCGCGAAGGCGTCCCGGTCGGAGGTGTCGACAAGGCCGAGCCGAAGCCCGCCGGCGTCGAGTCGTGCGAAGGAGTCGGCATCGATGGGCGCGTCTGCGAAGCTCATGCTCTCAGGCTAGCTTGCCCCGCTCAGCCAGACCCGCGAGACTGGGCGTCAGGGGCGGCGCCTCAGATGCCTCCCCAGAATGAGAGTGCACCATATGGCCGAGCCGTCCCGCGAACGAGTTGGCGTCTACATCGACTTCGACAACATCGTCATCTCCCGTTACAGCCAGTTGCACGGGCGGACCGCGTGGGCGAAAGACCGCGTGCGCCAACACGACGCGTCGAACGCGAATGCCGACCCGCAGGTCACGGCCCGCATCAAAGCCGCGACGATCGATCTCGGAGCGATCCTCGAGTACGCCTCCTCGTTTGGCTCGATCGTGATCAGCCGGGCCTACGCCGACTGGTCCGCGGCGGTGAACGCGGACTACCAGCAGCAACTCATCGACCGCGCGGTGGATCTGGTGCAGCTCTTCCCGACGGTCAGATCCTTGAAAAATGGGGCGGACATCCGTCTGGCCGTCGACGTGGTCGAAGACGTCTTCCGTCTCGACGACCTCACCCACATTGTGATCGTGGCCGGGGATTCCGACTACATTCCGCTCGCTCAGCGTTGCAAACGGCTCGGCCGCTATGTCGTCGGCATCGGCGTCTCCGGCGCGACGAGCAGTTCGCTGGCCGCGGCCTGCGATGAGTTCGCCGACTACGACACCATGCCGGGCATCAACATGAGCAGTGCAAGCGCCGGCCTGGTCAGCGGCAGCAGCCCGACCCGCAGCCGTTCGGTGCACGAAGTCGCGTTCGTCGCGCCCGTGCCCGTGACCGGCTCGGCCCCGATCACCAACACGGATGCCGCGGCGCCGGAACCGGCGAAGTCACGCGCCGCGTCGCGCTCGGCTGACAAAGACGTCGACAACGACCCGGACAACGGTGCGGGCAAAGACGCTTCCCAAGCCGAGGAGGAGCGCGCCACCCCGAAGGTGCGCAAAGCCGCGACCGCGCTGCTGCTGCGGGCGATGGAACTGCTGGCGAAGAACGACCTCGAATGGCAGCACGCGTCGGCGGTCAAGAATCAGATGCGCCGGATGGACCCGTCATTCCAGGAACAGGCGCTGGGATACCGCCAGTTCTCCGACTTTTTGAAGTCGCGCCACAACGTCGTCGAGCTGGAGCAGGAGACGCCGGCGAGTCCGATCATGTTGAGGTTGCGGGCGTAGCTCGCCGGCGGTCGAGGAGCGAGCGCTAGCGAGCGTCTCGAGACCTCGCGAGCCGACGTCTCAACGCACCCACCTCGTTGGTCGAGCCTGTCGAGACCACCGCCGGCCGATCCTCAGACTCGACCCAGGTTCAGAGATCGGCTCGGCTCGCGTGGTTTCGAGACGCGGCCTCCTCCGTCGGCTGCTCCTCAACCAACGACGTGGTCGAGGAGCTGCCGCGGCATGACCGCGAGGGCCTAGTCGTCGGAAACGAGAATGTCGACGGTGATGTTTCCACGCGTCGCGTTGGAGTAGGGGCAGACTTCGTGAGCCCGGTCGGCGAGCGATGCCGCAACATCCATCGGCACGTCGGGCAGAACGACCTCGAGCGTCACGGCGAGGCCGAAGCCGCCTTCGATCTGGCCGAAGTGAACCTGTGCGCCGACGCTGGAGCCGTCGATCGACACCTTTCGCTCACGCGCGGCCATCTGCAGCGCGCTGTGGAAGCAGGCCGCATATCCCGCCGCGAAGAGCTGCTCGGGGTTCGACCCGAGGCCGGATCCGCCCATCGCCTGAGGAACGGCAAGCTCGAGGTCGATGCGGTTGTCGGTCGTGGTGACGTGGCCGTTGCGGCCGCCGCCGGTCGCCAGAGCTTCTGCGGTGTACAGCGTGTTCATCGTGCTTCTTTCTTGTTGTTTGTCGGTTCGGAGCGAGCCGTTCCGACGAGGCAGATCTTGTTGAGGAGACGTCGCAGTTCGACGGCCTCCGCGTTTTCGAGTCCGAGGCGAGAGAAGAGTTCGGCCGGTACGGTCAGGGCCCTGCCTCGAAGCGCGGCACCTTCCTCGGTCAGTGCGATTCTGACGACGCGCTCGTCGTCGAGACTGCGCTGACGTGCCACGAGGCCTGAGGCTTCCAGGCGCTTCAGCAGGGGCGACAGGGTTCCGCTGTCGAGTCGGAGCCGACCGCCCAGCCAGGACACCGTGACGTCGTCCTGTTCCCAGAGCGCGAGCATGACCAGGTACTGCGGATACGTCAGCCCGAGCGGCTCGAGCAGGTCGCGGTAGACGCCGGTGACGGTCTTGCTGCCCGAATAGAGGGCGAAGCAGACCTGAGCATCCAGGGCCAGTGGGTTCACGGTCGACATCCAATTACGGTAACACGCAATTGAGTTGTGCACAATTTACTTTCGTGACAGGAACCGCCTGCGCCGCTGGGTACCGAATTCAGGAACGCACCCGGCGTGTCGCATCCGCTGCCGCGTGATTCAGCGGGCACGGATCACGCGACACACCTCCACTCCTAATTTCGGTACCGTGCGGGGCCGAGGGGCAGCTGACGGATGCGGCCGGTTGCGCCACGAGGTCGACTCACCGGGTTTCGAGACGCGTCCGACTCCGTCGGGCGCTCCTCAACCACCGACATGGAATTTCCACGTCTCACTACGACGCAAAACGCCTCCGCTCCAGGGTGGGAGCGGAGGCGTTAAGAACGCTGGGCTGCGGGCTACGCGGCGAGCACCGCCGCCAGGCTCTCGCGCACGATGGTGAGGCCGCGCTGCAGCTCGGCCTCGGTGATGGTGAGCGCCGGCAGGAATTTGAGCACCTCGTCGCGGGCGCCCGACGTCTCGATGACGAGTCCGCGTGTGAACGCCTCGGCGGCGACCTGACCGGCGAGGTCGGGGTGCGAGGTCGAGGCGATTCCGTAGATGAGTCCGCGGCCGCGCACGTCAAAGCCGAAGGTCGGGTTCGCCGCGGCGATCTCGAACAGGGCCACCCGCAGCAGCTCGGACTTCTCCGCGATCTCGTCGACGAAGAGCGTGTCGGCCCAGTAGGCGTCGAGGGCGACGCGCGCCGTGACGAAGGCGAGGTTGTTGCCCCGGAAGGTTCCGGTGTGGGCGCCGGGCTTCCAGACGTCGACCTCGCGGCGCATCAGCACGAGCGACATCGGCAGGCCAGAGGCGGAGATCGACTTCGAGACGGTGACGATGTCGGGAACGATGCCCGACTCTTCGAAGCTGAAGAATGCACCGGTGCGGCCGACACCGGCCTGGATGTCGTCAATGATCAGCAGGATTCCGCGCGCGCTCGTGATGGCGCGCAGGCGCTGCAGCCAGGCGGAGCTCGCCACGTTGATGCCGCCCTCGCCCTGCACCGCTTCGACGATGACCGCGGCCGGAAGGTCAAGACCGCTTCCCGAGTCGTCGAGCATCTTCTCGAAGAGATCGAGCGTGTCGACATCCGCGCCCAGGTAACCGTCGTAGGGCAGACGGGTCACGTTGTCGAGCGGGGCGCCGGCTGCCTCGCGGTACTTCTTGTTGCCGGTCGCGGCGAGGGCGCCGAGGCTCAGTCCGTGAAAACCGTTGGTGAAGGCGACGACGTTCGAGCGGCCGGTCGCCTGGCGGGCCACCTTGAGTGCGGCCTCGACGGCGTTCGCGCCGGTCGGGCCGGTGAACTGCACCTTGTAGTCCAGGCCGCGGGGCGCCAGGATGCGGGCTTCGAACGTCTCGAGGAAGGCGCGCTTCGCGCTCGTGGCCATGTCGAGTCCGTGGATGATGCCGTCGCGCTGCAGGTACTCGATGAGGGCCTGGGTGAAGAGCGGGTTGTTGTGACCGTAGTTGAGCACACCGGCGCCGGCGAAGAAATCGAGATACTCGCGGCCGTCATTCGTGACAAGGGTGGAGCCGCTGGCCGAATCGAAGACAACGGGGAAGGAGCGGATGTATCCGCGCACCTCCGACTCGATGCGGTCAAAAATCTCGAGGTCGCTCATGGCTACCCTTTCTGGTTTCGGTGTACCGCGTCAGCAGTTCGGATGCGGCGAGGCGAGCGTTGGTCGGGGTGCCGACTCGTGCGCTCGGTGGGGGTGTGACGCACCTGGCGACATCCGCCGTCGCGTCGTCGCCGCCCCCAGCCTACTTTCCGTCGGTGCCGCTCTGCTGAGCGCGCGCTGACTTCGCGCGTTCTGTCTGCGGCGGAACCTCCCGCACACCGGGCAGACCCGGCCCGATCAGCACCCGCCAGACCCAGTCGGCCGCGGTCTCGACCGGGGGGCGCGGCTCGCGATCGAGCCAGACCGCGATCACACCGAGCGCAGATCCGGCGATTCCTGCACCGACGACATCGGGTGGGAGCCCGTCGAACGCGCGCGACCCTGACGCGGCGACGCCGGCGCTGGCCGCGGATTCGAGGCGGGCGCGGATGCGACCTGCCGCCACCGAGGAGCCGCCCTCGCAGAGCACTAGTCGGTAGAGCGCCGCATTCGTCTCGAAGTGTTGCAGATAGGCGACGAGGTCGGCCGGCGGATGCTCAGGGAGCGGACCGTCGAATACGGGAACCATCGCACCCGCCTCCGATTCGACCATGTCGAGGGCGTCGGCGAGGAGGGTCTCCTTATCGGAGTAGTGCTGGTAGAAACTGCTCCGGTTGACTCCGGCGCGTTCGACGATGCCCGCGATGGTGATGTCGCCCGGCGGATGCTCCTGGGCGAGCGCGAGGAGCGCCTGCTGCAGACTGCGGCGGGTGCGTTCGACTCGGACATCCATGCATCCAGTCTCTCAGCATCCCGAGAGTTCTCCAACATCTGTTGGTTTTCCGACATTCGTCGGATAGCCTGAAATTACGCGTGAACCGCGACAAAACGCTCTGGAAGGACACTCACATGGCAACGGATCCGAAGCCTCTCACCGGCAACAGCACCATCGGCGAATGGCTCGCCCACCCGGAGGGCGGAGCGGCGGTGCGCGGCCTGCTCGCCGCGTCGGGCGCCGATGAAGCATCGCTCGCCCCGGTACTCGGGCTGCCGCTTCAGCAGCTCGTCGCGCTGAGCCAGGGACAGATGCCGCAGTCGGTCATCGATGAGCTCGTGAAGTCGGTCAACGGCGGCGTCATCCCCGAGACCGAGGCAGCCGGCTGGCAGGAGAAGGTCAGCACCGGTCGTTTCGCCGGCAAGACGGTTGTCGTCACGGGTGCTGCCTCCGGCATCGGACGCGCGACAGCCACCCGCATCGCCCGTGAAGGCGGCCGTGTCGTGGCCGTCGACATCTCGGCCGACAAGCTAGCCGAGTTCGCCGCATCCGTTGCCGCATCAGTTCCGGGCGCCGAGATCGTGACCGTGGCCGGTGACATCACCCAGCAGGCATCAGTGGATGCGATCATCGCCGCAGCCGGCGACCGGATCGACGGCCTGGCCAACGTGGCCGGCATCAACGACGACTTCTCGCCGTTGCACGAGACCAGCGACGCCATGTGGGACCGCGTCATCGGCGTCAACCTGACCGGAACGTTCAAGCTCACCCGTGCCGTTCTGCCCGCGATGATGGCGGCCGGCTCGGGTTCGGTCGTCAACGTGGCCAGCGAGGCCGGCCTCCGCGGCAACGCGTCGGGCAACGCCTACACGACCTCGAAGCACGCTGTGGTGGGCCTCACCCGCAGCGCCGCTTTTATGTACGGACCGCAGGGCATCCGTGTGAACGCTGTCGCTCCGGGAGGCGTGGCCACCGGCATCCCGTTCCCCCCGCACGTGTCCGAGGCCGGCTCGGCTCGCCTGCACCCGTTCCAGATGGCGATTCCGTCGCTGGCAACCGCCGAACAGCTCGCGGCGTCGATCACCTTCTTGCTCAGCGACGACGGCGTGAACATCAATGGCGTCGTGCTTCCGTCTGACGGCGGCTGGTCGGTGCAGTAGCACCGTCTCGGTGGTCGAGGAGCGAGCGCTAGCGAGCGTCTCGAGACCCGGCGAGCCGATCCTCAGACGCAACCACGTCAAGAGATCGGCTCGCGAGATCTCGAGACGCGTGCTCGCAAGCTCGCGCGCTCCTCGATCAGCGGACGGGCCGTCAGACCAAGCTGGAAACGAGTGACCCTTCGAGCGAGAGCGACCGGCGCACCTCGAATGCTCCGTGGTACGAGTGCTCATCGAGCATCGCGAAAATGAGCACATCGTCATCGGTGAACCCGTCTCGGAGCGCCTCTCGAATGAGATCCGACGGGCGAGCCGGGTATTCCATGGCGGAGAGAAAATTCTCCATCTGTCCGTTCAGTGTCATCGTGGTCCCCTTCCGACGATTATTGAGAATATCTCGGGTGCCCGACGACTTCAACGCCTTGAAATCGTCGGGCACCCCGTGTATCGGAACACCCTCGGTCGGGGAGTGCGCAGGTGCGCGGGTTGCGCGCCGTCATTTCTCAGCACGCGCGCGGCTGGGCTGCACCCGCGGCGGCTCCCCCGGCATCTTCGGAAAATCGGGCGGGAACGGCAGCTCGCCGAGGCCGTCTTCGAGATCGCGTTCCCACCAGAGCAGCAGGTCGCCGATGCTGCCCGGATGCGCATGCAACTTCGCCCACGGATCGCTCATTTTCTGCAGCCGATCCGGCACGGTCGCAATGGTGAGCTCCCGCGGGTTGATGTTCTCGAGTTCATCCCAGCCGATCGGGCACGACACCGATGCGTGCGGCACGGCCCGCGGGCTGTAGGCGCCGGCCATGGTGCGATCGCGGTTGGCCTGGTTGAAGTCGACGAAGATACGGGCGCCGCGCTCCTCCTTCCACCAGGACGTCGTGACCTGATCGGGCATCCGTCGTTCGAGTTCGCGAGCAGCGGCAATCACGGCATGCCGCACGTCGAGGAACTCGTGTGTCAGCTCGATCGGGGCCGCCAGGTGCAGGCCGCGGTTGCCCGAGGTCTTGATGAACGTGGTCAGGCCGGCCTCGGCGAGCACCGCACGCATTTCGAACGCGACGGGTATCGCATCGTCGAAGTCGGTGCCGGGCTGCGGGTCGAGGTCGATGCGCAATTCATCGGGATGGTCGGAATCCTCGGCGCGCGCCGGCCAGGGGTGAAAGACGATCGTGTTCATCTGCACGGCCCAGACGGCGGCGGCCGGTTCATCGATGACGAGCTGCGGATGCGTGCGCCCGCTCGGGTAGGTCACCATCACCGAGCGCACGAAGTCGGGGGTGCCCTTCGGCGGATTCTTGGAGAAGAACTGGTCGCCGTCGATGTTGCCGGCGAAGCGCTGCAGCGAGATCGGGCGGTCGCCGTTGGCCGTGACGAAGGCGTCGCCGATCGCGACGATGTAGTTGGCGAGGTCAAGTTTGGTGAAACCGGGTTCGGGCCAGAGCACGCGGCTCGGGCTGGTGAGACGCATCTCGCGTGGGGTGCCGGTACCGGTACCTGTTCCTGTTCCGCTGTCGGTTCCGGTTCCGCTGCCGGTTCCTGTTCCGCTGCCGGTTCCTGTTCCTGTTCCTGTTCCGCCCGGGACCGTCACCATCACCACTTCGCTGACCATGCGGCACACGCTACCCGCGCCGCTCGAACGAGTCACCCCCTCCCGCGGCACCGGCGTCCTCAGTTCCTGGCGCCCATCGTGTGTGCGTGCCTGCGTGCCTGTGTGGCTAACTCCGGTAATTCGCGGGCTGCGACATCCGCACCCGCATGATTCCGCGCCTCGCTCGCGTCGACGCGGCAGATTACCGGAGTTAGCCACCGAGCCGGGCGCGAAGGGGTGCCCGTCGGCCGGGGTGCACACCGATCCTGCGAAGGTGAACGCCCGCGTTCCCCTGCTGTTCACCGCACGTTTCAGCGCCGCCGCCACTCTGAGTTCGAGCCCGTTGTGGGCGCCATCGACATGCTACGAAAGGCAGCCGAATGCGAACGACCTGGCGCGGCCCCACCGCCGCCCTCCTGACGTCTCTGGTGGTGCTCACGCCACTGACCGGGGCGCTAAGCCCGGCCTCTGCCGCACCTGATGCCCCGAGCGTGCGCATCAACGAACTCGAATCCAACGGCGGAACCCCCGGCGACTGGATCGAACTGATCAACACCGCCTCCTCAGCAGCGGATGTCTCCGGTCTGGTTCTCAAGGACAACAACGACACGCACACCTTCGTCATCCCCGCGGCGACCACGATTCCGGCCGGCGGATACCTCGCCCTCGACGTCGACGTCTCTTACGGCCTGGGTGCTGCCGACTCCGCGCGACTCTTCGCCGCCGACGGCACGACACTCATCGACAGCTACAGCTGGACCGCTCACGCCGCGACCACCTACGGCCGCTGCTCCGACGGCACCGGCGAGTTCGTGACCACGACCACGGAGACGAAGGGCGCCGCCAACGACTGCAGCGTGCCTGTTCGCGTCAACGAGGTCGAGTCGAACGGCGGAGCTCCCGGCGACTGGATCGAGCTGAAGAACCTCAGCCCTCGGGCGACGGATGTCTCGGGCCTGATTCTCAAGGACAACAACGACACGCACAGCTTCGTCATCCCCGCGGCGACCACGATTCCGGCCGGCGGATTTCTCGCCCTTGACGTCGACGTCTCCTACGGCCTGGGTGCTGCCGACTCCGCGCGACTCTTCGCCGCCGACGGCACGACACTCATCGACAGCTACAGCTGGACCGCTCACGCCGCGACCACCTACGGCCGCTGCCCCGACGGCACCGGCGAGTTCGTGACCACGACCACGGAGACGAAGGGCGCCGCCAACGACTGCAGCGTGCCCGGCACCGATCCCGGAACGGATCCAGGCCCCGGAATCCCCGCCCCCTCGCCTTGGCCCGGTGGCAGCACCATCAGCACGGTTGATGCCGCAGGCTACTTCGGAACCAATCTCAGCGGCCTGGCCTATCAGGCATCCGGTTCGTCGGCGCCCGGCACGATCTGGGCAGCCAAGAACGGCGTCGGCACGATGTATCAGCTCGCCTGGAACGGCACGAGCTGGGCCCCGGTCACGACGAATGGCTGGGCCGCAGGCAAGCCGCTGCACTACGTCGACGGCACCGGCGATGTCGACGCCGAAGGCATCGCGTTCACCGATGCCGGTGCGGCCGGTGGCATGTTCGTCTCGTCCGAACGCAACAACAATGCGAGCAAGGTCAGCCGCCCGTCGGTGTTGCGCTACGACGTGACCGGTGCCGGCCCCGCTCTGTCGGCAACGATGGAGTGGAACCTGGTCGCCGATCTGCCGGTGGTCGCTCCCAACAGCGGCCTCGAAGCCCTCGCCTGGGTGCCCGACAGCTTCCTCGTGGCGCAGGGACTCGTCGATGAAAGCACGACGAAGGCCTACGACCCCGCCGTATACGCGAACCACGGCGACGGACTCTTCTTCGTGGGCCTCGAGGCGAACGGCACGGTCTACGCCTACGCCCTCGACCAGGTGACCGGTGGGTACCACCGCGTCGCAACGATCGCCAGCGGTTTCCCCGGCGTGATGGACCTTGAGTTCGACGCCGAGCGCTCGGCACTGTGGGCTGTCTGCGACGACACCTGCGACGGCCGCAGTTCCCTTCTGCAGGTCGCAAAAACCGGTGAACGTGCCGGTCACTTCGCCGTGACGGCGGTCTACGAGCGCCCGTCGGGTATGCCGAACGTCAACAATGAGGGATTCGCGCTCGCACCGCAGAAGCTCTGTGTCGACGGCGTGAAGCCGGTCTTCTGGTCTGACGACAACGGCACGGATGGCCACTCGCTGCGTCAAGGAACGATCGCGTGTACTCCGGCGCCGGTCGACCCCGTAGATCCGGTTGATCCGGTTGATCCGGTTGATCCGGTTGATCCCGTTGACCCGGTTGACCCGGTCACTCCCGTCGCTCCGATCCCTGTTCCGGCCGACTCGCTCACCGATGCAGCTCGCGGTCCCGTCACGGCGCCGAAGTCTGCCCACGCCGGCGACTCCATCGTCGTGACAGTGGGAGTGCCATCGGCCGGCGCGACAGTTGATCTGTGGTTGCACTCCACCCCGGTTCACCTCGGACGCAACGTGGTCGGCGCCGCCGGAACCGCGAGCGTGACGATTCCGGCATCCGCTCCGATCGGCGCACACCGCATCGCAGTCGTTGCCGCGAACGGCACTCTGATCGGCTGGACCGCCATCAGCATCACGGCGTCCTCGACCCCGGGAGAAGCGCCGGGATCCGGCGCCGGCACCGGCGGGTCAGGTACATCCGCGTCCGGAACGGTCTCACCGACGTCCGGACTCGCGTCGACGGGTGCCGATGTCCTGGCACCGGTGTTCGCGATTCTCTTGCTGCTCGCTGCGGGAAGCATCCTTCTCATCGTGCGTCGTCGGGGCCTGCCCGAGTAGCCGCCTGACCAACTCGCAGCACACTCAGCGCGGCCCGGGCTTCTCAAGCCCGGGCCGCGCTGTTCGCTTTGCTGCTGCACTTCCCGTTGCCGATGCCGAGTCCGATTTGCCTCGTGGCTAACTCCTGCAATTCCCGGAGTTTGATCTCCGAAGCCGCGTAATTCCGGGGCGGCAACCAACAGATGCGGCGGATTGCCGGAGTTAGCCACACAGCGCAGCCAGAATCAGCCAGACCGACCGAGAGCTCTGGTTTGGTTGTGGCTCAGGTGCGCAGTGTGGCTAACTCAGGAAATCTGGTCGGCCGCGGCGTCCGCACCCTTATGTTTCAGGGCTCCTCGCAAACGGATGCGACGGATCTCCTGAGTTAGCCACACCGACCGTCGGTGACGTAGCGCCCTCCGGCCGATGCCAGGTCGCTCGCTTAGGCTGAAGCCATGACTGACTCTGCCGCCACCGAATCGACAACCACTGCATCGACGTCCACCGAATCCGCGACCACCGACGAAGCTCAGCGCATCACGATGTTCGGCGCCGAATGGTGCGGCGACTGCCGCCGTTCGAAGAAGCTGCTCGACGGACTCGGCATCGACTACGACTATGTCGACCTGATGGTCGTCGACGACGGAGCCGACCGCGCCCACGCGATCAGCGGGCGCACCAACATCCCGGTCATCGTGTTTCCCGACGAGACTCACGTCGTCGAGCCGAGCGATGCCATCGTGCGCGCCAAGCTGACGGAGCTCGGGCTCATCAGCTGAACGGCGTGCGGGTGGCCGACGGATGCCGCACCCCGGCCCGCCGACTCCGGCCGCCCGGCCGGTAGACTTCTGAGTGATTCAGTGGTGTCGGCGGTTCAGTCGACATCCATCACCGCAGGCCAGACTGACTGAAGTTCTCGCGCCGATCGCCGACAGAGGAGCGAGATGTCCACGACACGGCTGCCCTCCGAGTCGGCGACCGAGCCGGGCGCGGCATCCGTATCGTCTGGCCCGTCCGCTTTCGATGCACTCGCATCCGATGCCCTCGCCGCAGACATCCCAGCTTCCGACCTTCGCGGCTCCGATGCTCCTGCGTCGGCCGGCCCCGACGCGAGCATCCGCCGCACGCCTCGCCTGCGCCTCGCGCTGATTCTTGGCACCGCCCTCGTCGTCGGCCTCGCGATCGCCGTACCGGTTCTCCACGTCACCGCACAGAGCTCCTACGACGCCGCACGGGAATCGCTGGCCTTCAAACAGTCGACCGTCGAGCCGATGGCCGCTGCGATGAGATCCAACCTGACCGATGCGAAGACACTCCTCGATGAGAGCAACGGACACGTGCTCGACGAGAACCCGCGCAGCCAACTCGCCGCAGCGATCGTCGAGGCCGACCGGCGGATGGGCGTTGTCGAGACGGAGATCGCGCAATCCGAGGCGGCGGCGAAAGTCACACCGAACACCAGCATCCTGCTTGCCGGGTTCGGGTTGCGTCAGGGCATCGCCACACTCAATTCGTTCAAACTCAACGACGCCGGGGAGCTCGCCTCGATCGAGTCGACGCTCAGCCCGGCGATGAACGCCGTCACCGGCGCCGTCGCCGCGTGGACGGCCGAGCAGAAGCGGCTGCGCTACACCAAGGATGTTTACGCGGCCGGCTGGTATCCCGAGCTTGATGCCTGCCGCGGTTCAGTCGACGTGACCGCGCGCTACGGCGTCGCCACCATCGCCGAGCACTGGAGTTGCGGCGGCCGCGACTTTCCCGACGAGGCCGGAACTCTGATCGAGCTGACCGGACTACACGCCGGAACGTATCGGGTCGAGGGCATCAAGGCGATGCTCAACCAGGCGACGGCGACGACCGCCGATCTCCCGACCGGCTACGACCTGCTCTACCAGACCTGTCAGAACGGTCAGTCGTCGACGATGTCGATGACGGCGCTGACGAAGGTCAGCTGACGCGAGCGGTCCCGGCACTGGTCCCGGCACCGGCCCGGCACCGGCACCGGCCCAGCTGKACGTGGCCAGCGGTGAACTCGTTCCGCAACGTCGAATGACCAGTTCACGCGTCGTCTGGTTCCCGGGCGCTCGCCCGCTGGGTAGTCTGGCACCACCATCACCCGACGCATCCGAGTCGTGAAAGTCGGCAGTAATGACCACCCCAACCTCACCGCCACCGCCGCCGCCACCACCGCCGCCGCCTGCATCGCCCGCGCCGCAGGCTCCCCACGGTCTCTCCACGGCGAGCAAGATCGTGCTGTTCGTGGTGACGCCGCTTGTGCTGCTCGTTCTCCTCGCGGGAGGGGTCGCCGTCGGGCTCAGCCTGTTTCGAGGAGCACCGATTTCCGAGACTGCCGAGGCTGTTGCCGAGCAGAGTGTCTCCGTCGGGATTCCGTCTGCCGAGCCGAGTTTCAGCCCCAGCCCCGACGGCCTGGTGCACGTCAGCATGACGGGCACCTTCGCCGGGTCACGCCCCACGCTCACCGTCACGTCGGACAACGGGATCACCACCGTGAGCGGCGGCTGCCCCGACGGCTGGCTGTTCTCCCGCTGCAACGTCACGGTCTCGGTTCAGCTGCCTGCTGAGCTTCCGCTCACCGTGCAGGGCACCAATGGCAGCATCAGTCTCATCGGGCTCGACGGCGACATCGACGTGGCGACATCGAACGGCCGCATCAAAGCGGCGGCGACCTCAGGCGATCTGAGCCTCCGCACCGTCAACGGGGCGATTCAGGTGATGAATACGACCTCGAGTCGACTCACCGCGAACGCCACCAACGGCAGCATCGAGCTGGAGTTCGATGACGCTCCATCCGCCGTCTCGGCAACCACCACAAACGGGCAAATCACCGTGCGGGTGCCCGACGACGCCAGCCGCTACTTCATCGATGCGCAGACAGTGAACGGCCAGATCAACACGGATGGCGTGTCCAGCGACCGCACCGCCGAGCGCACGATCACGGCGAAGACGATCAATGGCGCCGTCACCGTGGAACGGTCGGGTCAGTAGGCGGGTTGAACGAACATCACCATCCCGGTGGTCGAGGAGGCCGCCCGCGGCCGTCTCGAGACCTCGCACGCCAACGTTCAAACGCAACCCCAGTCAAGAGATCGGCTCGCGAGGTTTCGAGACGCTCGCTGGCGCTCGCTCCTCAACCACCGAGACTGCAAACTGACTAGAAGAGCGTGTAGCCGCCGTCGACCGTCACGATCGAACCCGTCATGAAGCTGGAGGCATCGCTCGCCAAGAAAACCGCGACCGGGCCGAGCTCGGCGGGCATCCCGTAGCGTTTCATCGCCGCCGGTTCGACGCACCACTCGCGGTATTCCGGCTGATCGACCGGCGACATCTCGGTCAAGAAATAGCCGGGTGCCATCGCATTGACCCGGATGCCGTGGGGCGCCCACTCCGCCGCCAATGCCTTGGTCAGCTGATGCACCGCGGCCTTCGACGCCAGATACGGCGCCTGCCAGCGCGGCCGGTTCACGATATCGGCCGACATCGACCCGACGTTCACGATCACCCCGCCGCCGCGCTCCTTCATGCGCCGACCGACCGCCCGGCTGACGTGCCAGAGCCCGTCGACATTGGTGGCCATCACGTCGCGCCATTCGGAATCGGCCAGGTCGAACGCGGCCCCGCTGACCCCGATGCCGGCGTTGTTCAGCAGCACATCGATCTCACCGAACGACTCACTGACCAGGGCGACGGCGCGCTCGACGTCCGCAACATCGGTCACCTCAAGCTGCACCCCGTACGCGCGGATGCCGAGCTCACGCAACTCTGCCGCCGCGACCTCCGCCGCGCCCCGCGTGCGTGCGGTCACCGCGACGGCCGCACCGGCCTCGCCGAGTGCCTGGGCCATGGCCCGGCCGAGCCCGCGACTCCCGCCGGTGACCAGGGCGACCTTGCCGGCGAGCGAGAATGCCGCGAGAGCGTTCATGGGAGTTCAACCGTTCTGCCGGCGGTGAGGGATTCGCGCGCGGCGAGTGACACATCGAGAGCGAGAATCGCCGATTCCGTGGGACAGAGTGTCGGCGACGCACCGCTCTCGACACACTGCAGGAAGTAGGCGGCCTGGGCGGCATACGGGGAGTCCGGCGAGGCCGCTGAGTATTCGTAGTACTCCGACCCGACCGCGCCGGTGAGCGTCAACGCGCTCGTGAAGGAGTAACCGACCGGCATGGCATTGCAGGTCGTGACGGTGCCCATGCCCCCATCGGCATATGTCACGGTCGTCTCGATGAACCCGGGCTCCTCCCCGCGCACCGCCGTGACCGCGACCGGGGTGCCGAGATACAAATTCAGCTGGTCGAAGTCGTGGATGGCGAAGTCGACGAGCACGCCGCCCGAGGCCGATTCGTCGGTCATCCAGGTGTCGCCCTGGCGCGGCGTGGAGAGACGGCTGGCGTGCACCGCAAGCACCTCGCCGAGGCGACCGTCGGTCACGCTCTCGCGCAGCATCCGATAGCCCTCAAAGAAACGCACGACCTGGGCGACCATGAACGTGCCCGGGCTCTCTTCCGCCACCTCGGCCACGCGCACCGCCTCGGCGTGAGTGAGTGCGATCGGCTTCTCGAGCAGCACGCTCTTGCCGGCGCGCAACGCACGGATGGCGATGTCGGCATGCGTCGGGGTCGGCGTGCACACCGAGAGGATGTCGACGGCCGGGTCGGCCAGCACAGCGTCGAGGTCGGTCACGAACCGGGCGTTCGGCGCATCCGCCAGCGGGGCACCCGGGCGAGGGGTGCAGACATACGCGATCTGCTCGCCGAGCCCGAGAGCAGACCAGGCCGCGGCGTGCGCCTGCGCCATCTTGCCCTGGCCGATCAGCGCGATCGAATGCGATCCGGCCCCGCTCACGCCTGCCCCGCTCATGCTGTGGCCAGGCTCTCGTTGATCACCGACGGGTCGAAGAGATGGTCGAGGATCACCCGGCCGGCCCCGATCACGCCGCCGCGCGCCTTCGTCTCGCTCACCGCGATCTCGAGATAGTCGGTGGCCATCGGAAGACATTCGGTGTAGATCGCCGAACGAAGCCCGGCCACAAAAGCCTCGGCCTCACTCAACTGGCCGCCGAGCACCAACCGCTGCGGGTTGAAGAAGTTCACGATCGTGGCGAGCACGCCGCCGGTGCGGGTTCCCGCCTCACGCAGCATCTGCGTGGCCAGAGGATGACCGAGCTGGGCGAGTTGCAGCACCGCCGCGGTGTCGGCGACGTCGACGCCGGCCTTGCGCAGGCTGTCGACGATCGCGGCTCCCCCGGCCACGGCGTCGAGGCAGCCCCAGCGCCCGCAGGTGCAGAGCGTGTGCGGCGCGTTCGGCACGGCGACATGGCTGATGTCCCCCGCCATTCCGCGGTGGCCGCGATGCAGGGCCCCGGAGGCGATCACGCCGCAACCGATGCTGGAGCCGGCTTTCACGAAGACGAGGTGGTCGACCGGCTCGGTGAGGCTCGCGTGTTCGCCGAGCGCCATCAGGTTCGCGTCGTTGCCGACCAGCGAGGGAACCCCGCTGAGCCTGCGCAGCAGCGCGGCCGCGTCGACGCCGTTCCAGCCGGGCATCCGCGAGGGCGACACCAGCTGACCGGCGTGGGACTCGACCGGCCCCGGCAGGCCGACGCCGATCCCGCGCAGGCGCTGACCGGGGCCCGCCGATTCGGCGACCATCTCCTCGGCCTGAGCCACGATCCAGCCGAGGATACGCTCGGGCCCGTCGCCGATGTCCATGTCGCGGTGGCGTTCGGCCAGCATCGTTCCCGCCATGTCGAACAAGGCGAACGACGCGTGGCGGGCGCCGAGGTCGACGCCGAGCACCGCGCCGGTATCCGGATTGACCTCAAGCTGACGCGGGCGGCGTCCGCCGCGGGAGTCGCCGCGGCCGGCTTCGCGCAGCAAGCCGCCGAGAATCAAGGCCTCGACCCGAGAAGTGGCCGTCGATGGAGAGAGTCCGGTCGACCGGGCGATGTCGGCGCGGGACGACGAGGCCCCGGAGCGCACCAGGTTGAGGATGCCGCCCGGCGAGGAGTCATGGCTGAAGACGGGAGGGGCAACGGAGGTCATCGTCATTGAGCCAATCCTGGAGGAAGCGGGTATTTGACTTTACTGTATCAACTTCCTGCATTTCTGGAGTAAGTAAATCCACTATTGCATAAACTGTTGTTTCAACTTACGATTGCGTGATTGCTGGATCGACGACGATACGAGGACTTCATGGCTGCGGCACCCGGGCACGACTCACGCCCCACCGACACGACTTCGACCGGGCACCCCATGGTGAACCTGGCCGGAGTCAACAAGCACTTCGGACCGTTGCACGTGCTGAAAGACATCAGCCTCACCGTGCAGCCCCGCGAGGTCATCGTCGTGGTCGGCCCGTCGGGTTCCGGCAAGTCCACCCTCTGCCGGGCCATCAACCGCCTGGAGCCGATCGACTCCGGCGAGATTCTGATCGACGGCACGGCGCTGCCGCGTGAGGGCGCCGCCCTGGCCGACCTGCGTGCCGACGTCGGCATGGTCTTCCAGTCGTTCAATCTCTTCGCCCACCGCACGGTGCTCGACAACGTCACTCTCGCGCCGATGAAGGTGCGCAAGATGAAGAAGGCCGCGGCCGAGGCCGAAGCCATGGCATTGCTGAAGCGGGTCGGCATCGCCGAGAAGGCCCACATGTACCCGGCCGAACTGTCGGGCGGCCAGCAGCAGCGCGCGGCGATCGCGCGTGCGCTGGCCATGCATCCGAAGGTCATGCTCTTCGACGAGCCGACCAGCGCCCTCGACCCCGAGATGGTCAGCGAGGTTCTCGACGTGATGGTCTCGCTCGCCCAGGAGGGAATGACGATGGTCGTCGTCACTCACGAGATGGGTTTCGCCCGCAAGGCCGCCGATCGCGTCATCTTCATGGATGCCGGTCAGATCGTCGAGCAGAACACCCCCGCCGCCTTCTTCGACAACCCCCAGACCGAGCGTGCGCGTTCGTTCCTGGCCTCAGTGCTGTCGCACTAACAACGCTGTCGCACTCAGGCCCCCTCAACCACACCTCACCAAAATGCCAGCGGCCCTGCGTCGCAACGGTTCCCCACCAAAGAAGATAGGAAAAACCATGTCATTGCCCTCCTCACTGCGTCGGAGGCTCCCCGTTGCGGGTGCTGTTATCGCCGTTGCCGCGCTCGCGCTGACCGCCTGCTCGTCCGGCGGTTCCGCCAGCGTTCCCGGTGGCACCTCGAGCTCGGGCAGCGACGCCGCCGTGTCCGCCGTGTTCAAGGATGCCCCGGTCGCTGCAGACTCGCTGATCATCCCCGACTCGACCATGGCCAAGATCAAGGCGCGCGGAAAGCTGATCGTCGGCGAGGCGCTTGACGCCCCGCTGCTCTCCCAGCAGGACCCGACCGACCCGACGAGCGTCACCGGCTTCGACGCCGACCTGGCGAAGCTGCTCGCGATTTACATCCTCGGCGAGCCCAACGTCGAGATCGTGCCGCCGGCATCCGAAACCCGTGAGGCGCTTCTCGCCAACGGCACCGTCGACGTCGTGTTCAACACCTACACGATCACCGAAGAGCGGGCCACGCAGGTCGACTTCGCCGGCCCGTACTTCAGCTCCGGCCTGGCCGTTGCCGTCAAGTCGGACAACAAAGACATCAAGGGCATCGATGACCTCGGCGGCAAGACCGTGATCGTCGGCGCGAACACGCCGGCCGTCACCGAGGTTCCCGCGCAGCAGCCCACCGCGACCTTGCTCACCTTCGGCACCGACCCGCAGGCCGTGCAGGCACTCGTGCAGGGACGCGGCGACGCCTACGTGCAGGACTACACCCTGCTCGCCAGCGACGCCCTCGCCAACGACGGTATGAAGGTCGTCGGCCAGCCGTTCACCACCGAGCCCTACGGCATCGGCCTCAAGCACGGCGACGCCGACTTCAAGAGCTTCGTCAACAACTGGCTGCTTGAAATCCAGAAGGGCGGCCAGTGGGGTCAGGCCTGGAAGAACTCGCTCGGAACGGTTGTCGACTCCGACATCCCGACTCCCCCGGCCATCGGCTCGGTTCCCGGCTCCTAATCAACGGCGGCAGCGCCAGCGAACGGCAAAGTGATGAATAACATTCTGACTCCCGAAACCATCGGGCTCCTGCTTCAGGCGCTCGGCACGACGCTCATGATGGCCGTCGTCGCCGGCATCGGCTCCCTGATCCTCGGGGTGCTGGTGACGATGGCCCGGGTGAGCCCCATCCCGATTCTGCGGTGGGCCGCCTGGTGCTACGTGCAGTTCTTCATCAACGTGCCGCTGCTGGCGCTGCTCATTCTGGCGGTGTTCGCGCTGCCGGATGCCGGTCTGATCGCCCCCCTGACGCCGACGGTCATCATCGTGCTCACCGTCTACGAGGCCGCCTATGTGGCCGAGGCGGTGCGCAGCGGTGTGAACACCGTCGGCGTCGGGCAGGTCGAAGCGGGCCGGGCGCTCGGCTTCTCCCTGCTGCAATCGTTCCGTTTCATCATCATTCCGCAGTCGCTGCGCGCCGTCGTGCAGCCGCTCGGCAACGTGATGATCGCCCTCGCCATGAACACGGCACTCGCTGCCGTCGTCGGCGTCGTCGAGTTCACCAGCGAGGTCAACAAGCTCAACCTCGTCTTTGCACAACCCATTCAAATCTTCACCGGCGCAGGCCTCGTCTACATGGCGATCGCACTCGTGATCGGACTCGCCGCAGGCCGGATCGAACGAAGGGTGGCGATCGTCCGATGACCAAGTCACGACACAGTGCCGCAAGCTTTCTCTACGAAGAACCTGGTCCCCGCGGCCGACGGTCGATCCTGATCGGTTCCATCATCAGCGCCCTCGTGCTGGTCGGTGTGTTCGCCCTCGGCCTCTATCAGTTCGGTTCGAACGGCCAGCTCGACGCCGAGAAATGGGCGCCTTTCACTCAGTGGCCGATCTGGGAGTTCCTGCTCGTCGGCTTCCTCGGCACTCTCGCCGCAGCCGCCATCGTGGCGGTGCTCGGCTCCGTCCTCGGCATCATCCTGGCCCTCGGCCGGATCAGCCCGGTGAAGCCGGTGCGCTGGCTGGCCACCGTCTACATCGAGATCGGCCGCACCGTTCCGGTGCTCCTGCTGATCTACCTGATGCTGTTCGGTCTCCCGCAGCTCGGCATCAACCTTCCCACCCTGTGGAAGCTGGTTGTCCCGCTGACCATCGCGAACTCCGCGGTGTTCGCCGAAATCATCCGGGCCGGCATCCTGAGCCTGCCGCGCGGGCAGACCGAGGCGGCGCTCAGCCTGGGACTGCGTCAGTGGCAGACCATGGCGTTCGTCGTGTTGCCGCAAGCCCTCCGCAACGTCGTGCCGTCGTTGGTCAGCCAGCTGGTCAGTCTGCTGAAGGACACCTCGCTCGGCTATATCGTCGCCTACACGGAGCTGCTCTACCGCGGCCAGGTGCTGTCGACCTTCAACCACCTGCTCATTCAAACGTTCCTCGTCGTCACCCTGATCTACCTGGTCTTCAACGGCAGCCTGTCGGCTCTCGCCTCGCGGCTGCAGAAGCCCACGCGGCGGCGCAAGCCGATCGGACCGCTCGTCACGGCGCTGCCGATGCCGATCGGGCAACCAGAGAGTGAAGTCCGTGCGTAAGTCACCCTTGGTCGAGCTCGCCGCCGTGCGGCGCTCCGGCCTGATCGAGAGCCGTCACTTCGGCTCGCTGATCGCCCTCAACCCAGACGGCCAGGTCGTGCTCGCCCTCGGCGACCCCGATGCCGAGATCCTTCCGCGCTCGACGGTCAAGCCGTTGCAGGCTCTCGCCTGCCTCACCGCCGGCGCCCCACTCGTCGGCGCAGAAATCGCAATCGCGTCGGGCAGCCACACCGGCGAAGACGAGCATGTGCGCGTCGTGCGCGGCATCCTGCAGAAAGCTGGGCTCGACGAGTCAGCGCTCGGTTGCCCGGCCGATCGGCCCGAGAACGAGGCGACGTTCGAGCAGATGATTCGCTCCGGCGAGCCGCGCTCGGCGATTCGGATGAATTGTTCGGGCAAGCACGCGGCGATGCTGCTGACCTGCGCCGTGAACGACTGGAGCACCGACGACTATCTCGACCCGGCGCATCCGTTGCAGCAGCACATCGCAAAAACCATGGCGTCACTGACCGGTGTTGCACTCACACACACCGCCGTCGACGGCTGCGGCGCCCCGTTGTTCGCCACCTCCGTGCACGGAATCGCGACGGCATTCCAGCGTCTCGTGCTGGCGGATGCCGTCGAACCGGCCGGTCATGTCGCCGCGGCGATGCGGGAGTTCCCGTTCTACGTCGGCGGCAGCGGTCAGGCGAACACCGAGCTGATGCGTGCGCTGCCCGGAGTGCTCGCCAAGGGCGGCGCCGAAGGCGTGATCGGGGTCGCGGCAGCCGACGGCTCAGCGGTGTCGATGAAGATCATCGACGGCAGCCCCCGCGCCACGACGCTGATCGCCCTGCGCATACTCGACTTCGTGGGCGTCTCTGTCACCGCCGCTCAGGCTCTGGCTGAGGTGCCGGTTCTCGGCGGCGGGCAGCGGGTCGGCGAAATCGTTCCCGGCGCTGACCTGCAGGCCGCGATCTTTGCGGCGGAGGCTGCAGCGTGAGCGAACAGGTAGTTCTCGCCGTCGATCTCGGCGGCTCCTCGATGAAGGGTGCGCTTGTCACCGAGCACGGCGAGACGCTCGTCACCGAGACCCGGCTCACGCCCGAGATCGACATCGTCGAGGCGCTCATCGAACTTCTTCACTCGTTGGAGGCGACGGCATCCGTTCGCGGGCTGCAGGTCATCGCCGCGGGCGTCGTCACACCCGGCATCGTCGACGAGCAAGCCGGGGTGGTGCGGTATGCCTCGAACCTCGGCTGGAAAGACCTGCCACTGCTGCACCTGCTGCGCGCCCGGCTCGACATGCCGGTGGCGATCGGGCATGACGTTCGGGCGGCCGGCTTGGCCGAACAGCTCCTCGGCGCCGCGCGCGGGGCCGACGATTTCGTGCTGATTCCGATCGGCACGGGAGTGGCTGCCGCACTCGTCTCGGCGGGTGGCACGCTCACCGGAGCGACCGGGGCGGCCGGAGAATTCGGGCACATTCCCGTGGTTCCGGGCGGCGAATTGTGCACCTGTGGGCAACGCGGCTGCCTCGAAGTGTATGTCTCGGGTGCCGGTCTGGCACGACGCTACCAGGCGCGCGGGGGCGAGGCGCTCAGCTCGAAGCAGATCGTCGCGCGCCTCGGCGCCGACCCTCATGCTGATGTGGTCTGGGCTGAGGCCGTGCAGGTGCTCGCGCAGGGGCTTGCGATCCTGACGCTGCTACTCGACCCGCGTGTCATTGTGATCGGCGGCGGTTTCGCGCATGCCGGCGAAGCGTTGTTCGGGCCGTTGCGTGACGCGCTGACGGCCGGGCTGGCCTGGCGGGAGGCGCCACGCGTCGTGCAGGCGCTGCTCGGCAGCGAGGCGGGCCGGATCGGCGCGTCGATTCTGGCGTTCCGCGCGGCGGGCCGGGGCGATGTTGTCGACGGGTGGACGGTCGCGGAGGCTGTGGCGGTCTAGGTCCGACCGTGCCGGTGGTCGAGCCTGTCGAGACCCGGCGAGCCGATATTCAGACGCAACCCGCGTTCAAGGATTGACTCGCGAGGTTTCGAGACGCGGCCGACTCCGTCGGGCGCTCCTCAACCACCGGCGCTTGCGACTAGGCCACGTCTGCCAGGCAACCCTCCGCCGCGACCCAGCCGAGCATCGCGCACTTCACGCGCATGACGAACTTCGAGACGCCCTGAAAAACCACGGCGTCGCCGAGCACGTCTTCGTCGGGTTCGCCGACTCCGCGTGAGCGCATCATCTCGCGGAACGCATCGATCGTCGCCTGCAGTTCCGCCGTCGTCAGTCCGGGGGCCAGACCGGCCAGCACGGATGCCGACGCCTGCGAAATACTGCACCCCGCTCCGCGCCAGGCGAGCGCGGCGATCCGGTCGGTGCCGGGCTCCAGGGCGATCTGCAGGGTGATCTCATCGCCGCAGGTCGGGTTGCGTTCGAAGCGCACGGCATCCGCGTGCTCGAGCTCGCCGAATCCGGTGCGGAGCTTTGAGTGGTCGAGGATGACCTGCTGGTACAGGCCGGCGAGGGCGTCGCTCATGAGGTTTCTCCGAAGTAGGGGCGCACCTGCGCGACGGCGGCGAGAAAACGGTCGACCTCGGCCTCGGTCGTGTAGAGGTAGGCGCTGGCGCGGGTGGTGGCGGTGAGGCCGAGGCGGCGGTGCAGGGGCTGGGCGCAGTGGTGTCCGACGCGCACCGCGATGCCGAGGGCGTCGAGGTACTGGCCGACATCGTGCGCGTGAACGCCGGCGACGTCGAAGCTGGCGAGCCCCGCGCGCGGAACACCGAGCCCGGGGCCGACCACACGGATGCCCGGGATCTGCGCGAGGCCGGTCAGCATCCGTTCGGCGAGTTCTTCTTCGTGGGCTTCAACACGGTCAAGTCCCACCTCGTCGAGGTAGCGCACGGCGGCGGCGAGGGCGATCGCCTGGGAGACCGGCTGGGTGCCGGCTTCGAAGCGTTGCGGGGCCGGGAGGAAGTCGGAGCTTTCCATGGTGACGGTCGTGATCATCGAGCCGCCGGTGCGGAACGGCGGAAGCGCGTTCAGCAGTTCGGTGCGCCCGTAGAGTACGCCGATGCCGGTCGGGCCGAGCATTTTATGGCCGGAGAAGGCGGCGAAGTCCACGTCGAGGGCGACGACGTCGAGGCGACGGTGCGGTGCCGACTGGCAGGCGTCGAGCACGACGAGCGCGCCGACGGCATGAGCGAGTGCGACGAGTTCGGCGACCGGAGCGACGAACCCGGTGACGTTCGAGACGTGGGCGAAGGCCACAACCCGGGTCTTCTCACCGATGACCGCTTCGGCGTCGGCGACCGTATAGATGCCGTTGTCGTCGACCGGGATGAAACGCAAGGTCGCGCCGGTCGTCGCGGCGAGCTCCTGCCAGGGCACGAGGTTGGCGTGGTGCTCGGCCTCAGTTACGACGATTTCGTCGCCTGCGGTGAGCGCGAAGCGGCGAGCGGATGCTCCCCCACGGCCGTGACTGGCGTTGGCCATCCCATAGGCGACGAGGTTGAGCGCGTCGGTGGCGTTGGACGTCCAGACGATCTCGTCGGGCTGCGCACCGACGAAGGTGGCGACGGTCTCGCGCGCGTCTTCGTAGGCTTCGGTGGCCAGGCCGGCGAGCGTGTGCGCGCCGCGGTGCACGGCCGCGTTGCTGTGGATCAGGAAGTCGCGTTCGGCATCGAGCACAACCAGCGGGCGTTGCGCGGTGGCGCCGGAGTCGAGGTAGGCGAGCGGGTGCCCGTTGACGGTCTCGGCGAGCGCGGGGAAGTCGGCCCGGATCCGCAGGATGTCCTGCTCGGTCAGGCGCGACGGGGCGGCCGGTGCGGCGGCGCTCGGCGCGGTTTCGCGCTCGGAGGTCGACTCGGTGGTGGTGCCGGCGGCGGGTTGTGACACGGAATGCCTTTCGTAGCGACCTGGATGGCGGGTCGCCTGCTACAACCATTCTCCCCGTGTTCCTGTTCCGACGCATCCGGATCAGCTGTGTGTGACGACATTCGGCCGCCACCCGCGTGCTTGGTGTGTGGCTAACTCCTGCAATCCGGCCGGCCGCGCGAAAACTCCCGCATGATTCCGGGGGCCGGATGCGCGACATCCGGAAATTGCAGGAGTTAGCCACCGGCAGCCCGCCACACGAACCGGCCAACCAATCGCAGGGCCGACATCCCCGCGCACGACCATGCCGCGAGGGTTGTGTGGTTAGTTCAGGAAATCCGGCTGGCCACCCCGGATCCGCCGCGTAATTCCGGGGCCCCGCCACGCCACAGCCGAAAATCTCCTGAGTTAGCCACCACCTGCACGCCCGCACGAGCCGGGCAGCCAACCAACCCCGGCTTCAGCCGTACCGGCCTGCCACACGGGCTGTGTGGCTAACTCCTGCAATCCGGCCGGCCGCGCGAAAACTCCCGCATGATTCCGGGGGCCGGATGCGCGACATCCGGAAATTGCAGGAGTTAGCCACCAACCCGCACGACAGGGAGGCGATCGAGACGGTCGCCGGTGAGAATCATTGAGGGCGTGTGCGTGGGAATAGTGAGCGGCGCGTGTGCGTGGGAATAGTGAGCGGCACCGGCGCGCTGAGCCGAGTATGGACAAACGCATCGGCTTTCTCTCGTTCGGGCACTGGCAGGCGATCCCGGGTTCGCAGGTGCGCACGGCGCGCGACGTTCTGATGCAGAGCATTGAGCTCGCGGTCGCCGCCGAGGAGATCGGCATTGACGGCGCCTACGTGCGGGTGCACCACTTCGCGCAGCAACTCTCCTCTCCGTTCCCGTTGCTGGCGGCGATGGCGGCTCGCACCAGTCGCATCGAAATCGGCACGGGTGTCATCGACATGCGTTACGAGAACCCGCTCTACATGGCCGAAGAGGCCGCAGCGACCGATCTGATCAGCGACGGACGTCTGCAGCTCGGCATCAGCCGCGGTTCACCCGAACCTGCGCTGCGCGGCTATGAGGCATTCGGTTATGTTCCCGCCGACGATCGAACGGATGCCGACGAAGCGCGGGTGCACACCGAACTGTTCCGCGCGGCGATCGACGGCGCCGGGGTCGTGCTCCCCAACCCGCAGATGTCAAGGTCGGTGGCTCCGCTGTCGATTCAGCCGCAGTCCCCCGGACTCCCCGACCGAATTTGGTGGGGTTCCGGCACCCGCAAGACCGCGGTCTGGACTGCCCAGCAAGGCATGAATCTGATGAGCAGCACCCTCCTCACCGAAGACACCGGCGTGCCGTTCGACGAGTTGCAGGCTGAGCAGATCGCGCTTTACCGCGCCGCGTGGGCCGAGGCCGGCTGGCCGCGCGAGCCGCGCGTGTCGGTGAGCCGCAGCATCCTGCCGATCACGACCGCAGAGGACCGCGAGTATTTCGGCTCGATGGCGGCCGGCGAGCGCAGCGATCAGGTCGGCTACCTCGACGGCGGGCTCGCCCGCTTCGGCAAGACCTACGTCGGCGAGCCCGACCAGATTGTGGCCGAACTGGTTCAGGATGCGGCGGTGCAGGCCGCCGACACCATCCTGCTGACGATCCCGAATCAGTTGGGGGTCGACTACAACGCACATCTGCTCGACACGATCGCGCGGCACATCGCGCCGGCGATCGGCTGGCGCAACAAGAAATAGCACTTGTTGTGTCGGCGGATCATGCAACGATCGCGGCATGACATCCATACAACGCATCCGGCCCGCCGGGCTCGTCGTGAGCCCGGCCTTCAGCCACGTGGCCGTCGTTCCACCAGGCGCAACAACGATCTATGTCGGCGGACAGAATTCCGTTGACGAGGCGGGCGCGCTCGTGGGCGCAGACGACGTGGCAGCGCAAGCGACGCGTGCCCTCAGAAACGCGGTGACCGCGCTTCACGCTGTCGACGCGACTGTTGATGACGTCGTGCAGTGGACCGTCATGTTCCTCGACGGGGTCGATCTCCGGGCCGCGTACGGGGCAATCGCCACGGAACTGGCATCCGACGAGCCACCACTGGTGATGGGTGTACGAGTTGCGGGACTCGGGGTACCGGGTGCACTCGTGGAGATCAGCGCCATCGCCGCTGTCGTGAGGTGACACCTCCCCATACGACTCGGCGGACAGCCACACCGATAGTCGAACTGCTCGACGCTGACCGTGGCTGCTACACGCGTCAGTGGTGGAACGTGGCGCTACGCGCTGAAGCGAACCGGGGTCATACGTTTTCGCCAATGAACTTCAGAGTCATATGAGCCTGAAGTTCATTAGCGAAAATGGAGCCCCTGCCGCCCGCGCTGGCAGTGACAGCAAAACCGCACGACACTCTGAGCCGCACGACACTCTGAGCGCTGACGACCATCCCGGTGATCGAGGAGCAGCCGACGTAGGAGGCCGCATCTCGAGATCCCGCGAGCCGATCCCTGAACTTGAGTAGCGTCTGAGGGTCGGCTCGCTAGGTCTCGAGACGCGTGTTCGCAAGCTCACGCGCTCCTCGACCAACGAGATGGGCGGCGCCCTAGAGCTCGACCTCGCGGTCGCGGTGCGCGATCAGCGCCTCGATGACGAGAGCGTGATCCTCCCGCTGCGGGAGCCCGGAAACACCAACAACGCCGACCTGCATCCCGTTCACCCGAATCGGGAACGCCCCACCGTGAGCCGCATAGTCGCTGATGTTCAGGCGCGAATCGACGTCGAAGTTCGCGCCGCGCGACCGGAAGTCGGTGCCGACGGCCAGCGAGGAATGTCCGAATCGGCGCACCACCCGAAACTTGCGCTCCAGCCAGTCGTCGTTGTCGGCGGATGCCCCGGGCAAGCCCGCGTGGAACACCCGCTGGTCACCGAGCATGATCGCAATCGCGACGGGGTGCAGTCGCTCACTGGCGAGTTCGACGAGGTGGGTGCCGACGGTCCAGGCATCCGCATGGGTGAACGCGGCGAACTGGATGTCGCGCTCCTGCTCGAGAAGAGTGGCCAGGGCCGCCTCTTCTGCGTGACGGTCACTCATGTGACTCCTTCTGGTTGGGCGGTGCGGCACGATCGATCAAGAGCGCGTGCATCGCGGCGGCACCTTCCAGCGTAGGCCTCGCCGCCGCGCGGGTCGGGCGTCGCGACGCGGGCCGCCGCCGACGCGCGTTGCGGCGTTCAACCCGCGCGGCGGCATCCGGAAACATCGTTCACCTCAGATGGTGAAGTCAGATGGTGAAGCCGTCCCCTGACACCGGAGCCGGTTGCTGGCCCCCGGGCTCCAGCCCGTTGGGCGTCACCGCATCGCTGTAGGTGGCGTTCACCAGAATCGGCATGTGGTCCGAGGTTCCCCGCGGAAGAGTCTCGATGCTGTCGATGGACAGCCCGATCGACGTCGCCAGGTCGTAGTGCCCACGGAACACCTTGTAACGGGTATACGTCCTGCTGTCACTGAGCGTGAGGTCGTAGCCGCGGGACTGCACATTCTCGCTCAGGTTTTCCTTGAACAGCGGATAGTTGTAATCGCCCACCATGAGGGTCGGCAGTCCCGGCCCGAGTGTGTGCAGTTCCTCGTGCGCCGAACGGATCTGATTGCGCCGCAACGAATTGCGCGCGGTCAGCGGTGCCGCATGAAATGAGGCGACGACGAGCTCGCGATCCGCCGCATGATCCTTCAGCCGGGTGCCGATCAGGCGCTCGTGCGCGGGGGTGAGCAGCCGGTCGTGGAGTGACTTCTTGAGCGCGAACGTGCGCGTTTGGACCGCAGCGAAGCGGTCCCGACGGTAGTACAGCGCGAGGCCGAGCCGGTTGCGCGAGGTGGCATCGGCCAGGTGCAGTGTGCTGATCTCCGCCGGCAGCGCCAACGTGTCCGCCTCTTGCAAACAGAGCATGTCGGGGTTATACCGATTCACCAGCGCCTCAAGCTCGACGCTCGCCCGGTTCTTGCGGAGGTTGTAACTGATCACCCTCACGATGGCCCTGCCTCTATCTCAGTAGTAGAGCTCCAGCCTACGTTCGGTTCGCCGATTCGGGATGCGACTGGCTCAGAATCCCAGCCGGATGTCTCTCGCACGCGACGGCAAGCGCACACTGCATCCGCCCGGGCGCTCGGCGCAGCATCCCTCTCCCAGCACCCCCTGGTACCGTTGATCCTGGTCGCCCTGCATTCTCGGAGGCGGGCCTTCGAACCTCAACCCGATGGGATCCCCGTGCTCCGCACCATGAAGAGCTGGTCGTTCAACACGTGTGCGATCGCCGGATTCTCGTGCAGCAGCTTCGCGGTACTTCTCATCATTGTCAACGCCCTCACCGGCAGCGTCGCGGTCACCCAGATTGTGCCCGTCGCAATTGTGTCGCTCGTGATCGGTGGCGCGCTCTCGGTGCGTGCCCACATCCTCTGGATGCACGGCAACAACGCCCCGGGAACCAACAAGCCCAAGCGATAACCGCACCTCTGCAGGCCGTCGCCCGCGTGGACCGGACCGTTCATCAGTCAGCGTCGCCCGATACAGTGCAGCAATGACTCCACGCCCCGTCCGCACCGGTCGCCGCCGCGCCTGGCTCCTCGGCTGTGCCGCCGGTGTCCTCGCCACCGGGTTGTTGGTGCACGTTATAGGCAGCGGACCTGCGGGCGATTTCACGGCCGACGCCCTCTACGCCGTGCTCATTTATCTGCTCGTCGCGCTTCTACTCCCCCGCGCCTCGAGCGTCACGGTGGCGGGCATCGCGCTCGCGTTCTGCGGGGCGATCGAGTTGTTCCAACTCACCGGGGTACCCGGCATCCTCTCCGACGCCTTCCCGCCCGCCCGGCTCGTCTTCGGCACTACGTTCGCGCCGGTCGATCTGATCGCCTATGCGCTCGGAACCGGAGTGGCATTGGCCGCGGATGCCGCGGTGCGGCGCTCGAAGACCAACCGTGTCAAGTCGTCCGAATCGGAGCCGGTGCGCTGAAGAACGGTTCGCTGAAGCACGGAGGAATTCAGCCGAACATTCCTAAGGCGAGTGGCAGCAATGCCATCGGGCTGACCACGAGCGCTCCGTAGCCGACCAGTTTCCAGAAACCTCGACGCACCCGCGCCGATCGCACCTCGGCATCGATCAGCTCGAACGCGGCAAGGAGGCCGACCGTCGTGCTGAACTGCGGTTGCGACGGCGCATCGGTCAAAATCGGCACCGGGCCGGTGGCATGCCAGGTGACCGGATTGTCGAGCAGTGAGACGATCTCGTCCTGCTCGGCGGGGCTGAGCACCGGGGACAGATTCGTCAGCCAGCGACGCAGTTGCCATGCATCGACGACCTTGACCTGAGTCGGTCGTTCCCGAATCGTCACCTGCTTGGGATCGATGAACGCAATGACCGGTTGCACCGGCGCGGGCAGGGGCATCCGTTCTTCGACGATGGCCGACACCCGCTGCGCCTCGACTTCGGCGGCCGGGATATAGCCTCGCGCCTCACCGTCAACGACCAGAGTGCTCTTGGCCACCCAGACATCTTTGTCGTGGTGGTGCTTGGTGTTGACGGTGAAGATTCCGCAGGGACCGATCACCAGGTGATCGATGTCCAGCGCGCCCATTCCGGCGGGCAGCGCATGGAGAACCGTCCACTCGGGCGGCAGCATGTCGAGGATGCGTCCCATCGCGATTTCGCCCTGGGCGTCGAGGTACCACGCGGTGGCGTCCGCGTTCAGCGGCGAGCGTCCGACGAGTCGGGCCAGCGGCGAGCGGCGAGGCATGTCGGCCTGGTGGCGTACCAGATTCTCGATGACCGACTGGCCCGCGCAGCGCTGCCGCATGCTCAGGGTTTCGGCCACGGATCTCCTTCTTGAATGAATAGAATCTAGCGGGCTGGCCGGTTGAATGGGTAGCCCCAAACGGGGGTAGTGCGGCGAATTGTGCCGCTGCGGTATGCGCGTCAGCGTCGCCGGATCGCCTGAACCGACAGCTGCACACTCGCCAGGAGCAACAGCGCCACGAAGAGCATGTTTGCTACCGCGGCCGGCAGCCACAGCGCCAGCGCGACTCCCCCGAAGGATGCCGCGGTCGCCGCAACCCCCACGACGAGAACACTCGGCAGATCGATCAACTTGTTCGCGCGATTGCGCAGCGTTCCGGTGATTCCCGTCGGAATCATGACGAGCAGCGAGGTGCCCTTAGCCACCAGATCGCTGGCACCGAACAGGATGATCAGGGCCGGCACGGCGATCAGACCGCCGCCGATGCCGAACAGGCCGGATGCGATGCCCATCAGCAGTCCGACGGCCAGCATGCTGAGCACCACACCGATGCTGAGCTCGACCGTGTCGCCGCGGATCGGGGTGACCAGCAGCATCCGGATTGCCACGATCACGATCAGTGCGATGAAGGTCCAGCGCAGCCAGGCCAGCGACAGCCGGGCCAGCAGGGCCGACCCGATCATCGCACCGACAACAGCGCCCACGGCGATGACCAGTCCCGCGACGAGGTCAATGTGCCCGTTGACCAGATAATTCGCGCTTCCGACGATCGCGGTCGGCACGATTGCGGCCAGAGAGGTCGCCGCGGCACGGCGCTGGTCCATGCCGGCCAGCCCGACCAGAAGCGGAACCATCAGGATGCCGCCACCGACGCCGAGAAGGCCGGAGAGCAGACCGCCCAGCAGACCGACAATCGCCAAGACCAGCCAGCGGCGCGGGGGCGTGTGCAGGGCGTCGGCTGCGGCGTGGTCACGCACTGAAGTGTCGTGCTCGGTCATACTGGCTGCTTTCGGTCGCGGGCGATCATGCCCGGGGAACGTCGGAAAGTCAGCGTTGACGGAGCGGGGCCGTCGCGGGATGCGCGTCGAGCCCCCGAGCGATTATAAGCACCCGCGAGAGACCTGCCGGTGCACGCGAGGGCCACGCTCGTCGTCATCACCCGGCCGGCGGAGCAGAATGGAGTTGTGATCTGCCAACGAATTCTGGTGCGAGGCCGCGTGCAGGGCGTCGGATTTCGCTATTCCGCCCGAGCCGAAGCGCTGCGTGTCGGCGTCGCCGGAACGGCACGCAATCGCGACGACGGCGCGGTCGACGTTGTCGTCGAGGGCGATGCGGCACCGGTCGCGGCGATGCTCGACTGGCTGGCGGTCGGTCCGCCGGGAGCTCGCGTCGAGAGCGTGGAAGTGTCGGAGCTGACGCCGACCGGCCTGAGCGGTTTCATGATCGTCGGCTAGGCAACCCGCGCTCAGCCGCACTGGCGTAGCGTTGAAGCATGCAAGCGCACGGGCATCTGGGTCTCTCCAGATGAGACTGAGCGTTCGGCAGGGGTTCGGCATCGGCCGGCTCGTTCTCGCTTGCGCGGGCGTTGTCGGGCTGATCGGCAACTTCGATTACGTGCTCGGCTTCAAGTCGTTCGGTGCCAACAACTTCTTCAGCTACTTCACGATTCAAAGCGCCATGGCGGCTGTGGTCATGTTCACGCTCGCCGCCATCGTCGCGTTTCGCCGCCGGGAGGACCCTCCCTGGCTCGACGTGCTGCGCACCCTGGTGACGACGTACATCATCGTCTCCGGCATCGTCTTCGCCGTGATGGTGGTGGAGTCCTCGTCGCGGGCGTATCGCATCGATGTGCCGTGGTCAGATCAGTTGCTTCACTTCTGGATTCCTGCCTTCGCGTTGCTCGACTGGCTTTTCGACCCGCACAAGAACCGGATGCGCTGGCGGTTGCTCGGTTGGGTGGTGATCTACCCGCTCGTCTGGGGTGTCTTCACTCTGATTCGCGGTGCCCAGGTCGGCTGGTACCCCTACTTCTTTCTCGATGGCAGCCAGGTCAGCGTCGCCGAAACGGTGATCTACTGCCTGATGTGTCTCGCAATCATCGTCGGCGTGACGGCGCTGCTTGTGGCCACCTCACGACTCAGATTGTCACCGTGGTGGACGCCCGCGCCGCAGCGGCATCCGGTGCCGGCGCTACTGGCCGACGAACGGCTCCAGGCTGCGGAGCGCCGCGGCTAACACCTCGTCGTCATCCTGCTTCGCGAGACGACGTGCACTGTCGGCGGCGGTCAGCCCCATCAGCACGGGCTGCCCGGTGAGCGGCAGCAGGTTCACCCAGACCGGAAAGTCCACGGTGTCGCCGACGACGTTCCAGATTTCAGCCTCCGACGTCCAAAACGGGGTGTCGTAGCGCAGCCAGATCTTGTCAAGAACTCCCATGCCGAGCTCCGCGATCGCCGCGCGGTGCGCAAACGGCAGCGGCGGGCTGAACTCGAGCGCGTCGGCCTTCAACACCCCGAGCGGCACCGTCACGATCACCCGGTCGACATTGATCGATTCGCCGGTCGCCATCCGCAGGCTCACGGTCTGGGCTGTGTAGGCGATCTTGGTGACGATGGTCGACAGCATCACATCGAGGTCGGTGGCCATCGAGGTGAGCAGGGTCGAATAGCCGCCGAGCACAATGCGCTCGTCGGCGAATTCCGCGTTGACGGCACTGGGTGCTGGCGCGTACCAGGCCGAGACCTCCGCCGCGGATGCCCCGGTGGGCATCTCGACATCGGTGACGAGTTCGAGGCCCAGCCAGTCGGCATCCGTCGGCGCGGCACCCTCTGCCGCGGTCGGCGCGGTCGGCGGCGGCGTCGGCGCGCCGGAACCAACGAGGGCGTCGGCGACCGAGACGTCGTGGGGCTGCGTCGCGGCCCAGTCGAGCGCGGCGGTGAGCAGCCGGGCACCGGTGTCGGGAACCGTCACCGTCTCGCCCGAGCGATCGCGGGTTTCAGCGGGCGTGCTGACGGGGGCCGTCGCGACGCCCGCTGCGGCGAGTTCATCGTCGAGGCTCGGGCTGCCGACCGGGGCGGTCGAGTGCACGAACGAAGCGCCGAGCTCGATCGGGAACGGCCAGTCCGAGCCGAAGACGGTATCGATGCGACCGCCGACCCGGTCACGGGATTCGATCACGATCACCGAAAAACCGGCGTCGCTCAATTGGCGAGCGGCGGTGAGGCCGGCCAGGCCTGCGCCGATCACCGCGACGCGCTCCCGCGCCGATGCCGCTGTGAAAACGGCGGTCGCCGCGACGCGGCCCGAATCCTGTGCACCCTGGGCCGTCCCGGGTGCGACCTCGGCAACGGCCTCCCCGGCCAGAAAGATGCGGTCGAGCACAGGAGCGGCCAGGTCGGCACGCTGCTCAGGAGCCGAACCGACTGCCTGGTAGCTGAACGAACCGCCGGCAAACGGATCGTTTGACCAGTTCGTGCGCTGCATCCCGGCGGGCTTCGGAACCGGTGATGGGCTCGGTGAGCCGGTCGAGGTCGGCGACTTCGTCGGCGAGGGATTCACGGGCGTGCACGCGGCGAGCGCCGCGACAGAGAGGCCGGATGCCGACACGAGCAGAAAGGTTCGACGATCGATCACGATGCGCGCGTCACTTCGTGCGGTGCTGCGCCGGGTGTTGCGGCACCATGCGCTTTCGGGACCTCGCCATTCATAACCCTCAAACTAACCCATGAAGCTCGGGATGTTCGAGGCTTCGAGGTTCGGGCTTGCGACATGGCCCGGTGAAGCGCTCAGCGACGCGCCTAGGCGGGCGCCTGCAGAAAGCCGTCGTCGAGAAGCTCGCGCACGCGGGGCAGCAGCTCGGCCCGCAGGTCGGTCTCGTCGGCTTCGAGCAATTGGGCCAGTGCCCCGATGATCGCTCCCACTGACAATTCGCCGTCGCAGGCGCCGATCAGTGCGGCGAGCGCGGTGTCGAGCTGCACGGAGCGCCCGAACCCACCGCCCTGGTGCAGGGTCATCAGGGTGGGGTCGTCCTGCCCTGGCCAGTAATGCCGCTCTTCTGTCACGTCGGGAGCGACAGTGAGATGGGAGGCGGCGAGCTGGGCGTCATCCGTCGCCACCTGCCAGTCGTGCGCCTGCAGGCAGGCGGCCAAGTGACTGCCGATGCCGGCGGCGTTCGCGCCGAGGGCGTCATGAAGGCGTTCGAGGCGGCGGAGCGGCGCGGATGTCCCGGCTGCGTCGGGAGAAGCGCTGAGCGGCGCGCGCAGCAGCATGTAGCCGAAGCCGACCTTGCTCACACGGCGGGCTTCGAAGTCGTCGAGCCAGGCGCCGTAGAGGCGGTCGAAGTCGGCTGTGTCGGGACGGGTGCCTCCGTCACGAATCCAGGTTTCGGCGTAGTCGGTTGGACCCTGAGCTTCGCGTTCGATGATCCACGCGTCAAGCGGCGTTTCCTCGGTGCCGTTCGGGGCGTCGAGCCACGAGCGCAGCCGGTCGAACGCGTCGCCGCTCGTACTCCCGGTCGACTCGGCACCCTCGTGGTACTCCCAGTTGCCGAGCAGCTGGGCGATTCCGCCGGGGTTCAAGTGAGCGGCCGCACCCGTCACGACCGCCTCGACGATCGCATCGCCGACGAGGCCGCCGTCGCGGTACTCGTAGCTCGGAATCCCCTCGGTGCGCGGCGTGATCACGAACGGTGGGTTCGAAATGATGTGGTCGAATCGTTCCCCGGCAACAGGGTCGAACAGGCTGCCGAGACGAAACTCGATATTGCTGATGCCGTTGAGTTCGGCGTTCAGCGCGGCAAGCTCGAGTGCGCGCTCGGAGATGTCGGTGGCGACGACCCGCGCGGCGTGGCGGGCGGCGTGCATCGCTTGGATACCGCATCCGGTGCCGAGGTCGAGGGCCGACTCCACCTCGTTCGGAATCATCAGTCCGGCCAAGGTGAGCGAGGCTCCACCGACGCCGAGCACGTGGTTCTCACCGAGTTCGTGGCCGAGAGCGAGTTCGCCGAGGTCGGAGACAATCCACCAGCTACCGGCCCCGTGGCCGTCGATGAAGCTGTAGGGGCGCAGTTCGAGCAGGGGGCGCACCACGGAGGCATCCCGGTCATCGATGCCGATCAGGCCGAGTTCGACGGCTCCGTTGATCCCGAGGGTCGGAAGTGCGGCGTCCAGATCCGTCTGCGCCACCGGAAGCCCGAGCACGAACAGTCGCGCGAGGGTGGCCGAGCGCTCTTCGCGACCGAGCTTCTCGCGCAGCTCGGCGAGCGCCCGCAGTGCCGGAACCCGCTGATTGCGGTGCAGGGCGGCATCCGCTGCGCTCCCCCACAACCCGGTGAGTGCGGTCACGCTGAAGTTGGCGGAGGCGAGGTCGGTACGAAGCTGGTCGATCAGTGCGGAAGTCACTCAACTATTCAACTGCACTCCGGGGGCGACGCTTCGCCTTCCCTGCTTTTCCCCGTCGGGCACCGCTTCATGGCACTGCCCCTGTGGCTAACTCCGGTTATCTCGGATGCTGGAAATTGACAACCGCAGGAATCCGCGGCAGCCGAGGGCTTGTTGCCGTCGCCGCCCGGGAGTAACCGGAGTTAGCCACACAAACGGCACGCATCGGGCCGGCGGGAGAAAAACTCGGGCTGTGCGGTTAAAGCCAGCGCATCGTGAACGCCCGGGCCAGCACTTGGTTCGCGGGCGGGATCGCCAGCACCCGCACTGCGGCGTTGCGGGCATGCAGGCGCAGCCCGTCGTACGGGCGTCCCATCGCCATGTTGAATCCGGCCTGCCGCACGGCCATTCGAGCGGCACTGCGCCGGCGCCGGTCGTATGCGGCCAGGGCGGCGTCGGCCTCCAGAGCAGAGTCGCAGTTACCGTCACGATGCGCCGTCTGCGCCTCCCGATCCGCCGTGACCGCACGCTCGAGGGCCGGGGCGAGAGCGACAGCATCCAACCATCCGAGGTTCATCCCCTGCCCGCCGATCGGGCTGATCTCGTGCGCCGCATCCCCGACCAGCACAATGCGGCCGACGACCATCCCTTCGGCGAGCCGCTGCTGCACCGCGAAGGCGCTCGGCGCCGCCAGCGCATCGGGCAATGTCACCGTCGTGCGTCGTCTGACGATGTCGGCCAGGTCGGCACCGCTCGCTTCCGGGGTGAGCCCATTCGTCATCGCCACCCATCGGCGTTTCCCACCCGGCAGCGGGAACGATTCGACGACCCCGCCGCGTTCGAAGAACAGCACCGCCGTCGACCCGTTCGCGCCCGAGTCAGGGAAGTCGGCCATCAGATAGGTTTCACCGGTGCCGATCGTGCGCCAGCCGATCCCGGCCGCCGCTCGCACCCGACTGCGCGCCCCGTCGGCGCCGACGAGATACCTGGCGCTCACCACCCGGCCATCAGCGAATCTGGCTTCGACGCGATTCCCGGTGTCACGCACATCCGACACCGCGACCCCCTCGTGCAGGGCGCCCGGCCGAAGTTGCCGAAAGCGCTCCCGGAGCAGCTCCTCGGTCTCATGCTGCGGCAGCGAGGCGACGAAGGGGTGGGCGGGAGCCGCCCGTTCGAAAGACAGCCGGCCGAGCGCCCTCCCATCACAACCGACGACTCCCTCCCGAATTCTCACTGCCCGCGCGAGCAGTTCGTCGGCGATGCCGATCTGTTGCAGCGCGGCCAGGCCCGGCGGGTGGATGCCGATGGCTCGGGAGCGCAGGGACGGCTCGGTGCGCGCCTCGAACACCTCGACATCGATACCGCGCAGGGCGAGCAGGCATGCGGTCAGCAGCCCGACCGGGCCGCCGCCGACGACGAGCACCTCAGGCATCCGTCGGCTCCGCCGGCGCCCGCTCCCCTGGCTTCGCACCCGCACCCGCCGAGTTTGCGCGTTCCGGTCGACCTTGCCTGGTGTGCCGCGCAAGCTCGACCGGAAGTGTCAAACTCGACGCGAGTGGCGGAGGAGACGTACCGACCGGCTTTGCCCGCGGCGCGACCCAGCGCAGCACCAGGCGCGACGGCAGCTCACGGGTGACATGCCAGCCGGCCGGCCCGGCCAGGCCTCCGCCCGTTGCCCGACCGCTCTGGGCGACTCCGCCCGTGGTCAGACCGGCCGCCAGCCCCGCCGTCTCGAGAGCCGCCCGTAATTCCCGCGCCGTGAAACTGCGCCGGATCGACGTCAAGCCGTCTTCACGAATGTAGGAGTCCCGGAAGAACGGAAAGGTGCCGACCGCGAACCCCAGGTAACCCCACCGGCTCCGCTCGATGTCGGCGTGCAGCACGCGCCGCCGACACAGCTGCTCCGAGTCGAACAGCAGCCCGCCGAGCTCGGCGGCGCTCAGGTGATGCAGCACATGATTCGACACCACGAAGTCGAACCGCGCCCCCTCTGCCACCAGCTCAGAGCTGAGCGCCCGGCGAAACACGAGCCCCGGCAGCGGCGGCTGGCCGACCGCGAAGGCGTGCGCACGCGCATCCGGGTCGATCGCGGTCACGCTCAGCCGCAACCGGTCGCGCACCGCCCAGCGCGCCAACGCCCGCGCCACATCGCCGCCGCCGGCCCCGACGTCAAGCAGAGTGCTGTTCTTGGAGGGGCTGAGCATCGGACGGATGTCCCGGCGGTAGATCGTGCGCCATCCCGACACCACCGCGTTGACATAGCGGAATTCGTCGTAGGTGCGCTCGAGGCGCTGCGGGTCGCACTCGCCGTCCATGATCTCGACGGCGTCGATCGCCCGAGAGCCGAGCGATGGGAAGGCCATCGGGCGGCTACCCGCGGCTCGCGGTCATCAAACTTGATTCGACGGTGAGTCCCGGACCGAATGCCATCGCGCAGACCCGTTCGCCGTCGGCGGTGGTCGGCGAGTCCATGATCGACTTGAGCACGAACAGCACTGTCGCACTCGACATGTTCCCGAACTCCCGCAGTGTCTGCCGGGCCGGCTCCAACTGAGCCTCAGTGAGCGCGAGTTTCGCCTCGGTCTTGTCGAGGATGCTGCGCCCACCGGGGTGAATCGCCCAGTGCGCGATCGCCTCATTCAACGGTTTGGTCAGCACGGCGACGCTGGGCGCGCCGCTCGCCTCGAGCGTTGCGCCGTCGTCGGGCGGCCCGTCGTCGCCGATCGCCAGCTCCCCGTTCGCCTCGCCCGATTCCACCCCGGTATACAGCGAGCCGTCGGCCCCGATCAGTTCGGCCAGCTCCGGGTCACGCGCCAGCAGCGGCGCCAAGGCGCTCTCGATGTGCTCGTCGATGATGTGCGGTACATAGCTGCTCAGCACCATTTCGAAACCCTCGTCACCGATCTTCCAGGCCATGTCGCCCTCGCCGACGGGCGTGATCACCGTCTCGAAATGATCGAGGGTGAGGGCGCTTTCGCCCGGCCAGGGGTCGCGGGCCGACACGATTCCCGCTGCCGCGCCATCCGCGAACAGCGAGGAGGCGACGATGGTGTCCGGATCGTTCGAGGTGCGCAGATGCAGCGAACACAGCTCGGCGCTGACCACCAGCACGACGGCATCCGGATCGGCTTCGACGAATTGCTTCGCCGTGCGCAGGGCAGGCATCGCCGCATAACATCCCATGAAGCCGAGGTGGTAGCGCTGCGTCGACGGGTTCAGTCCCAGCTCGCGCACCAGCATGTAGTCGGGCCCGGGGGCGAAGAACCCGGTGCACGACACGGTGACGACGTGCGTCACATCGGCGGCGGTCACCCCCGGGCAGTTCTCGAGGGCCCGGCGACCCGCCTCGACGAAGAGCTTCGTCGCCTCGACGATGTAGAGCTCGTTGCGCACCTTGGTTCCCGGAATGAGCAGGCGCTGCTCGACCGGATCGAAGAACTGCGGATTCGGCGTATCGACGTCGTAGGTGAGTTCGGCGATGACGGTGCGCCGCGTGTCGATGCCCGACAGGTTGAACGACGTTGTCACCAGCCTCTGGGCCAGGCGACTCAGATCGGGCTGGGCGGCGAAGACATCCCGCACTTGCTCCTGCACCAGGATTGTCGGGGGTACTGCAGTCTGTAGCGAACGCAACGTGACGGCCATAGCTCAGTGTGCCATGCGAGTGTTCGAAGTGGCACCCCTGAAATAACCCGAATTCGGCGCAGTTCGGTTACGGCAACCGGGCGAACAGCCGGGTGCCGATCACCGCGACGGCGAAACCGGCGGCCACGATGGCCGCCATCCCGCCGATGTAGGCGATGAGAGTCTCCGTCGATTCCCCGGATGCCCGCAGCACGGTGATCACGAACGCCACGCCCGTGACGACGGCGAACGGCACCACAATCCACACCAAACGCCCGGCCCGCCAGGGTCGAGCCGGAGCCGGCCTGGCTGGCCCGAACTGTGACAAAACGGCTCCGGCGAGACATCCCCAGAATGCGACGACAAGCAGCCCGGCAATCACATCGCTCGGCCGGTGCCAATGGGTGGCCACTGTCGACAGACCGGCCGCAACAGCGAACGCCGCCCCCCACGCCCCGACGGTGGGACGCATCCGCGGGCTTGAAACGAGGAAGACAGCGAGGGCGGATGCTGCGGCCACCGTTGTATGCCCCGAGGGGAATGAGTTGTCGGCGTACCCGGCGACATCGAGATCGGGGCGGGTCAGAATGGCGTACTTCAGCACTTGGGTCGTCGCGACGGCCGCGCCGGCAGCGGCCACCGCGACCAGAAAAGTCGACCAGTTGCGGCGCACAGCGGCGATCACGAGGGTGAGCACCAGGCAGATCACCGCCGAGATCAGTGGCACCCGGTCGAGAAGCGCGTTGGTCAGCGGGGTCACACTGCGTGACCCGAATTCGGCTCCATCGAAGGCGAGCTGATCGACAATCTGCCCGTTGTAGGTCTTCACGAAGAACCAGTAGAGCGCGATGAACGCCAGAGCGGCACAGACAGCACCGGTCAGGTATCTGGCCGGGCCGATCGAAGTTGAAGCGCTCACCTGTTCAACTGTGCCACAGCGATCCGCAGAGCTTGCACAGCGCCACCTCCACCTTCGCCGTGAAACGTCACGGCCTCTGAACGCGTCATTCCCCGCGACAGCGTTGTCTCACCTTCGCCGTGAAACGTCACGGCCTCTGAACGCGCCATTCCCCGCGACAGCGTTGTCTCACCTTCGCCGTGAAACGTCACGGCGCATGAACGCGCCGTGAAATGTTACGGCGCATGAACGGTGTATTCGCCCGCGACTGCGTTGCTTCCTAGTCTGAGACTCCGCTCGCGCCCACCGCATATCGCAAAGGAACAACATGACCCTCGCCATCGACACCATTCCCCCGATCACTGCCGATGAGCGCGCCGCGCGTTTGACGGATGCCGGAACCGCCTGGTCGAATCGCATCAGCGCCAACGTCAACAACGCCCAGCTCAGCTACACCGTGACAGGTGTCGGTGAAGGGTCGGTCGCCAGCCGCATCACGGCCGGCAAGCAGGTCTTCTTCGTCGACGAACCCGCCGCGCTCGCGGGCGATGACGTGGCGGCCAGCCCGGTGGAGTTTGCGCTCGGCGCCCTCATCTCCTGCCAGATCGTGGTCTATCGCCTCTACGCCCAGAACCTCGGCATTCGGGTCGACTCGATTTCTGCCGAAGCCGAGGGCGACCTCGACGTGCGCGGACTGTTCGGCGTCGACGACTCGGTGCGTCCTGGGTTCTCGGCCATCCGCCTCACCGTGCGCGTCACCGGCCCCGAAAGCGACGCCCGCTACGAGGACCTCCACGCCGCCGTCGACGCCCACTGCCCGGTGCTCGACCTGTTTGCCAACGCCACTCCGGTCACCGTCACGCTGGTCGCCAACTAGACAGCCCCGCGCTTTCACCATTTCGTTGGTCGAGGAGCGAGCGCCAGCGAGCGTCTCGAGACCTCGTGAGCCGGTCTCCAAACCCAACCCAGGTTCGAGGACCGGCTCGCGGGATCTCGAGACGCGGCCTCCTCCGTCGGCTGCTCCTCGATCAACGAGATGGAGCTTGCGTTCACAGCCGAGAAGCGTAGCGTCGAGGATATGTTCGGTTCACATGAGCATGGCCGGCGGGAGCGCGGCACTTCGGCGTTTGGATTCCCTGCACTCCGCACGACGGACATCCACGCTGCAGAAATAGCCACCTCGCCTGAGCTCGAAGGTGACTTCGAAGTCGAGCGCCACCGCGCGGCGGAGTCCGGTCGCGAGAAGATCGAGCGCTACGAGCATGGCGACGACAGCGGTCCGGTGATCCCCGGAACGACCTCGGGGTTCACCCACCCGTGACCGCACCCTGGGCGTTCACAGATGCGTTCACACTCAGGCACACGGACAAACACCTGTTCAAGCAAGGGTTCAGACGAGCGTGAGAACCACTTTGCCCAGCAGGTGCCCGCCCATCAGATAGTCGTAGGCGTCGCGCACCTTCTCCAACGGGTACGTGCGATCGATCGGCAAAACCACCTCTCCGGAGGCGATCAGCTCGGCGACCTCCGCCAGGTCGGCGAGCGTCGCTGTCTTGCCGCCGACTCCGGTGATTCCCGCATCCGCCCGGTGACCGCGGGCCGCAATCGTGTTGATCCGGGATCCGGGCGCCCCGAGCTTCAGCGCGACATCGATGGTTGCCGGACCCTGATTGTCGAGGGCCGCCGTCAGCCGCGGGGCGACCTGGCGCACCCGCTCGAGCAAGCCTTCTCCGTAGGCAATAGGGATGACATCCAGCCCGCGCAAGAATTCATGATGGGCTTCGCTGGCTGTTCCGATCACCCGGGCACCGGTGCGCCGCGCGAGTTGCGCGGCCAGAATGCCGACTCCCCCGGCGGCTGCACTCACCAAAACGGTGTCGTCGGCAGTCAGATGCAACGAGTTCACGCTGGCCCAGGCGGTGCGCCCCGCAATATCAAGTGCGCCGGCCACCTCGAAGCTCATTGCGTCGGGTTTGCGGATGATCCTGGTCGCGTCGATGATCACATAGTCGGCCTGCGCGTACATCCGCTTGCCGCCGAGCACCGCGTCGCCGAGCGTGAAGTCAGCGACCCCGCCACCGATCTGGTCGACGACGCCGGCGAAGTCGTTGCCATTGCCACACGGCGGAATTGCGTTGTAACCGGCCGCCGTGGGGCCGCCGCGGATGATCTTCACATCGACCTGGTTGAGCCCGGCCGCGTGCACCCTCACCCGAACCTCACCCGAGGACGGCTGCGGCCGTTCGTCGTGCTCGATGTGCAGCACCGAGGGGCCACCGAACTCGTCGAAACGTACGTAGCGTGCCATTCCGACAGCATAAGCACAGGAGGCAGATGCCGCGCCCCCCGATTTTTTGCAATCCGGATAGTGCGTGGCGTACACCAAATGTTCATAAACGTCTGGTCGAATGTTGCGTGAACCGTCTGCGTGCGCGTTAGAGAGTGTGCGCTTCGAACGAATGGAAGCTCTGTGAGCATTCGAACGGCCGAGTACCCCAGGCCGGACCATTTCCTGCTCCATCTCAGTGACACGCACCTTCTCGCCGGCGACCATCGTCTCTACGGACAGGTCGACAGCGCAGAGCATCTGACCCAGCTCTTTGCCGAGGTCGAAGCGTCGGGTGCACGGCCGGAGGCCATCATCGTCACCGGCGATCTGGCCGATCGCGGCGAACCGCAGGCGTACGATCGTCTGCGCGATATCGTCGAACCCACGGCCGCGCGCCTCGGCGCCCGGGTGATCTGGGTGATGGGCAACCACGACGACCGCGCCGTCTTCCGCACGACACTGCTCGGTGAGCTGCCCACAACCTCGCCGATCGACGATGTGGTCGAGATCAATGGGTTGCGCGTGATCACACTCGACACCTCGGTTCCCGGCCACCACTACGGCGAGGTCAGGCCCGAGCAGTTGGAGTGGTTGAGCGAGCAGTTGCGGGTTCCCGCCCCGGACGGCACGATCCTGGCCATGCACCATCCGCCGGTGCCGAGCGTGCTCGACCTTGCAGTGTCAGTCGAGTTGCGCGACCAGGGTCCGCTCGCCCAGGTGCTGCGCGGTTCCGACGTGCGCAGCATCCTCGCCGGTCATCTGCACTATTCGTCGACCGCAACCTTCGCCGGCATTCCAGTGTCGGTCGCATCCGCCACCTGCTACACCCAGGATCTGACGGTTCCCGTCGGCGGCACCCGGGGTCAGGATGCCGCGCGCGCGTTCAATCTCGTGCACGTCTACCCCGACACGGTGCTGCATTCCGTCGTGCCGCTCGGCAGCCACCCGGCGCTCGAATACATCGACGCGGCCGAGAGCGCCCGGCGCCTGGCCGAGTCGGAGATCGAGATTCTGCCGGCCGGCACGCTGCGGGCAGAGCCGCCGCGCACGACGCCGATCTCGGTACTCAGCGCCTGACGCCGAAAGCCGCCAGACCTCGTCGAGTCGCCAGACCTCGTCGAGTTTGACACGTGCGGTCGAGGTACCCCGTTGTGCCGGGGAATCTCGACCGCAACGGTCAAACTCGGCACAGGAACACAGCCGGGCCGGGCGCACGAAACGGCCCAGCCCCGCGCTGAGGCGAGTTACGCCCGACGCACCGCCTCGCCCAGCAACGGGTCGACCGCCGGGTCGATCACGGAGTCGGCAGCGCCGTCGGTCGGCGTCGCCTCCTTCTCCCATGGTGCCGGGAACGGGAAGTACAGTTCGAGAAACTCGGTCACCGCAGCGCGCCGCACTTCGTCGGAGATTTCAGGAAAGCTGCCGTCGTTGAGGCAGAACATGTCTTGGTCGCGACGCTTGCGCAGCCGCTTCATCTGCTGCAGAGCCCGCTTCAGGGTCGTCTCGATGTACATCGAGCGCACCTGAGTCTGCGCCACCGCGTGCCCGGTCATCAGCGCGTAGTAGTGGTAGAGCGAGTTCGTCACAGAGATATCGGTGGCCGACCGGAACTGACTGGCCGCGGTGCGCGCGAAGTCTTCGGGGAACTCGTTCTCCAGCTCCCGCATCACGCTTTTCACCAGCGGGGCCGCGGTGTGCTCCAGGTGCCGGGTGGTCACCTTGCCGAATCGGCCGAGCAGGAGGGCCCGGTTGACCCGTGCGGCATTCTCGAATCCGCTGCGGCTGGGATCGTTCTCGCCCAATCCGATGCGGGTCGCCGCCTCGACGAACTTGGTGACCCCACCGGGCGAGAAGAACAGCTCGGGGCCGACCGGCCGCCCGAAGAACATGTCGTCGTTGGAGTACAAGAAATGCTCGGCCAGACCGGGGATGTTGTGGAGCTGGCTTTCGACGGCGTGCGAATTGTGCGTGGGCAGCGCGCTCTGGTCGGCGAAGAACTCTTCGCTGCGCATGATGGTGACCCGCGGATGCTCGGCGAGCCAGACGGGTGCCGGCGAGTCGGTGGCGATGAAAATGCGCCGCACCCAGGGTGCGAACAGGTAGACGCTGCGCAGGGCGTACTTGAGTTCGTCGATCTGCCGGAAGCGCGCGTCGGAGTCGTCGCCCTCACCGGCGACATAGCCCTGCATCCGCTTGGCTCGTTCACGCTGGAAGTCGGAGGAGGAGCCGTCGACCCAGGAGAACACGAGGTCGATGTCGAAGCTGACATCGCTGGCCAGGTCGTCGAACATGCTCGGCAGGGTGCGCCACTGGCGGTCGTAGAGGTCGATCGTGGTTTCACGAGCCTCGGAGCGGGGAAGCCGGGTGCGCATCAACGCATTCTCGACCGGGGCGACGATGTCGTCTTCGCCGAAGCGCCAGAATTCGAGCTGGAACGCGGTCTGCGAGCCGTAGCGGAGGCGACCGATCGGTTCGATGCGCGGGCGGTAGACCCGAAACACCGAGGACTTCTTGAGCGTTGCAAGCGCACCGTCGGCAATGAGAGCTGGCTGCGTCTGGTTGCCGTCCTGCGGCTTGGCGTAGAACGGCTCATCGGCGAACGCGCCGGCAAGCGCTTGTGAGATCTTCTTGCGCGAGGCACGGTCGACAGCAATGACCAGCCGATTCTGATCGCCACGCACCAGCAGAAAATCGATCCCCGCCGCCTCGAGGGCGTCATGCACGGCGATGAGGTCGGTCACCATGGACTCGTGGGGTGTGAAATGCCCGTTGACGAGCGCAATTTCACCCTTGCGCACGACGACATCGTCGCGGTCGAACCGGCGGGTGCGTTCGTTCGGCGCGACGAGCACCAGCTCCGGCTCGCCGCTCAGTGAGAGCACCGGCATCGCTGCCGTGTTGGTACCCAGAAACTCGTCTGACGAGGGTGATCCGAGCGCGTCGACGTGGGTTCCGACGTGGGCGCCGCCGTGTCCGCCGCCGTGCGATCCCGCATGGCTGCTGATATGGCCGCTGCCGAGGGTGCTGCCTCGTTCGCCGTGTGATCCGGATCGATCAAAAGTGGCCATGGTTCTCCTCGAGACAATAGAACACAGGTTCACCAGGCATCCACACGCATCGCTGAGCAGCATGCGTTCGGCACTGCCGAACGGCGGCTCTGCCGGGAATGTCGAGACCGTGTGCTGTGCAGCCGGGCAAAGCGGTCGCGCTGTTCTCAGTGTACGTCGGTTCCCGCCGGTGGATCGCTAGAGTGCGCTGATCCCGAACAGCCCGATGATGAGGGCCATGATCATGATCGTCACCAGCTCATGGGCAATGTTCAACACGGTCAGGCCGCGCGGGCGGCGGTCGAAGGCGTCATGGGTGATCATGCGGGCGGCGGTGAATCCGGCCCAGAGGATGAGGCCGGTCAGCAACGTGTTGGCCAGAAAGCTGCCGTGGTAGAAGTTCTGTGCGATTGCCGCGGCTCCGGCGAGCACCCATGCGGTGATGAAACTGACGATCACCGTCACGATCAGGGGCGCGGCCGAGCCCTTCCTCATGCTTTCTTCGTCGTGTCCGACGGCCTTCATCCAGTAGGTGCCGAAGACCGCTTTTGCGTACCAAATCGCTCCGACGACCATGCTCGACACCGTCGCGAGCAGTACAGCCCAGATATTGATTTCCGGAACCATGATCGAGTCCTTTCAGCAGGCCCGTCGAGGCGACGAAGCGGATGGCTCGATGCTAATGCCCGGGGGCGACATCCGGATGCTGCGCCTCACCGTGCTTCTGGGCCTCGGACTCGGTGAGGTACTCGGCAAGGATCCGGGCGTGATTGACGACCGGGTCTTTTGCGCCGTAGACGAGGGTCGCCGTGCCGGCCGACGAAACACATGCCCAGAACTCGTCGATGGCCTTCACCGTGGCGGGATTGCCGTCGAGCTCGGCCCGGTAGCGAGCGGCGAATTCGTCGAGACGCTCAGGGTCGTGGTTCCACCAGGTGCGAAGCTCCGGCGTCGGCGCGATGTCCTTCAGCCAGGCGTCGAGGCGCGCGTGCTCGGTCGTGACCCCGCGCGGCCACAGCCGATCGACGAGTATTCGCACCCCATCGCTCGCAGCCGCATCGTCGTAGGCCCGTTTGATCACAATGCTCATGCGGTCAATGCTCATGCGCTCAGTGTGGTCTTAGCCCGGCTTGTCGTCCAGGGTCGGGATGCGCAGTTCGGCGTCGAGCGCCGCGGCATCGGTGATCGGAAGGCGACAGACGAAGTCACGACAGAAGTATGCCGTGGGCTTACCGTCGACGACCCCGCGATCGGCGAAGAGCGAGAATCCCGCCTCGGCGAAGGCCGCGGCCTGGCTGACCGTGACGGATGCGACGAGCCCGGCCGGATAGCGACGGGCCACGTTCAGCAGGGAGTCGCGTTCAACCGCGCTGCGGGTGGCGGGCGCGGCTGTGTCGGGAACGGCTGTATCGGACGCCGCTGTATCGGACGCCGCTGTGTCGGACGCGCTCGGGGCCTCGGGCGACACGACGACGAGCTGAATCGTGGGGGCCGCGCTCCGCGCCATCGCCCGCAAAGTGCCGCCGAATGCGAGCGGCTGGGCGAGGGCGAGGGGTGCGACGACGCTGAGCGCCTGGTCCGCTGCCTGGCGATAGCGTGACTCCCCGGTGAGTTGATAGAGCAGGCGCGCGGCATCGGCGGAGGCAGTGAGCCCCGACGGGTAGGCGCCTTCCGAAGGGTCGAGCGAGACGGCAAGCCCCTGGGCGACCAGTACCGGATCTCCCCCGGTCGGCACCCGGAAGGTCGCCGCCGAGCCTGCGGTGTCGGCTGTGTCGGCGGTATCAGCGGTGTTCGTGCCGACGATGGCCGGGTCATCGGCTGGGGTATCGGGCTCTGTCGCATCAGAGCCGGCGGTGTCGGCGGTCGGGGCTAGCGTGCTGTCAATGAGGCGGCGGGCCGCGGTGGCGTAGTCGACCTCTCCGGTGACGAGTGAAAGTTCGAGGAGGCCGTGTGCACACATCCCGTAGTCCTCCAGCGTCGCCGGCGCCGCGGAGATGCGCCCGTCGACCGAAGCCCGCACGAGGCGATCGGTCAAGACGTGGGCGGCCAGGATGTAGTCGGCGGCACGCCGGGCCGCGTCGATGGACTGTGGGTCGCCGGCGGCGAATCCGGCGCGGGCGAGAGCCCCGATGGCGAGACCGTTCCAGCCGGTGAGCACCTTCGCATCGAGCGCGGGCGGCGTCTGCTTCCGCCGCGCGATCAGGTCGAGGGCGTAGTAACCGCCTTCGACGCGTTCGCCGTCGACGGTGCTCTCCGAGTCCTGAGCGCTGGCGAATCCACCGGACGGGAGCTGCATCACCGACTGCAGAAACTGCGAGACACCGTCAGCGAGGATGCGCGCCCACGGTTCGTCGGTCAGTTGACGCGCGCGCACGGTGAGATCGAGCAGCTGAGCGTTGTCGTAGAGCATCCGTTCGTAGTGCGGTTCCGACCAGTCACGGTGCACCGCATAGCGAAAGAACCCGCCCTCGACCGGATCGCGAAGCGGTGAGGCGCCCATGATCTTGAGCGTGCGCAGCGCGAGCGACTGCCCCGTGGGTTGCTCGAGCAGAAACCCGAGCACGGGTGCCATCGGAAACTTCGGTGCGCCGCCGAATCCGCCGAAGAGTTGATCTTCCTGGTCGGCCAACCCGGCCACGATCGCCCGAGCAGCGTCGGCGCTCAGCCGCGCGCTTGGCTCGCTTCCGGCCGCATCGTCGCCGGCGAGGGCGACAGCCGCCGGAATCGTGACGGCCGCCACCGCGTCAGCGACGCGCTGCGCCCCGGCGATGACCGCGTCTCGGCGGGTGATCCAGGCATCCGTCACGGCGTCGAGCACCTGCCCGAACGACGGTTGCCCGGGTGCTGGCCGGGGCGGAAAGTAGGTGCCGGCGAAGAACGCCTGCCCGTCGGGGGTGACGAAGACATTGAGCGGCCACCCCAGGTTTCGGGTAAAGGCACTGGCCGCCGCGAGATAGCTTGCGTCGACATCGGGGTTCTCCTCCCGATCAACCTTGATGCTGACGAAGCGTTCGTTAAGGCTGGCGGCGAGCCCGGGGTCGCTGAAACTCTCCCGCGCCATCACGTGGCACCAGTGACAGGTCGAGTACCCGATCGAGACGAGCACCGGAACGTCGCGGGCGCGCGCCTCGGCGAAGGCATCGGCACCCCAGCCGAACCAGTCGACTGGGTTGTCGGCGTGGGAACGCAGGTACGGGCTGATCGCGTCGGCGAGACGGTTAGTCATGCACCCATTCTGCTCTTCGTGGATGCCTCTACGCAGTCCCGGCGCGGTGTAACCCGATGGGCGCGGGGTAGAGCGCGCGCCAGCGGGGATACACCGCGCCTGGGCGGTCGGGGCCGGGCCCGCGCCGGGCCCGCGGCGGGCCATCCATCAGCGTCAGAGCAGGAGCGCCTGCGCCTCGCGTTGCCGACGCTGCACGCGCATCCAGACGAAGAAACCCAGGAGGGTGAAGGCGCCGTAGAACACGTAGAGCACAGCCGACACGTAGTAGCCGGCGCTCACCAGCAGGGGCACACCGACTACGTCGACGGCGACCCAGATAAGCCAGAACTCCGTCCAGCCCTTCGCCATTCCATAGGTGGCCAGCAGCGAACCGGTGAAAATCCAGGCGTCGGCCCAGACCGGTTCGAACGAGCCGAGCGCGGTGAAGATCGGCGTCAGCGCTAGCGTGCCGCCGATCATCGTGGCGCCGAGCACGATGCGCACCCGGTTGCCGGCCCAATGCGGGACAACGGCGACGTGGGTCGGCGAGTTGCGTGCCCGCGACCACTGAATCCAGCCGTAGATCGATACGACGATGAACATGATCTGGCGCCCCGCTTGGCCGAGGAGGTTGACCGGGTTGGGTGTGCCGAAGACGGCACCGAGAAAGACGGTGAAGAGCAGCAGATTGCCGGCGATACCGACCGGCCAGGCCCACACCTTGCGGCGCATTCCGCCGAGGGCGCTGGCGAGACCGAAGAGGTTGCCCACAATCTCGCGCCACAGAATCACCTGGCCGCCGATGTGCAGCTGGGCGTCGAAGAGCCACTCAATCAGATTCATTGCCACTCATTCATCGCTCGAGCTGCGCCTCGGCGTCGTCCACCGGCTGCGCCCAACTTTGTTTGGCGGTGCGCCAGCCGTCTTCGGCCAGACCGCGCTTCCAGTACCCCGAAATCGAGAGGAACTCGCGCGCGACACTTTTCTCCACGCGCAGATAGCGGCGAAGCTCGCGCACGAAGCCGGCATCCCCGTGCACGAAGGCATGCACCTGGCCGGGCAAGAAGCGAAGCTCTCGCACCGTGGCCGCGATGTCCGGCGGTCCGGCCGGGTCGTCGCGGTGCAGCCAGATAAACTCCACGTCGGCGGCGGATGCGATCCGCTGCTCGTCGGCGGGAGAGCCCACCTCGATCACGGCCAACGCCCGGCTCCCTGACACCAGTGATTCGAGGCCTGCCGCGATGGCGGGCAGCGCGGAGTCGTCGCCGACGAACAAGTGCCAGTCGGCAGCGGGATTCGGCGCGTAGGCGCCGCCCGGGCCGGTCACGTAGATCTGGTCGCCGACCGCCGCGTGGAGCGCCCAGGGTGCCGCGACACCCTCGTCTCCGTGAACGACGAAATCGATGGCGAGCTCGCCGGTCCCGGCATCCCAGGACCGCACCGTGTAGGTGCGCATGATCGGCCACCACTCGGGTGACAGGTCACGCTTGATCTCGTCGGCGTTGTAGGGAACGCCGTACGGGGCATCCCGTGGCACGAAATGCAGCTTGACGTAACTGTCCGTCGGCACCCCCACAGCGAACTCGCTGAGCCCGGCGCCGCCGAACGTCACGCGCATCATCTGTGGGGTGAGCCGCTCGGTGCGCAGCACCTCGGCCAGCCAGCGACCCTTCGCCGGCCGGGTCGCCACGCCGGTCGCCGGGTCGGCGTTGACGACGACGGGCTCAGATACGGGTGCAGACACAGGCTCTTCCTTCGGCATCACAGACGTTCACGGCAGAACGCGAAACTCAGGCAAACTTTACTAGCAGTTCACGAGAGCTGTGGTCGACGCCGGTTGGGCGCTGTGAAGGACGAGGGTGCGCTGCACCATGTGGTCGAGGGGCGGCCGACGTCGTCGGCTGCTCCTCGACCGACGATCGAGCTAGTTGACCTCGTTCGGGTGCGCGCTGACCCGGCCGACACGCTCCAGCGCCGAGATCGCGGCGACCTCAGACTTCGACAGTTCGAAGTCGAGCACGTCGAAGTTCTCGGCCATCCGCGAGCGGTTGTTCGACTTCGGGAACACGATGTTGCCCATCTGCAGGTGCCAGCGGATGATCACCTGGGCCGGCGACTTTCCGTGCGCCTCGGCGGCGACTGCGACGACCGTCTCGTCGAACAGCGGGTATTTGCCCTGGCCAAGCGGGCCCCAGGCTTCGATGGCGATGCCGTGACGGCGCGCGTACTCTGTCACCTCCGGCTGCTGGTGGGCCGGGTGCAGTTCGATCTGGTTGACGACCGGAACCACATCCGTCTCGGCGAGCAGACGGCTCAGGTGCGGAACCAGGAAGTTCGAGACACCGATCGAGCGGGCCCGACCGGAGTCGTGAATCTGCTCGAGTGCCTTCCAGCTCTCGATGTAGCGGTCGTTGGCCGGTGCCGGCCAGTGAATCAGGTACAGGTCAACGTAGTCGAGGCCGAGCTTCTCGAGGCTCTCATCGAACGCGTCGAAAGCCGACTGGGTGCCCTGGCGGTCGTTCCACAGTTTGGTGGTCACGAACAGCTCGGAGCGGTCGATTCCGGAGGCGGCGAGAGCGTCGCCGACGCCCTGCTCGTTGCCGTAAATCGCCGCGGTGTCGATGTGCCGGTAGCCGACGCTCAGCGCATCGGTGACGATGCGGGTCGTCTCGGTCGGTTCGACCTTGAAAACTCCGAAGCCGAGCTGCGGAATGGTATGGCCGTCGTTGAGCGTAAGCGTGGGCACGGTGTTTGTCATCGGTCCAGCTTAGGGATCGTCATTCACCGAGGCTTTGTCGGGTGATCAGGAGCCCGTGGTAAGAGCGCCCGGTTTTCGGGTGGTTCAGTGCCGGCGGTTCAGTGCCGGCGGCGGCTCAGCCGGGCCAGGCCGAGCGCGAGCAGGATGACGACTCCGGTGAGCACCAACTGCAGCGCGCTGTTCATCTGCAACAGGGCGAGCCCGTTGCCGAGCACACCGACGATTCCGAGACCGACGGCGGTTCCACCGATGGTCGGCGAACCGGTGCGGGAGAGCGTGAGACCGAGCAGCACCGCAGCGATCGAGCTGAGCATCAACGGGCTGAGCATCGCCGCGTCGCCGGTTGTCGTATGCCCAGAAGCCAGGCTGGCGGTGAGGACGATTCCGGCGAGCGCTGCGCCGACGCCGGAGAGCGCAAAAGCTGTGAACCGCGCCAGTTTGGTGTTGAGGCCGGACAGCTTCGCGGCATTCGCGTTGCCGCCGATTGCATACCAGGTGCGGCCGAGCACCGTGGCGGAGAGCAGAAACCAGGCGAGGAGCATCACCACAACGGCAATCACGACGGGCACGGGAACCGGTCCGATGCGGCCCAGGCCGAGCCAGCTGACGGCGTCGGGCAGACCCGCTGCAGCGGCTCCGTTGCCGAGCAGCAGCGCGAGTCCGGTGAAGCACGTCATTGTGGCCAGCGTTGCAATGAACGTGGACAGCCCTAGGTACGCGACGACCAAGCCGTTGATTGCCCCGGCGAGCAGGCCCGCCCCCAGGCCGAGCAGAATGGCCGTGACCGGATGCATCCCACCCACGAGCAGCTGCGACACCAGCACTCCGACGAGGCCGGCCAGCGCGCCCACCGAGAGGTCGACGTCACCGGCTGCCATGACGATGGTCTGCACCGAGGCGACAATCGCGAGTACGGCCACCTGCTCGAGAATGGCGCTGAGGTTGGGCGGGGTGAGAAAGCTCTGCGGCGTCAGCATCGCGAAGAGCGCAATCAGACCGACTAGGGCGAGAAGGGTGCCGAGCGCGGCCAATCTGGCCGGAAGCCGGTGCGCCCCGGGGCGGGGGCCGGCCAGCGTGGGCGTGGTGCGACGTGGCATCAATCGGCCTTTCGGTAACAGTGCTGCAGAATCGTCGCCTCGTCGGCGTCGCCGGCGGGGAGGAGAGCGCCGAGCTTCCCCTCGTTCAGCACGGCAATCTCGTCGGCGAGACCCAGCAGTTCAGGGATTTCCGACGACACCACGATCACTGCCACTCCGGCGTCGGCGAGGCGCCGAATCGCCGCATGAATCTCGGTTTTCGTGTGCCGATCGACGCCGCGAGTCGGTTCGTCGAGCAGGAGCACGCGCGGCTTGCGCTCGAGATACCTCGCCAGCATGATCTTCTGCTGATCGCTGGAGGACAGCTCGCCGACGGTGCGAGACAGCGCGGATCGAGGGCGTGGAGGCGCGGTGATCGGCATCTGGGCGATTCCACGTTCGGCGACGGCCCGCTCGCGTCGGCGCGAGGCGAGGCCGAGCCAGCCGGCGGCAGCCTCATTCGCGAGGGCGATATTGCGTCTGATCGACGCGGTCATCACGAGACCCTGCCGGCGTCGTTCAGCGGGAACCAGGGCGATTCCACGCTCCATTGCCCGCCTCACCGATCCGCCCGCCACGGGCACGCCGTCGAGCAGAACTTGGCCGGCCCGCATCCGTTGATCGCCGGCGATGAGTCTGAGCAGTTCGCTGCGGCCTGATCCGGCGAGCCCGGCGATGCCGAGAATCTGCCCAGCGGATGCGCTCAGGCTGACGCCCTGCAGCCGGTGCCCGTGCAGAGCCTCGACGCGCAGGATCTCGGTTTCGAGCGCCGGGGTTGGCACCCGGACGGGAAGGGCAACATGTTCCGCGAGCCCGGTCATCGCGGCGACCACGTCGCCGGTATGGGTTTCTCCGACCGGCTTCGTCCAGACGAGGGCGCCGCCCCGCAGCACCGTCACGGTGTCGGCGAGCCGGAACACCTCGTCGAGGCGGCGGGAGACGTAGATGATCGAGGTACCCGCTGCCCGCAGCGACTGAAGCACTCCGAACAGCTGTTCAGCTTCAGCAGCGGTCAGAGCCGCTGTCGGTTCGTCGAGCATCAGCAAGCGGGAATCGCTGGCGAGCGCCCGGGCCAGCGCGACCACGGTCTGCTGCACGGCCGACAGCTCTCCGACCGGGGTGCGCAACGGAACCCGCTGGCCGAGCCGGGCCAACTGCACCGCGGCATCCTGTTCGAGATCGCGTCGACTGATGAGGCCGAGGGCGCCGTGCTGCCGTTGGCCGAGGAAGATGTTTTCGGGGGCGCTCAGCGTCGGAACCAGCGTCAGCTTCTGCGGGAGGGCAACGATGCCCAGCTTCTGCGCATCCTTCACCGAGCGCACGCGGCGGCGCACGCCGTCAATCTCGATGTGGCCGGCATCGGCGCGAATCACGCCCGCCAGCATCGAGATCAGGGTCGACTTGCCGGCACCGCTCTCACCGAGCAGCGCGTGAATCGTGCCATGCGGAATCGTGAGCTGGATGTCGTCAACGACCGTGGTCGGACCGTAGAACTTACTGAGTCCGCGAATCGACAGCAGCGGCAACAGTGTGCGTTCGGCGAGTTCGCTGCGTTCCGGTACATCCGCGTGTTCCTGAAGGGCGGCGTGTTCGTGAAGATCTGCGCGTTCCGGCACATCGGTGGGGAGCATGAGCATTGTGCCCCCAGTGATTCAAGCGACCGACAAAGTAGACCTATCCTCGCAGATCCGGGCGAAGAGGGACGACAGCGCGCCGTCTCCCGACGAGAAGTCGCTCGATCGACGCGTCACTCGAGCTGGGCGTGGGAAATCCCGGCAGGCGCGCGCAATCCCCCACGCCCAGGGGGATTCCCCACGCCCACGCTCAGGCCGCTCCCCGATCGACGAAGGGGTCGCCACCGAAGCACCCGCCAGGCAATACGATGGAAGGCTCATGATTCCCGTGCAGATCACCTTCCCCCCTGAACTTCCGGTCAGCCAGCGGAAGGACGACATCGGCCGCGCCATCCGCGACAACCAGGTCGTGATCGTCGCCGGCGCCACCGGCTCCGGCAAGACCACCCAGCTGCCGAAGATCTGCATGGAGATCGGCCGCGAGTCCATCGGCCACACCCAGCCGCGCCGGCTCGCCGCCCGCACCATCGCGGAACGCATCGCCGAAGAACTCGGCCAAGAGGTCGGCGAACTCGTCGGCTACCAGGTGCGCTTCACCGACAAGGTCGGCGCCAACACCAAGATCAAGCTGATGACCGACGGCATCCTCCTGAACGAGATGCACCGCGACAAACTGCTGCGCAAGTACGACACGATCATCATCGACGAGGCCCACGAGCGCAGCCTCAACATCGACTTTCTGCTCGGCTACCTGCGCCAGTTGTTGCCCAAGCGCCCTGATTTGAAGCTCATCATCACCTCGGCGACCATCGACCCGCAGAGTTTCGCCGAACATTTCGCCGATGCCAACGGCAAACCGGCGCCCATCGTCGAGGTCTCGGGCCGCACCTACCCGGTTGAAATTCGCTACCGCCCTCTCGTCGCCGAGGCGGTGCTCGCCGATGACGACTCGGCCACCGACGGCGCCACGACGGATGCCGCCCCGGCCGTCGACCGCGACTACATCGAAGGCATCAGCGCGGCTCTCGACGAACTCGAGCGCGAGTCCAACGGCGATGTGCTCGTCTTTCTCTCCGGTGAGAACGAGATCCGGGATGCCGCCGACGCGTTGCAGGGAAAGTACGCGTCGTCGTCGCGCACCAGCCCGACCGAGGTGCTCCCGCTCTATGGCCGTCTCTCCTCGGCTGAGCAGCACCGCGTCTTCCAGCCGTCGACCGTGGCCGGCGTGCGCCGCCGGATCGTGCTCGCGACGAACGTTGCCGAGACCAGCCTGACCGTTCCGGGCATCCGCTATGTGATCGATGCCGGCACCGCCCGGATCAGCCGCTACAGCGTGCGCTCGAAGGTGCAACGGCTCCCGATCGAGGCGATCTCGCAGGCGTCGGCCAACCAGCGCTCCGGCCGAAGCGGCCGCACGAGCGACGGCATCGCCATCCGGTTGTACTCCGAAGAAGACTTCACACGTCGACCCGAGTTCACCGAACCCGAGGTGTTGCGCACCAACCTGGCCGCGGTCATCCTGCAGATGATCTCGCTGGGCCTCGGCGACATCGCCGCCTTCCCGTTTCTCACGCCGCCCGACTCGCGCGGCATCAAAGACGGCCTCGACCTGCTCACCGAACTGGGCGCCGTCGAAGCGCTCACCTCGTCGTCGAGCCTGTCGAGACGTGCCCCGAAAACCGGCAACCCGGCGATCGACAATGCGGTGGGTCTCGACAAGCTCGACCAACGGGGTGCGAAGCTCACCCGGGTCGGCCATCAGCTCGCGAAGCTGCCGATCGACCCACGCTTTGGCCGCATGGTCGTCGAGTCCAAGGCGCAGGGCACCAGCCGCGAGGTGCTCGCGATCGTGGCCGGTCTGACCATTCAGGATCCGCGCGAGCGCCCGCTCGAACGCCGCCAGCAGGCCGACGAGCATCACGCCAAATTCAACGACCCCACCAGCGACTTTCTCACCCTGCTCAACCTCTGGAACTATCTCGAAGACAAGCAGCGTGAGCTGGGTTCCAGCGCCTTCCGGCGTCTCTGCAAGACCGAGTACCTCAACTATCTGCGCGTGCGGGAGTGGCAGGATGTCTACCGCCAGTTGCGCCAGCTCGCCAAGCCGCTCGGCCTGCACCTGGGCGATCCGAGCGTCAACCCCGACGGCATCCACCGTTCGCTGCTCGCCGGCTTGCTCTCGCACCTCGGTCTGAAAGACACGGCGAAGAAGGACTACGTCGGCGCCCGCCAGCAGCGTTTCGTGGTGTTCCCCGGCTCCGCGCTGGCGAAGAAACAGCCCGCCGCGGTGATGAGCGCCGAGCTCGTCGAGACGAGCCGGCTGTTCGCCCGGATGAACGCCGCGATCGACCCGGCCTGGGCCGAACCGCTCGCCGGCGACCTGGTCAAGCGCAACTATTCTGAGCCGCACTGGGAGAAGAACCAGGGTGCCGTCGTCGCCTACGAGCGGGTCACCCTCTACGGGGTGCCGATCATCCAGAAGCGTCGTATCCAGTTCAGCCGCGTCGACCCGATCTACGCCAGAGACCTCTTCATTCGCCAGGCCTTGGTCGAGGGCGAGTGGGACCTCGACCGCGTCGACCGCCGCTTGTCGGCGTTCGACCGGGAGAACAAGAAGCTGCGCGCCGAATTGGCCGAGCTTGAGGAGCGCACCCGTCGCCGGGACATCCTGTTCGACGACGAGGCCGTGTTCGAGTTCTACGACAAGCGGATTCCCGCGGATGTCTGCTCCACGCGCACCTTCGAGTCCTGGTGGCGCAAGGCGCGCGTCGACACCCCCGACCTCTTGACGATGACTCCGCAGACCCTCGTCGCCGAGGACACCCCGGCGATCGACGAGTCGCTGTTTCCGCCGGTCTGGCAGCAGGGGGACCAGCGGTTCGCGCTCAGCTACCGGTTTGAGCCGGGCTCGGCGGATGACGGCGTGACGGTGCAGGTTCCGCTCGCGTTGCTGGCGCGGCTCTCCCCCGCCGGCTTCGACGGCCAGGTGCCCGGGTTCCGGGTCGACCTCATCACCGCTCTGATCAAGTCGCTGCCGAAGGCGATCCGCCGCAACGTCGTGCCGGCGGCGGACTGGGCTGCGCGCCTGAATAAGGAGATTCCGATTTCGGTGGTCGAGCCTGTCGAGACCACGCGCGCGGTTTCGACAAGCTCAACCACCGGAACCGAGAGCTTCGTCGAACTCCTCGCCGCCCAGATCAAACGCCTCACGCACGTGCCTGTCACGGCGAGTGATTTCGACCTGTCCCGCATCCCGCAGCACCTGCAGATGACGTTCCGGGTGGTCGACGAGCGCGGACGCACGGTCGACTCCGGCAAGGATCTGCGGGAGCTGCAGCGTCGCCTCGGCGGGAAAGCCCGCGAAAGCGTGGCCGCCGCATCCGTCGCCGCCGCCCCGAACGCGATCGAGAAGTCGGGGCTGACGACCTGGTCCTTCGGCGAGCTTCCTCGTTTCATCGACACCAAGCAGGGCGGCAACACGATTCGGGCCTACCCGACGCTGATCGACGAGGGCGATTCGGTGGCGATCAGGCTGATGAGCACCGAGGCCGAGCAGTCGCGCACCCTGCCCGGCGGAGTGCGCCGGCTGCTGTTGTTGGCCACTCCGTCACCGGTCGCCTATGTGCAGCAGCATTTGACCGGCACCGAGAAGATGTCGCTGGCGACCAGCCCGTACCGCAGCACACCGGCGCTCTTCGACGATTGCCTGAGCGCGGCGGTCAACGACGTTCTCTACCGGATTCGCCCCGACGGCCAGGTGTTCATGAAGGCCGAGTTCGACACCATCCGCGACCGGGTTTCGGGCGTGGTGATGGACACGATGTTCGAGACCGTCGGGCTCGTCGCCCGCATTCTGACCGCGTCGCGCGCGGCAGAAAAGGCGCTCAAAGCCGCGACGAGCATGGCCTTGCTCGCACCACTCGGCGATGCGCGCGCGCAGCTTGACGGGCTCGTCTATCCCGGATTCGTCAGCGCCACGGGGCTGAGCCAGCTGCGTCACCTGCCGCGCTATCTCGGCGGCATCTCGGCACGCATCCAGAAACTGCAGGACAACCCCGGACGTGACCGCGTCTGGATGAACGAGGTGCAGTCGGCACTGGCGAAGTTCACGGATGCCGGTGGCACGATCCCGCTCGCAGCCGATGCCCCGGCGAATCTGGTGCGTGCGCGCTGGATGATCGAGGAGCTGCGGATCAGTCTCTTCGCGCAGGAGCTCAAGGCGGCGGAGTCCGTCTCGTTGCAGCGGATCCAGAAGGCGCTGGCCGGCTAAATCTCGGTGGTTGAGGAGCGCGCGAGCCTGCGAGCACGCGTCTCGAAACCAAAGCGAGCCGACCCTCGAACGCAGGTTGCGTCCGAAGACCGGCTCACGAGGTTTCGAGACGCGGCCGACTCCGTCGGCTGCTCCTCAACCACCGAGGTTCTTAGAGAACCTTCGACAAGAACGCCTGCGTGCGCTGGTGCTGCGGGTTGCTCAGCACCTCACGCGGGTCGCCGGATTCGACGACCACTCCGCCATCCATGAACACCAGCGAGTCGGCGACTTCGCGCGCGAAGCCCATCTCGTGGGTGACGACGATCATGGTCATGCCTGATGCGGCCAGGCCCTTCATCACGTCGAGGACTTCGCCGACGAGTTCGGGGTCGAGCGCGCTGGTCGGCTCATCGAACAGCATGAGCTTCGGTTCCATGGCAAGTGCACGGGCGATTGCCACGCGCTGCTGCTGACCGCCCGAGAGGTGCGCCGGGTAGTAGTCGGCCCGATCGGCCAGCCCGACGCGGGCGAGCAACGCGAGAGCACGCTCCTTCACCACGGCCTTGGACTGACGCTTCACTCTGATCGGAGCTTCCATGACGTTCTCAAGTGCGGTCATGTGCGGGAACAGGTTGAACCGCTGGAACACCATCCCGATGTCGCGACGTTGCTTCGACGCTTCCTTCGGGTGCAGTTCGTACAGTTTTCCGTTCGCCTCGCGATAGCCGACGAGGTCACCGTCGACGCTCAACCGACCGGCCGAGAGAACCTCGAGGTGGTTGATGCAGCGCAGGAATGTCGACTTGCCGGAGCCCGACGGGCCGACGAGGCACATGACCTCGCCGCGCTTGACCTCAAGCGAGATGCTCTTCAACACTTCGTTGGAGCCGAAGCTCTTCGAAACGCAGTCGGCCAGCACCATCGGAGTGTCGACACTGGTGTCGGGAATATGAATCAGTGGGTCTGTCATCGCAGGCCTCCGTCACCGTTGGTTGTTGAATCGTCACGCTTCGGCGGCAGGATGACCGTCGGCTGACCGGCACCGGCGATGGGCAGCGTGCCCGTCACGGAACCGGTCTGGTCGCCCACCTTGCGGTCGGGGCGACGCTCACCCACGCCGCGCGCGAAACGCTTCTCCAAGAAGTACTGGCCCACCATCAGAATCGAGGTGAAGAACAGGTACCAGAGCGACGCGACAATCAGTAGCGGGATCGGGTTGAACGTCTCGGCCGAGATGTCCCGCGTGCGCGTGTACAAGTCGAAGGTGAAAGGTACGGCGGTGACCAGCGATGTCGTTTTCAGCATTGAAATGACTTCGTTGCCAGTCGGCGGAATGATGACGCGCATCGACTGCGGGATGATGACGCGCACCATCGTCTGCAGCCAGCTCATTCCGAGCGCTGTTGCCGCTTCATCCTGACCAGGATCGACCGAGAGCAACCCGGCACGCACGATCTCAGCCATGTACGCGGCCTCGTTCAATGCGAGCCCGATGATCGCCAGGGCGAAGGTGCTGAGCGCGACCTTGGTCTCGATGGACACCCACGGTTCCTGGAACGGAAGCCCGAGGTCGATCGACTGGTAGATGATCGAGAGCAGGCCCCAGAACACGAGCTGAACGTAGACCGGGGTACCACGGAAGATCCAGAGGTAGACCCAGGCGATGCTCTTCACCACGGGGTTCGGCGACAGACGCATCACTGCAAGCGCCACACCGAGGATGATCGCGATCACCATCGAGTACACCGTGAGCTGAAGCGTCACAAATGCGGCCTGGGTGACACGCTGATCAAAGAGATACTTGCCGACCGACGGCCAGTCGAAAGCCGGCCGCTGAGCGGCATCAAGGATGAACAGCGCCACGAGGATAAGCAGCACCACTGCGAAAACATTGCGCCACGGATGCCGCAACCGGATCGCCTTGATCGGCGCCGGTGAACGGTCGCCGTCCGGCGGATTATCCCCCGCCGGACGGTTTACTACAGAGTTGGTCATTTACTAGCCGTTCGTTGCAGCGTTGATCGTGATGGTCTCAATGCCACCATCGGTGACACCCCATGCTTCCAAAATTTTGCCATAGCTGCCGTCGTCAACCATGGACTGCAGCGCAGCCTGCACGGCCTTGGTCAGTTCGGAGCCCTTGTTCACGGTCATGCCGTAAGGCGCCACGTCGAATGCCTCGCCGGCCGGCTCAAGCTTGCCGCCAGTCTTCGAGATCGCGTACAGCGTGACCGGGGAGTCGGCGCTGAGCGCGTCGGCCTTGCCGAGAACCACTGCGTTGGTGGCTTCTTCCTGAGAGTCGTAGGGCAGCACCTCAATTGCCGCTTTGCCGGCGGCAAGGCAGGCTTCGTTCTTCGCGGGAAGCTCGTCGGTGTCTTCAACCGTGTTCGACTGCACGGCAACCGTCAGGCCACAGGCGTTGTCGGGGTCGATCTTCTTGCCGACCTGCGACGCCCAGAGGATGCCGGCGTTGTAGTAGTTGACGAAGTCGACCTGCTTCTCCCGCTCGGCATTGTCGGTGAACGAGGACTCGCCCATGTCGACCTTGCCACCGGTGATGCTCGGGATGATGTTGTCGAAGCTGGCGATCTGGTACTCGGGCTTCAGGCCGAGCTTCGCGGCGATGCCGTTCGAGAGCTCGATGCCCCAACCGATCGGCGCGCCCGCCGTGTCCTTGTATTCGTTCGGCGGGTAGGCCGCATCCGTTCCGATGACGAGCTTGCCGGTGCTGGCGATGTCGTCGGGCACGAGTGCCGCGGCGGCGTCATCCTTGGTGATCCCGCTGCCGGCGGATTCGGTGGAGCCGCCGGCCGACGGCGTTGAGTTGTCAACGCAACCTGTCAGCATGAGGGCGGCTGCGGCCGCAAGGGCCGGAATTACAAATCTTGCGCGCATTGTTAAACCTTCTTCGAGTCGGGTTGATTCTGGTTCGTCTTTGAAATCCATGAAGGGCAGTGACGAGGTCGAGCATATAACATCGACGGAACGCCGATTCTTTGCGTCAATAACGTTTTGGACACCACATTCTGCGCGCCCGGGTTGGCTCGGGCGCATCCGGAAGAGCTAAGTGACTGGGCCCCGATGTCGAATGGGCGCCAGAATGGTTTTTGATTCTCACAACTATCCCCCTAATTAGGGGCGAATGGCACCGTGAGCCCTGAGTTGTCACGGAATTGTCACCTGACGCCGCAACGGGCCGTGTCGAATCATGTCCAGAATGCCACAGTCAGTACGCACCCCGTTTCCCGCCGTGCTGCCGGAAGTGGCGCGCACCCTCCGCTCCGCTCGCTTCCGAAAGCGTCCGGCGCGGCAATAGACTTGTCAGATCGTGCGCAGCTACTTGGACCTCCTGAAGACACCGGGGGTCGGTCGTATCCTCGCCGCCCAGCTCACTGCCCGTTTTCCGTTCGGGATGCTCTCGCTCGCGTTTCTGATTCACATCGAGCAGGCCTATGGCTCCTATGGAGCCGCCGGTCTCGTGCTCGGCGCCATGAGCATCGGCCAGGCCATCGCCGGGCCGGCCACCAGCAGGCTGATGGGCCGCTGGGGCATGCGCCTGGTGATCTCCGTCACGCTCAGCATTTGCACCGTCGCCATCGTCGTGATGGCTTTGGTGTCGCTCCCGATCGTGCCCCTTCTGGCCGTCGGCTTCATCGCCGGCTTGTCGATGCCGCCGATCCAGCCGGCGGTGCGCACGATCTACCCGAAGCTCGTCAACTCCAAGCAGCTCACTCCGCTCTTCTCCCTCGATGCGTCGGCGCAGGAGATCATCTGGGTGGTCGGGCCCGTTGTCGCGACCTTCGTGGCCATCCAGGTCAGCAGCGTGGCCGGCATCCTGCTCGCCGCGGTGTTCCTCGTCGGCGGCGGCGTCTGGTTCGTCTCGCTGCCCGAGGTCGGGCGGGTTCGCATCCCGCGCAGCAAACGCAAGATCGGCGCCGTGCTGAAACGGCCCGCCGTTTTGCTCAGCACCATCGTCGGATTCGTGCTCGTCGCCGCCTGCGCGTCGGTCGAGGCGGGCGTCGTCGCCGCATTCGGCCATGGCAGCGGAGATTCCGGTTTGGTGCTGGCGATCTTCGCAGTCGGTTCCCTCGTCGGCGGCCTCGCGCTCGGGCACACGCCGATCGGTCCGTGGGCACTGACCACCCGCATGATCATCGTCACGATCGGCGTCGGGCTGGCCAGCATCTCCCTCAACTTCTGGTGGCTCTCCGCCACACTGTTCATTGCCGGCCTCGGCATCGCCCCCGCCTTTGCCGTGCTGTTTGGAATCGTCTCAGCCAGCGTGAGGTTCTCCGAGACCGCGGAGGCCTACGGCTGGGTGGGCACCGGCCAGCTGATCGGTGCGGCGCTCGGCTCGGCGGTCGCCGGTTTCGCCATCGACCACTACGGCGCTACCGCGGCAATTCTTGCGGCGACGGGCTTCGCCCTGCTCGGAGTCATCATTCCGACGGTGGGCAAGCGCTGGCACCCCGACCTGCGTGGCCGCGACGCCAGCCCGATCCCGGACACTGAAGCCGTCGCAGTGGTCACCTAACTCGCACACCTTCTCATCTCGGCGCGGTGTCTCCCCGCTGGCGCGCGCTCTACCCCGCGCCCACCGGGATACACCGCGCCGGGATTGTCTATCACGCCCTGCGGCGGACGGGATTACGGTTGAAGGATGACTACTTCGCCCCTGCTGCTCATGAACGACGGACACCGCATCCCCCAGCTCGGGCTGGGCGTCTACAAGGTTGCGGATGACGAGGCCAGCGACACCGTGCAGGTCGCGCTCGAAGCCGGCTACCGTCACCTCGACACCGCGGCACTCTACGAGAATGAGCGCGGCGTCGGCGCCGGAATCGCGCGCTCCGATGTGCCACGCGACGAGCTCTTCGTGACCACCAAGGTCTGGAACGACCGGCACGGCTACGACGAGACGCTCCGCGCGTTCGACGAGAGCCTCGACAAACTCGGTCTCGACTACGTCGACCTCTACCTCATCCACTGGCCGGCACCCCGCCAGAACCGGTACGTCGAGACTTATCGCGCACTCGAGAGTCTCCAGGCCGACGGCCGGGCACGCTCGATCGGCGTCTCCAACTTCCACACGCACCACCTCGATCGCTTGCTCGCCGAAACGGATGTGGTTCCGGCGATCAACCAGATCGAGCTGCACCCCGAACTCGCGCAAACCGAGCTGCGACGCTACGACGCGGCCCACGGCATCCTCACCGAGGCCTGGTCACCGCTGGCGCGAGGTCGCTTGCTCGACAATGAGGCGTTGGCGACGATCGGCGCCCGCTACGGCAAGACTCCGGCGCAGGTCGTGTTGCGCTGGCACGTCGAACTCGGCAACGTTGTCATTCCGAAATCGGTGTCACCCGTGCGCATCGCCGAGAACCTCGACGTGTTCGATTTCACCCTGGATGCTGCCGATCACGCGGCCATCGCACAGCTCGACGTGGGCTCGCGCACCGGCAAAGACCCCGACACGATCGACTAGTCGAGAACCGGCTGGCCACGATTGGGGCGATGCACAGTCCTGGCGCGGGGTGGCCCGGTGGGCGCGGGGTAGAGCGCGCGCCAGCGGGGATACACCGCGCGGGATGGCAGGGCAGACGGAAGTGACTCGCGCCGACTACCAGCGCGGGTGGATTTCGGCCCGCAGCAACCGGTCGTAGATGTCACGCACCCCGGCGGTGAACGCGTCGCCCAGCGGCGCGAGCGCCCCGGCTGCCGCATTCGCTTCGACCTGCGTCACGCTGCGCGCGCCGGGGATGACCGAGCTCACGCCGGGAAGCTGCGCAACCCAGGCCAATGCCGCCTGGGCGGGAGTGACCGACACGGGAAGCGTGGCCACCAGCTCGGAGAACTCCGTCGCCGCCTGCAGGCCCACCTCATAGTCGACGCCGGAGAACGTCTCGCCGACGTCGAAGTGGCTGCCGTCACGGTTGTAGTTGCGGTGGTCGTTGGCGGCGAACGCCGTCTCGCGCGTGTACTTTCCGGTCAGCAGACCGCTGGCGAGCGGTACCCGGGCGATGATCCCGACGCCGGCTGCCTGCGCGGCGGGGAGTACCTCGTCGAGCGGCTTGAGCCGGAACGCGTTGAGGATGATCTGCACCGTGGCCAGGTTCGGTCGTGCAATCGCCGACAGCGCCTGGTCGCAGGTCTCGACGCTGACGCCATAGTGGGCGATGGCGCCCTCCGCGACGAGGGTATCGAGCGCGTCATAGACCTCGCCGGAGTCGATCACGGCGCTCGGCGGGCAGTGCAGCTGCACGAGATCCAGGGTCGGCATACCGAGGTTGGCACGCGATCGGTCGGTCCAGGCCCGAAAGTTGTCGAGCACATAGTTCTCGGGAATCTGGTCGACGCGGCGGCCCATCTTCGTCGCCACGGTGATTTGGGCATCCGTCTTGGCCAGAAAGCTGCCGATGATCTGCTCGCTGCGGCCGTCGCCATAGACGTCGGCAGTGTCGAAGAAGGTGACGCCGGCGTCAACGGATGCGGCGAGCACGGCCGTCGCATCGGCCTCCGTGACGTCGCCCCAATCGGCGCCGAGTTGCCAGGTTCCGAGGCCGATCACTGAGACAGTACGGCCGGTGCGTCCGAGGGTGCGATTCTGCATGGCACCATGCTAGCGAGTCGCGGGGCCTCCCCCACCGCCGTCCACCGATGCCCCTCACGCCGTCAGACCGGCGGCCCGACTCCTGACGAGGCGGCCGGCGAGACCGGCTCCACCTCCGGGTCGATCACCCGGGCGATCACCCTGGCCAAACGTTTGCGGACGATGTGGTCGTTCGCTTCGACTCGATGCATCGTGACGTGGCGCATCCGCTCGATGACCGTCATGCTGCCGGGCGCGATGAATGCGTCAAGCGAGCCGTAGACCACATCGACCGGCACCCGTAGCGCTGCAATGTCACTGACCAGCGTTTGCGACTCGATGCAGTGCTCGAGCGATTTGACGAACGGTGTCCAGTTCTCTTCCGTCACCTCGAAGAGTCCCTTGGGAAGCAGCCTCGAGATGATCCCGGCGTTTCGTATCGTGAATTCCTTGTTCGCGCGCAGAAAGTTGTAGGCCTTCAGATAGGCGTCAACCAGGGCTCGCACCCGATAATCGCCGATCTCTGATGGAGCGACGTACACCGGCGGCCCGACCAAGACGACATGCGAGGGTCGCGCCGGTCGCAGCCAGCGCAACCAGGCGACACCGCGGGAGAGCTCGACAGCAGCCAGCCGCGACACGATCAGGCTGCCGAGAGAATGGCCGACGAGAGTGTACGGCTCGCGGAGGTTCAGCGATCGGATCGTGACGTCGAGCGAGTCGACGTGATCTTCGAGCCTGTACTCGCTGTCGGCCGGCGCCGGAGACTGGCCGAATCCGAGGATGTCGATGGCGATCACACGGTGCCGGGAGACCAGCAGCGGAATGAGTTTTCGAAATGTGACCGACGACGACGCGATTCCATGAACCAGAATCACCACCGGGCCTTCGCCCTCGTCGTGAGCGATGTGCAGAAGCGGCGGGCGCCGCCGACGAAGTTCTCTCGACGTCGTCGGCGGCACCAGCTCAGTCATTCGTCAATTATCGCCGCGCAAGTTCTCTTTGTACTCGTTCTTGGCATGTGTCGCGTCGCGTTCGGCCTCGGCCTTCTTCACGCCGGCCTCTGCTTTCTTCACCTCGGCGTCGGCTTTCATTTCGTCGACCGTGTCGGCGATCTTTTCTTTCGTGTCATCGACCACCTGGCCGATCTTCTTACCGGTTGCGTCGAGCGCATCCTTGGCATCGTCAGCGATTCCCATGTTGTCCTCCTCGTGAGCGCTTGTGGCGCATTCTTGGTGGCGTCGGCCGGATGTGCGAGGCCGACCCTTCGACACTACGTCGCACCGGCGCCACCGAGACCTGATTGTGATCGGACTCCCAGAGATCACGCAGACATGGGCCTCAGACTGCCCCCTAGTGTGGGGCCATGAGACGAACTGTGCTTGCCGCCACTGCCCTGCTGGCGGCGATCGCACTTGCCGGATGCACCAGCTCCGGCGACACCGGTAGCCGTGCCAGTGTCGGAAGCGGTGAGATGGCGGTGCCGCCCGGCGTGACCGGGATGGCCGATGGAGCGGCTCCGGCCACGATCCCGAACTTTGCCGACAAGTCGGTGACCGGGCGGGACGTGATCACCACCGGGTCGGTGTCGATCACCGTCGAGGATCCGATCCGTGCCGCCCACGACGCGGTGACCATTACCGAGCAGGCCGACGGCCGCATCGACAGTCGCACCGAAAACCCGGGCACCGACAACCAGCCGGCGAGTGCGAGCCTGACCCTGCGAATCCCGACGACCGCGCTCGATCACACACTCACCGAGTTGAAGAAACTCGGCGCGGTGAAGGTGGTGTCGCTCAGCAGCGCGGATGTCACCCAGCAGAGCGTCGATCTGGATGCCCGCATCACGTCGCTCGGCACCTCGGTCGACCGGCTGCTCACGATGATGTCGACATCGACGAACACCACGGACCTCATCGCCATCGAAAGTGCACTCGCCCAGCGGCAGGCAGAGCTGGAGGGGCTCATCTCCCAGCGCACCTTTCTCTCTGACCAGATCGAGTACTCGACGATCACCCTCGATCTGACCGCCGAAGGCGTGCTCGCGCCGGGCTCCCCCACCGATTTCTGGGGCGCGATCGCAGCCGGCTTTTCTGCGCTCATCGCCGCCGGCGCCGGGCTGCTCGTGGCACTCGGCTACGCGCTGCCGTGGCTGATCGCGCTCGGCGTGATTGCCGCCGTCGTGCTGCTGATCGTGCGGGGGGTTCGGCGCAAGCGTCGGGGCCCGCCGACCGGCCCGGCGGATGCGACGCCTGGTGCGAAACCGGATGCGACGCCGCCTGCAACGGTGGATGCGACACCGAGCGCAGCACCGCATGCGACGCCGCCCGCGACCCCCGAATCCCCGCGCGACGCCCCGCTCGTCTAGCTCTCGTACCGGCGCAACGAGTCGACGACCAGGCGCCAGAACCCGTCGCGATCCAGCACCGTGCCGAGGCTCACGTTCTCCGGCTGTTCGAAGCTGAAGTCGCGGTCGACGACTGAGGATCCATAGGTCCACCGGCCCTGCGTCTCCACCAGCACGCAAGCCCTCTCCGTCGTCACCAGTCGCGGGTCGATCACGTAAGCCACGGCGCAGGCATCGTGGATTGACGGCCCGTCTTCTCCGGGCGTGATCTCGCCGAGCGCATAGAAGTCGAGCCACGCCTCGACCGCGCGGGCGACAGGACTGGTCAGGGTGCCGATCTCCGCCAGCACGTTCTGCGGAACCGCAGACTGCCAAGTGAGATCGAGGCCGAGCATCACGATGTTGCCGCCCGAGCGCAGCACTTCGTCGGCGGCTTCGGCATCCGCGTAGAAATTGAACTCCGCGGTCGGAGTGATGTTGCCGGCGTTCACCGCGCCGCCCATGATCACGATTTGCTTGAACCGCTCTGCAATCGTCGGGTCGCTGCGCAGCGCCAGTGCGATGTTGGTGAGCGGTCCGATCGCCACCAGGGTGATCGTTCCGGCCGGGTTGCCCCGCACCGTGTCGAGAATGACGTCGACGGCAGCGCGGTCACTCGCACGGCGGCCCGTGTGCGGCAGCTCCCATCCGCCCAGGCCGGTTTCGCCGTGGACATCCGCGTGAACGGCGTCACGCACGAGCGGCTGAGCGGCGCCGGCGGCGATCGGCACATCGTCCAGGCGCAACAGCTCGGCCAGGCGCAGCGCGTTGCTGGTGACCTTGTCGATGGTCTGGTTGCCGGAGACCGTGGTCACTGCGACGATGTTGCAGGCGGGATGCGCCTGGGCGATCATGAGGGCGATCGCGTCGTCGATGCCGGGGTCGCAATCGATGAGGAGTTTCTCTGACATCGGTGTCCTGTCTCAGCACGCCGATGAACATATCGACTACGGACATTGTCGACACCCGGTGAACGCCGAATCGTGCGTTTCGGCCAGAAGCCGTCTGGAATCTGAGACGCCGCACTGTAATTCGATCACCAATGCCCCGGCTGCCGGTGCTCCTTCGACGAATTCGGCCCTGAAGCACGTCAAGAGTCCGGCAGAAAACTAGGCTGGTCACTGTGAACACAACCGCGCCCCTCCCCGGCACTCGTCTGCTGAGCGACGATCTGCTTCTCGGCATTCGCGGGCGCGCGGCCGGCTACGACGACGCCAATGAGTTCTTCACCGAAGATCTGGCCGACCTGGCCGAGGCCGGCTACCTGCGGGCACTCGTACCGGTTGAATTCGGTGGCCTCGGCGCCACCTTGGAACAGGTCACTGAGGCGCAGATCGCACTCGCGGCCCATGCCCCTGCCACGGCTCTCGCGGTGAACATGCACCTGGTCTGGACCGGCGTCGCGCTGGCCCTACGCAACCGCGGCGACGACGCGCTGACCTTTCTGCTCGACGAGGCCGGCCAGGGCGAGATCTTCGGCTTCGGTGTCAGCGAGCCAGGCAACGACCTGGTTCTGTTCGGCTCGAAGACGGATGCCCAGCCCCAGGACGACGGCGGCTACCGGTTCACCGGCACGAAGATTTTCACCTCGCTCTCCCCCGCCTGGACCCGCCTCGGCACGATGGGCCTCGACAGTTCCAGCCCTGACGCTCCGAAGATCGTCTGGGCGTTCATCGATCGCGGCGAGTCGGGTGTCAGCCAGAAAGACGACTGGAACACCCTCGGCATGCGGGCCAGCCAGAGCCAGTCGACGGTGCTCGACGGCGCGTACGCCCGGCCCGACCGGGTGTTCCGCACACTCGACCCCGGCCCCAACGCCGACCCGCTCATTTTCAGTATTTTCGCGACCTTCGAAATCCTGCTGGCCTCCGTCTACACCGGCATCGGCCGGCGCGCACTTGAGCTGGCCGTCACGGCAGCCGGGCGTCGCACCTCATTGAAGAACGATGGGCGGGCGCTGTCGCAGGATCCCGACATCCGGTGGCGCATCGCCGACGCGGCCATGGCGATGGATGCCATCTACCCCCAGATTCGTGATCTGGCCCGGGCCGTCGACGTTCAGGAGAATCGCGGATCGCAGTGGTTTGCCCAGCTGGCCGGCCTGAAGCACCGGGCCACCGAGAACGCCAAGCATGTCGTCGACCAGGCGCTGCGGGTGTCGGGCGGTTCGTCGTACTTCGCCGGCAACGAGCTGGGCCGGCTGTACCGCGACGTGCTCGCCGGCATCTTCCACCCCTCCGACGCGGAGTCGGCGCATGCCACGGTGGCGACGGCTTGGCTTGGCCCGCTCAATGAGTGAGCACACTGGCGCGATCCAGATCGACGCTCTGTATGCCCGGGCCGTTCTCGACCTCACCATGCGCCTGGCCGAAGTGATCTTCGCCGCCGGCGCCGGCGCCGAAGATGCGGTCGCCGCGATGCAGGGCGTGACCCGCGCCTACGGGCTCAAGGGTATCGACGCCGACATCACCCACACCCTGATCACGCTCACCTTCGAGAACCCGGCCACTCACGACACCATCTCGCGCAGCCGCAACGTCAAGTTTCGAAACCTCGACTACACGAAGTTGTCCGAGACGTCTGAGCTCATCGCCGAGCTGATCGAGTCGCCGATGGATGTCGCCGTCGCGCGGAAGCGACTCGCGACAATCGTCAGTTCGAAGCCCCTGGTGTCCGTGTTCGTGCGGCGTCTCGGCTGGAGCCTCGTCGGTGCCGGCGCCGCCCTGCTGCTCGGCGGCGGTGTCACGGTGATGATCGCGGCATTCATCGCCACCTTCTTCGTCGACCTGCTGACCAGCGCTCTCGCTCACCGCAAGGTGCCGGTGTTCTACCAAACCGTGGTCGGCGGTGCGATCGGCCCCGTCGCCGCCGCAATCGTTCACCTCATCGACCCGGGGGCGAATCCCTCGCTCGTCGTCGTGGCCACCATCATCATGTTGCTGGCCGGGGTGACGATCTTCGGCGCGGTGCACGACACACTCTCCGGCTTCTACATCACCGGAACCGCGCGCCTGGTCGAAGCGGTTCTCATCACCGCCGGTCTCGTGACCGGGGTGGCCGGGGCCACCGCGATCCTGGCCCGGCTCGGCCTGCGCCTCCGTATCGACTTCAACATCCCGTCGCTGTTCGAGCTACCGATTCTGCTGCTGGCGGCCGTCGTGATCGTCATCGGGTTCTCACTCGCTGTTCAGATGCCGTGGCGGGCACTCTGGGTGGTCTGTGTTCTCGGTGCTCTCGCCGAGTTCTTCTATCAGGCCGGCATCATCGCGGACCTCGGTCAGGTCTGGGCGTCGGCCGCGAGCGCCTTCCTGATCGGATTGTTCGCCACCGTCGCCGCGCCGCTCGTGCGCACGCCGCCGTTCGTGGTCATCGTCTCGGCGCTCGTGCCCCTCGTGCCCGGTCTGATTCTGTTCAACAGCCTGATGCAGGTGGCCGACGGTGACGTGAACGGGCTGATGGGCATGCTCGCCGCGGCCTCCGTTGCGGTGGCCCTGGCGGCCGGGGCCATCCTGGCGCAGTATCTGGTGCAGTATGTCTGGGGTCCGGCGCGCAACCTGCAGCGACGGTTCGTCGGACCGATCATGGCGCTGCCGCTGCGGTTGACCCGCGCCGCGCGCACGACAGTGAAGCGCACCTGATCCGGTGGTTGAGCCTGTCGAAACCACCACCGCGACCGCATGGGCGAGGCACGGGGCGGCGGGGTCAACGGGCGGCTCGCGGGATCTCGACAGGCTCGATCAACCGGGCCGTGGTGTCAAGGTGCTGAAGACCGTCGTCAACCCCTCCGCCATCGTCGGGTGCGCGATAATCGCATCCTGCAGGAGCGTGTAGGGAGCGTCGGCCAGCATCGCGGCCTGAATCACTGCAATCACCTCGCCCGAGTCGACACCGACCAGCGACGCACCCAGGATGCGCTGGGTGGTGCGGTCGACGATGATCTTCCAGAACCCCTCGGTCTGGCGCAGGGTGCGCGAACGCGGAACGGCGATCACCTTCTGCATCGCAACGCTGATCGTATGGCCGGCCGCGAGCGCTGCCGACTCGGTCAGACCGATCTGAGCAATTTCAGGTTCGACGAAAACTACAGACGGGATCAGCCGTCCCTTCGTCGTTCGGGAGCCACCGGTCAGGTTCGCCTTCACAATGCGGTAGTCGTCGTACGAGGCATGGGTGAACTCGGCGTGCCCGGTCACGTCGCCGACCGCCCAGGTGTTCGGCGCCGTGGTGGCCAGTGTGTCGTCGACGACGACGAAGCCCCGCGCGTCGAGAGCCACACCGGCTACAGGGAGACCGAGGCCGCCGGTGATCRGGCGGCGCCCGGTGGCGACGACGATCGCGTCGACCTGCAGCGCTGTCGCGTCACTGAGCGCGAGGCTGGTCCCCTCGGAGTCGTGCTCGACTGCAGCGTGATTCGGGGCGGAACCGACGGCGCGCGCGACGCTCGTCACACTGACGCCGAGGCGCACCTTGATCCCCTCACGGGTGAAGGACGCCAGCAGCGCCGCCGACGTCTCGGGCTCCTCTCCGGCGAGCAGCCGCTCGCCACGCACGAGCTGTGTCACCTCGCTGCCGAATGCCTGCAGCATCGAAGCAAGTTCTGAGCCGACGAAGCCTCCACCGATGACGGCAACCCTGCGCGGGATCGATTCCAGACGCAGCACGTCTTCGCTCGTCATCGCACCGACGTCGGCAAGTCCCGGGATGTCCGGCAGTTTCGGCCGGGTACCGGTATTGATGACCACCTGCTCGCCGCGGAGCAGACGCCGGCCTCCGGCATCCGGCATCACCTCGACCAGACGGGGGCCGACGAAGCGTGCCTGTCCCAGGATGAAGTCCATGCCGCTGGCCGCGAAGAGGTCGCGGTGCAGGGCGACCATGTCGCCGACCACTCCCTCTTTGTGCGCGCGCAGCAACTCCAGGTCGACGTGGGAGTCACCGACGTGCACGCCGAGGGAATCGGCGCGGCGCAGCACCCCGAGCAGCCGGGCGCTGGCCACCAACGATTTCGTCGGAATGCAGGCGACGTTGATGCAGCTGCCGCCGATCATCTCCCGCTCGACCATGGCGACCCGGCGTCCGGCCTGGGCGAGATCCATCGCGAGGGTCTTGCCGGCTTTGCCGCCGCCGACCACGATCAGGTCGAATTGCTCCTCGGCCGGCTGCACCGGTGCGTTCACTGTCAGTTAGTTCTGCACGCTCGGCGGCGAATCGCTGTCGGTCTCCTCGACGAAACGATAGGGAATCGGTTCCGTCGTCTCGGCGCCCTTGCGGTAGCGACGGGTGATGGTTTCGCCGTCTTCATCGACCGAGACGACGACCGTCTCCTGGTGCTTGCCGTCGACGAAGAACAGTTCAATGGGTTCGCCGGATCCGATCGGGTTCGGTCCGAGCAGTACCGCTTTGTACGTGGCGCGTTCGTTCATGATGTCGGCCCTTCGCTGAGTGCAGCCGGCTGGCAGGCTGCTCGTGATTTCTGGGCACAGCTTACGTCTGCCCGGCTCGAAGCGACAGGGCGCGCGCACCTGCACGCGGCCGCGGCCGATGGCGCACATCGGCGCGTGCAAGATGATCTTTTGTGCGATCCCGCGTATGGTCAAGTGAACGCTGCCGATGAGGCTCGGATGAAGGAGTACAGATGGCTGACAAGTCCCCCAAGAAAGAAGCCGGCAAGAAGAGCGCAGATCGCTCCCTGAAGGAAAAGCGCGCCGACAAGAAGGCGAAGTCCGACGAGACCTCGTCAAAGGCCCGCAAGGCTTAGCCGATCTGAACCATGTTTCACCGGATGCTGCCACGCTCGTCGTGGCAGCATCCGTGTTTTACACCGCTGCCGCTGATTTCGACGGGACCCGTATTTCATGACCTTTCCACTGATCGACACGCTCGTGAGCTACCCGGCCGGTGCTCTGACCGCCACAGCACACGTTCTGCACGTTGAGCCGCAGGCCGATGGCCGACAGGCCGTGCTTCTCGACACGAGTTGTGTGCACCCCGTCGACGTCGGCTGGCCGGATCAGGGTCCCGACCGCGCCGTGGTGCGCGTCGGTGACGCGGAGTACCCGATTGTGGATTGCATCGTCGGCGCCACCGACGGTTCTGCGCTTTTCACCGGACGCGACATCCCGGTCGGCAAAGGCACTGACGGCTGGGCTTTCGTCGTCGTGCATTTTCTGGCCGGCGATGCGGCGATCGCCGAAGGCGACAGCGTTGAACTTGTCGTCGACGCCGCCTACCGAACGCGGCTCTCGGTTGGTCACACCGCCTGTCACCTGGCCTCGCTCGCGCTCAATCGTGCCGTCGCCGACCGCTGGAAAAAAGAGGTGCGCGCCGACGGCCTCGGAGCCCCCGACTTCGATGGCACGGCCATCGACGTGTCGCTGATTGTCGAGAACGGGTCGGTCGACACCTACCGGCTCGGCAAGTCACTGCGGAAGCGCGGTTTCGTCACCGAGGGCATCGCCGAGGCGCTGCCCTCGATCGAAGCGGCGATCACGGCGACGCTCGCCGAGTGGGCGACGACGGATGCCGCGGTGCAGATCGAGTGCGACGGCGAGAGGTTGACCGACCGCCGCTACTGGGTGTGTGCGCTGCCGGAACAGACGGTGCGGATTCCGTGCGGTGGGACCCACGCCGACTCCGTGGCCGCGCTCGGCCCGCTGCGCGTGGCGTTGTCACTCGCGGATGTCGATGGAACTCCGGTGCTGGCGATGGAGACGTTCGCTAAACCTGAGTAGCCCCTCCCGGAAATTCCGGTGGTTGAGGAGCGAGCGCCAGCGAGCGTCTCGAAACCTCGCGAGCCGATCTCCGGACGCGTCCCGGCTTCGAGGATTGACTCACGAGGTTTCGACAAGCTCAACCAACGGATGCAGGTGGCTCCACCAGACGCGCGAGCAACTCGATCAAGAGGCGCTCGGTCAGCGGCGCGGGCAACGCCTCGATCAGTGTGAGCAACGGGGCCATCTGATCGGGAAGCGCGGAGTCGCCACGTCCGATGCCGAGCTGGCTGAGCACTCCGAAGGCTTGTGCAGACGACAACCCGCCCGAACCGACAGGCGTGCCTGAATGAGCTCCGGCCGCGGTTGCAAGCACGTCGGCCACCCCCGGAATCGCTCCGAGCAGCTGCATCAGGTCGATCGGGCCGGCACCCCGCACCTCGTCGGCGGCCTGCACCAGTACGGGAATCAGCTCGGACAGCACCGACTCGGTCACGGGAGTGATCGTCAGGTGTGTCGTCGCAGGGAGCTGCACCGCGTCGCCTGCCCCCAGCCCCGACTGATCGAGCCCGGGTTGCTGCTGCAGCAACCAGCCGAGCTGCTTCACCCGGTCAGCCCAGATGTGCGGGTCAACGCGGCGCTCGGCCGGCACCGACTCGTCGGTCGCGACGGCGAACAGCGGTCCGACCGGCGAACCGACCACGCGGAGCCCGTCGATCGCGTTGACGGCGGTCGTGAGCGCATCCGTCGCCCGGCGACACGAGGCGCTCAGGCGCGCGAACCCGTCGTCGCCCAGCCGCTGGATGATCGCCCAGGCCGCCGCAAGGGCGCCGGCCGACTTCGAGCCGAGCATTGTCGGGTTGACCACGGGGTAGCCGGGCCAGCGTTTCGTTGCGAAATACTGGGCGCGCTGCCGGTCCCGACCGCGCTGCAGCAGCACCGAAACGCCCTTCGGGGCGTAGCCGAACTTGTGCAGATCGGCCGAGATGCTGGTCACGCCGGGAACTTCGAAGTTCCAGGCGGGCAGATCGCTCCCCCACCAGGGCAGCACCCAGCCGCCGATGCAGGCGTCGACGTGGCAGGCGATTCCGGCCGCGGATGCCGCGGCAGCGACCTCGGCCACCGGGTCGAGGCTCGCGTGCGGATAGGCCGGCGCCGAGACGACGACCAGGGCCACGTCGGGGCCGAACCGTGCGATCAGATCGTGGGCGGAGACCCGCCCGTCGGAGTCGACCGGCACGAGGTCGAGTTCGAGCCCGAAATAGTGGGCTGCCTTGTGGAATGCGGCATGCACGGTGACCGGGGCGAGCAGGCGCGGGGAGCCCTGTCCGCCCGCGGCACGCCAGACGTCGCGGGAGGTTTTCACCGCGAGCAGGCAGCTCTCGGTGCCGCCCGTGGTGACGCTGCCGACGATCTCCGTGTCGGCACCTGTCGCCGTGGCTGCGTCGTCGTCTGCGCCGGTTCGAGTGGGATCGCCGCCGAGCATCCGTCGGGCGAAGCCGATCACGTCGCGTTCCATGCTCGCGACCGACGGAAACGTCGTCGGGTCGAGTCCGTTGACCGGCTGCATGATGCGGATCGCTTGCGCCGCCAACTCGTCGAGTTCGGCCAGACCTGAGTCGTAGACGTAGGAGAGCACGCGGCCGCCGTGCGTCGGCGCATCCTGGGCGCGCAACAGCTCGAGCCGGGCGAGGATCTCCCGCGACTGCTCGGTCAGCTCAGTCAGCTCGGCGCGGTCGGCGCGGTCAGCAGCGTTAGTCAGATCGGTCAGATCGGTCATGGGTGAACCTCCACGGTCGGGATCGGGGCATCGATGTCGCTCTTGCGCAGGCGGTAACGAGCGAGCGTGAACAGGCTGGCCAGCATGAGCACGGCCGGCACCAGGCTGAAGCTCAGCACGATGCCGACGACGGCGCTCGTCGGCTGGGTCACCGCAGCGTTGCCGGCCGACACGATGTAGCCGGACGCCGCCAAGACGACGGTCAGGGCCGTCGCGCCGAGCGCCATGCCGGTTGTCTCGCCGGCCGTCCAGACGCCGCCGAAGAGCCCGGCGCTTCCGTCGCCGTTCCGCCGGGCATCGTGCGAAATCACGTCGGGAAGCATCGCCATCGGCAGTGACTGCATGCCGGCGTAGGCCGCCCCGGCGAGCGCGACCGGCAGATAGACCCAGTCGCCGGGTGCCCAGATCAGGGCGACCATGCTGAGCGCGGCCACGCCGAACAGGATGCTCGCCCAGGCGAACGAGCGCTCCTTGCCCCAGCGCCGTGCGATGCGCCCCCAGACCGGGGCGAGGAACAGCGCCGGGGCGATCAGGGCGATGAACAGATAGGTGACCGCATCCTCGGAGTGCAGAACCCAGGTCGCCACATATTGAGCTCCCGCGAGCATCAGCCCGGTGGCCAGCCCCTGCAACACGAAGGTTCCGAGTAGGGCGCGAAATGGCTGGCTGCGGCGAAGCACTCCGATGCTGGCCCGGTAGTTGTGACCGACGCCGGCGGCGGGCTGCGGGCGCAGCTCCGGCCGGCCCCGGGGCGCGACCGTGGCCGAGACGAGCATCCCGATGCCGATGACCAGACCGGCGACCACGGCCATGAGGAGGTAGCCGAGACGAGGGTCGGAACTCGCGCTGCGCAGCAGCGGCCCGCCGGCACCGAAGAGCAGGATGGCCAGAGCGAGCACGACCACCCGCCAGGTGAGCAGACGAGTGCGGTCGTCGTAACTCTGGGCGAGTTCGGCGGGCAGCGCGATGTAGGGCACTTGGAACAGGCTGAATGCGGTGGCGCAGAGCAGGAAGGCGAGGGTCACCCAGATCACCGAGGGGACGGAGTCGAGTCCGGCCGGAACCGCGAAGGTGAGGATGAAGAAGATCGGAAGCAGCAAGCCGCCGAGTCGCATGAAACGGCGGCGCGACCCGGTGGCCTTCAGGCTGTGATCGCTGCGGGCGCCGATCACCGGGTCGATCACGACATCCCAGATCTTGGCCAGGGTCACGACGAGACCGGCCGCCAGAGCTGCGATACCCAGTGTGTCGGTGAGGTAATAGACCAGCACGAGTCCGGGCAGGGTGGCGAAGCCGCCGGTGCCGAGAGAACCGATCGCGTACGCGGCGATCGTGCGTCGAGGAAGAGTCTGCGCCGTTGCATCCATGATGCATGAGCTTAGGGTGTCGGATGTCAGGTGAAGGTCGCGCGACGCGCCCCGTCTGCCTCTCTCATCGCTCGCTCATCGGATTTCGACAGGTGGCGCCGAGAGTAGACCGCCACGGTTGACTCCCTCAGCTCATCTCGCTTGTCCAGCAATTCTCGGGAGGGAACCATGCCACCACTCAACAAGGACGTTTCGACGAGCCGCCTCGCCGTCAGCCGGCGACGGGCCCTCGGCCTCGGCGGCTTGATCGGAATCGGCGCGCTGCTCGCCGCCTGCACCAGCACGGATGCCGGCGGAACCGCGACGGCGACCACCTCGACGGGCTCGGCGACCCTGCAGCCCAGCACGACAGCATCCGGCGACATCGTCGCCAAACTCGATGCGGTGGGCACCTGCGGTTTGGAGACAGAGGAAGTGACGCAGGGGCCCTATTACTTCGACGTGGATTCGATTCGGAGCGACCTCCGCGAAGACCGGCCGGGCATGCAGCTCGACATCGCGTTTCGCGTCTGGGACGCGTCGTGCGCCGCGATCCCGAACAGTGTCGTCGAGATCTGGCACTGCGATGCCGGGGGCGTCTACTCGGGGTTCGAGAGCGCATCGAAAGGTGGCGGCGGCACTCCGCCGGGCGGAGGCGGCGCACCTCCCGCGGGAGGCGCACCGCCCGCAGGGGGCGACGCCCCGGCCGGCTCCGGCGACACCACAGACGGCAGCTACACGTCTGGCGATTCCGAAGCCACTCCGAGCGACGATGGCACGTACTTGCGGGGCGCCCAGGTGGCCGACGCGAACGGGGTCGTGCAGTTCACGACGATCTGGCCCGGCTGGTACTCGGGCCGCACCGTGCACATCCATCTGAAAGTGCACGTCGACAAGAAGACGGTGCTGACCGCCCAGGTGGCCTTCGACGACGAGCAGAACGCGCAGGTTTTCGCGACGGCTCCGTACAGCGAGCACACCGGGCGGGACACCTTCAATGGCGGTTCGGCGGGCAGCGGAACCGACAACATCATCACGCAGAAGAATCAGCTGCTGACGATCGAGCCGACGGCGAGCGGCTACCTCGGTTACATCAACCTCGGCGTGGGCGGCTAGCGCGACCGGCTCGCCGAGAATCGCCTCTGGAGCGACGATTCTCGGCACGAACGGCGACGCTCGGCACCGTGCGAGCTACAGCGGCAGGCCCGTGTACTGCTCGGCCAGGCTCCGCTGCGCGTGCAGGGAATGTGTGACGTAGTCGAGCTGGCCGAGCTGGCTGCGGTAGTCGAATGCGGCGGCCTCTGCGCCCGAAGCGCCTTCGGCCGGGTGCCGGTGCAGCATTTCGGTCATCCACTGCGAGAACTGCTGCACACGCCACTGCCGGGCGAGCGCCTCCTCGCTGTAGCCGTCAAGCTTGGTGTCGTCTCCGGCGTAGTGCTCGACCAGCGCGGCGGCCAGCTGGGTCACGTCGGAGATCGCCGAGTTGAGGCCCTTGGCCCCGGTCGGCGGCACGATGTGACCGGCATCGCCGACCAGGAACAGGCTGCGATACCGCAGCCGCGAGGCCACGAAGCTGCGCATCGGGGTGATCGACTTTTCGGTGATCGTTCCCTCGTGCAGGGTCCAGCCGGGCAGGCCGAGCCGGGTCTGCAGGGCTTGCCAGATGCGGGCATCCGACCAGTTCTGGATGTCGTCGGTCGGGTCGACCTGCAGGTAGAACCGGGAGACCTGCGGTGAACGCATCGAGTGCATGGCGAAACCATCGTCGTGCAGCGCGTAGATGAGCTCGTCCGACGACGGCGCGACGTCGGCGAGGATTCCGAGCCAGGCGAACGGGTACGCGCGTTCGTGGAGTTCGATCTGGTCGGTCGGGATGGACGCCCGGCAGACGCCGTGGAAACCGTCGGCCCCCACGATGAAGTCGGCGCTGATCTCGTGCTCCTCACCGTCGTGACTGAAGGTGACGCGCGGGCTGTCGGACTCGAGGTCGTGCACCGCCACATCCGCCGCCTCATAGAAGATCGCGGAGCCGGCCTGGTTGTGTGCGGCGACGAGGTCGGTGACAACTGCCTGCTGCCCGTACACCGTGACCGTGCGACCGATCAGCGCGTTGAAGTCGACGTGGTGGCGCTCGCCGCCGAACTGCAGATAGATGCCGTCGTGCGTCATCCCTTCAGCCTGGAGCCGGTCGCCGAGACCGAGCCGGGTGAGCGTTTCGACGGAGCCCTGCTCGAGAACACCGGCGCGGATGCGCGCGAGCACGTAGTCGAGCGAGCGATTCTCGACCACGATCGAGTCGATTCCGGCGTCGCGGAGCGCCCAGCTGAGCAGCAGTCCGGAGGGGCCGGCTCCGATGATGGCGACGCGGGTGGAATGGTGGGGCACGAGGGAGCCTTCCTAGCAACGGTGACAGGGTCGCCCTAGTTTCTGGTTTGCTCCGCACGCCGGGTTGCGGGTTTCCACTCAGTGGAAGAATCACCTGCTTTGCCTTGCTACGTCACGCGTCGCTCGACAAGGCGGGGACCCAATTTTTCGTATTGAACTTCAGGGTCATATGAGCCGGAAGTTCATTACGGAAAAGGGAGCACCCCTGTTGGTTGGTGCGTTGGGTTAAAGCGCGAGCCATTTCGGTGGTTGAGGAGCGAGCGCCAGCGAGCGTCTCGAAACCTCGCGAGCTTCCCTCCAGACGCAACATCAGTTCGAGGATTGGCTCGCGTGGTTTCGAGACGCGGCCTCCTCCGTCGGCTGCTCCTCAACCAACGATGAAGTCGCCGTCAGCTTGTGGGTCGCCGATACCCGAGCGCGCGGCTGATCCCCTGCGCCGCTACGCGCACGGCCAGCTCCTGGGCCGGATCAACCGGCGTGCCCGAACGCGTCACCGTCGACACGGCAGCAACGACGAGGCCGGTGCTGTCTCGAATCGGAGCGGCAATCGAACTCGACCCGACGGTCATCTCGTCGGACATCCGTGCCACGCCCTGCACCCTGACCTCAGCCAATCGCCGCCGCAGTTCGTCGGGCGAACTGACGGTCTGCGGGAGGAAGCGTTGCAGCGCGGTGCCGAGATAGGCCTGGATGACATCCATCGGCGCGTACGCCAGCAGCACGAGCCCGACCCCCGTCGAGTGCAGCGGCAGCCGCCCGCCGACCCGGGAAATGATGCGCACGGGACTGTGCCCCGAGAGTTTTTCGAGATAAAGGGCGTCGTGCCCGTCGAGGATCGCGAGGTGCACATGCTCGCGGGAGACTTCGAAGAGGTCCTCAAGGTACGGCAACGCGATGGTGCGCAGATTGTGCGCGGTCGGGGTCTGTACCCCGATCTCCCAGAGGCGCAATCCGAGCGCATAGCGCCCGTCGTCTTGACGGGTGAGCCCGCCCCAGTTGACCCATTCGGCGACGAGTCGATGCGTCGTCGACAGCGGCAGACGAGCCCGCTCCGCGATCGCCGTCAGGGTGAGCGACGCGGCGATCGGCGTCGTGAATGCGTCGATGATCGCAAACAGGCGGGCGGCCACCGAGCGGTCGTCGACCGGCCGATCGCCACTGACGGGTGCCGACGCATCCGTCGCGCCCCTGCGTAGTGCTGGCTTCCCTGACATGATTCATCACGCTATCGGTAGTTCACCGCCGCGAGCCGTGGCAAATGACCATTCACGACGCTCAAGAATGGTCATTCGCCACGGTTCGGCGAACGATATCGAGGGTTCAGACGCCCACCAAGAGGGCATCCGACCCGTGCGCATCGCCCGAAGCGGATGCCCCGGCCACGCCGGCGAGGATCGCCTCGAACTCGGCCGCACTGTGCCGGCCCGCGAAAACCGCGGTTCCGGGGTGGAAGTGCCGCCCACTGGCCAACTCCCCCGCATCGATGCTGTCGTAGCCGAGACGTTCGATGAACTCAGCGACGATTGCTTTGGCCGCAGCATCGTCGCCGGCGAGACCCAGCGCGCGCCGATCGGCGGATCCGATCGGCCGATCGTCGGCCTCGAGCTCGTGATAGCCGATGTGGTTGAGCGACTTGACCACGTGCGCGGCGGCCAAGAACTCCTGCACGACCTCGCTCGTCGAGCGCGGATCCTCGTCGAACTCGTCGATCGAGCCGTCGACCGGCGCCCAGTAGTTCATCGAGTCGATCACCGTTTTGCCGGCGAGGGCGACGGCCGGCAACGCGCGGAATTTGTGCAGCGGCACCGCGAGCACGACGAGGTCGGCCCCGCGGGCGGCATCCRCTGCCCACATCGGTGTCGCACCCGGAATGACGATTTCGGTCAAGAGACGGATGTCGTCGGGGTCACCCGAGGCGCTGACCGTCACTGTGTAGCCGGCTTTCATCGCGGCCCGGGCAACGGCGCTGCCGACTCGTCCGACGCCGAGCACGGCAATCGATTTCACACCGCTCATGCTGCGCCTCCTTCAGAAGCACCGATTTCAGCAGCACCAACGAGTTCGATGCTGTCTTCGCCGAGCTCCTGGCGCACGGCCGGGAGCACCTCGGTCGCCAGTAGCTCGATGGACTGCAGGAAGGTGGCCTGCGGCAGGTTGCCGACGTCCATCTGCAGAATGTGGCGGGTGTGCCCGAGGCTCTGGTGCAGGGTGATCAGGCGATCGGCGACCTCGCTCGGGCTGCCGGCGAGGATCGCACCGCGACCGTTGGCTTGCGCGTCGAACTCGGGGCGGGTCGGCGGGCGGAATCCGCGCAGCTTGCCGAGCTCGGTCATCATGCGGAACCAGGCCTCGTAGTAAATGTCTTTGGCGCCCTGCGACGTGGGCGCGACGAGGCCGGGGCTCGCGACGGCCACCTTGATGGTGGATGCGTCGTGACCGGCGCGAAACGCGGTCTGCCGGTAGAGCTCGGTGAGCGGCGCGAACCGGTCGGCGTAGCCGCCGATGATGCCATACGCCACGGGCAGGCCGAGCTTTCCGGCGCGGATCGATGAACTCGGGTTCCCGCCGGTGCCGAGCCAGATCGGCAGGGTTCCGTTCACCGGGCGCGGCACGATCAGGGCGTCGTCGAGCGCTGGGCGAAACGTTCCGTTCCAGGTCACGCGCTCGTTCTCGTTGAGCGCGAGCAGCAGCTCCAGCTTCTCGGCGTAGAGGTCGTCGTAGTCGCCCAGGCTGAAACCGAACAGCGGGAATGACTCGACCGACGAGCCGCGCCCGGCGGTGATCTCGGCGCGGCCGCCGGAAATGGCATCGATCGTCGCAAACTGCTGGAACACGCGCACGGGGTCTTCGGTACTGAGCACCGTCACCGAACTGCCGAGGGTGATGTTCTTCGTCGCACCGGCCGCCGCGGCCAGCACGGTGGCGGGCGCCGAAGCCGGCATTTCCCGGGTGTGGTGCTCGCCGACGCCGAAGTAATCCAGGCCCGCGGCATCCGCCAGCGTGATCGCGTCAAACAGATTGCGGATGGCGTCGGCCGTCGAGCCGAGGCGACCCTGCGGGTCGGCCTGAACGTCACCGAAGCTGTAGGCGCCGAGTTGCATGTTTCCTTCTCCCGTTGAGGTTGTTACATCAACCATAAAACTATTTTGTAGATGTATCAACCACATTCGCGTAGAGTTATTCCATGGCCATGCAGACGCACACCACCCCGGACTCGGGTACCCGGCAGCCGACCGCCGCCCAGCATGCCTGGACCGCCTATCAAGGACTCCGCGCTCAACTCACCGGTCGCATCAACCGGGAACTCACGCGCAGCACCGGACTCTCCGAGCCGGACTACGAGGTGCTGCTCGCGCTCACCGAGGCAAAACAGCAGACACTCCGCTCCCTCGAGCTGCGCTGCGGTCTGGATTGGGAGAAGAGCCGCCTCTCGCACCAGCTCAAGCGCATGGAGGAACGCGGCCTGGTCAGCCGCGACACCTGCGCGACCGACTCGCGGAGCGTGGACATCCGTCTCACCGATGCCGGCAAGACGGCGTTTGCCGCGGCCCGGCTCTGCCACGAGGCGGCCGTCGAGCGCTACTTCGCGAGCGCCCTCAGCGAGGAGCAGCTCACCGCATTCGCGGCTGCGTCGAGCGCGATCCTCGAGCGGCTCGAGCAGTCGGCGCCGTCAGCGCAGCACGCCACGGCCTGATTCAGCCGCTCGACCACGTCACCTGGTCTCGACAGGCTCGACCACCGAGACCGACTATTCGGCCTCGCCGCTGATGATCGACAGCCCGCGCCCACGGAGCCGGCGACGCTCGGCCGTGAGGGACTCCAGCAAACGCTCATTGGTGCCACGGATGTGCTCGGCCACCAGGCGGGCAGCGGTCTCGGCATCGCGGGCACGCACCGCATCGACGATGTCGCGGTGCTCCTGCCAGGCTCGCTCACGCGCGTCGGGAGTGCGCACCTCGAGCCAGCGTGTGCGCGACAGCCGCGTCATCGCATCCGCCGTCGCGTTCGCCATGAACTGATTGCTCGAGAGGTGCGCGAGATCGACATGGAACTCGCTTCCGGCTCGCACCCCCTCTTCCCCGTCGTCGGCCGGCCGCGCCGCATCGAGTAGCGCGGAGAGCGCCTCGATCTCCACGTCGCTCGCGCGCCGCACGGCAAGACGCACCGCTGCGGTTTCGACCGATTCCCGCCACTCCGCGAGCGCACGAATCTCAGCGAGGTCGATGGGGGCGATGATCCAGCCGCGACCGACGCGCTGCACGAGTCCGTCGGATTGCAGACTGAGCAACGCCGCCCGCACTGGCGTGCGTGACGTGTGGAAAAGAGTTTCGAGCCCGCGCTCGGTCACGCTCTCCCCCGGAGCCAAGTCCAGGTCGAGAATCGCCGTTCGCATGCGGTCATAAATGTGCGGGGTGTGCGCCGGCGTCTCCATGCCCCCATTATGGTGCACCATCTTGGTATCCCAAAGTGGTGTACCGTAATTCTCGGCGCAGTTGCGAGCCGGATTCTGAGATCGACCCACGGGGTCGCGACAGGTTCGGCCACCGACAGCGCTCCCGAAGAGAAAGCCGACAGAGTGACGCAAACGATCTCGACCTCGACCGCCACCCGCCGCCCCGAGCGCATGCCGAACGCCGTTCGCGCCTGGAGCATGCTCGGCCTCGGCGTGGCCGCCCAGACCGCCGGCACCGTGTTCGTGAGCGCCCCCACCTTTCTCATCACCCTGCTGCACACCGAGCGCGGCCTCAGTTTTGCCGAGGCCGGGCTGCTCGCCGCGACCCCCACGATCGGCATGGTTCTCACCCTGATCGCATGGGGCGCCCTGGCCGACCGCATCGGCGAACGCTGGGTGATCGCCGGCGGCCTCGCACTCACCGCGCTCGCCGCCGTGGGGGCCATCTTCGCCGATGGCTACGTCATGCTCGGCCTGTTCTTTTTGCTCGGCGGCATGGCCGCGGCAAGCACCAATGCGGCGAGCGGGCGCGTCGTGGTGGGCTGGTTCCCGAAGAATCGCCGCGGACTCGCCATGGGCATCCGCCAGATGTCACAGCCGCTCGGCGTGACAGTCGCCGCGGTGACCATCCCGGTGATCGCCGGCTCTGCGGGCGTCGCCGCGGCCCTCTACGTGCCCCTGATCCTGACCGCACTTCTCGCCGTCGTCTGCGCGGTGGCAATCGTGAATCCGCCGCGCACCCCGGCGTCGGCGACGGATGCCGGCGTGCGTTCCGCGAATCCCTACCGCGCGAGCAGCTTTTTGTGGCGAATCCATGCGGTGTCGATCTTGCTCGTCGTACCCCAGTTCACGCTGTCCACGTTCGGCCTCGTCTGGCTGGTCACGCAACTGCACTGGGAACCGCTCGCGGCCGGCGTGCTCGTCGGATCCGCCCAGTTCATCGGCGCCGTCGGCCGCATCGGCGTCGGAGTGCTCAGCGACCAAGTGGGCAGCCGCGTGCGCCCGCTCCGCTGGGTCGCCTGGGCCGCCGCGGCCGTGATGCTCGTGCTCGCCGCACTGGATGCTGCGCAGTGGGGAGCGGCGGCCGTCGTCTTTGTGATCGCCATCACCGTGTCGGTCGCCGACAACGGCCTCGCCTTCACCTCGGTGGCCGAGATGGCCGGACCCGCCTGGGCCGGCCGCGCGCTCGGCGCGCAGAACACCGGCCAGTTCATCGCCGCGTCGCTCGTCGGACCCGGCATCGGAGCACTCATCGGCCTGGCCGGCTTCCCGATTGCGTTCGCGGCGGCGGCACTCTGCCCGGCCTTGGCCGTGCCCCTGATTCCGCGCGCGGACGCAGAGCACGACCGGCTCTGACGAGCCACCGACCGTCTCGGGCACCCCGTTGGTCGAGGAGCGAGCGCCAGCGAGCGTCTCGAGACCCCGCGAGCGAATCCTCAGACGTAATCGCGTTCGGAGATCGGCTCGCGAGATCTCGAGACACGGCCGACTCCGTCGGGCGCTCCTCGATCAACGGGAGGGTTGCCTCTTGGCGTTTCACGAGCAATGCGCCTATCCTCGTTAACAATCGAACATACATTCGAGTTGATTGAGGAGTCACCATGATCGTCCACACCGCAGATACCGTCACCGTGTGGAGCGAACGCGGCGTTCCCGTGCGGCTCGTCTGGCGCGGCATCCGCTACGTCGTGACCGATACCCCCACTCCGCTCCGCGGCGCTCCCGACTACCTGTTCGACGGAATCACCCACCCGCCCGAACCGATCATCGGCTGGCGCTTCCAGGGAACGTCAGGCACCGGCGATTCACGCGTCTTCGATGTGCGGCGCACCGGTCGCGCCGAATGGGAGCTCGTGCGCGTCTACGACTAGATCGCCGGCATCCGCTCGCGAGCCGTGAGAAATGACTGGATTACTGCGCGAAATAGCGTCTCTTCTCACGGTTCGACGGCGAAGGAACGCGCCTACGCCGACGACTTCTTCGACTTCGCGGCCCCGCGTGCCGCCCGTTTCTTCTCGATCGGAGTCTTCTCGCCCGAGCGGCTGCGCTCGACGCTGCGGCGCAGTGCCTCCATCAGGTCGAGAACCTCGCCTTGCCCGCCCTCGCCGGTGTCGGCACCCACCGTTTCCTCGAACTTCACGGTGTCGCCGGCCGCCAGTTTCGCCTCGATCAGGTCGCGCAACTGCACCTGGTAGTCGTCGGTGAACTGTTCCGGCGCGAAGTCGGCAGCGAATGACTCAACCAGGGCTTGCGACAACTCCAGCTCTTTGTCGGAGACCGAGACGCGCTCATCCAGCGCCGGAAAGCTCGCCTCCCGCACCTCGTCGTCCCAGAGCAGGGACTGCAGGAGCAGCACGTCGCCGTGCACTCGCAGTGCGCCCAAGCGCGTCTTCTGCCGCAGCGCGAAATGCACGATTGCCGTGCGGTCGGTGGCTTCGAGCGTGCGTCGCAACAGCACATACGCCTTCGACGATTTGCCGTCGGGGGCCAAGTAGTAGCTCCGTTCGAAGATGATCGGGTCAATCTGCTCGTTGGGCACGAACGACACGACGTCGATCTCCCGGCTGCGTTCCTCGGGCAGCGACTTGAAGTCGGCGTCGGTGAGAACGACGGTCCCTTCCGCGCTCTCGAACGATTTGTCGATGTTCTCGTAGGCCACGATTTTGCCGCAAATTTCGCAACGACGTTGATAACGGATGCGCCCGCCGTCGGCGTCGTGCACCTGATGCAGCTCGATGTCGTGATCCTCGGTCGCGCCATAGACCGCGACCGGCACGTTGACGAGCCCGAAGGTGATGGCGCCCTTCCAAATCGATCTCACGGTTCAAGTAGACACCGATGCCGGGCTGCTCGCTAGGTTTCCCGGGCAGCCGGGAGCATGCTTGCTGCATGGGCGCCACGGGGCAGCACACGAATGATGCGCACGCGGCGCACCAGACGCAGACGGTGACCGTGGACGGCCACCGCCTGAAGCTGACCCACCTCGACAAGGTGCTGTACCCCGAGACCGGTACCACCAAAGCCGATGTGCTCGGCTACTACGCCGAGATCGCCGAGTTTCTGATCACTCACGCCGCCCACCGCCCGGCTACCCGCAAACGCTGGGTGCACGGCGTCGGAACCGCCAAGCATCCCGAGCAGTCGTTCTTTCAGAAGAACCTCGACGAGGCCACTCCGTCGTGGGTCACGCGGCGGTCGATCCAGCACTCGGATCACGTCAACGAGTACCCATTGGTGAACAACCTCGCGACCCTGACCTGGCTCGGCCAGACCGCCGCCCTCGAGATTCACGTGCCGCAATGGCAGTTCGGGCGCGGCGGCGCGCCCCGCAATCCCGACCGGCTGGTGCTCGATCTCGACCCCGGAGAGGGCGTCGGCCTAGTCGAGTGCGCCGACGTCGCCCGCTACGCTCGGGCGATTCTGCGGGAGATGGGCCTCGACCCGGTGCCGGTGACCAGCGGGAGCAAGGGCATCCACCTCTATGCCGCCCTCGACCGGCGTCAGACCTCTGACCAGGTCGCGGATGTCGCCCATGAGCTGGCCCGCGCGCTGGAAGCCGACCATCCCGATCTGATCGTCAGCTCCATGAGCAAGGCGCTGCGGCCCGGAAAGGTGTTCGTCGATTGGAGCCAGAACAACGCGGCGAAGACCACCATCGCGCCCTACTCGCTGCGTGGGCGCGCGCATCCGTTCGTGGCGGCGCCGCGTCGCTGGGGCGAGCTGAAATCGCCCGATCTCGCCCAGCTCGACTACCGCGAGGTGCTCAAGCGGGTCAAGCGGCGAGGCGACCCGCTGGCACGCGTGAGCGAGGCGCCCCAGCCAGCGGATGCCGCGATCTGGATCCCGGGCGCGGTGCCGCTGCCCGCCACGACTCCCGCCGCGGCGCCTTCCGCCGCTCCCGCCGCCAACGTGACCACTACCGATCACGACCCCCTCACCGAGTACCGGTCGAAGCGGAGCACGGCCCCGACCCCTGAGCCGATCCCGGCCGGCGTACCGCCGCCGACCGCTGGCCATTCCTTTGTCATTCACGAGCATGACGCCCGGGTTCTACATTTCGACCTGCGGCTCGAGCACGAGGGAGTGCTCGCCTCGTGGGCGCTGCCGAAGGGAGTGCCCACCGACATGGCCACCAACCATCTGGCGGTGCGCACCGAGAACCATCCTCTGGAGTACGGCGATTTCGAGGGAACCATTCCGGCGGGCGCGTACGGGGCCGGCACCATTCGCATCTGGGACAGCGGCGACTACGAACTCGAGAAGTGGCGCGACACCGAGGTCATCGTCACGCTGCACGGCGAACCGGGCGGCGGCCTGGGCGGAAGCCGCCGGTTCGCGCTGATCAAAACGGGAGGCGGGCAGCCGACCGACAAGAATTGGCTGATCCATTTGATGAAACCTGTCGACGCGACGGCGACGCCGGCGGCCGGCGCCGCGGGCGCTGGCGACGAGGCGTCATCGTGGCACCGCCCTCGCTCCCCGGCATCGCTCCCCCGAAGTCGGCCGACCACGAAACGCTACGCTCCGATGCTCGCGACCTCCGGCACTGAAACGGATGTCCACGAGGGCAACTGGGCGTTCGAGATGAAGTGGGACGGCATCCGAGCCGTGGGCTACCTCTCCCGGGGCGGGTCAGCACCGGGCGTGCGGTTTCTCACCCGCAACGGCAACGACGTCACCGCGTCGTATCCCGAGCTGGTCGACAGCGTGCTCGCCGCGGTCGACCCGGGCGTCGCATCCGCCGTGCTCGACGGGGAGATCGTCGCCCTCGACGTCACCGGACGGCCCGACTTCGGGGTCTTACAGACCCGCATGAAGCTGACTGATCCGATCGATGTGCGGGCCGCCGCGCGGCGCACACCGGTGCGCTACTTTGTTTTCGACCTGCTAGAGCTCGGCGAACAGCCGCTCACTCAAGACAGCTACGACGAGCGGAGACGTGCTTTGGACGCCGCGCTCACGTCAAACGCCGCGGTGCAGGCGCCGCCGGCCTTCGTCGGTGACCTGGCCGCGGCGCTGGACGCGAGCCGCCAGTTTCGGCTGGAGGGAGTGATGGCGAAGGAACGCCAGTCACCGTACGCGGTCGGTCGCCGCTCCCGGCTGTGGATCAAGCTCAAACTGCATCTCACTCAGGAGGTGGTGATCGGCGGCTGGCGGCCGGGCAAGGGGCAACGTGCCGGGATGATCGGCGCGCTGCTGCTCGGCATCCCCGACACCAGCGGCCCCGACAGCGATCTCCTGCGCTTCGTCGGCCGGGTCGGCACCGGATTCAGTGACCGCGATCTCGTCGAGATCGCCGCGCGCCTCACCCCGCTGGCCGAGGCCGGGAACCCGTTTGCCGACATCCCCGAGCTCGACGCGCACACAGCCCACTGGGTGCGTCCGTCGCTGGTCGGCGAGGTTGAGTTTGCCGAATGGACGGCGGCCGGCCGGCTGCGCCACCCCACCTGGCGGGGGTGGCGGCCCGACAAGTCGCCCGCAGAGGTCGTGCCGGAATCCTGACCGGCCGACAAAGGATCGCCGCCGACCTGGCTACTACGCTGCCGGCGTACCGTTGATGTTGACCAGCCAGTTGACGCCGTACTTATCGATGCACATGCCGAAGCTGTCGCCCCACGGCGCCTTCTCGAGCGGAAGGGAGACCACTCCGCCATCCCGCAGCTTGTCCCAGTAGCCCCGCAATTCTGCTTCGTCACCCCCGCTAATCGAGATCGACCCGTTCATGCCCGGGGTGTGCTCCATCTCGTTGGGGGTATCGGCGCCCATCAGACAGAGCCCGCTCTCGGTCAGCAGCTGGGAGTGCATGATCTTGTCTTTCTCGGTGTCGTCGCCCATCTGGTACTCGCCAAATGTGCTGCGCGTCAGCTCACCCCCGAAAACCGAGTGATAGAAATCCATCGCTTCCTGTGCCTTGTCGCGAAAGCTCAGGTAGGGGTTGAGTCGTGTCGTCATCGTTTCGTCTCCTCATTGCGCATCAGTGCGGTGAACCTGTCGGATTGACGTTTTGATTCTGTGCCAGATTGTGCGGATGCGCGAGGGTCTTGTCAGTCTTCTTCGATCTCCGGTCGGCCCTTCGCATCTCCGTGCGCGAGGGCGACGGCCGCGATCGACGTCGCCAGACAGATGATCCCGAGCGGGTTCGCCAACCCGATTGCGATGCCGAGCCCCGGCTCGACTGCCCCACTCACGATTGTCTGCAGTCCCTCCGCCGTGACATCCGGAATCATCAGACCAAGCAGGATGCCTGTGAACCAGGCGATGCAGATCATCGCGACGGTCGAAGGCCGGGTGTTGCGCCCCAGTCGGGCCGTGCGGCTGATGGCGCGCCCGGCGAAGAAGTGAAGTGTCGCGACCAGGAATCCGATCGTGACGACGTAGATCGGGGTCARTGAGCCGCCGATGCCGAAGAGGAATCGGCCGAAACAGATCCAGAGGGCGAGAACGAACCCGCCGAGGGTGACGACGTAGCCGAACGTCGCAGCGCGTGGCGTGAGCGGGGAAGCCGTCGATGTGTCCGGCAACGTGCCGTTGGCGTGTGTCATTGTGGCGTGCCCTCGCGTGAAGTTTGCTCGGCCGTGCTGCCGAGTCAGGTCGGCTTCGCCGTGAGAACGAGGCCGATTCCAGGCTAGCGGAGCTCGAGGGACCGAAGAAGAATGCGAGCTAGGCGCGAGGAGTCTGAGGGTCTACGGCGGGGTCGACTGCCGCTGGGCCAGCGGGATCGGCAGCGTCGACGGCTGCCGGAGCTGCAGCCTCGCGGAACGCGGTCCGCAGCACACTGAAGCAGCCAAGCACTCCGAACAGCAACGCAAGCCCGAAGTCTGGCAGGTAACTACCGAGCACGTCCGGTTCCCCCAACACCGCGAAGAAGTCGCTCCAGAACAGTGGATTGGTGACGAGCGCCATCTGGGTTTCCCCACTCGCCGCGCTGTATCCCTGAAGGGCGTCGAGCACGATCCCCGCGAAGAATGCGAGACCGAGCGTCAGAATCGTGAGTACGGCGATTCGGATAGCTCCTCCACGCGTGACCTGACCCCCTGAGCCCATTCGATAGAGGAACACGGCACCGAGTGCGACACCGAATCCGACAATCGACGCGATGAAACCGAAGTTCCAGAGTATGCACCAGGCGATGACCCCGAGTGGAACGATCGCGAGCGCGAAGATCGTTCCTCGAGTCTCGTCTACTGCGGGCGGTCTCGAACTCTGAGAGTTGTAGGTCATGACGGATGCCTCCCTCCAGGCTCGAGCCACACTATCGGTGCAAGCCGTTGAGCGGCGCTCCCCAATCGGGGCGGATCGCACGGTGCGGCCTCGCGGCGCGCGAGTCGTGACTGCGGGTCGTCGTCGGGTTTGTGTCGGTGGGCGACTAGCGACCAGAGGTTGGCTCGCCGCGCGCCACCACC